>CAZNSP010000015.1:0-82275 GCA_964575795.1 uncultured Rhodobacterales bacterium
GATCGCCGCCTCGTCCGGCGCCACCCCCGGCGGGAACCACAGCGCCGCGCCGCGCCCGAAGGGGTCGACGTCCACCGTCCCCGCCGCGAACGCCTTCCCGCCGAAGGCGTTCAGGAAGTCGGGGAAGTGCCGGCGGAACTCCTCCTCGCCGGGATAGAGCGCGCGGACCGCGGGGTCGCCGGCAAAGGCCGCGACCATGAGCGCGACCACCGCGTCGCGCCCGGACAGGTCCCCGCCCGGGGACAGCTCGCGGGGCAGGGGCCCCGCTCCGAAATCGAGTGACATGATCCTCTCTCCTCCATCCGCATCTCAGGCCGCCGCCTTCAACCCCGCCGCCCGCCGCCCGCCGCACGAAGAGCGCGCTCAGCGGGCTCTCGTGCCGCCGGTCGAACCGCTCCGCCGCCAGCGCGGCAGACAGCGCCGCATTGCCCGCGCGCAGCGCCGCCTCGATCAGCGCCCGCGTCACCGCATGGCCGACCTCCGCGGTGAACCGCGCGTTGTCGTCGGCCCGCGCCATCGCCGCCTTCTGCGCCGCCAGCACCGCCTCGGCCGCCGACCGTCGCCCCGCGCCGACGAAGGCCATCACCGCATGGGCGTCGTTGAACGCATAGGCCCCCGCGGTCGCGATCGGCGCCCAGCCGTCCGCCACCGCCTCCCACCGATTCCCGACGTCCACCCCGCGCAGCATCAGCCGCCACAAGAGCGCCGAGGCATCCACCATGTCCATCACCACGCCCGACTGCCCGCCGCCGATCTCGTTGTCGAAGAGCCCGAGCACCGCGCCGGTGTCGCCGATCTCCAGGTGATAGAGCGCAAGGTGCCACCAGTTGTGCACCTGGAAGAAGCTGTCCCCCGCCCAGGCGTCGTTCGCCCGCATCCAGGCGATCCCCTCCTCGGACCGGTTCTGCATCTCCATCACATGCGCCACCGCATGCTGCGACCAGCCGTCCCGCGGCTCGATCTCCACGCCCCGCCGCCCGGCCGCCTCGGCCCGCGCATAATCCCCGGTCTCCTCCAGCCCGAAGGCATGCATGCCCAGCACCGAGTGATAGCCGGGCATCGCCGGATCCCGGTGGGGCAGGGCGCGCGCGATCCGGTCGCGCAGCATCCGCGAATGCCCGGTGAAGAAGTCGATCTGGTGCCCCGCGAGCAAGCCCAGCGCATCGCGCGGCGCCTCGATCGTCACGTCCTCGAGCACCCGGCCCGCCGCGTGCCAGCGCCCCTCGACCAGATGGCCGAGCGCCGCGACATGGCCCTTCTCCCGCGTCGTGCCCGCCGTGCGCGCCGCCGCCGCATGAGCGTCCCGCGCCACCGCGAGCTCGCCCGGCTCGGTGCCGGGCAGGTGCAGCCAGCCCTTCAGCACATGGGCCATGGTGAAATCCGGCGCCAGTGCCAGCGCCGCGTCGGCGCCCGCCACCGGATCGCCGCGATAGCACTGCAGCTCGGCCACTGCCGCCTCGTACTGCCCGATCGCAGCCTCGTTCGCCCCGCTCAGCGCCAGGCCGTGAATGTCGGTCCTCATCGCTCTTCCTTTCCCGGGCCCATGGCCCGCCTTCATGGTTGACGTCACGGAGGGCGTGAGGCCGCCCCTCACGCCGTGAGGCGGGTTCCCTCACGACCCGTTCGGGTGTATCCCTCGACCGTCAGGAAGCTGGTGGACGGGACATGGGCGGCGGGCGCGACATCGGCGCAGGCCGGCCGGTACTGGCCGTGCTCCCCTTCGCCGCCACGGGCGACGACGGCCTTCTCGCTGCGGGTCTGCACGAGGACATCTGCGGGGAACTCACCCGCTTCCGCAGCCTCAGGGTGATCTCGCCGGCCTCCGTCGCCTTCGTCGCCGACCTCCCCGATCCCGAGATCGCCGGACGCCTCGGCGCGAGCCACGTGATGCGCGGCCGGCTGCGCCGCGGCGGCGACAGGCTCCAGCTCTCGGCCGCGCTCTCCTACGCCCGCAGCGCCACCCAGCTCTGGAGCGAGCGCATGGACATGCCCGCCGACGACCCGCAGGCGCTGGAACAGATCGTGCTCGCCCGGATCGCCGCCACGCTCAACGCCCGGCTCGAGGAGGCGGCTCTCGCCGGGGCGCGCCGCCGGCCCGCGGCGAGCCTCGCCGCCTACGATCTCACCCTCCGCGGCCTCGCCCGCCTGCGCGAGGGCACGCTCGAGGCCGACGAGGCCGCCCGCACCCTCTTCGAGCAGGCCCTCGCCATCGACCCGCTCCATGCCCGCGCCCATTCCGGCCTCGCGCTCAGCTGGTTCAACGAATGGAGCTGCCAGTTCTGGGACCGGTTCGAGGAGGCGAGCCGGCGGGCCTACCGGCACGCCTGCCGCGCGCTCGAACTCGACGACAGCGACGCGATGGTGCATCTCGTCATCGCCAAGGTCGCGCTCTACCGCCGTGCCTGGGAACAGGCCGCCTGGTATCTCGACCGCGCCCTCGCGCTCTGCCCCAACGATGCGGAGCTTCTCGTGCAGGCCGCCACGCTCGAGGTCTATCTCGGCCGTCCCGAGGCCGCGGTCGAACACGTCGACCGGGCGATGCGGCTCAACCCCTACCACCCCAACCACTATTTCGCGCTGGCCGCCTTCGTCCGGATCTTCGCCCGCGACCTTGAGGGCGCGCTCGCCTTCCGCGCCCGTTCCGACGCGCTGCCCTTCGTCGACGCGCCGGCCTACTGCGCCTTCGCTGCCGCCCATCTCGGCCGCATGGACGAGGCGCGGTCCGAGCTCGACCGCTACCCCGCCGAGTCCCGCGCCAAGATCACCTTCGGGGGCGAGGTCGCGCCCGGCGCCCCCGCGAACTGGCTCTTCGACATCAACCCCTTCCGCCGACCGGAGGACATCGCCTTCCTGACCGAAGGGCTCCGTCTGCTCGACGCGGTGCCGGAGGTTGCGCCCGAGGCCGCTGCCCCGGCCGCCGACGCCGCCCTCCTCGCGCCGATGGGCGAGGGCTGGATCGCGGAATTCGGCGGCGCGCGCGCGATCCTGCCCGACCTGAAGGGCCTGCACGACATCCGCCGCCTGCTGGAGCGTCCCGGCGAGGAGGTGCACTGCCTCGACCTCGCCGAGCGCGAGGCCGAGGGGCCGGGCGACGCGGTTCTCGACGAACGGGCACGCACCGCGCTGCGGACCCGCATCCGCGACCTGCAGGAGGACCTCGCCGAGGCCGAGGACATGAACGACCTCGGCCGGGCGGAGCGCCTGCGGACCGAGATGGACGCGCTCGTCGAGACGCTCTCCCGCGCGCTCGGGCTCGGCGGCCGCGGCCGGCGGCTCGGCGATCTCAGCGAAAAGGCCCGCACCGCCGTGACCTGGCGCATCCGCCACGCCCAGCGCCGCATCGAGGCCGCCCATCCCGCGCTCGGCCGCCACCTCGCCAACCCGCTCCGCACCGGCACCTTCTGCCATTACCGCCCCGAAACCCCCGTAACCTGGCGCTTCGAGGCGGCCTGAATCCGCCCCGGCCCGGCGAAGGAGACCCCGCGCCATGGCGAAATTCGTCTTTGCCATGAACCTGTCGCTCGACGGCTATGTCGACCATCAGGAATTCGCGCCCGATCCGGCGCTCTTCCGCCACTGGATCGACGTGGTGCGCGGGCTTGCGGCCAGCATCTACGGCCGCCGCATCTACGAGATCATGCGCTACTGGGACGACGATCGCCCCGAATGGACCCCCGACGAGCGAGCCTTCGCCGCGGCATGGCGGCGCATGCCGAAATGGGTCGTGTCCCGGACCCTGACCGCCGTCGGGCCCAACGCCACCCTCGTCCCGGAACTCGAGCCGGCGCTCGCGGACCTCAAGGCGCAGCTTTCGGGCGAGGTCGCCGTCGCCGGACCGCAGCTCGCACACGGCCTCGCCGAGCACGGTCTCGTCGACGAATACCGGCTCTACTTCCACCCCGTCGTGCTCGGCCGGGGCACGCCGTTCTTCGCCGGCCCCCGGCCGCCGCTCCGCCTCGTGGCGAGCGACCGGATCGGCGCCGAGGCGATCCGGCTCACCTTCGTTCCGGCCTGATCGCCCGTCCCGCCGGGCCCGTCGCGCCCCGGGCGATGTGTTGCGAAAGGCTTGACGCGCCTTTCAGAAGGGTTGCCGGCGGCCCTCCCGCCCGGGGGACCGAAATAGCACCCAAATAGCACCCAAATATCACCTGCCGGAATCGCCGCCGAAGCCCGCCGGAAAGGCCCTCAGCCCGCCTGTTTCAGCAGCGCAAGGATTTCTTCACGATCCGGCATCGAGGGCGCGGTTCCGGGCCGCGTCACCGAGATCGAGGCCGTTGCGCAGCCGAAGCGCACCGCCTCCACCGGGTCCATCCCCTCGGCCAGCGCTGCGGCGAATCCGCCGTTGAACGCATCGCCCGCGCCGGTGGTCTCGACCACCTTTCCCGCATTGAATACAGGGGCATGCACCGTCCGGCTCCCATCGTGATAGAGCGCGCCGCGCTCGCCCAGCGTGATCACCGCGGCCCGCGCGCCCTTCGCCAGCAGCGCCTTCGCCGCGGTCTCCGCCTCGGCGAGCGAGTTGACCGGCAGCCCGGTCAGCGCCTCGGTCTCGCTCTCGTTCGGCGTGACGAAGTCGCAGAGCGCCAGGATCCCCTCGGGCAGCGCCGCCGCCGGCGCGGGGTTGAGGATGCGGATGCCCCCCGCAAGCCGCAGCGCGGTCATCGCCGCCTCCATCGGCTGCTCGAGCTGCGTGACGAAAACCCCTGAACTGGCTATCAGATCAGCCCGGGCCATCACGTCCTCGGACGAGATCGTGCCGGCGACCCCGGGGCAGATGATGATCGCGTTGTTGCCCGTGGCCTCCTCGACGAAGATGTAGGCCGCTCCGGTATAGCTGTCGGCATGCTGGGTGATCGCGGGCGTCACGCCCGCCTCGGCCCAGGTCTTCAGCGCCATGTCGGCGAAGGTGTCCTGCCCGAGCTTGGTCACGAAATGGACGTCCCCGCCCGCCCGCGCCGCCGCCACCGCCTGGTTCGAGCCCTTGCCCCCGGGGCCGAGCGCGAAGCTCCGGCCGAGGATCGTCTCGCCCATGCGCGGCGGCCGGTCGGCGCGATAGGCCGTATCCGCCACGAAGACCCCCAGAATCACGATCCGTGAACCCATTCGTGCTATTCCTCATCCAGCGGCGCGATGCCCCGGCGATTCCCCTGAACCCGCCGACGACACCGGATCGCGGGCAGGACAGGGCAGTTTTCCCGCCACGTAAAGCGAAACTTCACCACCCCCGCCACCGCCCCGGCCCGTCCACGCGCGAAACCGCCCCGATTGCGAAGACTTCGTTGACGCGGCAGGCGGAATTCACCTTCCGGTAACGGAATTGGCGCCGACCCTCGGCCGTTTTCCTGCAAAAGGGTTTACGCTATCCCCAGCCGATGGTTTCGCATCTCTTGACGCTCCGCACCCGCCTCGGTGCCCCGGTCAGCATCCAGTCCCTCGCCGCGTTCCGGATCCTCTTCGGTGCGCTGATGGTCTGGGACGTCCTGCGATTCGTCCAGTACGACCGCATCCGCCGCTACTATGTAGAGCCGGAATTCTTCTTCACTTACAGTGGCTTCGGCTGGGTCCGCCCGCTGCCCGAGCCCTGGATCCATGTCGCCTGGGGCCTCGTCGGCGTCTTCGCCCTGATGGTGGCACTCGGCCTCTTCTACCGTGTGGCAATCGTGGGCTTCACCGTGGTCTTCGGCTACTTCTTCCTTCTCGACAAAGCCCAGTATCTCAATCACTTCTACCTCGTCCTTCTCTTCGCCGTCCTCCTCTGCTTCCTGCCGGCCCACCGCGCCTTCTCCCTCGACGCCCGCCTCGGCCTCGTCGCCCGCATCCCCCACATCCCGGCCGTCTCGGTCTTCCTCCTGCGGGCGCAAGTCGAGATCGTCCTGATCTTCGCCGGCCTCGTGAAAATCTCCGAGGACTGGCTGAAGGGCGAGCCGCTCGGCCTCTGGCTGCGCGCCCAGGCCGACGACATCCCCTTCGGCGGGCTCTTCCAGCACGACTGGGTCATCCTCGCCGGCGCCTGGGGCGCGATCGTGCTGCATATCGTCGGCGCGCCGCTCCTGCTCTGGGAGCGGACCCGCCTCCCGGTCTTCCTGCTCTACTGCGTCTTCCACCTCCTGAACGCCTATTTCTTCAATATCGGCATCTTTCCGTGGCTGACGATCGCCGCGACCCTGATCTTCTTCCCGCCCGACTGGCCGCAACGCCTCGCCCGCTGGTCGCTGGCCCGGTTCGAACCGATGGCGCCCGTCCGGGAAACCCCGCTGCCACCCGGCCGTCCGCTCGCCCTCCTGCCGCTCGGGGCGGCAGCCCTCTGGATCGCCGTCCAGATCGCCCTCCCGCTGCGCTCGCTCGCCTTCCCGACCGAGGTGCGATGGTCGGACGACGGCCACCGTTTCGCCTGGCGCATGCGGCTCTACGACCGCGACGCCTACGGCGAATTCGTGGTGCAGGCCCGGGATGGAACGGTCTGGATCGTCGACCCGCGCGACTTCCTGACGGCCCGCCAGACGGGCGCGATGCTCACGCGCTCGGACATGATCCTCCAGTTCGCGCAGCATCTGGAATCGG
Organism: uncultured Rhodobacterales bacterium; assembly: GCA_964575795.1. Classification (GTDB taxonomy): domain Bacteria; phylum Pseudomonadota; class Alphaproteobacteria; order Rhodobacterales; family Rhodobacteraceae; genus Amaricoccus. The sequence goes on from CAZNSP010000015.1 coordinate 6,562, forward strand.
TCTGGCAGGCCGAGGGCCACGGCGACGTCGCGGTCTATGCCCATGTATGGAAGTCGTTGAACGGAAGGGCCTATCAGCCCTATGTCGACCCCTCGGTCGACCTGACCGAGGCGCGCCTGGCACTCTTCCGCCCGGACCCCTGGGTCCTGCCGCTCACCACGCCGTTCGAAGCCCGCCGCGAGCCCTGAAGGCTCAGCAGCCTGCGCTCTGCACCAGTCCGTAGCCGAAGACCGGGTCCTTGCCGCGCGGCCCGAGGTCGCGCGCGGTCCGGGCGAGCATCCGACGTGCGTCGTTCACGTTGCGAACCTCGCCACGTTGCACACCCTTGGCGACGGCAACTGTTGCGAAGGGCGCGGCAAAGCTGGTGCCGGACCAGAGCCCGCCACCGCCCCGCGCATTTGCCGCCCAGACATCCACGCCCGGGGCGGCCACGTCGATGAAGTTTCCGCGGGTGTTGAAGGCATAGGGCCGCCCGCGCTGGTCGATCGCCGAGACCGCGATCACTTCCGGATAGGCCGCCGGATAGCGGGGCGCGCCGCCGGCGTCGCCATTGCCGCCTGCGGCCACGATGATCATCCCGCGGCGCGCGGCCTCGCTCACCGCGCTCGCCAGAAGCGCGTTCGCTGGCCCCGTGATCGACACGTTGACCACGCGGACCTGCTGTCCCGCCAGCCAGTCCAGCGCCGCGACGATGTCGACGGCATCTGCGTTCAGCGCCCGGCCCTCGACCGAAAAGACGCTGGCCGAGAAAAGCTGCACCCCGTCGAGCGCGACTGTCCCGGCCGGGTCCCGCCCGACGAGAAGGCTCGCGACCGCGGTACCGTGGCGCGCGTCGTCGCGCCCGTCAGAGAACGAGCGCCGCGTGATCCGCGCGTTCGAGAGCGAGGCGTGCCGTGCCACCGCGGTGTCGACCAGCCCGATCCTCAGGTTGCGGCCACAGCCCGGCGTTCCGCTGATCCGGACCATCTCCCGCGCATAGATCGGGCTTCCCTGTCCGGGCCGGAAGAGATGCGAGAAGTCGAAGACCGCGCCGGGCGCGATCTGCCGGGCGACCTGCAGCGCCTGGTTCGGCGCGAGATCCGGTGGCGTGCGCAGCCGGACCGCCTCGGTGTTTCCGAAGGTCGCGAGCTGCTGGCTGCGGATGACCTGAAAGCCGCGGCCGCGCAGGCTCGCCAGATCGCCGGAGGTCAGCCCGGTGCCCGAGATCTCGGCCTGCCGGGCGACGTCGGTCTCGGCCCGCGGCATCGCGAATCGTTCCAGCGCGCCGGTGCGGGCGCCCCCGGACGTCCCGCTCCCGCCGCTCCTGCGCCCGTCGTCATCGTCGTCGTCATTCCTGCCGCCATTTCCGTCGTCATCGTCGTCGTCGTTGCCCCCGCCGCCGACTCCACCACCAGAGCCGCCGCCGCCGGCTCCGCCCCCGTCGTCATCGTCGTCGCTTCCGCCCCCGCCTCCGCCTCCCCCGTCGTCGTCGTCATCGTCGGCCAGCGCGGCCGAGAGGGTCAGGTCGGCGGAGAACTGCCGAGGCGCCAGCCCGACACCGAGACCGAACATCAGGCAGAGGACGAAGATTGCGGTTCGGCAGATCGGCATTGCGGCTGTCTCCTCGGGGTCCGTTCGACTAACGGATCGGCTCGCCGCACTATTCCGTCGGCGAACGGGGAATAAACCGTGGTCGCATCCGTTATCAATGCGACGACGGTGGAAGGGATTGGCGTGACCCAGGAATTCCGAAGTGATCTGGTGAAGCTCGTGCCACGGCTCCGGCGCTTCGCCTACAGCCTGACCAACAGCCAGGCCGATGCCGACGACCTCGTGCAGGCCGCCTGCGAACGCGCGCTGCTCAATCAGGAAAGCTTCCGGGTCGGCACGCGGATGGACAGCTGGCTCTACCGGATCATCCAGAACCTGTGGCTCGACGACCGGCGCCGCGGCACGGTTCGCGGCGTCGCGGTGGACCCCGAGGAGGCCGGTCTCTCCGACGCCGGACGCTCCGCCCGGCTGCCGGAAGACCGGCTGATGCTGGGACAGGTCCGGGCCGCGATGGAAACCCTGCCCGAGGCGCAGCGGACCGTGCTGTCCCTCGTCGCGATCGAGGGGTTGAGCTACCGCGAGGCGGCGGAGGTGCTCGACGTGCCCGTCGGCACGATCATGAGCCGGCTGTCCCGGGCGAGGGAGAATCTGTTGCCCCTGGTGGGCGGTGAAGGGCGGGTGCAGTGATGCGGAAGCGTGTGGACATCGAGACCCTTGCTGCCTTCGTCGACGGTGAACTCGGACCGGAGGAGGCCGCACGCGTCGTCATGCATCTCGCCGACTGCCCGGAGGATCAGGCCTGGGTCGATGCGGCGATGCGCGCGAACGAGCTTCTCGGCAAGGCCTATGCCGCCCCGATGGACGAGCCGGTCCCGGACCGGTTCCGCGATCTCATCCTGCCCCATTCCACCATCCCGGCCGTGGCCGCAGGTGGGACGGTCGTGCCGTTCGTGCGCCGGGCGGCGCTGCCCATCGTGACGGCGGCGCTGGCGGCTGCGGCGAGCGTCTTGGTCATGCTCAGCCTCGGCCCGCGCGAGACCGCGGAAGCGCCGCTGGTGGCCGGCCGCGTGGGGCAGGGCGGGGCCATCGAGGCCGCGCTCGACGCCCTCGACAGCGGCACGACGCGCCAACTGGCCGACGGGCGTCAACTCGCCATGATGGCGAGCTTTCAGGACAGCCGCGGCGGCTACTGCCGGGAGTTCCAGGTGTCGGCAGCCCCCGACGAAGGCTTCGACCATGCCGTCGCCTGCCGGGCTGCCGAAGGGTGGAACGTCGAGATCGTGGTGCATCAGACCGCCGAGGCCGATGGTGGCGACGGCGGCTATCGCCCGGCCGGCGGCGCCGGTTCGCGCGCGATCGAGCAACTCCTCGACGAGATCGGTGCGGGAATGGTCCTGACCGCCGAGGAAGAGGCGGCCGCCCGCGCCGCCGGCTGGCGGCAGTAGGGGCTTCCGCGACGGCGCGACTGGAAACCGCCGCGCCGTCGCCTTAGTCTTTCGGCAATGCCGAAAGGATTCCCTCACAGTTGCTGCGCTACCTCGTCAAACGCCTGATCTCACTGGGGCTCAGCCTCGTGGTCGCGAGCCTCGTGATCTTCGTCGCGATCGAGGTCGTGCCCGGCGATCCCGCGGCCTACATGCTGGGCATGAATGCCAGCCCCGAGACCGTGGCCGCGCTGCGCAGCCAGCTCGGTCTCGATGCCGGGCCGGTGGAACGGTACTTCACCTGGGTCGGCGGCATGCTGGTCGGCGACTTCGGCACGTCCTACACCTATCGCACCCCCATCGCGCAGATGATCGTCGAACGCATGTGGGTGTCCCTGCCGCTCGCGATCTACGCGCTCGCGCTCTCGACACTCATCGCGTTTCCGGTCGGCATCTGGGCTGCGACCCATCGCGGCTCGGCGACCGATATCGGCGTGATGGGCGCGACACAGCTCGGCGTCGCCGTGCCGAACTTCTGGTTCGCTATGATCCTCGTCCTGATCTTCGCTGTGAACCTGCGATGGTTCTCCGCCGGCGGATTTCCAGGCTGGGACGCCGGGTTCTGGGCCGGAATAAAGGCCCTGACCCTGCCCGCGATCGCGCTCGCCCTTCCGCAGGCGTCGATCCTCTCGCGGGTGATGCGGTCCTCGATCCTCGACACGCTCGGCGAGGATTTCATGCGTACGGCCCGCGCCAAGGGTCTGACCCGCGGCCAGGCCCTCTGGCGGCACGCGCTCCGGAACGCGCTGATCCCGGTCCTGACGATCATCGGGCTGCAGTTCAGCTTTCTGCTGGCCGGCGCGATCATCATCGAGAACGTCTTCTTCCTGCCGGGGCTCGGCCGCCTCGTCTTCCAGGCGATCAGCCAGCGCGACCTGATCGTGGTCGAGTCGGTCGTGATGCTCCTGGTCTTTGCGGTGATCCTCGTGACCTTCGCCGTCGATCTCGCCTATGCGGCGGTCGATCCGCGCCTGCGCCGGCGGGCCTGATGCGGGCGCTCTGGCTTGGGGCGCTGATCGCCTCCGTATTCGCCGTTGCCGCCGTCGTTTCCTTCGTCTGGACGCCCTACGACGTCACGGCGCTGGAGATCGCCCGCCGGCTGCAGCCGCCCTCGGCCGAACACTGGTTCGGAACCGACCACTTCGGCCGGGACGTCTTCTCCATGATCATGGTCGGCGCCCGCGTGTCGATCGCGGTGGCGCTGGTCGCCGTCGGCATCGGCATGGGCCTCGGGGTGCCTCTGGGCCTGGCCGCCGCCGCCCGTCGCGGCAGTTGGCTCGACGAGATCATCATGCGGGGCAACGATCTCGTCTTCGCCTTCCCTGCGCTTCTGATCGCCATCATGATCACCGCAGTCTTCGGACCCTCGGCGATCAACGCGATCATCGCTATCGGCATCTTCAACGTACCCGTCTTCGCCCGCCTCAGCCGGGGTGCGGCGCTCAGCCTCTGGACCCGGGATTTCGTCCTCGCGGCCCGGCTCGCGGGGAAGGGGGCGACCCGCATCTCCGTCGAGCACATCCTGCCCAACATCACCAATCTCCTGATCGTGCAGGGCACCATCCAGTTCTCCCTCGGCATTCTCGCCGAGGCAGGCCTCTCCTATGTCGGGCTCGGCGCCCAGCCCCCGACGCCGTCCTGGGGCCGAATGCTTGCCGAGAGCCAGACCATGATCGCGTTCGCGCCCTGGCTGGCGCTCTTCCCCGGCTTCGCCATCGTCCTGACGGTGCTCGGCCTCAACCTCATGGGTGACGGGCTCCGCGACCTGCTCGATCCGCGCATCCGGCGGAGCCGTGCATGAGCCTTCTGCGCATCGAGGGGCTGAACCTCGACATCCACGGAACGCCGATCCTGCGCGACGTCGCCATGACGGTCCATGGCGGCGAGATCCTCGGTGTGATCGGAGAGAGCGGCTCGGGCAAGTCGATGACCGCGCTCGCCATAATGGGCCTGCTTCCGGGCGGATCGAAGGTTTCCGGCCGGATCGATCTCGACCACGCCGATCTCCTCGCGAAATCCGAGTCCGAGATGTGCCGGGTCCGCGGCCGCGACATCGGCATGGTCTTTCAGGAGCCGATGACCGCGCTCAATCCGCTACAGACCATCGGGGATCAGGTGGCGGAAACCGTCCGCATCCACACGCGTGTCAGCCGCTCCGAGGCCATGGCGACCGCCCGGGAGACCCTCGACAGGGTGGGCTTGCCCGCGCGCGACTTCCCGCTCGGCCGCTATCCGCACGAGTTGTCCGGAGGCCAACGCCAGCGGGTCGTCATCGCCATGGCCGTAGCACTCCGGCCAAAGCTCCTCGTCGCCGACGAGCCCACCACAGCGCTCGACGTCACGACCCAGGCCCAGATCCTCGACCTGCTCAAGGGACTGGTGGTCGAACAGGGCATGGGACTTATCCTGATCACCCATGATCTGGCGGTCGTCGCGGACATGGCCGATCATCTGGCGATCATGAACACGGGTCGCGTGGTCGAGGCCGGTGCCACCCGCGACGTGCTCGCCCACATGCGTCATCCCTACACCCGGGCGCTGTTCGCCGCCTCGGCCCACCAGCCCGACCGCCAGCGACGGACGACCCGCGAGCCGCTGTTGAAGGTCGAGGGGGTGGTTCGCGAATACCCGCTGCCCCGCAAGGGCCTCTTCACCCGGCACGAGACCTTTCGCGCCGTGAAGGGGGTGAGCTTCGACCTCCATCGGGGGGAGAGCCTAGGCCTCGTCGGTGAGTCGGGTTGCGGCAAGTCGACCCTGACGCGCGCGATCCTCGGCCTCGACCCGGTCCAGGCCGGGCGCGTGATCCTCGACGGCGAGGAAGTCCACGCCTCGCGCGCCATGTCGGCGCGATTGCGTGCCAAGGTCCAGGCGGTGTTCCAAGACCCCTATGGCAGCTTCAATCCCCGGCACCGCGTGTCCCGCCTCGTGAGCGAACCCTTCCATCTGCTCGACGACGCGCCCAGGGGCGCCGCGCGCCGGCGGGCCGTGGAGGGTGCGCTGGATGCGGTCGGAATGGCACCCAGCGACGCGGACAAGTTCATCCACGAGTTCTCCGGCGGCCAGCGCCAAAGGATCGCCATCGCCCGCGCCCTGATCATCCGTCCGGCCCTGATCGTGCTCGACGAGGCGGTCTCGGCGCTCGACGTGTCGATCCGCGCCCAGATACTCGACCTTCTCGCCGATCTTTCGGACGAATTCGGCCTCAGCTATCTCTTCATCAGCCACGACCTCACCGTGGTACGCGCCATCACCGACCGGGTGATGGTGATGAAGGACGGCGAGATCGTCGAGGCCGGCCCGACCGAGGTGGTCTTCGATGCCCCCCGCCACCCGTATACCCGCGCGCTTCTGGAAGCTGCGCCGAGCCTGGAGTGGTTCGCATGATCCCCGACTTCAACCCTCCCGAACGCTGCCTGATCGGCGGAGACTGGATCGCCACCCGTGATGCGCTCCCGGTCGAGGACCCCTCCGAAGGAGCGGTCTTCGCCCGCATCGCCCGAGGCGGTACGGCCGAGATCGCTTCCGCCGTCGCCGCTGCGGAGCGGGCCCTAGCGTCCGATTGGGGCCGACTCACGGCGGCTGAACGGGGACGCATCCTCGCCCGCATCGGCCGGCTGGTCGAGGCCCGGGCCGAGGATCTCGCGCGGCTCGAGACGCGCGACGTTGGCAAGCCGCTCTCCCAGTCGCGGGCGGACGCGGCGGCGCTCGCGCGCTACCTCGAGTTCTACGGCGGTGCCGCCGACAAGTTCATGGGCGAGACCATTCCCTATGCTGCGGGTTACACGGTCTTCACCCTGCGCGAAGCCCATGGCGTCACCGGCCATATCATTCCGTGGAACTACCCGATGCAGATCATCGGGCGATCGGTCGTGGCGGCGCTGGCCGCGGGCAATGCCTGCGTGCTGAAGCCGGCGGAGAATGCGAGCCTCACCGCGCTCGCCTTCGCCGCGCTTGCGCAGGAGGCAGGGTTGCCGGCGGGTGCCCTCAACGTGGTCCCCGGTCTCGGTCAGGAGGCCGGCATTGCGCTGGCGAGCCATCCCGGGGTTGCGCACCTGTCGTTTACCGGGTCCGTCCCGGTCGGCCGCTCGATCCAGCGGATCGCCGCCGAAAACCTTGTGCCGGTCACGCTTGAACTCGGGGGCAAGTCGCCGCAACTCGTTTTCGCCGATGCCGATCTCGATGCGGCGCTGCCGATGCTGGTCCGGCCGGGCGTGCAGAACGCCGGGCAGACCTGTTCTGCGGCTTCGCGCATTCTGGTGGAGCAACCAGTCTATCGCGAGGTCGTGGAGCGAATGGCCGGGCATTACGCAGCGCTGCGGGTCGGGCGGGCGATCGACGACCTCGACGTCGGTCCGCTGATCTCGGCCCGCTCGAAGTCGGGTGTCGAAGGTTATCTGGCGCGCGGCAGTGATCTGGGTCTCGTCGCGCGGGGGCAGATCGTCCCGGACACGCCCGCCGCCGGCCACTATGTCGCCCCGACACTCTTCGCCGACGTGCCGCCAGATCACGCGCTTGCGCAGGAGGAGATTTTCGGACCCGTACAGGTGATCATCCCCTTCGAGACGGAGGCTGAGGCGGTCGCGATCGCGAACGGGACGCGTTACGGTCTGGTGGCTTCGGTCTGGACCCGCGATTTCTCCAGGGCGATGCGGCTTTCGCGGGCGCTCCGGTCGGGCCAGGTCTTTCTCAACAACTATGGCGCCGGAGGCGGGGTCGAACTGCCCTTCGGCGGGACGGGACATTCCGGGCATGGCCGCGAGAAGGGGTTCGAGGCGCTATTCGGCTTCACCCGGCTGAAGACCGTGGCTGCGTGGCACGGTTGAAGCGGCGGTGGTCCGGCGGTGAGCTTGCTCCGCACCACGAAGCATTGCACTCTCTCACCGGATCAGGAAGACAGGCAGGACGATGCAGCTGCAGGACAAGACCGCGCTCGTGACCGGCGGTGCCTCGGGCTTCGGCGCGGGGATCGCCCGGGCGTTCCGTGACGCCGGTGCTCGGGTGATGATCGCGGACATCAATGCCGAAGCCGCCGAGGCGATGGCCGACGTGCTCGGTGCGGCCTTCGTGGTTGCGGACGTGGGTTCCAACGCGGGCGCGGCGCGGATCGCCGATTTTGCACGGGGCGAATTGGGAACCCCGGACATCCTCGTGAACAATGCCGGTATCACCCACCTGCCGGGGCCGCTGGAGGACATCTCCGAGGACGAGTTCGACCGGGTGCTTCGGGTCAACGCGAAATCGGTCTATCTGACCGCCCGCCATTTCGTCCCCGCCATGAAGGCACGACGTTCGGGCGCGATCCTCAACATCGCCTCAACCGCCGGTATCTCGCCGCGGGCGCGGCTCAGCTGGTACAACGCCTCCAAGGGCTGGATGATCACCGCGACCAAGGCCATGGCGGTCGAGCTGGCGCCGTTCGGGATCCGCGTCAACGCGCTCTGCCCGGTTGCCGGGGAAACGCCGCTCCTGAAATCTTTCCTGGGCGAGGACACGCCGGAGATGCGGGCGAAGTTTTTGTCGACGATTCCCCTCGGACGGTTCTCCACGCCCCAGGATCTCGGGCATGCTGCCACCTTCCTCTGCTCGGACGCGGCCGGCATGATCACCGGCGTTGCCCTCGAGGTAGACGGGGGTCGCTGCATTTGACTCCCGTTGAAAGCACGAGATCCCGCGTGCCGGCGCCCATTGGGGATTCGATTGCCGATGGCGTGGGGACATCGCATGCGGCGACGGGTACCGCACCGGCATGATGCGCCCCGGCCGACTGAACCTCATCACCGATGTGGCCGGGCTCCTTGTCGGCAACGCTGAGGACAGCGAGCTGAAGTCGGGGGTGACGGTGCTCACCGCCGACCGACCGTTCGTCGCGGGCGTCGACGTGATGGGCGGAGCGCCGGGCACACGGGAAACCGACCTCCTGGAACCCGGTCGGCTCGTGCGAAAGGTGGACGCAATCGTCCTCGCCGGCGGCTCGGCCTTCGGGCTCGAGGCGGCATCGGGGGTGACGGAGGCGCTCAGGCTCCGGCAGCGGGGCTTTCCCGTCGGCGACATGGTGGTCCCCATCGTGCCGGCGGCGATCCTCTTCGACCTGCGCAATGGCGGCCGCAAGGACTGGGTCGAGAACCCCTACCGGGCTCTCGGGGCCAGGGCCCTTTCCGCGGCGTCGGAGACGTTCGAGATCGGTACTGCCGGGGCGGGGTTCGGGGCGATGACGGCAACGCTCAAGGGCGGGCTCGGCAGCGCGTCGCTCGTCCTCGACGAAAGGATTACCGTCGGCGCGCTCGTCGCGGTTAATCCCTTCGGCAGTGTGACGGGGCCCGATGGCCGAAGCTTTCTCGCCGCGCCGTTCGAATTCGCGGGCGAGTTCGGGGGACTTCCGGCCGCGCGAGGATCAGCCGATCTGGAGCTGCCGCGGTCGCGAAAGCCCGGACCGCTATCGGCCAACGCCAATACCACGATCGCCATCGTCGCGACGGACGTCCGACTGGACAAGGCGGGCGCGCGGCGCATGGCCGAGGCGGCCCAGGACGGGCTCGCCCGTGCAATCCACCCGGCGCATACACCCTTCGACGGGGACCTGATCTTCGGGGTTTCGACCGGGGCCGTCGAGTTGGGACCGGAACCGGACATGGACGTGATGCGGATCGGCCATGCGGCAGCGGTCTGCCTCAGCCGCGCGGTGGCGCGCGCCGTCCATGCGGCGAGACCGATGCCGGGAGATCTCCTCCCGTGCTGGTCTCAGGTCGCGGGCTGATCCGCGTGCTGCTGCAGCTCCTCTTGCGCCACGGACAGCATGGGGGGCGGTGAGGGCAGGGTCCGCTTCACGGAGGTGTCGAGCGCGCGATCGACATGCTGTTTCACCCGCGGGTCGGGCGGTGTGACGAGTTTCAGCACCTTCTTGCCCTCGTAGACACCGAGCCGGCCGATGGCGATCACCGCGGTGCGGCCCTCGGGCTGGCTGATCGTCAGCTGGACCTCCTGCGGCGACTTCGCCGGAATCTCGAGGATCTGGCCGGTCTGGAGCTGCTGGATCGACGCGAGGCTCAGTCTCTGGCGGTCGAGCACCGCGTCGACGGTTACCGGCGCCGTCGCTGCGGCCCGGCGCATCATCAGTTTCCACAGGTCGTCCGGACGCGTCTTCGCCTCCGCATGGTCCGGCACCTCCATTGCGGCCCGGATCACGTCGAGCGTCGAGAGCGGCAGGATCAGGTCGAACTGACCGGTCCGCGCCGCCTCGCCGATGTCGAGCCCGACGCTGATGACCAGTACGTCGACATAATCGGGCGCCAGCCGCAGTTGCGAGATGTTCTGCCGCTGGTCCTTGATCGTGAGCTTGCGGGTCAGCGGACGGCCGAGGTTGATCGCGAGCGCATCGCCGAAGCCCGCCAGGACCGCCTCGAGATGGATCCGGCAGAGCGCCATGTCGATCGCGGTGAAGCTGCGCGTGGTCGGAAGCGGTGCCGCGGCTGGGTCACCGCCCAGCGTGAGGTCGATCAGGTGATAGGCCAGATCGCTGTCGATGTTCAGCAGCGCCGGCGTGTCGGCCTCCTCGACCTCGACCAGACCGAGCATTGCAGGGATCGAGATCGTGCCGATGGCATCGGACAGCTTCGCCACCCGGCAATCGATCACCATGGCCCCGATGATGGTCTTCAGGATCGGTCGCAGGCGATCCTCGACGAAGCGGGCATAGGTTTCGCCGATCAGGTCGGTATCGGGCAGCGGTGACCGGGCAACACCGCCGTGGCGGAGTTTGCGGGAGAGGACGGTCTCGGCGACGGCCATGGCTGTACTCCAACGAGGCGCTCTCGCGCAATCTGGGCGCAGATGGTTTCCGAAACCTGAAGGCGTTCAGGGGCATTCGCCGCAAATCCGCTGAACATTTCGGCAAGGGTTCCGGGCGAGGGTAACCGCTGGCTAAGGTTTTCGCTGTTCCGTGAGCGCGAGCGAGAGGACGCCTGATGGATCAAAGCAACACCCCCAAAGTGACCGTCATCAAGCGAAAGAAGATCGTCGCCGGCGGACATCACGGCGGTGCCTGGAAGGTTGCCTATGCCGATTTCGTGACGGCGATGATGGCGTTCTTCCTCCTCCTCTGGCTCCTCAGCGTCACTACCGAGGAACAGCGCATGGGTCTCGCGGACTATTTCAGTCCGACGATCCCCATTCATTCGATGCGCGGCGGCGGCGACGGTCCGTTCGGCGGCTCCAGCATGTTCTCGCAGGAGACGCTGGCACAGGATGAAAGTGGCCGGCGCTCCGACATGCAGCTGGTGGAGCGTGCCGGCGAGACGGACCAGACCTTCTGGGAAATCGAGGCGGAGCTCCTCGGGGGAAGCGGCGAGGCGATGGAAGCCGATCCCCTCACGAAACACATCCGCACCCGCGTCACCGACGAGGGCCTGATCATCGAGGTGTTCGACATCGAAGGATCGAGCCTCTTCGAAGGCGAGACCGCGCGGGTCATGCCCGTGATGGAGCGGCTCATCTCGATGATCGGCGCGGTGCTGAGCCATACGGTGAATCCGATCGCTGTCACGGGTCACCTCGCGGCACCCCCGACAGGACCCTTGCCCTACGACCCCTGGGTGCTCTCGGCGGACCGCGCCCATGCCACGCTCTCCCATCTCGTCGCCGCCGGCGTGACGGCCGGCCGCATGGCGCGCGTCACCGGCAAGGCCGACCGAAGCCCTGCGGTCGCCGAGGATCCCGCCGATTATCGCAACCGACGGATCGAAATCACGCTGCTCAGGCGCTTCGATCCCTGAAAGGACGGCACCTCCGGCGCCTTAGGAGGATCTTAAGCCTGCGGCACCAAGGATCGCCGTCAACCTGTCCCTCACGGATAAAGGACCGAACATGAGCATTTCCTCTTCGATGAACGCCGGCCTCTCCGGCCTCAACGCGAATGCCAACAAGCTGGCGACGATCTCCGACAACATCGCGAATTCGCAGACCTACGGCTACAAGCGTGCGGACATGGACTTTGCCTCGATGACGATCAACGAGAACGTCCGCACCTATACAGCGGGCGGCGTGCGTACCACGGGCATCCGCGACGTGGAGGCGAAGGGCGCCTTCGTGGGCACCAACAATTCCACCGACATAGCCATCGCAGGGCGTGGCATGCTGCCGGTGACCAGCATCACCGCCGTCAATGCCGGCGAAACGAACCTGCCGCTCATGCTCACGTCCACCGGGTCGTTCCAGCCGGACGTGAACGGTGTGCTGCGCACGCCCAGCGGTCTGGTTCTGATGGGCTGGCCCGCCGATCTCAACGGCATCGTGCCCGAGCCGCCCCGCGACACGCCGATCGCGCTCCGCCCCGTGGTGATCAACCGTGCCGCCGTGGCGGCCGAACCCACCTCGCTCATCACCCTGAGTGCGAATCTTCCCGCCAGCGCCACCCAGCCGCTGCCGGGCGGGTTCGACGACACCGTGGTCTATCCGATCACCGTCGAATACTTCGACAACCTCGGCGCCTCGCAGACCATGTCCTTCGAGTTCCGCCCGGTTTCGGACGGCGCTGCCCCGACGGCGCAGCCGGTGCCGAACGTCTGGCGCCTGACCATCACCGACAACCAGACAGGCGACGTTCAGGGCACGTTCAACATCCTCTTCGACAGTTCGGCCGGTTCGGGCGGCTCGATCGCCCAGGTCCGGCCCTGGGACGTCGCCTTCGATGCGCCCGGGCCGGCGCTGCCGGCAGTCGTGCCGGCGCCGCCGGCGATCCCCGGAACGACGGCCTACAATGCCTCGACCGGCGAGTTCGCAATGACCCTCGGGCCGGTCGGTGCCGAACAGGAGGTGCGCGTCCAGCTCGGGGCCGAGGGTTCCGCCGCGCCACAGTTCCTCAGTCAGCTCTCCTCGATCTTCTCGCCCGTCGGCGTGACCAAGAACGGCTCGCCCGCGGGCAACTTCACGGGCGTCACAATCGACGAGAACGGGCTCCTCTATGCGAACTATTCCAGCGGCTTCAGCCGGGTGATTTACAAGGTGCCGGTCGCCGACGTCCCGAACATGAACGGGCTGAGGGCGCTCGACAACCAGGCCTTCGCGATCAGCTCGACCAGCGGGTCGGTCTATTTCTGGGACGCCGGTACGGGTCCGGTCGGTGACATTCTCGGCTTTGCCCGTGAACAGTCGACGACCGACATCGGCAACGAGCTGACCCAGCTGATCCAGACGCAGCGGGCCTATTCGTCGAACGCGAAGATCATCCAGACCGTCGACGAGATGCTTCAGGAAACGACCAACCTGAAGCGCTGACGCCTGACCGGGGGGCCGTGCGGCCCGACAAGCCGAGGACAAGACGATGAGCATCTCGAGCGCGATCTACAACGCCGGATCCGGCCTCGGCGCGGCCGCGCGTCTCGCGGACACCATCTCGAACAACGTCTCGAACGCGCTGACGCCGGGGTATGCGCGTCGGGCCACCGACCTGACCTCGCTCTCGCTGAACGGCTATGGCAGCGGGGTACGGATCGGCAGCGTGGTGCGGGCCGAGAACACCTACATGACCGTCGAGCGGCGCGCCATGGATGCGTCGCTCGGCAACAGCGCGACCTATTCCACCGCCTACGCGAGAATGATCGCCGCGGTGGGTGAGCCGGGAAGTCCCGCGGCATTGTCGACGCGGGCGACCGCACTCGAAACCGCGCTCCTCGGGGCGGTCGCATCGCCGCAGTCGCTTGCAAAGCTGTCCGAGGCAGTCAATGCCGCGCAGCAGCTCGCCTCGTCGGTCAACAGAATCGCATCCGAGACCATGCAGATGCGCGGCGAGGCGGACGCCGAGATCGCCCGCCAGGTGGAGACGGTGAACACCACCCTCCACCGGATCGACGAGGTGAACCGCAAGATCCAGCTGATGACCGTGAAGGGCCTCGACACTTCGGCACTCGAAGACGAGCGGGGTCGCTTGATCGACGCGATCTCGCCCATCGTCCCGGTCCGCACCATCAAGCGCGAAGACGGCCAGGTTGCACTCTATTCCCAGAACGGCGGCATGTTGCTCGACGGCAAGGTCTTCGAGCTGCATTTCACCAGGGGTCCGGCCGTGATCACCGCCGACATGGCGCTCGGATCGCCCCTGAGCGGCCTTTCGCAGGACCAGAACGCGATCGGCGGCGTGGTCCCGATCAGCATCGGAACGGGCAACGCCAACGGGTTGATGGACGGAGGCTCTCTCTCCGCGCTCTTCGAATTGCGTGACCGGGTGGTGCCGGAGTTCAACGGCGAGATCGACCGATACGCCGCCGACCTTATTGAGCGTTTCCGTGACCTGATGCCGGCGAGCGCGCTCGATGCGACGGGCCAGGGGCTCTTCCTCGACAAGGCGCCGCCCGCGCCCCCGGCAGACCCGCTTGTCGGGCTCGCCTCGCGTCTGACGCTGAATCCCGCCGTCGACCCGACCGCGGGCGGTGAACCCTGGCGCCTCCGGGATGGCCTCGCCGCCACCGCGCCGGGTCCGCAGGGTTTCGGCGCCTTTCTCGAGGCGATGGCCGATGCCATGAGCGAGGCGCGTGTCCCACCTGCCGGTTTCGTCTCGGCGACGGCTGCGAACGGGTCGGCTGGCTTCGCCGCGGAGATCTCGTCCTTCTTCGCCGCAAGGTCTGCGCGGAGCGAGGATCAGCGCGCATTCTTCTCTGCCCAGCAGGCGGTGCTTTCGGAACGCGAGGTCGACGCCACCGGCGTCGATAGCGACGCCGAACTGCAGTATCTGATGGTCGTGGAACAGGCCTACGCCGCGAACGCCCGCGTCCTGTCGGTGCTCGACTCGCTGCTGAAGCAGCTTCTGGAGATCTGAAGCCATGAAAGTCTACGGGGGATCGGAGCTGGCTCGGAACAACATGCTCCAACGGCAGGTGCTCGACACGCGCAATCGGCTTGACACGGCAGCACGCGAAATGACGACAGGCCTGAAATCGAACCGCTTCCAGGCGACGAACGGCAACCTGGCCCGGCTGTTCTCGATCGAACGCATGCTCGGCAAGAACTCCATCTACCAGGAGACGATCGCGATCGCGACGCTCCGCGTCGACACCATGCAGGAAAGCCTCGGGCGCATTCTCGGCTGGTCCGAGGAAGTCTCGATCAACATGATCACCAAGACCAACATAGGCGACTATTCCGGGTCGATGATGATCGCACAGGACGCCCGCCGCGCCTTCATCGACACCGTGGCCGCACTCAACACCACCGTCACCGGACAATCGCTCTTCGCCGGCATCACCACCGATGGACCTGCTCTCGCTGTCGGCGACGCGATCCTCGCGGAACTCGGAACGATCGTGGCGGGCGCGGCGGATGCGTCCGATGCAATCGCGCTGGTCGAGAACTATTTCGCACCTCCAGCCGGACAGTTCTTCTCCACCGGCTATCTCGGCTCGACCGACGACCTTCAGCCGGCCGAACTCGGCGAGGGCGTGCGGCTCGACTATGCCCTGCGAGCGGACGCGGCCGAGCTTGTCGCGGTTATGCAGGCCCATGCCCTCGCGGCGGTGGTCGCCGGCGGCCTCTTCGCGGGCAACAACGCCGAGCTGATGGCGGTCCTGAGGGAAAGCGGCGCTCAGCTCCTCAACGCCAAGGAAGGCATCCTCGCGCTCCGGTCGCAGGTCGGCGTCTCGCAGTACACCATCGAGACCGCGCGGGCACAGCGGCGCTCCGAGCGCGAGACCTACGAACTCGCAAGGGCGAACATCATCGCCACCGATCCCTACGAAGCCGCCTCGACCTATCAGAGCCTGCAGGCCCAACTCGACACGATCTTCACCATCACCGCGCGGCTTTCGACCCTGAGATTCTCGAACTACATGCGTTAGGAGCCTGATGTGCGACCCCTCATCGCGCTTTTCCTCGGCCTTGTACTGACGACCTTCGCCCCCGGATACTGGAACCCGGCCGTGGCTTCGCCTGCGCGGATAAAGGACCTCGTTGAGTTCGACGGGGTCCGTGGCAACGACCTGCTCGGCTACGGGCTCGTGGTGGGTCTGAACAACACCGGGGACAGCCTCCGCAACTCGCCCTTCACCGAGGACGCGATCTTCAACCTGCTCGAGCGGCTCGGCGTGAACGTCACGGGCGAGCAGATCCGAGCGCGCAACGTCGCCGCCGTGCTGGTAACCGCCACGCTGCCACCCTTCGCGCGGGCAGGGAGCCAGATCGATGTCACGGTCTCGGCAATCGGCGACGCCCGCAGCCTGATGGGTGGCACTCTGGTGATGACCCCGCTCAATGCCGCGGACGGGCAGATCTACGCGGTGGCCCAGGGATCGATCATCGCGGGCGGCATCGTCGCCGAAGGCGAAGCGGCCAGTGTCACGCAGGGTGTGCCCACGGCAGGGGTGATCCCGGCCGGGGCCCGGATCGAGCGCGAAGTCGCCTTCAACTTCGCAGAGATGCGCGAGATGCGCCTCGCCCTGCGCAATCCGGATTTCACCACGGCCGACCGGGTTGCCGGTGCAATCAACGCGCGCCTCGGTCGGAACGTGGCGCGGATGCTCGATTCCGGCACGGTTCAGATCAACCTCTCGGGCGTCACCTCGCCCGCACAATTGATTGCCACGATCGAGAACATAGAGGTTCAGACATCGACGCGGGCGCGCGTCGTCGTCGACCAGCGTTCCGGCACGATCATCCTCGGCCAGGATGTGCGGATCAGCCGGGTGGCGGTCAGCCAGGGCAACCTGACCCTGCGCGTCGAGGAGGCTCCGCTCGCCGTCCAGCCCAATCCCTTCGCGCTCGGCGAGACGGTGGTCGTGCCGCGGACCGAGGCCTCGATCGAGGAGGCACCCGGAACCGGACTGATGTTGGTGGAGACGTCGGTATCACTGCCCGAAGTCATCGCCGGCCTGAACGCGCTCGGGGTCTCCACGAAGGACATGATCGACATCCTGAAGGCGATCCGTGCTGCAGGCGCACTCCACGCAGAATTCATCGTGCAGTGAGGCGGCCGGGGGGCCGGTTCTTCCGGCCCATACCCGACGCCCGTCAGGCCGTCTCGAGTTCCATGTCGAAGGCCGCGGCCATCAGCGTCTTCGTGTATTCGGTTCGCGGTGCGTCGAAGATGGTGTGACTGTCGCCCGCCTCGACAATGTCGCCGTTTCGCATCACCACAACCTTGTGCGCCAGCGCGCGCACGACGCGCAGGTCGTGGCTGATGAAGATGTATGCGAGCCCATGCTTGTTCTGAAGCCTGCGGAGCAGATCGACGATCTGGACCTGTACCGTCATGTCGAGCGCCGAGGTCGGCTCGTCCAGCACCAGAAGCTTCGGACGCAGGATCATTGCCCGCGCGATGGCGATACGCTGGCGCTGGCCGCCCGAGAATTCGTGCGGGTAGCGATCCATCATCGCCGGATCGAGACCCACCTCTTCCAGGATCTCCGCCACCCGCTCGCGTCCGCCGGAAGCCATGCCGTGGATGGCGAGCCCCTCGGCGACGATCTGCTCGATGGACATGCGGGGGCTGAGGGAGCCGTAAGGGTCCTGGAAGACCATCTGCATGTCGCGGCGGAGGCGTCGCAGCTGCTTGTTCCGCCAGCCCTGGATATCCTGGCCCAGGAAGACGATGCGGCCCTCGGACGAGATCAGTCGCATGATCGCGAGGGCCAGCGTCGTCTTGCCCGACCCGCTCTCGCCGACCACGCCAAGGGTTTCGCCTGCGCGGATGGCAATGTCGGCGCCGTTCACGGCCTTGATGTGGCCCACGGTGCGGCGCAGGAGCCCGCGCTTGATCGGAAACCACACGCGAAGCGAATCCGTCTCGACGATTGTCTCTGCCCCGTTGTTCACCGGCTCGGGCACGCCCGACGGCTCGGCTGCCAGAAGCATCCGCGTATAGGGATGCTGCGGATCAGCGAAGATCGACCCGGTTCGCCCCGTCTCGACGATCTCGCCACCCTGCATCACCGCGACCCGGTCGGCGATCCGCCGCACGATGCCGAGATTGTGGGTAATGAAAAGCATTCCCATCCCACGCGCGCGCTGCTGCTCGGCCAGCAGCGTCAGGATCTGCGCCTGGATGGTGACGTCGAGTGCAGTGGTGGGCTCGTCGGCGATGAGGATGTCGGGGTTGTTCGCCAGTGCCATCGCGATCATCACACGCTGGCGCTGCCCGCCGGACAGCTGATGGGGATAGGCGCCCAGTCTCTCTTCGGGGTCCCGGATGCCGACCTGGGTCAGAAGTTCGACCGTCCGATCCCGCGCCTTGGCACCGACCAGCGCCTGATGCAGGGCGAGACTTTCCCCGAGTTGGCGCGCGACGGTGTGGAGGGGGTTGAGGGAGGTCATCGGCTCCTGGAAGATGAAGCTGATGTCGTTGCCGCGCACCCGTCGCAAGGTGCGCTCGTCCGCCGCGGTCAGGTCGGTGTTGCGGTAGAGCACCCGTCCCGTGACCTTGGCGTTCTCCGGCAGCAGCCGCACGGTCGAGAGCGCGGTGACCGACTTGCCCGAGCCGCTTTCGCCGACGATGGCGAGCGTCTCTCCCGCGGCCAGATCGAAACTGACACCCCGGACCGCCGGCGTGATCTTGCCCGACTGGCTGAAGTCGACCTGCAGGTCGCGGACCGAGAGGATCGGCTCGCCGGATTTGACCGTATCGTCTCTCACCGGAAGGTCTTCCGCGGGTCGAAAGCGTCGCGCACGCCCTCGAAGACGAAGACCAGCAGGGACAGCATCAGGGCGAAGGTGAAGAAGGCGGTGAAGCCGAGCCAGGGCGCGTTTAGCCGGTTCTTGCCCTGCAGCGCCAGCTCGCCGAGGGAAGGGTAGGAAGGCGGCAGACCGAGCCCGAGGAAGTCGAGCGCGGCCAGCCCGCCAATCGCGCCGGTAATGATGAAGGGCATCAGCGTAAGGGTCGCGACCATGGCGTTCGGCAGGAGATGCCGGAACATGATTGTCACGTCGCTCACCCCCAGCGCCCGCGCGGCACGGACGTATTCGAAGTTGCGCGCCCGCAGGAACTCAGCCCGCACAACGCCGACGAGCGAGGTCCAGCTGAAGAAGGCGATCAGCAGCGTCAGCAGCCAGAAGTTCATCGTGAAGATCGCCGACAGGATGATGATGATGTAGAGGCTGGGCATGTTCACCCAGATCTCGACGATCCGCTGGAAGAACAGGTCGAGCGCGCCGCCGAAATAGCCCTGCGCCGCGCCCGCGGCGATCCCGATCGCGCTCGAGATCACAGCGACCACCAGCGCGAACAGGACCGATATGCGAAAGCCGTAGATGACACGCGCGACCACGTCACGCGTCTGGTCATCGGTGCCGAGCCAATGGTTGCGGTCCGGTGGCGAGGGTGCGGTCTGCACTCCGTAGTTGATCGTGTTGTAGCTGTAGGGGATGAGCGGCCATAGCATCCAGCCGGGTTGTTCGATCGTGCGGCCGTCGATGGAACCGCTCGCAGCTTCCTCGTAGATCTCTTCAGGATAGTCGAGGCATTCTTCCATGCCGCCGGTGCGGATCAGGCAGCGGACCTCGGGCGAATGATATTCCGCCTGTGTCTGGAACTCTCCACCGAAGTCAGCCTCGGAATAGAACTGGAACACGGGGAAGCGGAACTCGTCCTGGAAGCGCACGACGAGCGGCCGGTCGTTGGCGACGAACTCCGCGAAGAGCGTCACCGTGAAGATGCCGAGAAAGATCCAGAGCGACCAGTAGGCGCGGCGGTTTGCCTTGAAGTTGTTCCATCTGCGCCGCTGGAGGGTCGTGAGCTGCATCATGTCTCGCGCGTCTCGAAGTCGATTCTGGGGTCGACCCAGACGTACATCAGGTCCGACAGGAGGCCGACGACCAGCCCCATGAGACCGAAGACGTAGAGCGTTCCGAAGACCACCGGATAGTCCCGCTGGATCGCGCTCTCGTAGGCGAGCCGCCCGAGTCCGTCGAGCGAGAAGATCGTCTCGATGATCAGCGATCCCCCGAAGAAGACGCTGATGAAGACAGCAGGGAACCCCGCGATGATGATGAGCATGGCGTTGCGGAAGACATGACCATAGAGCACGCGCCTTTCCGGCAGTCCCTTGGCCCGGGCCGTCATCACGTACTGCTTCTTGATCTCGTCGAGGAACGAGTTCTTGGTCAGCAGCGTCAACGTCGCGAACGCGCCGATGGTCGAGGCGGTGACCGGCAGCGCGATGTGCCAGAAATAGTCGAGGATCTTGCCCATGAGGGTGAGGTCCGCCCAGTTGTCGCTGGTCAGTCCGCGCAGCGGGAAGATCCGCCAGTACGAGCCGCCCGCGAAGAGCACGAGCAGCATGATCGCAAAAAGAAAGCTCGGGATGGCGTAGGCGATGATGATCAGGCCACTCGTCGCCGTGTCGAAGCGCGACCCGTCATGTACCGCCTTGCGGATACCGAGCGGGATCGAGATGACATACGCGAGCAGGGTCGACCACAGGCCGAGCGTGATCGAGACCGGCATCTTCTCCAGGACCAGATCGATCACGCTGATCGAACGGAAATAGCTCTCGCCGAAGTCGAAGGTGAGGTAGTTGCCGAGCATGAGCAGGAAGCGTTCGACCGGGGGCTTGTCGAAGCCGAACTGCCGTTCCAGTTCGGCAATGAACTCAGGCGGCAGCCCCTGTGCCCCGCGATATTCGCTGCCCCCCGAGCCCGCACCGCCGGCCTGGGCGACCTCCGAGCCGCCGCCGGTGATGCGCCCGGTGGCAGAGGCCTCGCCCTCGAGCTGGGCGATGATCTGCTCGATGGGGCCGCCGGGCATGAACTGCACCAGCACGAAATTGACCAGCAGGATTCCGAAGAGCGTCGGAACGATCAGCAGGAGCCGACGAAGGATATAGGCGCCCATTTGGTCTCCGGGATCAGCGCAAGGCGCCCTGGGCCTTCAACGCGTCATATTTTGCCTGATCGAACCACCAGTATGTATCGCCACGTGAATAGGGCGGTTGAGTCTCGGGGCGCCCGAAGACGTCCCAGTAGGCGATCCAGTAGGCGGCCTTGCTCCAGTTCGGCACCCATATCTGTTGCGATCGCAGCACCCGGTCGAGCGCCCGCACGCGGACCGTGACCTCGTCGCGGGTCTCACTCTCGATGACGCGCTCGATGATCGCGTCCACCACCGGATCGGCGATGCCCGAAAGGTTCACGGTGCCTTGCGCGTTTGCGCCTTCCGAGCCGAAGAATGTCCGAAGCTCGATCGACGGCGTCATGGACATGACGAAACGGCCGGGCGTGATGTCGAAGTCGAAGTTCTTCTGACGCTCCTGCATCTGCGCGGCATCGACCTGCCGGTAACGGGCGTCGATGCCGATCTGGCGCAGGTTCTGGATGTAGGGATTGACGATGCGCTCGAACGAGGGGTTGTCGTCGATGTATTCGATGCTCAGGGTCCTGCCGGCCTCGTTCCGGCGCAGTCCGTCCGGCCCCACCGTCCAGCCCGCCTCGTCCAGCAAGGCCGAGGCCCGGCGCACGGCGCTGCGGTCGGTGTTGCGTTCGGCCGAGTTGACCGGCGGCAGGTAGGCGGGCTCGGTGAAGATCTCCGGCGGCAGCCGGTCGCGGAATTCCTCGAGGAAGGCGAGTTCCTCCCCCTCCGGCAAGCCCTCCGCCATCATCGGGGAATTCTGCCAGAAACTGACGGTGCGTTCGTAGAGGCCGTGGAACAGCGTCCGGTTCGACCATTCGAAATTGAACATCAGGGCGATCGCTTCGCGTACGCGCGGATCCTGGAGGTTCTCCCGTCTCAGGTTCATCCAGAACCCCTGCGTGCCCGAGGGCCGCTGGTCGGGCAGGGTCTCCTGCACCACCCAGCCGCGGGTGAGGGCTGGGAAGTTGTAGTCGTTCGCCCAGATCGCCGAAAAGAACTCCTCATGAAAGAGATATTGCCCGACCTTCAGCGCCTCGAATGCGGCGGTGTTGTCGGCGAAGTATTCGTAGACGTAGCAGTCGAAATTGCGCGCGCCGACATTCACCGGCAGTTCGGCCCCCCAGTAGTCGGGGTTTCGGCAGTAGCGGATCGATCGGCCCGGACTGACCGCATCGACCACGAACTCGCCTGAGCCGACAGGCGGCACGAGGGTCGATTCCGAGAATTCGACCTCCTCGTAGTAATGTTTCGGCAGGATCGACAGCCCCCCCACGAGCGAGGGCAGATCACGGGTCGCCACGCCCTCCTTGAAGTCGAACCTCACCCTGTGCGTGTCGATCGCCTCGACGCTCGCGACATCCCGGAGCGCGATCCGGTACGACGGCGCGCCCTTCTCCATCAGCACCTCGTAGGTGAAGACGACGTCCTCCGCGGTGATCGGCACGCCGTCCGAGAAGGTCGCCTCGGGGCGCATGTTGAAGATGACCCACCGACGGTCCTCGGGATATTCGATGCTTTCCGCTATCAGACCGTAGGCCGCGTCGATCTCGTCGGCGGTCCCGACGAGGAGACTGTTGTAGAGGAGGCCTAGTCCCTGCGCCGGCTCGCCGCGGAGAATGAAGGCGTTCAGGCTGTCGAAGGTCTGGCTCGCCCCAGTGCCGCGAAAGCTCATCACCCCGCCCTTGGGGGCGTCGGGATTGACATAGTCGAAATGCGGGAAGTCGGCAGGATACTTCAGGTCCCCGAAGGTCGATATGCCATGGGAGACGATGATGTTCTCATCCTCGGCCCGCGCGAGAGTGCCGATGCTCAGCAATCCCACTGCGAGCAGAAAGCCCGACATGAGCACCGCATTGCCGCGACCTGGCGCATCGATGCCGCGGGACCGGCTGACGGCGACGCTGCGGGCTGGCTCCATGAGGATGACCTCTCCTGTGACGGGATCGCTTGGGAGGCGAGTGTAATGCTGTTGCTACCGCCGTAAAGCATCATCGGCGAAGCAGGGGTCATCAAGACGTGATCGTCGCGTCGATCTCAAATGCGAAGCCGCGCCCGGTGACCGGACGCGGCGAAATCCTGACGAAACAGACGCAGGTCAGTTCGACTCGGCTTCCATGTAGGCGATCAGATTGGCGATCTCCTGCGGGTTCGAGATCCCGGCGAAGGCCATCGCGGTACCCGGAGCGTATTCGCGCGGATTGCGAATGAACGCGAAGAGATGCTCGTAGTCCCAGACGCCTTCGATGCCGGAAAGGGCAGCCGAGAAGTTGAAGCCCGTCGCAGCAGCGATGTCGCGACCGACGACTCCGTGGAGATAGGGGCCCACGCGATTGGCGCCGGCCTCGAGCACGTGGCAGGCTGAACAGCGACGGAACACGTTCGCACCCGCACCCGCATCGGCCGAGGCCATCAGCGCATCGTAGTCGATCTCTTCCGCCGGAGCTGGTTCCGCCGCATCACCGCCGTCCTCTTCGACGGCGATGGAGAATGCGACCACGTCGCCCTTGGTGAAGTAGATGCTCTCGGCGCCGGTCTTGATGAGCAGGAACACCAGAAGGCTGCCGCAGATCGCGCCGACGAACTTCGTGATCTCCATGGTATTCATGCTTTAATTCACCTTCCATCGCTTTCGGGTGCGGACCGCGGATTCGGGCACCTTCTAGCCGCATCGGCAGCGCAAGCGCAAGGCATGAAGGTGCCGCCGGCGCAGGCATTCCGTCTTCACATCCGCGCCAGCGTCGGCGCACGTCCGACGCGGATTTGCCCCTTTCCTCGCCCAACTCGTTCTGCCATGGTCCGCCGCGCTCCGCGACAGTTTTACGCATCAGGACAATTCCGCTCATGACCGCAAGGCCCGTCAGGATCGCATTCCAGGGTATGCTCGGCGCGTATTCGCACCAGGCTTGTGTCGAGTCCCTACCGGACTGCGAGGTGGTTCCGCGCAACACGTTCGAGGGGGCAATCGCGGCGGTCAGGGACGGCGAGGCCGATCTGGCGATGCTTCCGGTTGAGAACTCGACCTACGGCCGGGTCGCGGACATCCATCATCTGCTGCCGGAATCGGGCCTTCACATCATCGGCGAGCATTTCATCCGGGTGCACATCAATCTCCTCGGAGTGCCCGGAGCCACCTTTGCCGGGGTGAAGTCCGCCATGAGTCACACGGTGCTTCTCGGGCAATGTCGCTCCTTCCTGCGCGAGCACGGCATCCTCCCGCAGACGGCGGCAGACACTGCCGGATCGGCGAAGATCGTCGCCGAGGCGGGGGATCCGTCCGTTGCTGCGCTCGCCTCCGAGTTCGCGGGCAAGATCTACGGTCTGGAGGTCCTCGCACGCCACATCGAGGATCAGGCCAACAACACCACCCGCTTCCTGATCATGTCGCCCGAGGCACGTCCCGCCGCGCGCGGGCCGAAGATGATCACGACGTTCCTGTTCCGGGTCCGCAACATTCCTGCAGCCCTCTACAAGGCGATGGGGGGCTTCGCGACGAACGGTGTGAACATGATCAAGCTCGAAAGCTACATGGTCGGGGGTAGTTTCACGGCGACGCAGTTCTACGCGGACATCGAAGGGCATCCCGAGGATCCCCCGGTCGCACGCGCGCTGGAAGAACTGCGCTATTTCACCACGCGCCTGCAAATCCTCGGCGTCTATCCGGCGCATCCCTACAGGCTGGCACAGAGCGAACGGAATTGACCGCAGGTCACGGAACGCTAGACCCGCACAATAGATCGGGCCGACCAGGTCCGACCTGGACCAAGGGGAGGAAAAGATGCGATTCAGCGGCCTTGCATTTGTAGCGGTCACGGCGATGAGCGTCGGGACGGCGCTGGCGGAACGCTCCGCCGCTCCGGAGGGTGCGGCGGCCTATATCGTCAGTCCGGCCGACGGCGCGACGGTCGAGAGTCCGGTGACCGTCGTCTTCGGGCTTCGCGGTATGGGCGTCGCTCCGGCGGGGGTCGCGCAGGAGAACACCGGCCACCATCACCTGCTGATCGACGTGGCGCCTGACGCCGTCGACTACGACAATCCGTTGCCGGCCGACGATCAGCACCGCCACTTCGGTGGAGGTCAGACGGAGGTGACGCTGGAACTGCCGCCGGGCACCCATACCATGTGGCTGCTCCTCGGCGATCATAATCACATTCCGCACGATCCGCCTGTTATGTCCGAGGTGATCACCATCACGGTGGAGTAGGACCTCCGTCCTTCAGTCGATCCGGTCGGCGAGCCATCGCTCGAGCAGGAAGCGAGCGATGGAGCCTGGGCGGGCCGGGCGGATATCCGGGTCCTGACCGGTCAGTCCTGCGAGAACCTCTTCCCGCGTGAGCCAGCGCGCGTCCTCGAGTTCGTTCGGGTCCCGGCGGATTTCCTGCGCCAGTGCTTCACCCTGGCAGCCGATCATCAGGCTCGAGGGGAACGGCCAGGGCTGGCTCGACAGGTAGCGGACCGGTCCCACCGGAATTCCGGCTTCCTCCCACGTTTCGCGACGGACTGCCGCCTCGATCGACTCGCCCGGCTCCATGAAGCCGGCGAGAAGCGAGTACATTCCCGCAGGCCAGATCGCCGAGCGTCCCATGAGGACCGAGTTGCCGTGGGTGATCAGCATGATCACGACGGGATCGGTTCGCGGAAAATGCTGGCCGCCGCATTTCGTGCACAGGCGTCGCCATCCGGCTTCGTCGACCCGCGATTCCGCGCCGCATTTCGCGCAGTAGCCATGGGTTCCGTGCCAGGCGATGATACCCTTCGCGGCGGCGGCGTTGCCCGCTTCGTCCGAGCCGAGTTCGGCCATGACCGACCGCAGTTCGGCGAACTGCAGATGGGGTGCGAGATCGGGGTGACGGTTGCGGCTCTGGTCGAGGAACTGACCCAGCTGCTGTGCGTCGGCCGCGGGATCGTCCCAGGACGAGACGTCCCGGGCGAAGCGGGGCGCGGCGCCTTCGAGGCCGAGAAAGACCTCAAGCCCCTGATTCTCGGAGAAAATGGCGTGATCAGGGGGTAACCAGCCGAGCCGCGGCGCGTCGGAAAAGTCGACCAGCGGCTTCCCGCGCCAGACCGGCAGGACACCGGCGTCCGCCCGCTGGCGCAGCGATTCGAGCGCGGCCGGATCGGCGCGCAGCCAGGCGGCGCGGTCGATCGTGCCTCCTGCGAAAGTGACCTGTTCGGCGTCGCGCATCCGGACCCATGTTCGTTGACCAAGCGACCTTGCCCCATGGCGGCGGTTCCCGCAATCTGCCTGCGGCAGGCTGGAGGATGAAATGCCCAAGGCGGTGATCGTGGGAGCGGGGATCAACGGGCTCTGTACGGCGCGGGCGCTCGTGCGTCGGGGCTGGAGCGTGGAGATCGTCGAACGGGGCAGCGCGCCCGATGCAGGTTCGGCCTCGCTCGACCGGCATCGGTTGATCCGTGGGCATTACGCGGGCTTTCCGGGCTATACCGCGCGGATGCCGGCGGCCTTTGCGGCGTGGGATGCGCTGTGGAAGGATATTGGCCGAAGCCATTATGTGGAAAGGGGAATTCTGGCGCTCAGCCGGGAGGCGGGGGACTGGACCGAGCGGTCGCGGCGCGCCTTCGAGGCGGCGGGGGCGGCGCATGAGATCGTCGATCCGCAGGAGGTCGGGCGGCGCTGGCCGATGCTGGAGACCGAGGGGGTCCGCTACGGGCTTTTTTCCAATGAAGGCGGGGTGTTGCTGGCTGATCTGATCCTGCGGGATCTGGTCGGGTGGCTGCTGGCGCGGGGGGTGACGATCCGCGAGGGGTGGCCGGTGGAGCGCGTGGATTTCGCCGGCGGGTCGGTTTCGGGGCCGATGGGAACCGCCTCGGGCGAAGTGGTCGTGCTGGCAGCCGGTGTGGGACTGATGCGCTTAGTTCCTGAATTCATGGAAGGATTCCGGGCGCATCGCTGTGTGGTGCTCTATGTCCGGCCGCCGGAGCGGTGGCGGGGGGGCTGGGCCACGGCGCCGGCCTGGGTGGACATGGGGTTTGGCGACGATCTCTGGGGGATGCCGCTGGTGGGGGACATCCCGATGAAGCTCGGCTACGGGCTGCACACGGTGCCGGGCGATCCTGCGGCCGGGCGGGGCGTCACCGAGAAGGACGTGGCGACGATCCTCGGCGCCTATCGCAGGCGGTTCAGGGATATCGAGGAATTCCAGCTGGTTGAGCCGCTCTGTTCCTATTACCTCATGGCGCCGGAGGAGCGGTTCGTGCTGCGCCGGGAGGGGCGTGGCGTGGTGCTGACGGCGGATTCGGGGCACGGATTCAAGTTCGGGGCGCTGACCGGAGAGGACGTGGCGGAGGCGCTGGAGGGGGGCGATTTCGCGGCGATCGCGCGGCGGATGGCGGGGCTGGAACTGCCCGGCTGAGGCCCGGACATTCAGGTGTCATTTAGGTGCTATTTGGGTGCTATTTGGTTTCATGAATATGAACCCGAGGCGCGCCGCTGCCCGACGCCGTCGCGGCCCGCTTGATGGACCGGCCCGCAGCGTCTATATGTCGCCGTGAGAGGTTGGCGCGGGCAGACGCCTCGCCAACCCGGTCAGGTCCGGAAGGAAGCAGCCGCAACGAGTCCCGTCTGGGTCGTCGTCCAGCCTCTCGCCTCGGAGCCGCCAGCAAGGGAGGGATGTCCATGACTGCCGTTGCATTCCCCCGGGCGGGCCGCCGAGGCCCCGCGCCTATCTGACGCGCGCCTCTCACCGACCGCCCGGTTCGTTCGTCCGCCACGGGAAGCCCCGCATGCGGGATCGTTCTGCGCGCCCCCTGTGGCGCGAATCGAGGCGAGAGAAATGACCGATACGACGACGCTGCGCGCGCTGGGATGGTCCCAGCACTTTCAGGCGCAGCTGGAACTGGACGAGATCGGTGCCTGCGTGCCGCTGCGGGTGGCTGCGGTGCATCGCAACGGGGTCGACGCGATCGGGACGGAGGGTCTGTGCCGGGTGGCGGCGACGGGGTCGCTGAGTCCGGACATGCTGGCCGTGGGCGACTGGCTGCTGGTGGAGCGCGCGACCGGGCGGCCGGTCAGGCTGCTGGAGCGGCTGAGCCTGATCCGGCGACGGGCGGCGGGCACCGGACGGGCGGAACAGGCGATCGCGGCGAACGTGGACACGCTCTTCGTGGTGAGTTCCTGCAACGCCGATTTCAACCCGGCGCGGCTGGAGCGCTATCTCGCGCTGGCGCGGGCCTCGGGGGTCACGCCGGTGATCGTGCTGACCAAGGCCGACATGTGCGAGGATCCGCAAGCCTATGAAGCCGAGGCGCGGCGGCTGGGGCGCGATCTGGTGGTCGAGGTGCTGGACGCGCGCGACCCCGCGCAGGTCGCGCGGCTGGGCCCGTGGTGCGGGCCGGGGCACACCGTGGCGCTGGCCGGGACTTCGGGCACCGGCAAGTCGACGCTGGTCAACACGCTGAGCGGGGCGGGGCAGGCGACGCAGGGCATCCGCGCGGACGATGCGCGCGGGCGGCACACCACCACGGCGCGGTCGCTGCACCGTCTGCCGTCGGGCGGCTGGCTGATCGACACGCCGGGCATGCGCGAGCTGAAGCTGACCGACGCGGCGGAGGGTGTGGCCGCGGTCTTCGACGACATCACCGAACTGGCGGCGGCGTGCCGCTTCGGCGACTGCACGCATGAGGCCGAGCCCGGTTGCGCGGTGCAGGCGGCGATCGCCGAGGGAAGGCTGGAGGCGGCGCGGCTGGCGCGCTGGCGCAAGCTGTTGCGGGAGGACGCGCACAACAGCGCCTCGATCGCCGAGGCGCGGGCGCGGGGCAGGGCCTTCGGCCGCATGGTCCGGGCGGTCGTGGCGGAGAAGGACGGGCGGCGGGGCGGGTGACGGTGGGCGGCGTCAGGCGTGCCGCCGCCTGATACCCTCGGGACAAGGGCGTGCCCTCCCCATTCGCCCCGACCGTGCTTCAGCACGGTCAGCGCCCGCCCCGCCCGCAGGCGGGCGCTGACCTTCGCGATCGGGTGCGGCGTCGCTACAGTTCTGATGGTCGATGCGATCAGAGTCGTTCAGGCGTAGATCGGCTCAGGCGTGCCGCCGCAGGAAGCGGTCGATCTCGGCGTCGCGGCCGACCCAGACATGGCCGCCGGTCGGATAGCTGACGAGGCGCCCGTCCGGCACGGTGGCGGCGATGTGGCGGGCGGCGGCGAGCGCGTTCGGCGGGCGCGGCGCGGGGCGGCCGGGCACGTGGGTGGCGGGCACGAGGGCCACCAGCGCGCTGCAGCGGTCGGGGTGGCGGATCGCGAAGGCGAGCGCGGAGAGCGCGCCCGCCGAGCCGCCGATCACCGGCAGACGGTCGATCCCGAGCCGGTCGAGGAGGTCGAGGCAGGCGTCGGCCTGGTTTTCGGGCGAGGGATCGTCGGGGAAGGCCGAGCGCAGGTAGCCGAAGCGGGAGGGCGCGAGGATGCGCCAGCCGGCGGCGGCGAGCGGGCGGGTCATGTCGAGGTCCTGATCGAAGCCGCCGCCGGTGCCGTGCAGCATCAGGACCGGCGGACCGTCGCCCGCCTCGGCCCATTCCAGCGCACCGAACCGGCCGTCGAGCACCGCGCTGTGGCCGGCGAGCCGGGCGCGGGCGGCGGCGAGGTCGCGGGAAAAGCCGAATCCGGCGCCGCCCGCCGCGGCGAGGGCGGTGCCGGCGAGACCCGCGAGGAGAAGGGTTCGGCGGCGCATGGCTGGCTCCGGTCGTGGCCGCATCATGGGGGAATGGTGCCATGGATCTGGCTGACGCCGCCATGATCCCGGTCAATCGGCGCGGCGGCCCGCCTTGCCGTGGCGGGGGGGAGTCCTTAGGGTCGGGCGACGAGTCGCAGAGGCGGGCGGAGTGACCGAGACCGACACCGAGCGCAGCTATCAGGTCCTGGCCCGCAAGTACCGGCCGCGGACCTTCGCCGACCTGATCGGGCAGGAGGCGATGGTGCGCACCCTGCGCAACGCCTTTGCCGCGGACCGGATCGCGCATGCCTTCGTGCTGACCGGGGTGCGCGGGGTGGGCAAGACCACGACCGCGCGGATCATCGCCAAGGGGCTGAACTGTGTCGGGCCGGACGGGACCGGCGGGCCGACTATCGAGCCCTGCGGGGTCTGCGAGCCGTGCCGGGCGATCGCCGAGGGGCGGCATGTGGACGTGCTGGAGATGGACGCGGCCAGCCGTACCGGCGTCGGCGACATCCGCGAGATCATCGACAGCGTGGCCTATCGCGCGGCGAGCGCGCGCTACAAGGTCTACATCATCGACGAAGTCCACATGCTGAGCACGGCGGCGTTCAACGCGCTCCTGAAGACGCTGGAGGAGCCGCCGGCGCATGTGAAGTTCATCTTCGCCACCACCGAGATCCGCAAGGTGCCGGTCACGGTGCTGTCGCGCTGCCAGCGGTTCGACCTGCGGCGGATCGAGCCGGAGATGATGCTGGCGCATCTGGACGGCATCGCGAAGGCCGAGGGCGCGGCGCCGTCGGCCGAGGCGCTGGCGCTGATCGTGCGGGCGGCGGAGGGCTCGGTGCGCGACGCGCTGAGCCTGATGGACCAGGCGATTGCCCATGGCGGCGGCGCGACCTCGGCCGAGCAGGTGCGGGCGATGCTGGGCCTTGCGGACCGGGGGCGGGTGCTCGACCTCTTCGAGATGATCCTGCGCGGGGATGCGAAGGCCGCGCTCGACGAACTGGGCGGGCAGTATGCTGAGGGCGCGGACCCGATGGCGGTTCTGCGCGATCTCGCCGAGGTGACGCACTGGGTGAGCCTGGTGAAGATCTCGCCCGAGGCGGCGGACGATCCCACGATCGGGCCGGACGAGCGGGCGCGCGGGCTCGACCTCGCGGCGCGGCTGGGGATGCGGGCGCTGACGCGGATGTGGCAGATGCTGCTGAAGGCGCTGGAGGAGGTGGCCGCGGCGCCGAACGCGATGATGGCCGCCGAGATGGCGGTGATCCGGCTGACCCATGTCGCCGACCTGCCGACGCCGGAGGATCTGGTGCGGCGGCTGAGCGGGGCGGTGCCGGTGCCGGCGGCGGCGGTTCCCTCGGGGCCCGGGCCGGGTGGGAACGGCGCGGTGCCGCGCGGGGCGGCGGTGCAATCGGGGCCGGTGGCGCAGGCGGTGGCGCGGGCAGCCGAGACGGCGCCCGCGGCCGAGACGGCGCCGACCGCGCTCGCCCGCTATGCGACCTTCGAGGACGTGCTGGCGCTGATCCGGGCGCGGCGGGACGTGGCGCTCCTGATCGAGGTGGAAAAGGGCGTGCGGCTGGTGCGCTATGCGCCGGGGCGGATCGAGTTCGAGCCGGCGGCCGATGCGGCGCCCGATCTCGCGGCGCGGCTCGGGCAGCGGCTGCAGTCCTGGACCGGGGCGCGCTGGGGGCTGTCGGTGGTGGGTTCCGGCGGCGGGCCGACGGTGGCGGAGCTGCGCGAGGCGGAGAAGGACCGGGAGGAGGCCGCGGCGCGGGCGCATCCGTTCGTGCAGGCGACGCTGCGGGTCTTTCCGGAGGCGAAGCTGATCGGGGTGCGCAAGCGCGCGCCGGTCGAGACGGAAATGCTGGCCGATCCGGAGGACCCGGGGGCCGAGGACGGCGACTGGGAGCCGGTGGATCCATTCGAGGAGGAGAACTGAGGATGCTGAAGGGGCTGGGCCAGCTGGGCGACATGGCCAAGATCATGAAGCAGGCGCAGGAGATGCAGTCGAAGATGGCCGAGGCGCAGGCCCGGCTCGACGAGATCACCGTGACCGGCGAGGCGGGGGCGGGACTCGTCCGGGTCATCGCGAGCGCGAAGGGCGAGGTGCGGGGGCTGTCGATCGACCCGACGCTCTTCAAGCCCGACGACCGCGAGGTGGTCGAGGACCTGATCGTCGCGGCGATCAAGGACGCGCAGGACCGTGCGGCCGAGGCCGCGCAGGCCGAGATGGCAAAGGTGACCGAGGGCCTCGCCCTGCCGCCGGGCATGAAGCTGCCGTTCTGAGGGACGCCCCGGGGTGAGCGAGGGCGCGGGGCCGGAGATCGAGCGGCTGATCGCGCTGATGGCGCGGCTGCCGGGGCTCGGGCCGCGGTCGGCGCGCCGGGCGGTTCTGACCATGATCCGCCGGCGCGCGGCGCTCCTGGAGCCGCTGGCGAAGGCGCTGGCCGAGGTGGCGGCGACGGTGCGGGAATGCCGGGTCTGCGGCAATGTCTCGACCGCGGAGACCTGCGCGATCTGCGCCGATCCGCGGCGGGCAACCGGCGAGATCTGCGTGGTGGAGAGCGTCGCGGACCTCTGGGCGATGGAGCGGGCGGGGGTGTTCCGCGGCCGCTACCACGTGCTCGGCGGCGTGCTCTCGGCGCTCGACGGGGTGACGCCGGAGACGCTGCGCATCCCCGACCTCGTGGGCCGGGTGGCCGCGGAAGGGGCGAGCGAGGTGATCCTTGCGCTCAATGCCACGATGGACGGACAGACCACCGCCCATTACATCGCCGACCAGCTGGAGGGCACGGGGGTGCGGGTGAGCACGCTGGCGCAGGGCGTGCCGGTCGGGGGTGAGCTCGACTATCTCGACGACGGCACGATCGGCGCGGCGCTTCGGGCGCGGCGGAGCGTGTGACGGCGTAAAGATTAACAGACACAACGGGTTGGGCGGGAACTGTTTCGATTCCGTTAAGGAATTGATCGCATGGCGTGTTTCGTGTTAACGTCTCGGCATTAGATGCATGCAGTTTTGACGAAGACGCGCCGATAATCCGCCGTCAAGCGGCACTCCACAGAAGAAACCACGCATACCGAAGACGAGCGCACGGTTTCAGTGCGCGCACGACTTGCGCCTTTCGTGCATTCGACCGTCCGGCTTCGTGCCGCGACGGACCAGTGATCCTTTTGCCAAGAGGTTTGACATGCATGGACATCAACGCCCCGAGACCCAGAGCGATCCGATCCCGCGGGGACGCTTCGCGGAGACGGGACGCTTCGGACGGATGTTTCCCCATCTGCGCTCGCTCTCGCGCTTCGAGCCCGGACCGGCGGTGCTGGGCGCGCAGGAGCTCGACGACGGGGCCGGGGGCAAGAAGCCCGGGCCGATGAACGGCGGCTCGCCGGGGCCCGACGACACCAGCCAGGACAATCCGCGCATCAAGGCGGGCTATACCTTCCTCGGCCAGTTCATCGACCACGACATCACCTTCGACCCGAGCTCGATCCTCGAGCGGCAGATCGATCCGGGCGGCACGCGGAACTTCCGCACGCCGGTGCTGGAGCTCGACAGCCTCTACGGGCTCGGGCCCTCGGTGCAGCCCTATCTCTACGACGCGAGCGGCATCCGGTTCCTCCTGTCCGAGGACGAGGGCGACCTGCCGCGCAACCGGCTGAGCCGGGCGCTGATCGGCGATCCGCGCAACGACGAGAACACCATCGTCTCGCAGCTGCACCTGCTGTTCCTGAAGTTTCACAACCGGGTGGTGGACGAGGCGACGGACCCGGCCGACCCGCCGATGAAACGCTTCGAGGCGGCGGAGACCATCGTGCGCTGGCATTACCAGTGGATCGTGCTCTACGAGTTCCTGCCGCGGCTGGTCGATCTCGACCGGATCGCGCATGCGATGACCGAGGCGCCGTTCCGGTTCGGCGAGACGCCCTTCATGCCGGTGGAGTTCAGCGTGGCGGCCTATCGCTTCGGACACAGCCAGGTGCGGCCGGGCTATCTGCTGGCGCCGGTCGTGCCGGGCCAGCCGCCGCGGGCGGCGATCCTGTTCCCGGCGCCGGGCCTGCCGGCGGGCGCGCCCGACCTGCGCGGCGGCAAGCCCGTGCCGCCCGAGAAGCGGATCGAGTGGGAGGTGTTCTTCGGACCGACGGCGCAGCCGAGCAAGAAGATCGACATCCGGCTGTCGGAATCGCTGCTCAGCCTGCCGACCAGCGTCATCGCGGGCGAGGAGGCGATGCGCTCGCTCGCCGCGCGCAACCTGCAGCGCGGGATCGACGCGCGGCTGCCTTCGGGACAGTCGGTGGCGAAGCATCTCTGCATCCCGGAACTGCCGGAGCAGGTGATCTGGGCCGGCGTGCCCGGCGGCCGGGGGCAGGCGCCGCTCTGGTTCTACATCCTGCGCGAGGCCGAGCAGCGGCAGGGCCTGATGATGGACGGGGTCGGTGCGGAGATCGTCGCACGGACCTTCGCGGCGCTGCTTGAAGCCGACAAGGCGTCCTTCCCGATCCAGGAGCCGAAGTGGAAGCCCTGGCTCGGGGCGACGAAGGGCCGGTTCAGCATGTCGGATCTGGTGAACTTCACACTGAAGCCAGCGAAGCCGCTGGGGCAGGAGAGCCTTAAGGCGCTGCCCGACGGGCGGGTGCAGACGAAGCACGCGGCGGAGTGAGTGCGGAGCGCGGGGGCTGGATGCGGTCCCCGCGGGTCAGACGCCGCCGCGGACCCCGCGGATCGTGGCGGCGATCTCGTCGGCGAGGGATTCGACCGCCCTTGCATGGGCGGCCATCAGGGCGGGGTAGCCCTCGCCCTCGACGGCCATGTCGATCGCGTAGCGGTTGCTGGCGGTGATGCGCCCCGAGTCGTTCGACACGATCAGGTACTGGCCCGAAAAGCGCAGCGGCGCGCCGGGGCCGCCGATCATCCGGTCGGCGATGACCTCGACGCGCAGGGCGGGGCGGTCGAAGCCGGGCCAGGGCTCGGCGGCGATCTGGGCGTTGAGCCGGGTCTGGAGAGCGGCGACAAGGTGGCGGGTGAGCGCGCGGCGCGGCGTGTCGGCCCAGAGGCTGTCGGCGTCGACGGTGATGCGGCCGGTCTCGGCGAGCGTCGCGATCTCGACCGATTCGGCATAGGTGGGCAGGCTGATCTCGGCCACGCCGATGGTGGAGACGGGCGCGGCGGCGCGGGTCTGCGCCGCGGGCGGGGGCAGCAGGTAGTAGTCCGGGTCGGCGCCGCAGGCGGTGAGCATCAGGGCTGCGGGAAGGATCAGCTGGCGCATGGGCTATCTCCCGAAGAGGACGGAATTGGGGCGGCGTTCCAGCGCGGTGGCGAGCGATGTGACGGCGCGGGCGGCGTCCCGGACCTCGCGCAGGAGGAGCTGGGTGTCGCGGTTGATCTCGGAACCGGGGGTGACGGTGGCGAGGGCGGCATCGGCGCGGACGGCGACGGCCGAGAGCTGGGCGATGAGCGCGGGCAGGTCGGCGGCGGCGCCGGCGATGGCCTGCGCGGCCTGATCGGCCGAGGCCATCGTGGCGTTGAAGCTGTCGACCGCGCCGCCCTCGCGCAGGTCGGTCAGGACCTGGCGCAGTTCCTGGAGCGTCTGGCCGAGCGAGGCCGGCAGGTCCTGCATCCCTTCGGTGGCGAGGAAGGCGTCGATGCTGTTGACGAGGCCGGTCGAGGAGGCGACGAGGTCCTCGAGCGGCAGTTCGCCCGCGCGGCGGGAGAGGGTGGTGAGTTCCTCGACCAGCGGCGGCAGGTCCTGATCGGCGATCACGTTCAGCCGTTGCAGGAGCGAGGGGAGTTCGACGGCGGCCTCGGAGATCGCCGCGGTGGCGCGGTCGACCGAGGCGAGGGTGGCGTTCACGTTCTCGACCGTGCCGCCGGCGCGGAGTTCCGACAGCGTCAGGCGCAGTTCGTCGAGGCTGCCGCCGAGGGCGAGCGGCAGGTCCTGCATGCCGTCGGTGGCGAGCCAGGCGTCGAGGCTGTCCACGAGGCCGGTGGCGGAGGCGAGAAGCTCGTCGAGGGGGAGCTCGGCCGCGCGGTCGGAGAGGGCCGTGACGCTGTCGATCAGCGGCGGCAGACGCTCGGCGGCTGTGTTGACGGTGGCGGTGACGGTGTCGATCCGGGCGAGGGCGTCGGTCAGGGCCTGGGCGAGTTGCGCTTCGGTGATGTCGTCGACCACGCCGCGGACCGAGGCGAGGAGGGAAGCGAGCTCGGCCGGGGCCTGCTGGATGCCGTCCTGGTTCACGAGGTCCCGGATGTCGGCGAGCAGGAGGCCGAGGTTCTGCGGGGCGCTGCGCACCGCCTCGTCGGTGACGAGCGCGTTGAGGTTGCCGATGAAGGCGACGGCGTTGTCGAGCAGTTCCTCGATCGGCAGGTTCGCGACGCGCTCGAGCACGCCCTCGGCCGAGGCGGCGATCGAGGAGGGATCGGCGGGCAGGCCGGGCAGGATCGGCCAGGGCTCGGCGTCGCGGTCGAAGCTGGCGGGCGGCGCATCGGGCTCGTCGACGAGATCGACGATGAGGGCGCCGGTCAGGATGTTGGCCGAGACGAGCTTGGCGCGCAGGCCATCCTGCACCCGGAGTTCGAGGAGATCGAGCAGGCGCTCGGCCACGTCGGCGCCGGAAAAGCCCATGCGGCTCGGCATCAGGACGAGGGTGGCGCGCGTCGAGACGATGGGGGTGCCGGTGCGGTCCGGCTCGACGACGGCGCGCAGGTCGGTGACTTCGCCGACGCGGAGGCCGCGGTATTCGACCGCTGCGCCGACCTGCAGGCCGCGGACCGAGCCGTCGAAGATGGTGGTGAGGGTCACGCGGTTTCCGATGTCGTCGTCGAGTGCGCTTTCCCTTGCGGCGGATTCGGAGGGGTAGAGGGCGAAGACGCGCTCGTCCTCGACCGGCTCGCCGCCGGAGGTGACGGTGTCGAAGCCGATGCCGCCCTGCAGGAGCGAGACGAGGCTGTCGACGTTGAGCGAGGCGCCCGAGGCGCCGATCTGGATCGAGAAGCCCGAGGCGTTCCAGAACCGGGTGGCGGTGGTGACGAAGCGGTCGTAGGGCGCGTCGATGAAGACGTCGAGGAGGACGTCGCCCTCGGGCGTGAGCTCGACCTGTTCGATCTTGCCGACGGCGACCCGCTTGAAGAGCACCGGCGCGCCCTCGCTGACCGAGCCGCCGTCCGGGGAGCGCAGGCGCAGGCGCAGGCCGGGCTGGTCGGCGGGGGTGAGGGGCGCCCGGGCGAGGGCGACGAAGCGGTCGGCGGGCTCGGCGGCCTCGGAGTCGAAGAAGGCCTGGATGTAGACGCCGGAGAGCACCGTCTCGATCCCGGTCACGCCCTGGGCGCTGACCTGGGGCCGGACCAGCCAGAACTGCGCGTCGGAATCGATGAAGTCCGCCATCTTCCGGTTGATCCGGGCGGTGACCAGCACCTTCTGCAGGTCGGCGGTGAAGTCGACCGATTCGACCTGGCCGATGGTGACGTCGCGGAAGCGGATGGCGGTCTGGCCGGCGACGATGCCGGCGGCGCTCTCGAACTCGATCTGGATCATCGGGCCGCGCTGGGAATAGGTCCGCCAGGCGACGGCGATCGAGAAGACGAGCGCGATGAGGGGCACGAGCCAGACGGCCGAGATGCGCCGGCGCGGGCCGCCGGGGCGGGGCACCTCGACGACCGGGGACGGGGGCGGGGTCGGGGGTGTGTCACTCATGCGGCGCGGAATCCCGTTCGGCCGTGTCCCAGATCAGCCGGGGGTCCATAGCCTGCGCGGCGAGCATGGTAAAGGCGACCGAGAGCGCGAAGAACACCGCGGCAGGCCCGGGATCGACCGAGGCGAGGATGCCGAGCCGCACGAGTGCGGCGAGGATCGCGACCACGAAGACGTCGATCATCGACCAGCGGCCGACGAATTCGACGATCTCGTAGAGGTGGACGCGGGTGTGGATCGGCAGGGCCACCCGGAACTGGATCGACCAGGCGAGATAGCCGATGACGATGAACTTCGAGACCGGGATCACGATGCTGGCGAAGCCGACGATGAAGGCGAGGTCCCAGGCGCCGTGGTGGGCGAGGTCGATCACCCCGCCGACGATGGTCGATTCGATCTGCCGGCCGAGGTTGGTGGTGAACATGATCGGCTCGGTATTGGCGGGGATGTAGGCCATGAGGCCGACGATCAGCCAGGCCCAGACCCGCTGCAGGCTGGCGGGCTTGCGCACGTGCAGCGCCGCGCCGCAGCGCGGGCATTCCGCGGTGCCGAGCGGCGAGACCCTGCCGCAGGTGGTGCAGCCGACGAGGCCCGCGTCGCGGGCGGTCAGGACCGTTCCATGCGCTCCAGCGTCTGCCATATGCTCCATTCGCAGAGAGTCGCGCCTTCGAGCACGACGGTGAGGACGAGCGCGGCCATCGCCCAGAAGGCCGGACCGAGGTCGAGGGTGGCCAGCCCCGCGACCTTCACCAGCGCCACCACGACGCCGATGATGAAGACCTCGGCCATTGACCAGGGTTTGAGCTGTCCGGCGAGGCGGAAGGCGGTGCGCGCGCCGGGCAGGGGCGGCCGGCCGAGGCGGAGCGGCAGCACGGTCCAGGCGATGAAGAGCGCGCGCAGGATCGGGATCACGAGGATCAGCGCGGCGGTGGCGAGCGCGAGCGGCACCATCAGCCCGGAGGAATAGGCCAGCGCCGCGTCGAGGACCGAGGCCTCGCGGTGGAGGCCCGCGACCGAGAGGCCGATGAAGGGGTAGAAGACGGCGGCGACGATCAGGATCGCGGAGGCGAGCGAGACCGCGAGCAGGCGGTCGAGGGCACGCGGGCGGTTGGTCATCAGCACCTTGCGGCAGCGGCGGCAGCGCAGCCGGCCGCCCGGCGGAACCTCGGTGGCGGTGTGCAGCATGTCGCAGATCGGACAGGCGATCAGCCCTGCGCCGGCATTGGTGGCCGGGGTGCGGTCGGCCGCATCGACGGGGAGGGGGAGCGCGAGGGTCATGCCCCCCACCTAGTGCGGGACGGCCCGGGGGAAAAGCCCGCCGGTGGCGCGGACCATCAGCCGGGGCTGAGCCCGCGCAGCCGCTCGGAACGGCGGCGCAGGAGTTCGAGCGTGGTCAGGAGCAGGATCGAGAGGGTGACGAGAATGGTCGCGACCGCGAGGATCGTCGGCGAGATCTGCTCGCGCAGGCCGATGAACATCTGCCAGGGCAGGGTCTTCTGCGCGGCGGAACCGACGAAGAGCACGACCACCACCTCGTCGAAGGAGGTGATGAAGGCGAAGAGCCCGCCGGAGATCACCCCGGGCAGGATCAGCGGCATCTGGACCTTGAAGAAGGTGCGCACAGGATCGGCGCCGAGGCTGGCGGCGGCGCGGGTCAGGCTCCGGTCGAAGCCGACGAGGGTCGCGGTGACGGTGATGATCACGAAGGGGATGCCGAGGGCCGCATGGGCGAGCACAACGCCCCAGTAGGTGCCCTGCAGGCCGAGGCGGGAGTAGAAGAAGTACATGCCCGCCGCCGAGATGATCAGCGGCACGATCATGGGCGAGATCAGGATCGCCATGATCGCGCCGCGGAAGGGCATGTAGGGCTGGCTGAGCCCGATCGCTGCGAGCGTCCCGAAGACCACGGCGAGGAGCGTCGCGACCGGGGCGATACGGATCGAGTTCCAGAGCGCGTTCTGCCAGTCGGAGTTGTTGAAGAAGTCGCGGTAGTGCTTCAGCGAATAGGCCTCCGGGTCGAAGGCCAGCATGCCGGGCGTGAAGGTGAAGAAGTCGAGCGCGTTGAAGCTGAGCGGGATAATCACCAGGATCGGGAAGATCAGGAACAGGAAGATCAGCGCGCAGATCAGGCGGAAGGTGTAGTACCAGACGCGCTGGCCGAGGCTCGCATAGGGGGGGAGTCCGGACATGGCGCGCTATCCCAGCTTCACGTTGTCGATGCCCACGATCCGGTCGTAGGTCCAGTAGAGGATCAGGACCGAGAGCAGGAGGATCGTGCCGAGCGCCGCCGCCAGACCCCAGTTGAGCGAGGTCGAGATGTGGAAGGCGATGCGGTTCGAGATGAAGATCCCCGAGGTGCCGCCGACGAGTTCGGGCGTGATGTAGTAGCCGATCGCCAGGATGAAGACGAGGATTGCGCCCGCGCCGATCCCCGGGATCGTCTGGGGGAAGTAGACCCGCCAGAACGCGGTCCAGTCGTTTGCGCCCAGCGATTTGGCGGCGCGGACATAGGAGGGCGGGATCGTCTTCATCACCGAATAGAGCGGCAGGATCATGAAGGGCAGGAGGATGTGGGTCATCGCGATGATCGTGCCGGTGGCGTTGTTGATCATCACGAGCCTTCCGTCGTTCGCGACGATCCCCAGCCAGACGAGGATGTCGTTGATCACCCCCTGTTGCTGGAGCAGCACCTTCCACGCGGCGGTGCGCACGAGGAGCGAGGTCCAGAACGGCAGGAGGACGAGGATCATCAGCAGGTTCGACGTGCGCAGCGGCAGGCTCGCCAGCAGCCAGGCGATGGGGTAGCCGAGCAGGAGGCAGGTGCCGGTGATCACGAGGCTGAGCATGAAGGTGCGCAGGAAGAGGCGGAGATAGATCCGCTCGTCCTCGGGCTTCATGGCGGGCCCGTCCACGGTCTTCTGCATGTCGACGGCGTTGAGGAAGTAACCCGCGGTATAGTCGCCGGAATAGAGCTTGAAGGTGGTCCAGACGGCCGGGTTGCCCCAGGCGGCGTCGGATTCGAGGAATTGCGGCTTCAGCGGCTGGCTCGGGTCCATGTCCGGCACGTCCCGGCCGGCCCGGCGGAAGAGCGAGGAGAAGCCCGGGCTCTCGTAGTTGAGTCGCGAGCCGATGCGGGTATGCACCCGGTTCCCGATGGCGGTCAGAAGGTCGGCGTGGAGGGCGGCGTAGACGGGCTCGTCCGGTTCGGTGCCCGAGGCCGGGTCCCAGGATTGCAGCGCCTCGACCGTGCGCGGCAGGGTGTCCGGCACGATCTGGTTCTCGACCGACCGGAAGAGCATGTCGCCGATTGGGAGGAGGAAGGTGAGGAGGATGAAGACGAGCAGCGGCGCCACGAGGAGGAACGCCCGGATCTTCTGGGCGCGGAGTGCGCGGCGCAGGCTGGCCTTGAGCGGCGTGCCGTCGGCTGCGCGCATCGGTCCGGCGGGCGTGATGCTGGCAGGGGCGGTGGCGTCGGCCATGTCGGATCACCCTCCGGAATGGGGAGGGCGGGGCCCGGCGGCCCCGCCCGGTCGCGTTCAGGCGATTACTGGGCGAGCCAGACCTGCCAGCGGGCCTCGACGTCGTCCTGGTTGTCGGCCCACCATTCGATGTTGTTGACCAGATAGTTGGTCTGGTTGGCCGGGTTGGTCGGCATGTGCGGCGCCATCTCGATGCCGAGCTCGGCGTGCTGGCCGACGAGCGGCTGCGACGAGGCGCGTGCCGGGCCGTAGGAGATGTACTTGGCCTGGTCGGCGAGGCGCTGGGTGTCGGTCGCGAAATGCAGGAAGTGCATCACGCGGTTGAGCCGGTCCTCGGGCAGCCCCTCGGGCACGATCCAGCCGTCGAAGTCGAAGACCTGCCAGTCCCAGAGCATGTCGACCGGCTGGCCCTGTTCGGCGATCACCGAGAACAGGCGGCCGTTGTAGGTCGAGCCGATCACCACCTCGCGGTCGGCGAGGAGCTGGGGCGTCTCGGCGCCGGCGGACCACCAGACCACCTGGTCCTTGATGGTGTCGAGCTTGGCGAGCGCCTGGGCGAGGCCTTCGGGCGTGCTGAGCACGTCGTAGAGGTCTTCCTTGGCGACGCCGTCGCAGAGCAGCGCCCATTCGATGTTCTTCTTCGGCCGCCGCTCGAGGCTGCGCTTGCCGGGGAAGTTCTCGAGGTCGAAGACCGCGCAGAGGCTGTCGGGGGTGCGACCCTCCCACTCGGCGACGTCGGTGCGGTAGCCGAAGGTGGTCGAGAAGACGATCTGCGGGACGAAGCACTCGTTGATCAGCGAGTCGCCGAAGTCCTCGCTCGGCGGGGTTCCGTCGGGTGCTGCGGCCAGCGCGGTGTCGAAGTCGATCTCCATCGCGAGGCCCTCGTCGCAGAGC
The DNA here is from genome assembly GCA_964575795.1 of uncultured Rhodobacterales bacterium. Lineage (GTDB taxonomy): Bacteria > Pseudomonadota > Alphaproteobacteria > Rhodobacterales > Rhodobacteraceae > Amaricoccus. The sequence continues at coordinate 48,121 of CAZNSP010000015.1, forward strand.
CGCTGCGAGTCGGGGCCCTCGACGTCGACGAGGTCCCAGGTCACGTTGCCGGCCTCGGACATGGCGCGGAGCTTTGCCACCGCTTCGTTCGAGCTCTCGTCCCAGACGGCGGAGATCCCGGTGATGGCGGCGTAGGGTTCGACATAGGCCTTCAGCTGCGAGAGCTGGTAGGCGCCGCCCCAGGACACGATCGTCATGCTGTTGGCGCAGTTCTCGCACGGCGGCAGGTCCTGGGCCGTCGCGGTCCAGGCGAGCGGAGCGGCGGCAAGCGCCGTAGCTCCCAGAAGAAGACGCAGTTTCATTTGATTCTCCCTGTCAGTTGTAGTCAGTTCACCCTCAGTGCCGCGTCCGGTCGAGCCCTTCGGCCACGTCCAGCGCGCGGCAGTCCTCGACCGCCCAGCCTATCGCCGTGCGCTCGCCGACCTTGAGGTGTTCGTGGTTGGCGGCGTTCGGCACCTTGACGATGAAGTCCTGGTCCCCGTGGACCTCCATCCGGCAGCGGATGTGGTCGCCGAGGTAGATGAGTTCGAGCACGTGGGCCTCGACGACGTTGTCCACGCCGGTCTTGCCGATGGTCACCCGCTCGGGGCGGATCGAGAGCTGGGTGCGGCTGCCCGTACCGCCGCAGTTGACCGCGAGCGCGCGGCAGATGGCACCGTTGTCGAGGCGCACCGTGGCCACCGACCCTTCGAGCGATTCGACCGTGCCGACGAGGCGGTTGTTCTCGCCGATGAACTGGGCGACGAAGGCGTTCTCGGGCCGTTCGTAGAGATCCTCGGGCGAGGCGAGCTGCTGGATCCGGCCGTCGTTGAAGACGGCGATCCGGTCGGACATGGTCAGCGCCTCGGACTGGTCGTGCGTGACGTAGACCACGGTGACGCCCAGCCGTTCGTGCAGGTGCTTGATCTCGAACTGCATGTGCTCGCGCAGCTGCTTGTCGAGCGCGCCGAGCGGCTCGTCCATCAGCACGAGTTCCGGCTCGAACACGAGCGCCCGGGCGAGGGCGATGCGCTGCTGCTGGCCGCCCGAGAGCTGGGCGGGCCGCCGGCCGGCGAAGGCGCCCATCTGCACCATGTCGAGCGCGCGCCTCACCTTCGCGTCGATGTCGGCCTTCGACATCTTGCGGACCTGGAGCGGGAAGGCGAGGTTTTCGCCCACCGTCATGTGCGGGAAGAGCGCGTAGTTCTGGAAAACCATGCCGATCCCGCGCTTGTGCGGCGGGATGTTGTTGATCGGCCGGCCCGCGAGCCTGATCTCGCCATGGGTCGCGGTCTCGAAGCCCGCGAGCATCATCAGGCAGGTGGTCTTGCCGGAGCCGGAGGGTCCGAGCATCGTCAGGAACTCGCCCTGGCCGATCGAGAGGTTGAGATCCTTCACGACGAGGCTGACGCCGTCGTAGCTCTTCTGGACCTGTTCGAAGGCCACGAATGATTCCGCGCCGGTGCTGGCCGCCATCCCGTTTCCCTGTCTTGACCCCCGGGGGCTCTGCGGCCCTCCTTGGAGCCGACTTAAAACACATCCGTTCAAATGACGCAAATGCTGCGGAAGGCCCGGCCTTCGGGGCGTCCGGGCGTGCCGCCGGACAGGGGCTTCCCGCTGCGCGAGGCGGTCGGAGCCACGTGGGATTCGCCGGTGGAAAGGGTCCAGCAAGCGGCTTGCCTTTTGCACTGCAGTAACATTTATTTAACGCAACGCCATGCCGAACGGGGGGAGCGGGCCATCGCGTTCTTCAACGAAATGTACAATGGCGACGAGGTCCGGCCCGCGTACCGGCCGCTCCTCGAATGGGTCGAGCGCACGCCGCCCGAGGTCATCGCCCTGAAGAAGGAGGAGGCCGAGGCGCTGTTCCGGCGCATCGGCATCACCTTCGCGGTCTATGGCGAGGGGGGCGACACCGAGCGGCTGATCCCGTTCGACATGATGCCGCGGGTCTTCACCGAGGCGGAGTGGCGCAAGCTCGAACGCGGGGTGAAGCAGCGGGCGCGCGCGCTGAACGCGTTCCTCTACGACGTGTACCATCGCGCCGAGATCATCCGGGCGGGGATCATTCCCGCGGCGCTGGTCTATCAGAACGAGGCCTACGAGCCGGCGGTGGTCGGGATCGATCCGCCGAGCAACGTCTACAGCCACATCGTCGGCATCGACCTGGTCCGCACCGGACCGGACGAGTTCTTCGTGCTGGAGGACAACTGCCGGACGCCCTCGGGCGTGAGCTACATGCTCGAGAACCGCGAGATCATGATGCGGATGTTCCCCGAGCTCTTCCGCTCGACCCGCATCGCACCGGTCGACGACTATCCCGACCGGCTGCGCCGGACGCTGCACAGCGTGGCGCCGGTGAAATGCGAAGGCGAGCCGACGGCGGTGCTGCTGTCGCCCGGGGCGTTCAACAGCGCCTATTACGAGCATTCGTTCCTGGCCGACCAGATGGGGATCGAGCTGGTCGAGGGGCAGGACCTGTTCGTGCAGGGCGATTTCGTCTTCATGCGCACCACCGAGGGGCCGAAGCGGGTCGACGTGATCTACCGGCGGATCGACGACGCCTTCCTCGACCCGCTGTGCTTCCGGCCGGATTCGATGCTGGGCGTGCCGGGGCTGATGAACGTCTACCGTTCGGGCGGCGTGGCGATCTGTTCGGCACCGGGTGCGGGCGTGGCCGACGACAAGGCGGTCTATACCTACGTGCCGGAGATGATCCGCTTCTACCTCGGCGAGGCGCCGATCCTGAAGAACGTGAAGACGTGGAAATGCGCCGATCCCTCGGACCGGAAATACGTGCTGGAGAACCTGAAGGACCTGGTCGTGAAGGAGGTGCACGGCTCGGGCGGCTACGGGATGCTGGTCGGACCCGCCTCGACCGCCGAGCAGATCGCGGCCTATGCCGAACGGATCAAGGCCGATCCGGAGGACTTCATCGCCCAGCCGACGCTGGCGCTGTCGACGGTGCCGACCTTCGTCGATCACGGGATGGCGCCGCGGCACGTGGACCTGCGGCCCTACTGCCTCGTGGGGCGCGAGGTGCATCTCTGTCCCGGCGGCCTGACGCGGGTGGCGATGCGCGAGGGCAGCCTCGTGGTGAATTCGAGCCAGGGCGGCGGGGTCAAGGACACATGGGTGCTGGCGGACTGAGATGCTGAGCCGGACCGCGGAGAACCTGTACTGGCTGGCCCGCTACATGGAGCGGGCGGAGACCATGGCCCGGCTGCTCGAGGTCGGCTATCGCATGGGGATGATGCCCTCGGCCGGCGAGGGTTATCGCAACGAATGGGCCTCGCTCCTGTCGGCGGCGGGCTCGGCGCAGGGTTTCCGGGCGAAGTTCGGCGAGGCGGTGCGCCAGCGCGACGTGGAGACGTGGCTGTTCTTCGACCGGGAGAACCCGTCGAGCGTGATCTCCTGCATCGAGCGGGCGCGGCACAACGGCCGGTCGGTGCGCACGGCGCTGACGACCGAGATGTGGGATGCGCTGAACGGGGCCTATCTGGAGATCAGGGAGATCGAACGCACGCCGCGGTCCGAGGCGCTGTTGCCGAAGCTCTGCGACTGGACCAAGCGGCAGGGCTCGCTCCTGCGCGGGACGACCGAGGGCACGCATCTGCAGAACGACGGCTACGATTTCATCAACCTCGGCTACTACATCGAGCGGGGCGATAACACGGCGCGGCTCCTCGACGTGAAGTACTACGTGCTGTTGCCGACGACGGACATGGTGGGGGGGTCGATCGACACCTATCAGTGGACGACGCTCCTGCGGGCGCTGTCGGCGTTCCGGTCGTTCCACTGGGCCTATGGCGGGGAATACAGTCCGCGCAAGATCGCGCATTTCCTGATCCTGAACCGGTCCTGCCCGCGGTCGCTCCTGCATTGCATCGACCAGGCGGATTTCCATCTGAACCGGCTGCGCCGGGCCTACGGGCGCAGCACGATCGCCCATGACCGGGTGCGCGAGATCCTGGGGGAGCTGGCCGAGGCGCGGGTCGAGCACATCCTGCAGGAAGGGCTGCACGAGTTCATCACCCGCTTCATCAACCACAATGCGGCACTCGGCCAGGACGTGGCCGACGGCTATCTCTTCGGGGTCCAGTGATGCGCCTGCAGGTCTCGCACCGGACGACCTATCGCTACGACAAGCCGATGCGGTTCATCACGCAGAGCCACCGGCTGACGCCCGCGGACAATGCGGGCCAGAAGGTGCTGGACTGGTCGGTGACCGCGGAGGGGGCGGAGTTCGGTGCGGCGTTCACCGACGGCGCCGGCGACCGGGTGACGACGATGACGGTGAAGGGACCGGCCGATGCGGTGGAGGTCGTGGTCGCCGGCACGGTGGAGACGACCGACACGGCGGGCGTGCTGCGCGACCACCGCGAGGTGATCTCGCCGCTGGTCTATCTGCGGCCGACCGCGGCGACGGCGGCGACCGGGGCGCTGATCGAGCTGCGCGACGGCGCGCTCGCGGGCGCGGGGCAGGCGGGCGATCTCGACCGGGCCCATCTGCTGGCCGCGGCGGTGGCGAAGGCGATCGCCTATGCGCCGGGGACTACCCACGCCCATACCACCGCGGCCGAGGCGCTGGAGCAGGGGGAGGGTGTGTGCCAGGACCATGCGCATGTCCTGATCGCGCTGGCGCAGGCGGCCGGGATGCCGGCGCGCTATGTCTCGGGCTATCTGCTGGCCGATGCGGATGGGGCTGCGCACGAGGCGAGCCATGCCTGGGCGGAGGTGTTCGTGCCGGGGCTCGGTTGGGTCGGCTTCGATCCCGCGAACGAATGCTGCCCGGACGCGCGCTACATCCGGCTCGGCTCGGGGGTCGACGCGCGCGAGGCAGCACCGATCCGGGGCGTCTCGCGTGGGGCTGGTGTCGAGGCGATGGAAGTCAGCGTCGTGGTGGCGCAGTCGCAATCCCAGCAGTAGAAGGCCGCAATGGCCGTGTGCGTGGCGAGGAGACCGGGATCGTGACCTATTGCGTGGGGCTTCTCCTCGAGGAGGGGATGGTGCTTCTGTCCGACACGCGCACCAACGCGGGGATGGACAACATCTCGATCTACCGGAAGATGTTCGTTTTCGAGGAGCCGGGCGAGCGGGTGATCGCGATCATGACCGCGGGCAGCCTGTCGGTGACCCAGACGGTCCTGGCGAAGCTCCAGCACGGGATCGACGATACGGAGGCCACGCACGAGACCTCGATCATGCTGGCAGGGAGCATGCTCGACATCGCCGAGATGATCGGGCGGACGCTTCTGGAGGTGTCCGTGGACATCGCCGGTAAGATGGGGCGGCTGAACCAGGGCAGTTCCGCGAGCGCGACGATGATCGTGGCCGGGCAGCGCCGGGGCGGGCAGATGCGGCTGTTTCTCATCTATCCGGAGGGGAATTTCATCGAGGCGACCGAGGACACGCCCTATCTGCAGATCGGCGAGCACAAGTACGGCAAGCCGATCCTCGACCGGGTGGTGACGAAAGCCACGTCGCTCGAGGAGGCGCGGAAGGTGGCGCTTCTGTCGATGGATTCGACGCTGCGCTCCAACCTGTCGGTCGGCATGCCGCTCGACCTCGTGACCATCCGGCGCGACGAGTGCCGGGTGCATCTGCGCGAGCGGATCGAGGCGGGGGACCCGGCCTTTACCGCGATGTCTGAGAGCTGGAGCAAGGCGCTGCGCGACTCCTTCGCCGCGCTGCCGTCGTGAACCGGTTTCCGGGCAGCGCCGCGCGGCGCCGCCCGGTCGCGCTTCAGGCGGCGGGCATCGCGGTCTCCACGAGACGCGCCCAGTAGGAGCAGCCGACGGGGATCAGTTCGTCGTTGAAGTCGTACTTCGGGTGGTGGAGCTTGGCGGTGTCGCCGTTGCCGACGAAGATGAAGGCACCGGGGCGCGCGTTCAGCATGAAGGAGAAGTCCTCGGCGCCCATGACCGGGGGCGTGTCGGTCTCGACCCGCGAGGTGCCGGCGACCTCGGCGGCCACGCGCGCGGCGAAGGCGGTCTGGTCGGGGCTGTTGCGGGTCACGGGATAGTTGCGCTGGTAGTCGAGCCGCGCGGTCGCGCCGAAGGCGGCCGCGGTCGAGGCGACGATCGCGTTCATCCGCGCCTCGATCAGGTCCTGGACCTCGGGCGTGAGGCTGCGGGTGGTGCCGCGGAGGGTGACGGTCTCGGGGATGACGTTGAAGGCGTCGCTCTCGCTGCGGAAGCTCGTGACCGAGACGACGGCGGAGGCGAGCGGGTCGGTGGTGCGGGAGACGATCGACTGGAGTGCGAGGACCATCTGGCTCGCCACCACGATCGGGTCGATGCAGTTGTGCGGCTGGGCGCCGTGGCCGCCGCGGCCGGTGACCTCGATCGAGAACACGTCCGAGCAGGCCATGATCGCGCCGGGGCGGATGCGGAACTCGCCCACGGGCACGCCGGGCATGTTGTGCATGCCGTAGACCTCCTGGATGCCGAAGCGGTCCATCATGCCGTCCTCGACCATCTCGCGCCCGCCGCCGCCGCCCTCCTCGGCGGGCTGGAAGATGACGGCAACGGTGCCGTCGAAGTTGCGGGTCTCGGCGAGGTACTGGGCGGCGCCGAGCAGCATGGCGGTGTGGCCGTCGTGGCCGCAGGCGTGCATCGCGCCGGGGGTCTTCGAGGCATGGGGGAGGCCAGTCGCCTCGGTCATCGGCAGCGCGTCCATGTCCGCGCGCAGGCCGATGACCCGGCCCGAGGCCCGTGACCTGCCGTGGATCAGGCCGACGACGCCGGTCCGGCCGATGCCGGTCACCACCTCGTCGCAGCCGAAGGCGCGCAGCTTCTCGGCGACGATGCCGCTGGTGCGGTGGGTGTCGAAGAGCACCTCGGGATGTTCGTGCAGGTCGCGGCGCCATTCGGTGATGGCGGGGGCGAGATCGGCGAAGCGGTTGACGACGGGCATGGGGAGGTCCTTTCAGGCGGCCAGCTGGGCGATCAGGCGGCGCATGAAGGTCTCCGCCTGTGCCATCTGGTCGAGGGTGACGTATTCGTCGGGCTGGTGGGCGACGTCGATCGAGCCGGGGCCGCAGACCACGGTGGAGAGGCCGCGTTCCTGGAACTGGCCGGCCTCGGTCCCGTAGCTGACGACGCGGGTGGCGTTGTCGCCGGTCAGGAGCCGGGCGAGCCGCTCGGCCGGGCCGTCGGGCTCGGGGCGGCAGCCGGGCACCTGGTGCGCGCGTTCGACGGTGATCCGGGCGTCGCGATGGGTCTGGCGCATCCGGGCCTCGAGGCGCGCGACCTCGGCGCGGTAACGCTCCTCCCACATGGCGGGGTCCTCCGACGGCAGGACGCGGATGTCGGCGACGAATCGGCAGTCGCGTGCGGTGATGTTGTTCGCGGTGCCGCCGTGGATCTGGCCGACATGGAGGGTTGTATAGGGCGGGTCGAAGATCTCGTCGCCCGGTGATGCGGGGGCGGATGATCGGTTCTCGATCATCCGGTCCTCGAGCCAGGTCACGAGCCGGGCCGCGTTCATCACCGCCGAGACGCCGCGGTGCACGACGCTGGAGTGGACCTCGTGCCCGCGGACACGGGTGGCGAGGCCGAGCCCCGCCTTGTGGCCGGTGACCACCTGCATCATCGTCGGCTCGCCCACGATGGCGATCTCGGGCCGGGGCAGGCCGGCGAGCATGGCGTCGATCATCTCGGGCGCGCCGACGCAGCCGATCTCCTCGTCGCGGGAAAGCGCGATCAGGATGGGGCGGCGCAGGCCGACCGATACCATTTCGGGCACGAGGGCGAGGGCGGTCGCGCAGAAGCCCTTCATGTCGGTGGTGCCGCGGCCGACGAGAGCGCCGTCGCGCTCGGTCAGCTTCCAGGGGTCGGTGGTCCAGTTCTGGCCCTCGACCGGCACCACGTCGGAATGGCCCGACAGCACGACGCCACCCTCGACCGCGGGGCCGATCAGGGCGACGAGGCTTTCCTTGCGGCCGGTCGCGTCGGGGATGCGCAGGCTCCCGATGCCGTGGCCGGCGAGATAGTCAGCGACGAAATCGACGAGGTCGAGGTTGCTGCGGTTCGAGACGGTCGGAAAGGCGACGAGCCGGTCCAGCATCTCGGCCGGGGTCAGGCACAGGGCCATCGGGATTCCTTGCGGTGGCGCGGGAACCGCCGGGTCGGATCGCCCGCGGGGTTCCCTGAGCGGGATCGGCGTCAATCTGTGGCGGCGCGTCGGCAGCGTCAAGCCGCAGTTACTTGTTGTGGGCGGCGGAATCTTGCTGGTAATGTGCCGGAAACGTACCCCCGGCAGAGACCGGAGCCTACAACCGGTGCGGGAAAATCGGCTCAGCAGGGGAGCCCAATGCATGCTTGACGGACCAGCGCCGGTCCTGAAGGTCTCGGACCTCAAGACGGTGTTCCGGACCCGGGACGGCGCAGTTCATGCGGTCAACGGGGTAAGCTTCGAGATCGCCCCGGGCGAGTTGCTCGGCGTCGTGGGCGAGAGCGGCTCGGGCAAGTCGGTGACGATGATGTCGCTGATGGGGCTTCTGCCCAGTCCGCCCGCCGAGATCACCGGGGGGTCGATCCTCTATCAGGGCCGCGAGGTGCGGCAGATGTCCGAGCGCGAGCTGCGCGACCTGCGCGGCGGCGAGATCGGCTTCGTGTTCCAGGACCCGATGACGAGCCTGAACCCGGTGTTCACGGTGGGCTTCCAGCTGATGGAGCCGATCCGGGAGCATCTAGGCCTGTCGCGGTCGGCGGCGCGGACGCGGGCGGCGGAGCTGTTGCGGCTCGTCGGGATTCCCGATGCGGAGAACCGGCTGAACGACTATCCGCACCAGTTCTCGGGCGGGATGCGGCAGCGGGTGATGATCGCGATCGCGCTGAGCTGCGATCCCAAGGTGCTGATCGCCGACGAGCCGACCACCGCGCTCGACGTGACGATCCAGGCGCAGATCCTCGAGATCGTGCGCGAGCTGCGCCACAAGCTGGGCATGGGGATCATCTGGATCACCCACGACCTCGGGCTGGTCGCGGGCATCGCCGACCGGGTGATGGTGATGTACGGCGGCCAGGTGGTCGAACACGGGCCGGTGGCCGAGCTTTTCGCCAATCCGCGGCATCCCTACACGCGGGCGCTGCTCGGCACCGTGCCGAGCGTGACCGGGCCACGGGCGCGGCGGCTGAAGACGATCGAGGGGCAGCCGCCGATCCTGACCCGCGCGCCGTCCTCCTGTCCCTTCGTGCCGCGCTGCGCACATGCCTTCGACCGCTGCCGGGCCGAGAACCCGGTGCGCGAGATGGTCGGGCCGGGGCACGACGTGGCCTGCTGGTGGGCCACCGCCGAGGGGAGGCCGCGTCATGCTTGACGCCGCGCCGGCCCCGCTCCTGCGGGTCGAGGGGTTGAAGATGCACTTCCCGATCTACAGGGGGCTTCTGCGGCGGCAGGTCGGGGCGATCAAGGCGGTCGACGATGTGAGCTTCGAGATCCGCGAGGGCGAGACGCTGGGACTCGTCGGGGAATCGGGCTGCGGAAAATCGACGACCGGCCGGGCGATCCTGCGGCTCTACGATCCGACGGCGGGACGGATCGAGCTCGAGGGTCAGGACATTGCGCAGGTCCATGGCGACGCGCTGCGCCGGCTCAGGCCGAGGATGCAGATGATCTTCCAGGACCCGCAGGCGAGCCTGAACCCGCGCATGACCGTGGGCTCGATCATCGCCGAGCCGCTGGACGAGCACGCACGGCTCGGCCACAAGGAGCGGCGGGCCCGGGTGATGGAGCTGATGGATGCGGTGGGGCTGAACCGGGCCTTCGCCAACCGCTATCCGCACGAATTCTCCGGCGGCCAGCGCCAGCGCATCGGCATCGCCCGGGCGCTCGCGCTCAACCCGAGGTTCATCGTCTGCGACGAGCCGATCGCGGCGCTCGACGTGTCGATCCAGGCGCAGGTGGTGAACCTGCTCGAGGACCTTCAGGAGCAGCTGGGGCTGACGTATCTGTTCATCAGCCACGACCTCAGCATGGTGCGCCATCTCGCGACGCGGGTGGCGGTGATGTATCTCGGCCGGCTCGTGGAGATCGCGCCGCGCGAGCTGCTCTACGACCGGCCGCAGCATCCCTATACCCAGGCGCTGATCTCGGCCGTGCCGAGCCCCGATCCCGAGATCGAGGCCCGGCGCCAGCGCATCATCCTGAAGGGGGACGTGCCGAGCCCCGCCAATCCGCCGAAGGGCTGTGCGTTTTCGACGCGTTGCCCCAAGGTCTTCGACCGCTGCCGGGTGGAAGTGCCCGCGCTGCGCGATCTCGGGGGCGGCCACAAGGCCGCCTGCCATCTGGTGTAACGCTGACCAATCGGGAGAAGATCATGAAATTGAAGACGATTTTGATGGGGGCGACAGCGGCCATGGTCGCCGCGACGGCCGCCCATGCCGAGCGCGGCTCGGACGGTCAGGTCAACATCCTGTTCTGGCAGGCGGTCTCGATCCTGAACCCCTACCTGAGTTCGGGGACCAAGGACGTGTTCGGCGCCTCGCTGGTGCTGGAGCCGATGGCGCGCTACGACGAGACGGGGAACATGGTGCCGTTTCTCGCCGAAGAAATCCCCACGGTCGAGAACGGCGGCGTGAGCGAGGACCTGACCTCGATCACCTGGCGGCTGAAGGAAGGCCTGCTGTGGTCGGACGGAACGCCGGTCACCGCCGAGGATGCGGTCTTCACGGCGAACTACTGCATGGACGACGCCATGGGCTGCGCCTTCCGGGCGAATTTCGACGAGGTCGCCTCGGTCGAGGCGCTGGACGAGCGCACGGTCAAGATCACCTTCGCGGTGCCGAAGCCCTTCCCCTATGCGCCGTTCGTGGGGGCGGAATCGCCGATCCTGCAGAAGGCGCAGTTCGAGAACTGCACGGGGGCGCGGGCGGCGGAATGCAGCCAGCAGAACTTCAACCCGATCGGCACCGGGCCCTATGTGGTGACCGATTTCCGCGCCAACGACGTGGTTATGTTCGCGATCAACGAGAACTATCGCGACGCCGACAAGCCGGCCTTCGCCACGGTCCAGCTGAAGGGCGGCGGTGACGCGGCCTCGGCGGCGCGCGCGGTACTCGAGACCGGCGAGATGGATTATGCCTGGAACCTTCAGGTCGAGCCGGAGGTCCTTCAGCAGATGCTGGCCGCGGGCCGCGGCCAGGTGGTCTCGGCGCAGGGCACGCTGATCGAGCGCATCCTGCTCAACCCCTTCGGCGTCTCGCCCGATCTGGGTGACCGCCGCTCGACCGCGGAGGCGGGGCCGCATCCGCTGTTCAAGGATCCGGTGGTCGGCAAGGCGATGTCGATGGCGATCGACCGCGAGATCATCACCGAGCTCGGCTACGGCGAAGCGGGCGTGCCCACCTGCAACATCGTCAACGCGCCGGCGATCTATTCCTCGCCGAACAACGACTGGTGCATGACCGCGAATGTCGAGGAGGCGAACCGGCTGCTCGACGAGGCGGGCTATGCGCGCGGGGCGGACGGCATCCGCGTCTCGCCCGAGGGCGTGCGGATGAGCGTGCTCTACCAGACCTCGACCAACTCGGTCCGGCAGGGTACGCAGGCGCTGGTGAAGCAGATGTGGCAGGAGATCGGCATCGACGCCGAGCTGCGCAACGTCGATGCGGGCGTCTTCTTCGGCTCCGATCCGGGCAGCCCGGACACGTTCCAGAAGTTCATGGCGGACGTGCAGATGTACGCCAACAACTTCAACGGCTCCGACCCGCAGGCCTACATGCTGGGCTTCACCTGCGACAAGATCCCGTCGCCGGCGAACAACTGGAACGGCGCGAACGACGCGCGCGTCTGCATCGAGGAGTATGACGCGCTCGGCGAGAAGCTGGCGGTGACGGCGGACCTCGACGAGCGGGCGGCGATCGTGATCGAGATGAACGACCTGCTCGTGAACTCGGGCTACATCCTTCCGATCGTGCATCGCGGCAACGTGGCCGGCCACTCGGTGAGCCTCGGCGGCGTGAAGATGAACGCCTTCGACAGCGAGCTCTGGAACATCGCAGACTGGCACCGCGTCCAGTAGGGCCTTCGGGGCCGGGCCCTCGCGGTCCGGTCCCCCTTCGATCGAGAGGGGCGGGATGTTCCACTATACCTTGCGGCGGCTCGCCTTTGCGGTTCCGACCCTGCTGATCATCAGCTTCATCATCTTCGCCCTGCTGGATCTGTCGCCGGGCGATCCGACGGGCAACCTGCCGCTGACCATCCCGCCCGAGGTGCGCGAGCAGATCCGGGCGAGCCTCGGCCTCGGCGAGCCGTTCCACATCCGCTACCTGCGGTGGATGGAGCAGTTCTTCGTGAACGAGCCGCTGAACCTGATCGAGAAGTGGACGGGCTGGACCTTCGGCGACGGCGAGCGGCTGCGGGTGATCTCCTGGGCGACGCGGAGCCCGGTCGTGGACCTGATCGCCGAGCGGATGCCGCAGACGCTGTGGGTCGTCGGCATGTCCTATGTGGTGGGCATCCTGATCGCGATCCCGATCGGCGTGATCTCGGCCTACCGGCAGTATTCCTGGTTCGACCAGTTCGGCACGTTCTTCTCGATGGTCGGCTTCTCGGTCCCGACCTTCTTCACCGGGCTCCTGATGATCGTGATCTTCTCGGTCTCGCTCGGCTGGCTGCCCTCGATCTACGACACGAACCTGCGGGTGACGAACCTCGAGACCTTCTGGATGCAGGTCAGGCAGATGATCATGCCGGTGATGGTGCTGGCGCTCTATAACGCGGCGCAGCTGGCGCGTTTCATGCGGGCGAGCATGCTCGACAACCTGAGCCAGGACTACGTGCGCACGGCGCGCGCGAAGGGCATGCGCGAGCGGGTGGTGCTGCTCGTCCATGTGCTGCGCAACAGCCTGATCCCGGTGGTGACGGTGATCGCGCTCGGCATCCCGGCGATCTTTTCGGGGGCGATCATCACCGAGCAGATCTTCCGGGTGAACGGGCTCGGCCAGCTCCTGATCATCGGGATCCAGGGGGCGGACATCCCGCTGGTGCAGACGCTGACCTTCATCTTCGCGGTGCTGATCGTGCTCTTCAACCTGATCGCCGACATCCTCTACGGCATCCTCGACCCGAGAATCCGCTATGACTGACGCGGCCGTCGCGATCCCGCAGGAAATCGACACGCCGGAGCGCAGCCTCTGGGGCGACGTGTGGCTGCAGTTCCGCCACCACCGGGGCGCGGTGGCGGGGATGATCATCTTCGGGCTGATCGTCTTCGCGGTGGTGGTCGGGCCCTACATCTACCGGGTCGATCCGCAGTTCCTCGACATCCGGGCGCGCAACGCGCCGCCGAGCTGGGACCGTCCGCTCGGCACCGACAACCTCGGGCGGGACATCCTCGCGCAGGTTTTGCAGGGCGGGCGGGTGTCGCTGGCGGTCGGTGTGACGGCGATGCTGCTGTCGGTGTTCCTCGGCACGCTGATCGGGGTGCTGGCGGGCTATTTCCGCCGGATCGATGGTTTCCTGATGCGTGTCACCGACCTCTTCCTCGCGCTGCCGATCCTGCCGCTGCTCTTGGTGATCATCCTCCTGTTCCGCGACACGCTGCGGGCGGCCTTCGGGCCGGAGACGGGTATCTTCCTGCTGATCGTGATCGTGATCGGCATCACCAGCTGGATGCAGACCGCGCGGATCGTGCGCGGCGACGTGCTGGCGCTGAAGGAGCGGGAGTTCGTGCTGGCGGCGAAGTCGATCGGCACGCCGCCGCGGCGGATCATCACCCGGCACGTGCTGCCGAACGTGCTCTCGCCCATCATGGTCTCGGCGACGCTGGGCGTGGCGAACGCGATCATCACCGAAAGCGCGCTCAGCTTTCTCGGGCTGGGGTTCCCGTCCGACTTTCCGACCTGGGGGCGGCTCCTGTTCGACGGGGCGAACTTCATGACCCTGACGCCGAGCCGGGTGATCTGGCCGGGGCTCGCCATCTCGCTGACGGTGCTGAGCGTGAACTACATCGGCGACGGGTTGCGCGACGCGCTCGACCCGCGCATCCGGGGGCGGTGACGCGCGCGGCGGCCCTTCAGCCGCCCCCGTCAGCCGCCCGCGGCGATGGCCTCCGTGATGGCGGCGACGGCTTCGAGCGCGTCGTCGCGGGTCGTGCCGAACTGGCCGATCTGGAAGCGGATCACGTACTGCCCGCGGTGGCGGGTCTGGGTGAGGTAGATCCGGCCGGTGTCGTTGATCCGCTGCAGGAGTGCGGTGGTCGCAGCGTCGGGGTCGGCACCCGGCGGGGCGTGGCGGAAGCTGAAGAGCGAGAGGCGCAGGGGCGAGGTGATCTCCACATGCGGGAGGCGGGCGACGGCGTCGTGTACCTCGCCGGCCCAGGCGATGTGGTTGCGGATCATCGCGCGCAGACCTTCAAGCCCGTGGGCGCGGAGGAGGAACCAGAGCTTCAGCGCGCGGAAGCGGCGGCCGAGCGGGACGCACCATTCGGAATAGTCGGTGATCCCGTCATGGCCGGCGGTCTGGAGGTAGTCGGGGCGCAGGCCGAGGGTGCGGATCTGCGGGGCGGGGTCCTTCAGGAACTGCACGGCGCAGTCGAACTGGGCGCCGAGCCACTTGTGCGGGTTGAAGACCACGCTGTCGGCGCCCTCGACCCCGGCCCAGAGCGGGCGCAGCTCGGGGCAGATCATCGCCGAGCCGGCCCAGGCGGCGTCGACATGGGTGTAGAGGCCCTCGGCGCGGGCGACGGCGAGGCAGGCGGCGACCGGGTCGGTCGCGCCGACCGAGGTGCCGCCGACGCAGAGGATCACGCCGGCGGGCAGGTGCCCCGCCGCGCGGTCGGCGGCGATGGCCTCTCGCAGGGCGTCCGGGTCCATCGCGTCGTCGGCGTCGGTCGGGACCTTCACGAGGTTCGCCTGGCCGATCCCGGCGATGCGCACCGCCTTGTCGACCGAGGAATGGGTCTGGGCGCTGGCATAGATGCGCAGCCGCGGGTGGCCTGCGAGGCCGTCGGTATTGCCCGACCAGCCCAGCGCGCGTTCGCGCATGGTCAGCACCGCGGCGAGGGTGGCCGAGGAGGCGCTGTCCTGGATGACGCCGGTGAAGCCGGGCAGGCCGAGCGCCTGGGCGAGCCAGTCGATCATCCGCTCCTCGATCTCGGTCGCGGCGGGCGAGGTCTGCCAGAGCATGCATTGCGCGGCCATGGTCGCGGTCAGCATCTCGGCGAGCATGGAGACCGGCGCGGCATTGGCGGGGAAATAGGCGAAGAAGCGGGGATGCTGCCAGTGGGTCATGCCGGGGGGCACGATCCGCTCGAAATCCGCCCAGATCGACTCCATCGGCTCGGGCGCCTCGGGCGGGTGCGGGGCGATCTGCGCGGCGATCTCGCCGGGGCGGGTCTGGGCGCGCACCGGGCGGTCGCGGAGCGTGGTGTGGTAGCGATGGCCCCAGTCGGCGGCGCGGCCGATCCAGTGTGGCAGGTCGTCGTGGTTCATGGGCAGCCCCCGTCAATGCGCGCGCGATCAAGGCAGCGGCGCGGGGCAAAGGCAAGGGGTCAGCCGAGCGCGGCCCGGACCCGCTTCGGCAGGCGCTCCCGGATCAGCCGGTAGGAGGTGTCGAGCCGCTCGGCGAGCTCCGTGTCGGGCACGCGGCCCCAGGGGATGCGGACCCAGCTCGGGTGCAGGTAGGGCGCGCGCTCGGCCCGGCCCATCTCGATCAGGAGGCCGGCGGTCTCCAAGTCCGGGCATTTCACGCTGACGCCGTGGTCCTCCGAGGAGCCGACCAGAGCGAAGAGCTTGCCGCCGACCTTCCAGGCGTCGTGGCCGCCGCCCCAGGGGTCGGAGACCTCGGCGCCGGGCAGGCGGGCGCAATGGGCGTTGACGAAGGCGCGGGTCATGGCGTGCCGGCTCGGAGCAGCCGGTCGATCTCGGCGCCGCTGGCGCCGCGGCCGAGGGCGGTGAAGTCGCCCGTGGCGAAGATCGGCCGCGCACCGTCGAGGATCGCCCGGTGCGTCAGGCGGGCAAGCGCGGAGCCGAGGCTGATCCGCGCGACGCCGAGCGCGGCGAAATCGGCGCGGGAGAGCCGGGTGAAGGCGCCGGCGGCGAGCGCGTTGACCGGACCCCGCACCGCGACGCAGACCGCGCGCAGTCCCTCCGTGTCCGGGGGCAGCGGCAGGTAGAGGCAGTCGGCGCCGGCAGATTCGAAGGCCTGCAGGCGGCGGATCCCCTCGGCCAGATCGTAGGCGCCGGTCATCACCCCGTCGGCCCGGGCGACGAGCACGAAGTCGCGGGGGAGCGCGCGGGCGGCGGCGACGGCGGCGCGGATGCGCTCGACCGCGTGGTCGAAGGCATAGGCGCCGTCGCCCGGCAGGTCGGTGTCCTCGATCGAGGCGCCGGCGAGGCCGGCCTCGGCGGCGAGGCGCACGGTCTCGGCGACGGTCTCCGACCCCTCGCCGTAGCCGTTCTCCAGATCGGCGCTGACCGGGAGGGTGGTCGCGGCGACCAGATCGGCGGCATGGGCGAGCGCCTGGTCGCGGGTGATCCGGGCGCCGTCCGGCAGGCCCAGGGTGAAGGCATGGGCGGCGGAACTGGTGCCGATCGCCTGCGCGCCGAGCGCGGCGAGGACGCGGGCCGAGCCGATGTCCCAGGCATTGGCGAGGACAAAGGGATCGCCGCGGCGGTGCAGGGCGCGGAAGGCGGGGCCGGGGTCGTGCATCGCGGGCTCCTTCGCGGTTCGGCGCCCAGAAGACGCCCGCCGGCGCCGCGATGCAAGCCGCTTGAAAGCCCCCGCGCCGCCGTGCATAAGGGCGCCATGACACCCGCGCGCGCCATTACCGGCATCTGCATTACCCGCTGACCCCCGTCCGCGGCGCGTTCGCCTGTCCCCCACCGGCACAAGTCGAAAGAGCCCCGCGGTCCCCGCAGGCCCAAGGATCGACCGATGACCGATATCAGGCTCTACAACACGGCGACCCGGAGGAAGGAACCTCTGGAGCCGACCGTCACGCCCGGCAGGGTCGGCATGTATGTCTGCGGGCCGACGGTCTACGACCGCGCCCATATCGGCAACGCCCGGCCCGTCGTGGTGTTCGACGTGCTCTTCCGGCTGCTGCGGCATGTCTATGGCGAGGCGAACGTCACCTACGTGCGCAACATCACCGACGTGGACGACAAGATCAACGCGCGGGCGGCGGCGACGCAAGGGCCGGGCGAGAGCGAGTTGCAGGCGATCGCGCGGATCACCGCCGAGACCACGGGCTGGTTCCACGAGGACATGGACGCGCTCGGGGCGCTGCGCCCGACGCACGAGCCGCGGGCCACGGAATACGTCGGCCAGATGGTAGCGATGATCGCGCGGCTGATCGAGCGCGGGCACGCCTATGCCGCCGAGGGGCATGTGCTGTTCTCGGTGTCGAGCTATGCCGACTATGGCCGTCTGGCGCGGCGGTCGCTCGACGAGATGCGGGCCGGCGCGCGGGTCGAGGTGGCGCCCTACAAGCGCGATCCGATGGATTTCGTGCTGTGGAAGCCGTCCGATGCGGACACGCCGGGCTGGGACAGCCCCTGGGGCCGTGGGCGGCCGGGCTGGCACATCGAGTGCTCGGCCATGGCGCACGAGCTGCTGGGGGCAAGCTTCGACATCCACGGCGGCGGCATCGACCTCGCCTTTCCGCACCACGAGAACGAGGTGGCGCAGAGCCGCTGCGCCCATCCCGAGGGACGCTTCGCGCGCATCTGGATGCACAACGGGTTCCTGAACGTGGAAGGGGAGAAGATGTCGAAGTCGCTCGGCAATTTCTTCACGGTGCGGGATCTGCTGGCGAAGGGCGTGCCGGGCGAGGTGATCCGGTTCGTGCTGCTGTCGACGCATTACCGGCAGCCGATGGATTGGACGGAGAGGAAGCGGGCTGAGGCGGAGAACGAACTTAAGCAGTGGGCAGAATTGGCGAGTCAGTCATCGGCCGGCATGATTGACGAGCGAATTGAGGCGGCATTGTCGGACGATCTCAATACTCCAAACGCGATCCATTTACTTCGGGAACTGGCCGCCTCTGGCGATGGCGAAACGTTGATCGCGTCGGCGGAATTATTGGGATTTGATCTGCATGCACTGGCAGATGCTCCTTGGACACAACGTTTCGAGATCATCGTGGACGGAGAGGTATGGGAAGAAGGACGGGACTACCAACCGACCGTCGGAGTCGTCGGTTGGGGATGCCGCGATGAAGAGACCATCAATGCGGTGATGGAAGTTGTCAGAAATTGGATGCGGCTAAGGAGAGAAAAAAGATGGCAGGATGCCGACGCACTGCGCCTTCGAGCAAATGAAGCTGGAATAGAACTGCAGGCTTCTCGATCGCCGAGCGGCGTCAACAATGGAACGGCCGTAATCCAAGGTAGCCTTGAACGCGCAAAACTGCAGGCGCTCCAATGACCCCCGAACGCCTCTACCTCTACGACACCACGCTGCGCGACGGGCAGCAGACGCAGGGCGTGGACTTCTCGGTCGAGGACAAGCAGCGGATCGCGCAGGCGCTCGACGGGCTCGGCATCGACTATGTCGAGGGGGGCTGGCCGGGGGCGAACCCCACCGACTCGGGCTTCTTCGAGGCGGCGCCGGCGATGACCCATGCCCGGATGGCGGCCTTCGGCATGACCAAGCGGGCGGGGCGGTCGGCGGCGAACGACGAGGTGCTGGCGGGGGTGCTGAACGCGCGGACGCCGGTGGTCTGTCTCGTCGGCAAGACCCACGACTTCCACGTGACGACCGCGCTCGAGATCACGCTGGAGGAGAACCTCGCCAACATCCGCGAGTCGGTCGCGCATGTGGTGGCGCAGGGGCGCGAGGCGATCTTCGATGCCGAGCATTTCTTCGACGGCTGGAAGGCGAACCCGGACTATGCGCTCGACTGCCTGAAGGCGGCGCGGGACGCGGGCGCGCGGTGGATCGTGCTCTGCGACACGAACGGCGGTACGCTGCCGACCGAGGTGGGCGCGATCACCCGGGCGGTCATCGCGGCGGGCATCCCGGGCGAGCGGCTGGGCATCCACACCCACAACGACACCGAGAACGCGGTGGCGAACACGCTCGCCGCCATCGACGCCGGGGCGCGGCAGGTGCAGGGTACGCTGAACGGGCTGGGCGAGCGTTGCGGAAATGCCAATCTGGTCAGCCTGATACCGACGCTTCTTCTCAAGGAGCCCTATGCCAGCCGGTACCAGATCGGCGTGACGCGCTGCAACCTCGCGAGCCTGACGCGGGTGTCGCGGCTGCTCGACGACATCCTGAACCGGGTGCCGAACGCGGCCGCTCCTTACGTCGGTGCCTCGGCCTTCACCCACAAGGCGGGGCTGCACGCGAGCGCGATCCTGAAGGACCCGACCACCTACGAGCATGTGCCGCCGAAGGTGGTGGGGAACGCGCGCTTCATCCCGATGTCGAACCAGGCGGGCCAGTCGAACCTGCGCAAACGGCTGGCCAAGGCCGGGATCGAGGTGGCCGAGGGCGACCCGCGGCTCGCCGCCATCCTGACGGAGGTGAAGGAACGCGAGGACCGGGGTTTCGCCTATGACGGGGCGGCGGCGAGCTTCGAGATCCTCGCCCGGCGCATGCTCGGCGTGATGCCGGAGTTCTTCGAGGTCGAGCGCTACCGGGTGATGGTCGAGCGGCGGGTGAACGCGAAGGGCCAGATGGTCACCGTCTCGGAGGCGGTGGTCGTGGCGCGCTTCGGGACCGAGCGGGTGATGAGCGTCTCCGAAAGCCAGGACCCGGTGACCCATGCCGACCAGGGGCCGGTCAACGCGTTGAGCCGGGCGCTCGCCAAGGACCTCGGACCCTATCAGCCTTACATCGCGGACATGAAGCTGGTGGATTTCCGGGTGCGGATCACCAGCGGCGGGACCGAGGCGGTGACGCGGGTGCTGATCGACAGCGAGGACGGGCAGGGGCGGCGCTGGTCGACCGTGGGGGTTTCCGCGAACATCGTGGACGCGAGCTTTCAGGCGCTGCAGGATGCGATCCTGTGGAAGCTGATGAGCGACGGGGCGCCGGTCGCGGGGTAGGGGAATGGACATGGACCCGCTGTTCTTCGAACTGCACAGCGGGCTCGCCCACGAGGGGCCGGGGTCGACCGAGGACACGCTGCGGGCGCTGGCCCTGACCGGGCTGCGGGGGCCGCTCCGGGTGCTCGACGTCGGTTCGGGGCCGGGCGCGGCAAGCCTGGTGCTGCTCGATGCGCTGCCCTGGGCGGAGGTGACGGCGGTCGACCTGCATGCGCCCTATCTGGAGGTGGTGACGCGACGGGCGGCGGCGGGCCACGCGGAGCGGTTCAGGACGCTTTGCGCCGACATGGCGGCGCTGCCGTTTCCGCCGCGGAGCTTCGACCTGATCTGGTCCGAGGGTGCGGCCTATTCGGTCGGCGTGCCGGTGGCGCTGGCGCACTGGAAGGAGCTGCTGGCGCCGGGCGGGCGGATCGCGTTCTCCGAGCTGGTCTGGACGACGGCGACACCCCATCCCGAGGTCCGGGCGGTCTTTGCGGAGGAATATCCGCCGATGACCGATGCCGCGGGCGTGCGGGGCTGGATCACGGGGGCGGGGTTGCGGGTCGTCGGGGAGTTCGACGTCTCGCAGGCGGCTTGGGCGGCCTATTACGACCCGCTGGAGCGGAAGGTCGCGGCGCTGGCCGAGGTCCATGGCGCGGATCATCCGGTGCTGGTCGCCCATCGCGCGGAGATCGCGGCCTGGCGCGCGCATGGCGCGGACTTCGCCTACCGGTTCTTCGTGACCGGCCGATGAGCGCGGAAGCCTGTGCGGATCTGGTGCGGCGCGGCGATCCGGACCGCTGGCGAACGGCGATGCTGGCGCCGGTCGCGAAGCGGCCGGGGCTGATGGCGCTCTATGCCTTCAACCTCGAGATCGCGCGCGCGCCCTGGGTCACGCGCGAGGCGATGCTGGCCGAGATCCGGCTGCGCTGGTGGGCGGATGCGGTGGCCGAGATCGCGGCGGGCCTGCCGCCGCGCCGGCACGAGGTGGTGGGCCCGCTGGCCGAGGCGATCCTGGGGTCGGGACTGCCCGCGGGGCTGTTCGAGGAGACGATCGAGGCGCGGCTGCACGACGCGCAGGGCGGGCGGTTCGCGGACCGGGCGGCGCTCGACACCCACCTCGACCGGACGGCGGGGCATCTGATGGTGCTGGCGGCGCGGCATCTGGGGGCGGGAGATGCGGCCGAGCCGGTGGTGCGCGACTTCGCGCGGGGGACGGGGCGGGCCGCGTGGCTGGCCGCCGTCCCGCAGCTGAAGGCGCGCGGGCGGGTGCCCTTGCCCGAGGGCGTGTCGGTGCAGGAGGTGGCGCGCGAGGGCCTCGGCGCGCTCGCCCGGGCGCGGGCGGAGCGGCGACGGGTGCCCGACGTGGCGGCCCCGGCACTCTTGGCGGGCTGGCGGGCAGACCGGATCCTGACGGCGCTGGTCTCGGACCCGGAGGCGGATCCGGGCACCTCCGAGTTCCGGGCGCGGGCGGGGCTGGTGTGGCGGGCGCTGACCGGGCGGTGGTGAGAGTAACGGCTCCAGATGTCGTCCGGCATGAAGGTTGCAGGAAGTGCCAGCGGCGGCTATGATCGTGCTGCCGGCATAGGACCGGTATTGGATGTTGGCACACGGGCCCAGTTACTCCTCAAAAAAGGCTGGGCCGCTAGCCGGCCAAGCTGGCCTCGCGCAGCTTGGCCCTATTTGAAGCGATGCTGGTCACAATCTATTTTCCGATCACCGACCTACGCTCCGTAGCCGTTCCAGGCTTCGCTCGACTGTCTCGCCCGGCATGGCCGGCTCCGCGGGCGGGTGAGGAACACATGCGTGGCTTCGGCTCGGTACAGCGCCGTCCAAAGGGCGGCTTCGAGGGCTGGGTCGGGGAAGATCGGCTGGCGGTGGGCCTTCATTCAATCACGCTCCAGATGCCGCGGCGGCTGGAACTCCCGCAGGGCAAGGCTATCCTGCGGCTGATACGGAAGGCCTCATTCTTCGATGGTATGCTGAACGGCCGGGTCGAGATCTTGATCGGGGTCGAGGGCATCCCGGAGACCCGCGAAACGGCGATGGCCGCGGCCACTTTCGTGCTTGGACTGCCGGCGCATGTTCGTCCCGACGCGGCGGAGGTACCGCTACGCGCCATCGTGCCGCATCTGCGCGGACTGTGGGCCCGCAGCACGGTCGCTCATGGCGCCGACCCGCAGACGACACATGTCCGGGTCGGCAAGCCCATCTGCGTCGTCGAGGCGATGGCGCCGATGGCGGCGGCCGGGCCGCGCCGCGATGGCACCTTCCCGGATCGTACGGGCATCGAACTGACGCTGACCGCGGGCAAGCCGCCGACCGAGATCCTGCTGATTGCGCCGGGACCGGCCCAAGCCCTGCATACGCGCGAGGAGGAGACCGAATATCGAGCGCAGGCGCGGCACCTGCGGACCTACTGCCTCCGGCTGCTACAGAATGTCGAGGGGCTGTCGATGCTGTGTGGGCTCGACGGTTCGGAGATCGGCGACGACCGGATGCAAAACCTGATCAACGAGTATACGCGCCAGATCAACCGCTCACGGCAGCGGATGGACGATTTCGCTGCGCGCAAGACGGTGGAATACTGCTATTCGGCCTTTTCGCGGCTCTATCCGGGCGAGGTGGACGCGCTGCGCGCGCGGATCCAGGCGGGCGGAATCCGG
The DNA here is from genome assembly GCA_964575795.1 of uncultured Rhodobacterales bacterium. Classification (GTDB taxonomy): domain Bacteria; phylum Pseudomonadota; class Alphaproteobacteria; order Rhodobacterales; family Rhodobacteraceae; genus Amaricoccus. Next base: position 70,751 of record CAZNSP010000015.1, read on the forward strand.
CCGAACGTGGCGCGCAAAGTGCTGGAACTGCTCGACATTTCGCAAATGGCGAGCATCCAGGTGACGGGCGATTTCAATATGGAGAAGGTGATGGGGGACAAGTTCGAGGACATCAACGTGAGCGGTCAGGGCGTTGCACTCGGCCGCGGCGCGCAGGCGACGGTTAGCCACAGCACCAACGCCCCGCGCTCGGGAGCCGAATTGGCCGAAGCGCTGACGGCTCTTGCGGGACTCGTGCGCGCCGAGGGACGGGCGGATGCCGATGTCGAAGCGACCGTCGTGGAGGCGGCGGCGGCCAAGGCCGGGGCCGGGGACGAGGAGGGCGCGGTGGCGATGCTGAAGAAGTCGGCCGGTTGGGTGCTCGACATCGCGAAGTCGGCAGGGAGCGCGGTTCTGGTCGCAGTGCTGAAGAGCCGGCTTGGGGTCTGAAGGCGCCCCCGTTGTGCCACTCAGGCGAGGCGGCGGTTGCGCAGCGCGAACCAGATCAGCGCGCCGAAGGCGAGGGCGAGCATCGGGATCATCGCGAGGTTGACCGCCGTCCAGCCCTGCAGCGCGTCGCCGCCCGAGCAGTTCATCAGCCCGCCCGAGGCGAGCGAGGCGACGCCGACCATGCCGAAGACCGCGAAGTCGTTCATGCCCTGGACCCGGCCGCGTTCCTCGGGGGCGTGGGCCGCGGTCAGCATGGCGGTGGCGCCGATGAAGCCGAAGTTCCAGCCGAGGCCGAGCAGGATCAGCGCGCCGTAGAAGTGCAGGAGCTCCACGCCGGAGAGGCCGATGAGACCTGCGCCCATCAGGATCACGAGGCCCGCGGTGACGATGCGCTCGGCGCCGAAACGGGCGATCAGGTGGCCGGTGAAGAAGGAGGGCGCGAACATGGCCAGCACATGGGCGCTGACCACGTCGGCCGCCTGCGCGGTGGCGAAGCCGCAGCCCACGATGGCGAGCGGCGTCGAGGTCATCACCAGATTCATCAATGAATACGAGACCATGCCGCAGATCATTGCCACGGCGATCCGGGGCGTTCGCAGGATTTCCAGCCGGCTGCGGACGCGCGGGCCGTCGGGGGCGGGCGGCTTCGGACGCGGGCTGTCGAGGAAGGCGAAGATGAAGACGCCGAAGAGGTTGAGGAGTGCGGCGGCGACGTAGGCGCCGGCGAAGGGGATGGGGGCGAGGGCGCCTTCGGTCAGTTTCACCAGCTGCGGGCCGATGATCGCCGAGGCGAGGCCGGCGGCCATGACATAGGAAATAGCCTTTGGTTTGAAGGTGTTGGAGGCGCCGTCGGTTGCGGCGAAGCGGTAGAAGCCCTGGGCCGACATGTAGAGGCCGGTCAGGAGCGAGCCGAGCAGGAAGAGCTCGAACGACCCGGTCCAGAGCGCCCAGGCGCAGAGGGCGGATCCGACCCCGCCGCCGGCGGCGCCGACGACGAATCCGACCGTCCGGCCGCGGGCCTGCATGAGGCTGGACAGGAACGGCGCCGACAGCATCGAGCCGAAGACGATGACCGAAATCGGCAATGTCGCCAGACACTTGTTCGGCGCGAGCAGCTGGCCGGCGAGCCCGCCGAGCACGAAGCTGATCGGCATCTGGCTGCCGAGGATGGCCTGGGCGAAGACGAGGACGCGGACGTTGCGGCGGGCGCGCAGGTCGTCTTCGCTGAGGGGAAGGACGGCGGTGGTCATGGCCGCTTCTAACGCCGCCGGCGGATCATTCCAAGAGCGGAATGCGTCCGGGCAAGGGGGCGGAATCCGCAGGTGGCATTCGGGTGCTATTTGGGTGCTATTTCGGTCCTCCGGAATCCGCGCCGCGCCCGGGTGCCGGGCTTGCCCGGGGACGCGCCGGCGTGCAGGATCGCCGCGCCCCGAACCGGAGGCATCGATGGACCGGCCGATCGTCCACCACATTCCCGTCTGCCCGTTCTCGCAGCGGCTGGAGATCCTGCTGGCGCTGAAGGGCCTGCGCGATGCGGTCGCCTTCGAGGTGGTCGACATCACCCGGCCGCGGGATCCGCGGCTCCTGGAGCTTTCGGGAGGCTCGACCGCGCTGCCGATCATGGATCTGGGGCGGGGGCGGGTCCTGAAGGAGAGCCTGGTGCTGCTGCGCTATCTGGAGGAGCGGTTCCCCGAGCCGGCGGTCGCGCGCACCGACCCTTACGAGCGGGCGGTCGAGCGGCTCATGATCACGCGGGAGGGGCCGCTGACCGGCGCGGGCTATACCATGGTGATGAACCGCGACCGGGAGCGGACCGCGGGCCTGCGCGACCGGCTGCTGGCGGAGTTCGCCACGCTCGACGGCTTCCTGCGCCGTCACAACCCCGAGGGGGTCTGGCTGTTCGACCGGTTCGGGCTGGCCGAGGCGGTGTTCGCGCCTGTCCTGATGCGGTTCTGGTTCCTCGAATACTACGAAGGCTTCGCCCTGCCCGCGACCGGGGAATACGACCGGGTCGCCCGCTGGCGCGACGCCTGCCTCGCCCATCCCGCGGCGCAGCAGGTCTGCCGCGAGGAGATCGTGAAGCTCTATTACGACTATGCGGTCGGGGTGGGGAACGGCGCGCTGCCCGAGGGGCGGGCGCGGTCGAGCTTCGTCTTCGAGCCCGACTGGCGGGTGCGGCCGATGCCGCCGAAGGACAAGTACGACCGGATCGCCTCGGATGCGGAGCTGGGGCTGGTGTGATGCAGGGTGGGGCGAGCAGCAGCCCCACCGTCGTGCCGCGCGCGCCCGGATGTGACGGGTGATGCGATCGGATTCCTCGGCCATGACGAGGACGGTGCCGGCGGCGAGGGATTCGGAAGTGTCGAGACCCGCGAAGGTGATGCCGGGGACGGAGAGGCCGCGCGTCTGCACCGGCTGGCCCCGGCCGTCGATGGCGCCGGGCACGCGGAGCCAGCCGAAGGCGCCGGTGAACCCCGTGGACCAGATTGGCGGTACCGATGCCGGCGACCGCGAGGTCGAGGCTGCGGATCGGGGGGTCGGGGAAGCGGGGCGCGCAGGTTTCGGCCGGGTCGGGCGTGGCGGGCGGCGCGGGACGGCGCGTCTCGGCGATGTGGGCGTCGATCTCGGCCCGGATCTCGGCCGAGACCCGGTCGCCGAAGGCGGCGCTGTCGGCGAGGTCGTCGGCGAAGACCGGGCGGCCGCCGGCATCCACGCCCTCGAAGCGGCCGAGCAGGATCACGCCCATGGCGCTGAGCGACTGCAGGCTGATCTTGTGGGTCGCGCCGAGGAGCGGGCGGCCGGTGGCGGCGGTGCGCGGCCTCGCCATGCGGCCGGTCTCGATCAGCCACAGGATGATGTCGCGTCCGCGATAGCGTCGGGGGATGCGGCCGTTGAGGCCGGTCGAGAGGAAGACCCGGCGGCCGGCCCGGGCGAGGTCCTCGGCGATCTGGCCGCCGGTGTTGCCGTAGCCGACGACGAGCACCGCACCGGGCGGCAGGCCCGACGCCGAGCGGTAGGCGGAGGCGTCGATCTGAACGACCGTCTCGGGCAGGTCGGCGGCAGCGGGCGGGGGGCGGGGGGTGTTGAGGCTGCCGGTCGCGACGACGACGTTGCGGGCGCGAAGCGGCCCCCGCGTGGTCAGGACCGCGAAGCCTTCGCCCTCGGCGCGGAGCTCGTGCACCTCGGTTCCCGTCTCGACCGGCAGGGCCTGGCGCCGGGCGAAGCCCTCGACAATGTCCACGAAGGCGTCGCGGGTCATGAAGCCCTCGGGGCGGGGCCGTCGTGGCGCTTGCCGGGCATGACGGTCGGGACGTTCGGCGTGTTCATCCGGAAGGAGTCCCAGCGCTGGCTGCGCCAGGTCTCGGCGATGCGGGCACGATCGAGCACGCGATGGGAGAGACCGGCCCGCGCGAGCGCGTGGCTGACGCCGATCCCGGCCCAGCCCGCGCCGATCACCACCGCATCGAGTTGCGCGCCGTGTCCGCCCATGGAGTGGCCCCCCTGCGGCCGGCAGTGTAGCACCATCGGGCACGCAACGCCCGGACGTCGGTTCCGGCGGTGTCGGGGGCCGGGCGCGCGCCGATGCGGCAGTGCGCGCCGGCATGCGAGGCATCTGCCGGAGCGGTGTGGGATCCTTGCGGGGCGTCGCGGCGGCGGGTAGTTTGCGCCAGTGAAAGGCCTTCGCGCGCGACGGGGCCGATGTGGGGAGTTCCGATGGCCGTGCGACTGCGTTCGATGCCTCTGGTCGTGGCTGTGCTCGCCATGGTGATGGTCGGCTGCACGCGCGCGCCCGAGCTGATCGGGATCGACAATCCCGCGGTCCCGGCGGAGACGGTGCCCGACGTCACGCGGCACCGGATCTTCATCGCGTCGACGCGGGAGACATCGGAGGTGGCAGGGCAGCTGTTCTCGGCGGCGCGGGCGGAGACGCTCGGCCTTGCCTCGGTCGACGTGACCATTCCGCCGAACCATGTGACGGGGCAGCTCGAGCGCCCGACCCGGCTGCCGCCGGACCCGCGCACCGAGTTCACGGTGGTCGACCCCCTTAGCTATGCCAACGACGCGGCCTTCGTAGCCGCGCTCGACCGGGAGCTGATAAAGCGGCCGCCTGGCCAGCGCCGGCTTCTCTTGTTCGTGCACGGCTACAACAACACCACGAGCGATTCGGTCCTGCGGCTGGCGCAGTTCGTCGAGGACACCGGGTTCCAGGGCGTGCCGGTGCTGCTGAGCTGGGCCTCCGCCGCCAGTGTCACGCGCTATGTCTACGACCTGAACAGCGCGCTGATCGCACGGGCGAAGCTCAAGGAGCTTTCGGAAATGGGCGCGCGCACCCGCGCCGACAGCATCGACATATTCGCCCATTCCATGGGCACGCTCCTGACCATGGAGGGGCTGGTGGACGCCCAGTTCACCGGCCGTCTCGGCCGTCTGAACCGCATCGACACGATCATGCTGGCCTCGCCCGACATCGACCTCGATCTCTTCCGCACCCAGCTCGGCCTCCTGCCGCAGGCTATCCGCGAGCGGATGTTCCTGCTGGTTTCCGAGAACGACAGCGCGCTGCGCTTCTCGCGCCGGATCGCCGGCGGGGTGCCGCGGGTCGGTGCGGCCAATGCAGACGAGCTGGAGGCGCTCGGGGTGACGGTGATCGACCTGACGGAGGTCGAGGATTCGAGTTCGGGCAGCCATTCGAAGTTCGCCGGCTCGCCCGAGGTGGTGCGGCTGATCGGGGCGGGGCTGAACAACCACGGCCGGTTCGGCGAGCCGGACACGCCCGGGCTTCAGGAGCTTCTGGTGGGCGTGCCGATCCGCATCTTCCGCTAGCGGTACCCGGGGGCGTGGTCGGGCGCATCATCGAGACGCCGGAGGACGTGGCGGAGGGGGCGGGCTGGCTCGCCCGGGCCGAGCCGCGCTTTGCCCATGCGCTGGAGCTGACCGGGCCGCTGCCGCTGCGCCGGCGGCCGGACGGGTTCCCGACGCTCCTGAGCGCCATCGTCAGCCAGCAGGTCTCGGTCGCGGCGGCGAGCGCGATCTGGGGGCGGCTCGAAGGCGCCGGCGCGGTGACGCCCGCGGCGGTGGCCGCGGCGCCGGAGGCGGTGCTTCGCGGCTGCGGCCTGTCGCGGCAGAAGATCGGCTATGCCAAGGCCATCGCGGAGAGCGGGATCGACTTCGCGGCGCTGCGGGAAATGCCGGACGAGGCGGTGGTGGCGGAGCTGGTGCGGATCAAGGGGATCGGGGTCTGGACCGCGGAGATCTACGCGATGTTCAGCCTCGGCCGGGCGGATGTCTTCGCGCCGGGGGACCTCGCGTTGCAGGAATCCGCGGCGCGGCTCTTCGCGCTGGAGAAGCGCCCGGGGGAGAAGGCGCTGCGCGCCATGGCCGAGGCCTGGTCGCCGTGGCGGGCGGTCGCGGCAAGGTTGCTGTGGGCGTATTACCGGGTGGAGAAGGGGCGCGAGGGGGTGGGCTAGCCGCGGGCGGGTGGCGTTCCGGCGCGGTTGCGGCGCGGGTGATCCCGCCCTATTACCGGGCGGCAATCCCTGCGAGAGGCGACCGATGAGCAAGCTGACCGGCCCCGAGCGGCCCGCGCGATCCGGCAACGCGACGAGCCTGGTGATCTTCCTGCATGGCTACGGGGCGGACGGGAACGACCTGATCGGGCTGGCCGATCCGCTGGCGCCGCATCTGCCGGACACGGCCTTCATGGCGCCGAACGCGCCGCAGTCCTGCCGGAACAATCCCATGGGCTACCAGTGGTTCCCGATCCCCTGGCTCGACGGGTCGAGCGAGGTGGAATCGGCGGTGGCGGCGGGGCAGGCCTTCGGGCTGCTGGACGGCTGGCTCGACGAGGTGGCCGCGCGCGGGATCGGGCCGGAGCGGACGGTGCTCTTCGGGTTCAGCCAGGGCACGATGATGGCGCTGCAGGTCGGGCTTCGGCGGCGCACGGCGCTGGCGGGGATCGTCGGGTTTTCCGGGAGGCTCCTGCGGCCCGAGCGGCTGGCGGCGGAGATCGTGTCGAAGCCGCCGGTCCTGCTGGTGCATGGCGACGAGGACCCGATGGTGCCGGTGGCGAGCCTGAGCGAGGCGGCGGATGCGCTGGTCGAGGCCGGCGTCGAGACCTATACCCATGTCTCGCGCGGGGTCGGCCACGGGATCGCGCCGGACGGGCTGAGCCTCGCGCTGAGCTTCATGCGCGAGAAGCTGGGGATCACTGGCTGACGCGATGCCGCAGCGCGTCACAAAATTGTCCGATCCTGTGGATAGATTGCGTGTGAGGCGCCGGGACCGGCCCTATGTTGGAGCTTGTCAGACCGAGCCGGCGAGATATAGTCGGGTCGAGACTGGGGCAAGGGCGCCCGCGGGACGGGCATTCGGGCCACCACCCGATAGGGGAACCGTGCCGCATGCAGACTGCCCACCAGCCCAGCTTCATCCGGAACCCGAGCGGACTGCGCGACCATCCGGCGCTGGTGCTGAACGCGGACTACCGGCCGCTGAGCTACCTGCCGCTGTCGCTCTGGCCGTGGCAGGAGGCGGTGAAGGCAGCGTTCCTCGACCGGGTGATCGTGCTCGCCGAATACGACCAGGAGGTGCGCTCGCCCTCGATCGCCTTCCGCATCCCCTCGGTGGTGGTGCTGAAGGACTACGTGCGGCCGGCGAAGACCTCGGCCTTCACCCGGTTCAACCTGTTCCTGCGGGATGAGTTCACCTGCCAGTACTGCGGGGCGAAGGACCACCTGACCTTCGACCATGTGGTGCCGCGCGCACGGGGCGGGCGCACGACCTGGGAGAACGTCGTCGCCTCCTGCGGGCCGTGCAACCTGCGCAAGGGGTCCAAGACCCTGAAGCAGGCGGGCATGCACCTGCGCCGGCCGCCGGTCCAGCCGAGCCCGGACCAGCTGCAGAATGTCGGGCGCAAGTTCCCGCCGAACCACCTGCACGACAGCTGGATGGACTTCCTCTACTGGGACGCCGAACTGGAGGCGTAGGCGCGCAGCCAGAGGCCGACGAGGACCAGCGAGAAGATCGCGTTCCACGCAGGCATCGAGAGGCCGAGGAAGCTCCAGGCGATGTCGTCGCAGCGGATGACCGGGGCCTCGAGGATGCGGGCGAGCAGGTCCTCGGAGGAGAGGCCGGTGATGTCGGGCGCGACGCAGGTGTCCGGGCCGCGCCACCACTTCTGCTCGACGCCGGTGTGATAGATCCCGAGGCCGGTGCTGACCGCCATCACCAGCGCGCCGAGGAGCGCGACGGGACGGATCGGGGCGAAGAGGGCGAGAAGGCCGAGGGCGATGGCGATGCCGTGCGGCCAGCGCTGCCAGATGCACATCGGGCAGGGGGCGAGCCCGCCGATGTACTGGAAGGCGAGCGCGCCGGCGAGGAGCAGGAACGAGCCCGCGGTCGCCGAGACGGCGATCTGGCGGGGTCCGTAGACGGGATCTGGTTTCACAGGAACCTCAGGGCTGCGAGGCCGCCGATCAGGGCCACCATGAAGGCGGTGAACACGAGGCCGAGGCGGCGCTCGATGAAGTCGCGGATCGGCACGCCGAATTTCCACAGGAGCGCGGCCACCACGAAGAAGCGGAAGCCGCGGGCGATGACGCTGGCCACCATGAAGATCGTGAAGTCGAGGCTGGTGGCGCCCGACAGGATGGTCACGACCTTGTAGGGGAACGGCGTGACGCCGGCAATCAGCACCGCCCAGGCGCCCCAGTCGTTGTAGGTGGCGGCGAATTGCTCGAAATAGGCGTCCTTGCCGTAGAATTCGAGCACCGGGCGGCCGACCTGCTCGAAGAGGCCCCAGCCGATGAAATAGCCGAAGGCGCCGCCGAGCACCGAGGCGACGGTGCAGACGCCGGCGATCAGGAAGGCGCGGTGGGGCGCCGCGATCACCAGCGGGATCAGGAGCAGGTCGGGCGGGATCGGAAAGACCGAGCTTTCGATGAAGCTTACCACCGCCAGAGCCCAGAGGGCATGGCGGGTTGCGGCCAGCGACAGGGTCCAGTCGTAGAGCCTGCGTAGCACTTTGTTCAGGCCTTTGTTCGATAACCGGGACCCATGCACCACGCTCCTCAATCCACGTCAAGGGAGATGCGGCGCCTTGCCTCCGGAGCGGGAGGCCGGTGCGTGTTTCAACGCGCCGGACGCGGTCCGTGACGGCGCGCGCCCGCGTCCCGGCCAGGCGGTCGCGACAGGGATTGTATTGGGGCGCCGCGGCCGGCATGGCCGCGGCGGTCGTGCTGTTTCTGGCGCTGGCGGGCAGCGGGCGCGGTCCGGCGATTCCCCTTGCGCTGGTCGAGATCGTCGCGGGCCGGCCGACGGTGCCGGTCCCGATGAGCGGCGAGACCGCGACCGGGATCGCGCGCCGGCTGTCGGTGGTGCATGCCGACACGCAGGCGGTCTGGCGGCACCTGTTCCGGGTGCGGCTGGGCCGGCCCTACGAGGCGCCGGAATTCGTGATGTTCTCGCGCAATACGCCGACGCCCTGCGCGGATGCCTATGGCGCGACGGGGCCGTTCTATTGCGCGGCGAATCGCTTCACCGCCTTCGACCTGGTGTTCTTCGACACGCTGGCCCGGGCGGGGGCGGAGAATGCGGACCTCGGGCTCGCGCTGGTGGTGGCGCAGATCGCGGGTTCGCATGTCCAGCAGGAACTGGCGATCCTGCGCGACGTGGAACAGCGGACGGTCGTGCTGGGAGCGGCGGAGCGGCGGGCGCTGGAGCTGTCGGTGGCGCTGCAGGCGGATTGCCTCGCCGGGGTCTGGGCGCGCAAGGCCGAGGGGCGGATCGGGCCGGTGCAGGCGGGGCGCTACGGGGCGGTGATGGGCGTGGTCCGCAGGGTGGCGCAGGAGTTGCAGCAGCGCGGGCATACCGCGCCCACCTCGTACAACGCCTATCACCTCGGCGGGATCGCGGAGCGCGAGGCGGCCTTTGCCGCCGGCTACCGAGCCGGCGAGTTGCGTGACTGCCTGAGCGAGGGGCTGCGCGGGAACCTGTTCTGAGCGGTCAGGAGAGGTCGCGCTCGAGCGGCACGAGCGAGCCGCGGCGCGGGGTGCCGTTCTGCTGCGGGGGGAGCGCGGTGGTCAGGCAGGTGCCCTGCGGCACCCATTTCCACGCATCGCCCTGGAAGTCGCGGGTGCCGCTTCCCGGCGCCTCGCGGTTGCCGATGCCGTCGGCCTGGCCTGCGCGGGCGATGCCGTAGCAGCGTTCCTGCGACTGGGCGCCGGCGGGCGGCGTCTCGAGCGCGAAGCTGATCACGGCGAGGGCGAGGAACGGCGAGAGGAACCGGGTCATGGTACAATCCCTTCAGTCCGGGCGCCCGGGGGCGCCGTTGCCCATCAGATGAGCATCGCCCGGCCGCGGGACAAGTCACGAGGTCGCGTGGGCCCGCCGGCGCGGCGCATTTGCAACAGCCGGGCTGTTCCGCCGCGGTGCAGAAACTGCTAGGCCTGCGGGCGGCGGCAGGGGACGCGGAACGGAATGGAACGGGAACTGGTGGCGGCCGAGGCGCTGCTGGCGCAGGGCGGCCCGGCGATGTGGGCGATCGCGGCGCTGTCGGTGGTGACGGTCGCGGTGACCCTGTGGAAGCTCTGGCGGCTGATGCGCGCGGGGGTGTGGCGACGCGCGCGGGCCGAGCGGGCGCTGGCGCTGTGGCGCGAGGGCGCGCGGGCCGAGGCGCGGGCAGTGGCGGCCGGGGGCTCGGGGGTCTGCGCGCGGGTGGTCGCGGCGGCGATCGCGGCGGCCTCCGACCTGCCCGAGGAGGCGGCGCGGGACGAGACGGCGCGGGTCGCGAAGCGCCATCTGGCCGAGGCGCGGAGCGGGCTCAGGGTGCTGGAACTGATCGCGCTGATCGCGCCGCTGGTGGGGCTGCTCGGCACGGTGCTCGGCATGATCGCGGCGTTCCGCGCGCTGCAGGCGGCGGGCGGGGCGGCGGACCCTTCGGACCTCGCCGGCGGGATCTGGGAGGCGCTCCTGACCACGGCGGCGGGCATGTCGGTCGCGATCCCGGCGGCGGTGGCGCTGACCTGGTTCGAGAGCGTGGCGGACCGGCTTCGGCTCGACCTAGAGGACATGGCGACGCGGGTCTTCGCGGTGCCCACGGTGCGGGCGGGCGTCGCCCGGGCGGCGGAATAGCGGTGGCGGAGCGGTTCGACTTCGGGCCGGGCCGGCGGCCGCGCCGGCCGAGCCTGACGCCGCTGATCGACGTGGTGTTCCTGCTGATGGTGTTCTTCATGCTCGCCGCCCGGTTCGGGGCGGAGCGGGCGATGCCGCTGGTGCCGGCTGCGGGCGGGGGCGGGGCCTGGGAGGGGCCGCCGCGGCTGGTGGAGGTCGCCGCCGGGGGCCTGCGGCTGAACGGGCAGGCGGTGGCGCTCGAGGGGCTTGCCGAGGCGCTCGGGCCGCTGATGCCGGGGCCGGACAGCCCGGTGGTGCTGCGCCCCGACGAGAGCGCGCCGGTGCAGGCGCTGGTCGATGCGATGGCGGTGCTGCGGGCGGCGGGGATCGCCCGGCTCGTGGTGCTGGACTGAGGCGATGGACTTCCGCGCGCCCGAGCCGAGCCGGAGACCCGAGGCGGTGCTGCCGATGGTCAACCTGGTGTTCCTGCTGCTGATCTTCTTCCTGATGGTCGCGACGATCGCGCCACCGCAGCCGGTGGCCGTCGCCCTGCCGGATGCGGGCGAGGCCGAGCCTGCGGAGGCGGCGGAGCGGCGGGTGTTCCTCGACGCGGGCGGGGCGGTGCATGGCGACGCGGGGCCGGTGACGGGGCCGGTGACGGTGCATGCCGACCGCGACGCGCCCGCCCGGCGGCTGGCGGAGGTGCTGCGCGGGCTGGGGCCGGAGGCCGAGGTGCGGCTGGTGGTGGAGGCGGCGCGGTGATCCGGGCGGTCGAGGTGCTGGTCTTCGGCGGGGCGGCGGTGGGGCTGCACCTCGCCGTGCTGGGGGCCTTCGATGCGCCGGGCGGCGGCGAGCCGGCGCAGGCGGGCGCGTCCGCGGTGGCGATGCAGGCGCCCGACGCGGCGCTGCGCGCGCTGGTCGCCGAGTGGGAGCGGCCGCCCGAGCCTGCCGCCGCGCCTGAGGTCGTGCCGCCCGCGGGGCCGGTG
>CAZNSP010000016.1:0-80459 GCA_964575795.1 uncultured Rhodobacterales bacterium
CGGATCCTCACCCCGCCAGAGCAGCGGGCAACGACCTTTTTCAGCAGCCTGCTAGGTCATGCGCATGCGGTTGCAGAGGCGTGCGAAAATCCGGTCGATCGGCTAGAGCATTGTTTGATCCGCTCGTGCAGCGCATCTGAGGAGTGCAGGGCGATTGGGATGGCTGTCTTCTTGAGCGCTCGAATTCTCCGGGCGGAGGCACCCGCTGCAACCACGCGCCCTGTAGAGATGACGAATCTACAGTCGTCCGGCGGAGTCTATGCGATGGGCGATGACACGATGTTGCACGGATCACAGCATGTTGGATCATTCATTCATTCGATAAATTGATTTTAATAAATATTTCCTGCTTACATATATATATTTACTTTCACTGCGTACTTTAGTAGAGATGTAAAACGACAACAATATTATTTACAATTGTTTTATTATGCAGATTGCCACAGAATTTGAGCATTCCCCCCAGCGCGCACGGATTTGCCTGCAACCGATGATGGAGTTCCAGGCAGGCGTGATTTATCAACCATTTGTTGGGGGGGTGCGCAACTTGCGAATCGCCTAACTGGGCACTCATATGCCCCAGTGGCAAACCCTTCGTCGTTCATTGGACAAAGTGCATGAGTGAACCACGACCGGAGGTCGTCGACTTTCTGCTGACCCGGCGTTCGCGACCACCGAAGTTTCTTGTGGGGCCGGGTCCGGATCGTGCTGCGCTCGAGCCGCTGCTTGCGGCGGCATTGCGCGTGCCCGACCACGGCAAGCTGGAACCGTGGCGGTTGATCGTCATCGGGCCTGGGGCCAAGGAGCGGCTGGCGATCGCCATTCGCTCAAGGGCCGTCGACGCGGGGAAGGACCCGGACAAGGGGGCGCTCGCCTTCGAGCAGGCCCCGGTGACGGTCGCGGTCGTCGGCTCGCCCAAGCCTTCGGAGAAGATTCCCGCGATCGAGCAGACGCTTTCGGCCGGGGCGGTCTGCCTCAGCCTGCTGAATGCGGCGCTGGCGAGTGGATGGGGAGCGAGCTGGCTCACGGGATGGCCGGCCTATGACCGGCCCATCCTCGAGACCGAACTGGGCCTGACCACGGTGGAGTGGATTGCCGGGTTCGTCCATATCGGGACGGAGGCTGCCGCTCCCCCGGAGCGTCCGCGGCCTGATCCGGCCAACTTGGTCAGTTGGCTGGACTGAGGGATGTGGGACTCGTCGTCGATTTCTTCCGGGCACTGGCCCAGCTGAGCGATCCGCGGTTCCTGCGCGTGCTGTGGCGCGCGATTGCCCTGACGCTCTTGACGCTCGCGCTGTTCGCCTGGGCCGGGGTGGCTGGTCTCGGGTGGCTGGTGCCGGATGTTGTCACTCTTCCCTGGATCGGGCCGGTCGGATTCGTCGAGAGCATCGTGTCATGGACAGCGATCGCGATCGTCCTCGTGCTTTCGGTGGTGCTGATGGTGCCGGTGGCCGCGCTCGTCGTGGGGTTCTTCCTCGACGAGATCGCCTCCGCCGTGGAGGCGAGGCACTATCCCACGCTCCCTCTCGCGTCGCCGATCCCCCTTTCGGTGCAGTTGGCGGACAGCTTCCGGTTTATGTTCATCGTCGTAGCCGCGAACCTGGCCGCGCTGGTGGTCTATCTCTCCGTTCCACCCTTGGCGCCCTTCGTTTTCTGGCTGGTGAACGGGTACCTACTCGGGCGCGAATACTTCCAACTGGTCGCGATGCGGAGACTGGGTCGGGCGGACGCTGCGGACCTGCGGCGGCGCCATGGCCTGCGCATCTGGCTCGGCGGCGTGCTTATGGCCATTCCGCTGAGCCTTCCCTTGCTCAATCTGGTCGTTCCGGTCATCGGCGTCGCGGTCTTCACCCACCAGTTCCACCGCCTTGCGCGCACCGCTCAAGGGGGATCGTGACGCCTAGCATCAGCGAGCAAGGTGCCCTGAAAAAAGCGGCCGATACAGCCGCTGAAGTGACACTTGAATGCGGTGGGGATCAGGTCCCGGTCTGCGGCGGCACGACGACGGGCGTGCTCGCGGCGGTCTGATCGGGCTGATACACCTTCGCCATGCTGGGGCAGCCGGCAGCGGCAGCCGTAGCAAGGCCGCTTAGGGCGACGGCTGCGAAGAGGGCGGCGATCGTCTTCATCGGTTTGGCCTCCTGTTGCTGATGCAAGTAGGGTAGCACGGCGTCCACTCGTGTCTAAGGACGATCTGTCGCAGGCCTACATGCGGCCCCAGATATCGATATCACGCACCGTGACGCCTCCCCAGACGATGAAAGCGCAGAGCGGTATCCAGATCACGATCGTCACGACCGTGACCCAGAACATCTTGCGCCGGATCATTGCATCCATCGGCGCTGATGCCGGCGTGCCCGGCACGAGTTCGCCCGCCTCTTCCTGCGTGCGCACCCGGATCGGAAGGGCGATCAGCAGGCCCATGAACCAGATTACCGCAAAGAGAACGAGTGCCGCTGTGATGGTCATGCCTGTTCGAGCTCGACCAGCGTGCCGGCGAAATCCTTGGGATGGAGGAAGAGGACGGGCTTGCCATGTGCGCCGACCCGCGGCTCGCCATCGCCGAGGACCCGTGCACCCTTCGCCCGCAGCCGGTCGCGCGCCACCAGGATGTCGTCCACTTCGTAGCAGACGTGGTGGATGCCCCCGGAGGGGTTCTTGTCGAGGAAGGCCTTGATCGGGGAGTTCTCGCCCAAAGGGTGCAACAGCTCGATCTTGGTGTTCGGCAGGTCGATGAAGACGACCGTCACCCCGTGGTCGGGCTCGTCCTGCGGCGGACGTACATTGGCGCCGAGCATGTCGCGATACTGGGCCGCAGCGGCCTCGAGGTCGGGCACGGCGATGGCAACGTGGTTGAGACGACCGATCATTGATCGCTCCTCGCTGGGGATGGTCCATTGGTCGTAGCGACATGAAGGCCGGACCGCAAGCCGGGGCCCTGCGCCGCGTATGCTGCAAAAAACCGCTTGGCGTCGTCTGGCTTCCACACCAGTATCCGGGTCAAGGCGGCCTCGTGGGATTCGGGGCACCCGGGTCCGGGAACGCGGACGCCACGCAAGTACAAGGGAGGATTGCATGGCCACGGTGTCTATGAAGGTGAACGGAAAGCAGGTTTCGGCCGAGGTCGAGGGTCGGACGCTTCTGGTCGAGTATCTGCGTGACAAACTGGGGATGACCGGGACGCATGTCGGCTGTGACACCTCGCAGTGCGGCGCCTGCGTGGTGCATGTGGACGGGACCGCGGTGAAATCCTGCACGGTATTCGCATCCGACCTGGAAGGCGCGGAGATCCGCACGATCGAGGGCATGGCGAATCCGGATGGGTCGCTCGGCGTGATCCAGGCTGCGTTCCAGACCCATCACGGGCTGCAGTGCGGGTTCTGCACGCCCGGCATGGTGATGAGCGCGGCGGCGCTTCTGGATGAGAACCCCGACCCCTCCGAGACCGAGATCCGGCAGTATCTGGAAGGCAACATCTGCCGCTGCACAGGTTATCACAACATCGTCAAGGCGATCCAGTCGGCGGCGGCGGAGTTGTCGTCCTCGCGGGTCGCGGCGGAATAACCGGGCCAACCGGACAGCAGATTCAGGGAGAGCAAGCATGCCAATGGATGGTGGAATCGGCGCCAGTTCGAAGCGGCGCGAGGATGTCCGTTTCCTGACCGGGAAGGGACGCTACACCGACGATCTGAACAGGCGCGGACAGGCCTACGTCTGCTTCCTGCGATCCGACGTGGCGCATGGCAAACTGAACAAGGTGGATACCAGCGCGGCAGCGGAGATGCCGGGCGTGCTGCATGTGTTCACCGGTGAGGATTTCGCCAACGTGGGGGGAATTCCCTGCGGCTGGCTGGTGACCGACCGGTTCGGCAAGCCGATGCAGGAGCCGAGGCACCCGGTGCTCGCCCATGGCAAGGTCCGGCATGTGGGTGATCCGATCGCGGCGGTGGTCGCCGAGACCTACGCGCAGGCCCGCGACGCGGTCGAGGCGATCGTGGTCGACATCGAGGAACTGCCGGCGGTGCTCGACATGAGGGTGGCGCTGGAATCGGGCGCCACGAAGGTGCACGACGACCTGACCTCGAACCTCTGCTTCAACTGGGGCTTCGTGGAGGAGAACCGCGAAAAGGTCGACGAGGCCATCCGGGGCGCGCACCACGTCACGACCCTCGAACTCGTGAACCAGCGTCTGGTGGCAAATCCGATGGAGCCTCGGTCCGCCGTCGGCGAATATGACGCTGCGGACGACCAGTACACCCTCTACACCACCTCGCAGAACCCGCACGTCATCCGCCTGCTGATGGGTGCCTTCGTTCTGGGGATCCCCGAGCACAAGCTGCGCGTGGTCGCACCAGACGTCGGGGGCGGGTTCGGGTCGAAGATCTATCACTACGCCGAGGAAGCCTTCTGCACCTATGCGGCCAAGGTGGTCGGGCGCCCGGTGAAATGGACCGCAAGCCGTTCCGAAGCCTTCATTTCGGACGCCCAGGGTCGCGATCACGTGACCAAGATCGAACTGGCGCTCGACAAGGACGGGAAGTTCCTGGCGATCCGGACCGACACGCTGGCGAACATGGGGGCGTATCTCTCGACCTTCGCGCCCAGCGTGCCGACGTGGTTGCACGGAACCCTGATGGCCGGCAACTACACGACGCCGCTGGTCTATGTGAACGTGAAGGCAGTCTTCACCAACACGGTGCCGGTCGATGCGTACCGCGGGGCAGGGCGGCCGGAGGCGACCTACCAGCTCGAGCGGGTGATCGACAAGGCGGCCCGGGAGATGGGCATCGATCCCGTCGAGCTCCGCCGGCGCAACTTCATCAAGCCCGACCAGTTCCCGTACCAGACGCCGGTCGCAGTGAACTACGACACCGGCAACTACGATGCGACGATGGACAAGCTGCTCGAGATCTCGGACCGGGCCGGGTTCGAGGCGCGCCGCGCCGAGAGTGCCGCGCGTGGCAAGCTCCGCGGATACGGCGTGGCGAGCTACATCGAGGCTTGCGGGATCGCGCCGTCCAACCTCGTCGGCCAGCTCGGCGCGCGGGCAGGGCTTTACGAGAGTGCGACGGTGCGGGTGAACGCCACCGGGTCCATCTCGATCTTCACCGGGGCACATTCGCACGGGCAAGGGCACGAGACGACCTTTCCTCAGGTCGTGGCCAGCATGCTCGGCATCGACGAGAGCCAGGTCGATATCGTCCACGGGGATACGGCCCGCATCCCGTTCGGAATGGGCACCTACGGCTCGCGCAGTCTGGCCGTGGGAGGCTCGGCGATTTTCCGGGCAACCGAGAAGATCATCGCCAAGGCCAAGAAGATCGCGGCCCATCTCATGGAGGCGTCCGAGACCGACGTGGAGCTGAAGGACGGCAAGTTCACCGTCGCTGGCACCGACAAGTCGGTCGCCTGGACCGACGTTACGCTCGCCGCCTATGTTCCCCACAACTATCCGCTCGACCAGATCGAGCCGGGCCTCGAGGAGACGGCCTTCTACGATCCGGCGAACTTCACCTATCCTGCGGGCGCCTATGCCTGCGAGGTGGAGGTCGACCCGGAGACCGGAAAGGTGGAGGTGCTCGGCTTTGCCGCGGCCGACGATTTCGGGAACATCATCAACCCGATGATTGTCGACGGCCAGGTGCACGGCGGCCTCGCCCAGGGGATCGGCCAGGCGCTGCTGGAGCAGACGGTCTATGACGAGAACGGGCAGCTCCAGACCGGTTCATACATGGACTACGCGATGCCGCGTGCCTCCGACCTGCCATACTACAAGGTCGACCATTCCTGTTGCACCCCGTGCACCCACAACCCGCTGGGTGTGAAGGGATGTGGCGAGGCCGGGGCGATCGGCAGCCCGCCGGCGCTGGTCAACGCGGTTCTCGATGCGCTGAATCGTGGAGGTCATGAGATCGCGCATATCGACATGCCGTTGAGCCCGGTACGCGTCTGGTCGGCGATCCAGGCGGCACGTTAGGGACTTGCACTCCGGGGCGCACCGCCGCGCGGCGGTCACCCGGGGACAAAGGGAGGAAAAGAGAATGTATGCATTCGAGTACGTGAAACCTGGAACGGTCGCGGAAGCCGTGGCTGCGCTGGCCGTCGAAGACGCGCAGGCCATCAGCGGTGGTCAGACGCTGATCCCGACCCTGAAGCAGCGGCTTGCCAATCCCTCGCGGCTGGTGAGCCTGCGGGGGATCGCCGAGTTGCGGGGCATATGCCGCGACGATGCCGGCCGGCTCTGCATCGGTGGCGGGACGACCCATGCGACGGTCGCGCGCGAGGCGAAAGAGCATTTCCCGGCCCTGGCGGCGCTTGCCTCCCATATCGGCGACCCGGCGGTTCGGAACATGGGAACGATCGGCGGAAGCCTCGCGAACAACGATCCATCGGCCTGCTATCCCGCGGCCGTGTTGGCGACCGGCGCGACCGTGATCACGAACAACCGATCGATCGACGCGGACGACTATTTCCAGGGGATGTTCACCACGGCGCTGGAGCCGGGCGAGATCATCACGGAAGTGAAGTTCCCCGTTCCACAGGCTGCGAACTACCAGAAGTTCCACCAGCCCGCCTCGCGCTTCGCGCTGGTCGGAGTGTTCGTGGCGAAATTTTCCGGTGGGGTGCGGGTCGCCGTGACCGGAGCGTCGGAAGACGGGGTGTTCCGCTGGTCCGAGGCGGAGCAGGCCCTGTCGGGTTCCTTCGCGCCCGATGCCGTGGACGGGCTGAGCGTGAGCGCCGACGGAATGATCGGTGACCTGCACGGAACGCCGGAGTATCGGGCGCATCTGGTCAAGGTTCTGACCCGCCGGGCGGTGGCCGCGGCAGCCTGACGCGGTCTGGCGGCCAACCGATCCTGCGGCCGCGATCAGGGTTAATGGTTCCTTAGTTCTCCGACCTTCAAATCTGAGGATCGGAGAACTGAGGAGTACCTTGTGATGAGCGAGCAGGCCACGGAAATCGAACCGGGCGGCTTTGCGATCCCACCACGCAAATGCCTGTTCGGGGTTACGATCCTGCTGGTGGAGGACAGTCGAAGCGCGTCCGAGATGCTGCGACTCTTCGCCTCGGAAAGCGGGGCACGCCTTCGGCGCGCGGACAGTCTGCAGGCCGCAAGCCGCCACCTCGCGATCTATCGGCCGCAGGTCGTGATCGTCGACCTTGGCCTGCCGGACGGCGATGGCCTGACCCTGATCGAGCATCTGGCGAACGCATCGATTCCGTTCAGCGCGATCGTCGCGACCAGCGGATCGGACCCCTTGGAATGGGAGGAGCGGGCGCGCGCGACCGGAGCCCATGCCTGCCTGAGCAAACCGATCGGGAGCCTGCGGGATTTTCAGGCCTGCTTGCTGAGCGTCCTGCCCGACCGCGGGAAACGGCAGGCGGCGGCCACGGAGATCGACGTGCGGGGACATGCGGCAGTCCGCAGCGCGCATGAGGAGGATCTCCGCAGGGCGCTAGCCCTGTTGATCGAAGCTACGGCGGCGGGTGACGACGACACGATCCTCTACTGCTCCCGCTTCCTTGCCGGATCGACCATGGGACCCGAGGACGCTGCCCACGGCCGCGTTGCCGGAGAGATCGCCGGCCTGAAAGGAGAGGCCCACCAGTTGCAGGAAGCGGGCAGGGAGCTGATCGCGCGGCTGCAACGGAGGCTGGAAGCAACGCCCGGAGGGTTGCGCGGCGCCGCGTGACCAGCGCGGCCCCGGGTCTCACCTTTCACGTGATCGAAGCACCGACCGTGGGCGGCGCTTGCCCGGCATTCTCGCGTGATCACGAGGCTATTGCTTGCCTTGGCCAGCAAGAGGCTACTATCCGTCTCTGACGGACATCCGAACCGGCCGGAACGGTTCGGAAGTCGGATCAGCAGAGATCGAATGGGACGCGGTAATGGCTTGGTCGAAACAGATCGCAATTGCGCTGGTGCTCGTCGTCGGCGTGGGATTTGCCTGGGCCTGGTTCGTTCCTAGCGCGGCGCCGTTTCTCGAGCGGCTCGGCCTGCCGGTCGGTGGCACGGCGTCGAACACGAGTGACACCCGCGCAGGACAGGGCTTCGGCGGGGTCGGAGCCGGCGCGATCGAGGTCATCGCGCAGCCGGTCGGCGTCGCACTGGCGAATGCCCGCACCTCCGCCATCGGCGATGGAAGGGCGATCCGATCGGTCGCGGTGATGCCCCTTGCGGCGGGTCGCCTGATCGACGTGCTGGTAGTCCCGGGCGACAGGGTTTCTGCGGGCAACGTCATCGCGCGGCTCGACGCGCAGGCGGAGGCGATCGAACTGGCACGCGCGGAGCTGAACCTCGCCGACGCGGAATCCAACCTGGAGCGCTTCGAGCGGCTCCGGGGCACCGGCGCGGCGACGGAGGTTCAGCTGCGGGAAGCGCAACTGGCGGTCGAGAGGGCTAACCTTGCAGTCCGTGACGCCCAGCTGGAACTCGAACGCAGGGATGTCGTAGCGCCGATCTCGGGTCTCGTCGGCATCCTGCCCGTGGAGACTGGAATGCAGGTCGGCACCCAGACGGAGATCGCGACCATCGACGATCGCAGCCGCATCCTCGTGGACTTCAGGGTGCCGGAACGGTTCGTGGGGTGGATCGACCTCGGTGATCGGGTGAACGCGACCGCTCTCGCGCGGCCCGAGCTCGACCTC
Source organism: uncultured Rhodobacterales bacterium (assembly GCA_964575795.1). Lineage (GTDB taxonomy): Bacteria > Pseudomonadota > Alphaproteobacteria > Rhodobacterales > Rhodobacteraceae > Amaricoccus. Next base: position 8,650 of record CAZNSP010000016.1, read on the forward strand.
GAGGGCGAGATCGTCGCCATCGACAACAGGATCGATCGCGCGAGCCGGACACTGCGCGTGCAGGCCGCGCTCGACAACTCCGACGACGTGCTGCGGGCCGGAATGGCCTTCTCGCTGGTCCTGGGTTTCGCCGGCGATCCCCACCCCGCGATCGATCCGCTCGCGATCCAGTGGGGCGCCGACGGTTCGTTCGTCTGGGTCGTTCGCGAGGGTCGGGCCGTCCGCGTGCCGATCCGCATCGTCCAGAGGTCGAGCGAAGTGGTGCTGGTGACCGCCGAGATCGAGGCGGGCGAATTGGTCGTCACCGAAGGGGTCCAGCGGTTGCGCGAGGGCGGCGCCGTGACGGTTCGCGGAGCGCCCGGCGATGACACTTCCGACGAGGGGGCAGCGCTCGACGTGAGCCGTGCCGCACCGAATGCTTCCGAGACCTGAGGCTGAGATGGAGCGCGGCGGAACAGAGGGAACCGGCGGCGTAGCCCTCTTCGTGCGAAGGCCGATCCTCGCCTTCGTCCTGAGTGCCCTGATCGTCATCGCCGGCCTCGCCGGGCTGGCCGGCGTGGAGATCCGGGAACTACCGGACGTTGACCGCCCCGTGCTGACCATCACGGCCGACTACCCCGGTGCCGCCCCCGAGACGGTGGACCGTGAGGTTACTGCCGTCATCGAAGGCGCGGCTGGCCGGGTCCCGGGTGTGAAGGAAATCTCGTCGAGTTCCCGGTTCGGCCGCAGCAGGGTGACGGTCGAGTTCGACGACCGGGCCGATCTCGATGTCGCCGCGACCGATACCCGGGACGCGATCGCGCGCATCCGGAACGCTCTGCCGGACGGCGCGGAGGAGCCCAGGATCGTCAAGGCGGATGCCAATGCCGACGCCGTGATGCGGATCGGCATCACCTCGCCCACGAGGACCGTGCAGGAGCTGACGCGGCTGGTCGAGGATCTGGTGATCGACCGGATGATCTCGGTGCCCGGTGTGGCCGATCTGCAGATCTTCGGCGACCGCGATCTGGTGTTCCGGGTCGACATCGACCAGCTGGAACTCGCGAGCCGGGGGCTCACCCTGGCCGATCTGCGCAGCGTGCTGGCGAGTGCGGCCTTCGATGCTCCCGCAGGCGCGCTTTCCAGCCTCGATCAGAGCCTCGTAGTCAGGACGACCGCATCGATCGGCACACCGGAACAGTTCGAGGCGCTCCTCCTCGACGACGACACGCGCCTCGGCGACGTGGCCACTGTGATCCTCGGGCCGGATGTCGGCGAGAGCGTGCTGCGCGCTAACGGCGAGGTGGGCATCGGTCTCGGCGTCATCCGGCAGGCCCAGAGCAACACGCTCGACATATCGGCCGGCATCCGTGCGGCGGTGACCGATCTCGATCGGATCCTGCCCGAGGACGTCCGCATCTTCGTGACTTCCGATGAAGCGACCTTCGTGCGGGGCGCGATCCTCGAGGTGTTGCGGACCCTCGCGCTCGCCATCCTCATCGTGGTCGGAATCATCTACCTCTTTCTGCGGGACTGGCGCGCGACACTCGTGCCGGCATTGACCATTCCCGTGGCCCTGATCGGGACGCTCGCCGCGATTTACCTCGTCGGTTTCTCGGTCAACATCCTGACACTGCTGGCACTGGTGCTTGCGACCGGAATGGTGGTGGACGACGCCATCGTCGTTCTGGAGAACATCGTGCGAAGGCGTGCGGAGGGAATGGGGCCGCGCGCCGCCGCAGTGCTCGGCACGAAGCAGGTCTTCTTCGCCGTCGTGACGACCACGGCAACGCTTGCCGCCGTCTTCATTCCGCTCTCGTTCCTGCCGGGCCAGACCGGCGGCCTCTTTCGCGAGTTCGGCTTCACCCTGGCGATATCGGTTCTGCTCTCGTCGGGGGTCGCACTCACACTTTGCCCGGTACTTGCATCGAGACTGCTGCGCGCCGCGCCCGAAAGTGACAGGCCCGGGCCGATCGCCCGTTTCGGCGGTGTGGCACAGCGCGTTTATGCCAGAACGCTTCACGCCGCGCTCGCAATGCCGCTGGTCGTCGTCATGGTCGCGGTGCTGTTCGGGGCGACGGCGTGGCTGATGTCCGGATCGATCAGGTCGGAACTGACCCCGCCCGAGGATCGGTCGGTGGCACTCCTGAGCGTCACCGCGCCGCAGGGGGTGTCGCTGGACTACACGACTTCCAAGATGCGGGAGATCGAATCCCTGCTCCAGCCTTTGCAGCGGAGCGGCGAGGTGGCGCATCTTTTCCTGATCTCGGGGATCGGGGGACAGACGAACCGCGGCTTCGTCGTCCTGACCCTTGCGCCTTGGGAGGGGCGCAGCCGCAGCCAGGCCGAGATCATCGGCCAGGTCAACGGCATGCTGCGCGGGGTGATCGGGGTTCAGGCCTTTGCGATCCAGCCGAACAGCCTCGGCATCCGGGGGGCGGGTCGTGGCCTCCAGTTCGCGATCGTCGGTTCCAACTACGGCTCGCTCGCGGATCAGGCCGATGCGCTGATCGCCGAAATGGAGCGCGATCCGGCCTTCGGCCAGGTCACCCTGAACTACGAGACGACCCAGCCGCAACTGTTCGTCGAAGTCGATCGCACGCGGGCGTCGGACCTTGGCATCAACATCGACGGCCTGGGCGAGGCGCTGCGGGCCGTGCTCGAAGGTCGGACGGTCGGTCAGGTCTTCGTGGACGACCGCAGCTTCGACGTGAAGATGGTGGTCAGCGCGCAGCCGGTGAACGACCCGGGCGATCTGGAGAACGTCTTCGTGCAGACGTCGAGCGGCCAGATGGTCCCCCTGTCGACCATCGTCGGGCTCGAGGAGCGGGCGGTCGCGCCCGAACTCAGCCGGGAGGACCAGATGCGGTCGGTGGCGATCACCGCGACGCTCACGCCCGACCTTGCACTCGGCGACGCCCTGGAGAGGGTGGAAGAGCTGGCGTCGCCGCTCCTCGACGGCGGATCGCGGATCGTGCCGCTCGCGGAGGCCGCGACGCTGGGGGAGACGTCGGCCGGTCTATTCCTGACCTTCGGCTTCGCCATTCTCATCGTCTTCCTGGTGCTGTCGGCTCAGTTCGAGAGCTTCGTCAGCGCGGTCATCGTGATGGCCACGGTGCCGCTCGGGCTTGCCTGCGCGATGTTCGCGCTGCTGATCACCGGGGGCAGCCTCAACGTCTATTCGCAGATCGGTCTGGTCCTGCTGGTCGGGATCATGGCGAAGAACGGCATCCTGATCGTGGAATTCGCGAACCAGTTGCGCGATCGCGGCGAAAGTGTCCGGACGGCGATCGAGGCGGCATCGAACGTCCGGCTCCGACCGGTGATGATGACCATGACCTCGACCGTGATCGGGGGGGTCCCGCTGGTGATGTCCTTCGGTGCGGGCGCGGAAGCACGCGAGGCGCTCGGCTGGATCATCGTGGGCGGCCTCGGCCTCGCGACGGTCTCCACCCTCTATCTGACGCCCGTCGCGTATCTCCTGCTTGCCGGGCTGTCGAAGCCGCGGGCCGAGGAGGCGCGACGACTGGCGATGGAACTGGAGGCCGTGCGATCGGGACCACCGCGGCCGGCGGAATAGTCACGGCGGCTCACCTCTGCTTGAGGTCGGCTCCCCGATCCTGCCCGAGGTCCTAGAGTCCAGAAGGGAATCGAACGGAGGCGAGCCTATGCAACGAATCCTTTTGGCGCTTCTTGCGTCTTCCGCGATCGCGGGTGCGGGCCAGGCGGAGGGCCGCCACGAGACATCGGCGGGGGCGGTCGAGGTGCAGCGGGTGATCAGCGGGCTGGCGACGCCGTGGGCAATCGCGTTCCTGCCGGACGGCAGCAAGCTGGTAACGGAACGCGGCGGGCGTCTGCTACATGTCGACGGATCGGACGCAAGCACGGTAGCGGGGGTGCCGGCGGTTTGGGCAAACGGGCAGGGGGGTCTGCTCGACGTCGTTGCGGCCCGCGACTTCGCCGAAAGCCGCGAGATCTTCCTGACCTTTGCCGAACCGCGCGACGGCGGGACGGCGGGCACGGCGCTGGCGGTCGCGCGGCTCGCGGAGGGAGAGCCGGCGCTCGAGGATGTGCGGGTGATCTGGCGCATGGCCGACAGTTCGAGTTCGGGGCAGCATTTCGGCAGCCGGATCGTGGAGGCCGAGGACGGGACACTCTTCGTCACCACGGGGGATCGCGGCGAGCGTGACCTCGCGCAGGACCTCGGAAGCCATGCCGGCAAGCTGATCCGCGTGGGTCGTAACGGCGAGATCCCTTCCGACAATCCGTTCGCCGACGGATCGCAGGGCCTGCCTGAGATCTGGTCCTACGGGCTGCGGAACCTCCAGGGCATCGCGACCGGGCCGGACGGAACGGTCTGGACGGTGATGCACGGGCCCCGCGGCGGCGACGAGGTGAACGCGCATCGCTCACCCGGGCTCAACTATGGCTGGCCATTGCAGTCGTTCGGTGCCGAGTATGGCTCCGGCAGGCAGATCGGGACCGCAGGACCGGTCCCGGGGATGGAATACCCGGCCTTCGTCTGGGAGGTCTCGCCGGCGGTCTCGGGGCTCGTGGTCTATTCCGGCCGGCTCTTTCCGGAATGGAGCGGCGATCTTCTGACCGGGGCCCTCCAGCACGACACGATCATCCGCCTCACCATGGGAACCGACGGACTGGTCGAGGCCGAGCGGCTGCTCGAGGGCGAGTATGTGCGCATTCGGGACGTCCGCGAGGCGCCGGACGGGTCGATCTGGTTCATCGCCGAGAGCGAGGGCGCAATCTATCGGATGACACCTGCGCCGAGCTCCTGAGGCAGCGGCAGCTTAACGCGGCGCCATCCGGATCGCGCCGTCGAGCCGGATCACCGAGCCGTTGAGCATGGCGTTCTCGACGATGTGCAGGACGAGCGCCGCGAACTCGCCCGGATCGCCGAGGCGCGCGGGGAAGGGAACCTGCGCGCCGAGGCTGTCCTGCGCCTCCTGTGGCAGTCCCGCGAGCATCGGCGTCCGGAAGAGGCCCGGTGCGATCGAAACGACACGGATGCCCCGTCCGGCGAGATCCCGCGCCATCGGCAGGGTCATCGCCGCGACTGCGCCCTTGGACGCCGCATAGGCGATCTGGCCGATCTGGCCCTCGAAGGCGGCGACCGAGGCGGTCGTGACGATGAGGCCCCGCTCGCCGTCATCGCCGAGAGGCGCGAGACCGGACATTACCGCCGCGGCCTCGCTCGCCACATGGAAGGTGCCGAGGAGATTCACACCGATCACCCGGGCGAAGACATCGGGATCGTGAGGGTTCCCGTCGCGGTCGACGGTCCGCGCCGCAGGGGCGATGCCTGCGCAGCAGACGGCGATGCGGGGTGGCCCAAATCGCGCGGTGGCCGCGGTGATGGCTGCACGCACCGATTCCGGGTCGGTGACGTCGGCGGAAGCGAAGAAGCCGCCGGTCTCGCGCGCCACAGCCTCGCCGCGATGCGCCTGGCGGTCGACAATGGCGACGCGGACGCCGGCGGCCGCGAGGGCCCGCGCCGTAGCTTCGCCCAGCCCCGACGCACCGCCCGAGACGATCGCGGACACATCGTTCGAGAGCTTCATCCTCACACCCGTTCGATGGCGAGCGCCGTTCCCTCGCCGCCGCCGATACAGATGGCGGCGACGCCGGTGGTCCTGTCGTGGCGTTCGAGTGCGTGCACGAGGGTGACGATGATGCGCGCGCCGGACGCGCCGATCGGGTGCCCGAGCGCGCAGGCGCCGCCGTGCACGTTCAGCCGGTCGTGATCGACTCCGGTCCGGGCCATGAAGGCCATGGGCACGACGGCGAAGGCCTCGTTCACCTCCCACAGATCGACGTCCGCGGTGGTCCAGCCGAGCCGGCCGAGCAGTTTTTCTGCGGCGGGCACCGGGGCGGTCGGAAACTCCGCCGGCGCGCGGGCATGGCTGGCGTGGCCGAGGATGCGCGCACGGATCGGCAGGCCGGAGGCCCGCGCGTCGGCCTCGCGCATCAGCACCAGCGCCGCCGCGCCATCGGAGATCGAGGACGAATTGGCCGGCGTGACCGTGCCGTCCTTACGGAAGGCGGGCTTGAGGGTGGGGATCTTTTCCGGTCGCGCGGTCTTCGGTTGTTCGTCTTCGCTAATCTGCGTCTCGCCGCTTCGGTTTGCCACGGTTACAGGAGCGATCTCGGGCGCGAATGCTCCGCTGCGCGTGGCCTCGATCGCCCGGGACAGCGAGGCGAGCGCGAACGCGTCCTGGTCGGCGCGGGTGAACTGGAACTCGGTGGCGCAATCCTCGGCAAAGGTTCCCATCAGCCGGCCGCGGTCATAGGCGTCCTCGAGCCCGTCGAGGAACATGTGATCCACGGCCTGGGTGTGGCCGAGGCGCGCCCCGCCGCGCATCTTGGGCAGGAGGTAGGGCGCGTTCGACATGCTCTCCATCCCGCCGGCGACCACTACCCGGCCGTTTCCGGCGCGCAGCTGGTCGAAGGCGATCATCACCGTCTTCATGCCGGAGCCGCACATCTTGTTGAGGGTCGTCGCCGGCACGGCTTCGGACAGGCCGGCCCGAAAGCCCGCCTGCCGCGCCGGCGCCTGACCCTGGCCGGCGGGGAGCACGCATCCCATCAGCAGTTCGTCCACGTCCTGAGGCGGAACCTCGGCCCATTCGAGCGCGGCCGCGATGGCGGCACCGCCGAGATCGGCGGCACTGAGTGATGCGAGGGCACCCTGGAAGCCTCCCATCGGGGTGCGGGCGGCGGAGACGATGACGATGGCGTCGGACATGGAAGGTTCCCCCGGGACTCTCGGCGACTTGAGAGCGACGATCCGCGCCGGAACCGGCCTTCCGGATCAGGTCGGGCGGTCGCTCGTGCCGCGTTCACGATAAGGCGTGGTCTTGTAGAGCGAACGATAGCATTTGGAGAAGTGCGAGGGCGAGGCAAACCCGCAGGCGAGGGCGACGTTGATCACGCTCATGTCGGTCTGCATCAGGAGGTTGCGCGCCTTCTGCAGCCGCATCTCCATGTAGTAGCGTTTCGGGCTCTTGTTCAGATAGCGCCGGAACAGACGCTCGAGCTGCCGGGTGGACATGCCGACGTCGGAGGCGAGGACCGCGGGCGAGATCGGATCCTCGATGTTCTCCTCCATCATGTGGATGACGGTGGCGAGTTTCGGATGCCGGATGCCGATGCGCGTCGGGATCGATAGACGCTGCTCGTCGCGGTCCGAGCGGATGCCGGTATGGATCATCTGGTCGGCCACGAGATTGGCGAGTTCCGGACCGTGCTTTCGCGCGATGAGCTTCAGCATGAGGTCCGTCGAGGCCATGCCACCCGCGGCGGTGTAGCGGTCGCGGTCGATGACATAGATGTTCTGGGTAAGCGCGATCTCGGGGAAGTCCTCCTCGAAGCTGTCGCGGTTCTCCCAGTGGATGGTGCAGCGGCGGCCGTCGAGAAGGCCCGCCTGAGCGATGACCTGGGCGCCAGTGCAGACGGCGCCGACCGCAAGCCCCTTGCGGCTTTCGCGCCTGAGCCAGGTCAGGATCGGCCGCGTGATGGCGCGCTTCACTTGGGTCCCGCCGCAGACGATGATGGTGGTGTCGCGCGAAAGCTCCTCGAGCGCGCAATCCGCCTGGACCACCACCCCGTTCGAGCAGGCCACCGGCGCCCCGGTCTCGGACGCTACCGTCCATTCGTAGAGCGTGCGCCCCGACATTCGGTTGGCCAGTCGCAGCGGTTCGATGGCACTTGCAAAGGCAATCAGGGTGAAACTGTCCAGAAGCAGGAAGACGTAGCGCTCCGGCCGCGGTTCGCGGCTCTCGACCGGTGCCTTCTGCTCGCTAATAGCCATGGCGCCGATCTAGATTTCGTCGCGTTTGGCAGGTCAAGGCAAATCGGCACCGGCGGGGCACGGGTATGGCCAAGGCGAGAAAGCTGGCGTATAGCCTTGGCCGCATTCGAAGGAACGGACGGGAGGGGTCGAGGATGGCTCTTGACTGGAACAAGTCGCTCTGGCGCGAGAAGGCCCGCATCCAGATGCCCGACTATCCGGATCCGGCGGCATTGGGCGCGGTCGAGTCGAAGCTCTCCACCTACCCGCCGCTGGTTTTCGCCGGCGAGGCGCGCAAGCTGAAACGGGCGCTGGCCGAGGTGGCGGAGGGACGGGCGTTCCTGCTTCAGGGCGGTGACTGCGCCGAAAGCTTCGCGGAATTCTCGGCCGACAACATCCGCGACACCTTCAAGGTCATGCTGCAGATGGCGGTCGTCCTGACCTTCGGGGCGAAGTGCCCGGTGGTGAAGATCGGCCGCATGGCGGGCCAGTTCGCGAAGCCGCGAAGCGCGCCGACCGAGGTCGTCGGCGGGGTGGAGATGCCGATCTACCGGGGCGACATCATCAATGCCTTCGAACCGACGCTGGAGGGCCGTGTTCCCGATCCCACGCGCATGCTGCAGGCCTATACCCAGGCCGCCGCGACGCTGAACCTGCTGCGAGCCTTCAGCCAGGGCGGTTTCGCGGACATCACCCGCGTGCACAGCTGGACGCTGGATTTCACCGCGGGGCAGCCGGGCTACGAGGAATACCACAAGCTCGCGAACCGCATCTCCGATGCGCTGGAGTTCATGCGGGCCGCCGGGGTGAATGCGGACACGACGGACACGCTGCACCGTGTGGACTTCTATACCAGCCACGAGGCGCTTCTGCTCGAATACGAGGAGGCGCTCTGCCGCATCGACTCCACGACCGGCCTGCCGGTTGCGGGCTCGGGTCACATGATCTGGATCGGCGACCGGACGCGACAGCCCGATGGCGCGCATGTGGAATTCTGCCGGGGCGTGCAGAACCCGATCGGGCTGAAATGCGGACCCTCGATCACCGAGAGCGACCTGCTGAAGCTGATCGACCGGCTGAACCCGAAGAACGAGGCGGGGCGGCTGACGCTGATCGCGCGGTTCGGGGCGGGTCAGGTCTGCGAGCACCTGCCGCGGCTGATCCGGGCGGTCGAGCGCGAGGGTCGGAAGGTGGTCTGGTCCTGCGATCCGATGCACGGCAACACCATCAAGTCGGATTCGGGCTACAAGACACGACCGTTCGAGCGGGTGCTGCGCGAGGTCAGGGAATTCTTCGCCATACACGCCGCCGAAGGGACCTATCCCGGCGGGGTGCATTTCGAGATGACCGGGCGCGACGTGACCGAATGCACCGGTGGTGTGCGGGCGGTGACCGATCACGACCTGTCGGACCGCTATCACACCGCCTGCGACCCGCGGCTGAACGCGGCGCAGGCGCTGGAACTCGCCTTCCTCGTGGCGCAGGAACTGCACCAGCGGCTGGAGGCGCAGCGGGCGGCGGTCTGAGCGTTCGGGCGTGACCGGCAAGCGGCATTTCCTGGTCCTGACGGCCTCGGCGGGCGTAGAGGACGTCTTGGCCGCGCAGGCCCGTGCCGTGCTGCAGGCGCTCGATCAGTGCGCGGCCCTGCCGCGGAGACTGGCTCCGACCGCCGTGGAGATCGGCTTCGTCGGGGCGCTACCGTACCCGTCCGACACCTCGAAACTGGGCCTCGGCGCGGCGGTGGATGCGAATGTCGTTGCGGCGGAGGGCCGTCGGAAGCGGCTGCTGATCGCCGACATGGACAGCACGATCATCGGTGTTGAATGCATTGACGAGCTGGCGGACTATGCCGGGGTCAAGGCCGAGGTGGCGGAGATCACCGAGGCGGCGATGCGGGGCGAGCTCGATTTCGAAGGTGCGCTCGTCGCCCGGGTAGCACTTCTGAAAGGATTGCCTGAAGAGGTGCTCGGCCGCTGCTTTCAGGAGCGTGTACGGCTCAATCCCGGCGCGAGGACGCTCGTCCGCACGATGAACGCGCTCGGGGCCGAGACGGCGCTGGTGTCGGGCGGCTTCACCTATTTCACCGAGCGTGTCGCGGCGGCGGCGGGCTTCGGATCAGCCCGGGCGAACCGGCTGGTCGTGGAGGATGGGCGCCTGACGGGCGAGGTCGAGCGGCCGATCCTGGGCAAGGCGGCGAAGCTCGAGGCGCTGGAGGCGATCGTGACCAGGCTGGGCACAGGCACGGAGGCGGCCGTGGCGGTTGGGGACGGGGCAAACGATATGGCCATGGTGGCGGCGGCGGGGCTCGGCGTCGCCTATCGCGCAAAGCCCACGCTGGCCCGGGCCGCCGACGCGCGGCTCGACCATTCCGACCTGACGGCCATCCTCGCCCTGCAGGGCATCCCGGAGACCGAATGGGTCCGGGACACGGCCTGAAACCTAGTTCCCGTCGATCACCCTGAGCTTCGGCGGTCCGCCGGCCCGGGATTTCGCGGGTGCGTTGGGATTGCCATCGATCGCGCGAAGCTTGGGCGCGCCGGCCGGCTCGAAGCGGCTGGCATCCTCGGCGAAGCCCGGCAACGCCTTCTTCGGTTCGGCGTTCGGTTGCGGCTCGATCGGCGTGATCGAGAGGTCGTTGATGTGGAAGGATAGCGGAGGCGTGTAGATGTCGCCCTCGCCCGAGGTGCAGCCGAGCACACGATTGATCTCGCCGAAATCGCTGCGCAATGGCATCAGGAGCATGGTGGCGCGGTAGACGCCGCTGCGATTGCGGGCCTGCAACTGCAATTCGACGATGGCAGGCTCGTTCATCACGGTGTTGAGGATCCGCTCGAAACGGACGCGGTCCGCCTCGGCCATGAAGAGGCCGGGCTGCAGCCCGCGGACCTCCATCCCCATCATCTCGCAGATCTTCAGCCCCGCGAGACGGATGCGCATGTTGTCCGGACCGAGCTTTTCCACGATGAACATGTTCTCGAGCGCCGATTCGAACTGCCGCGGATCGATCTCGGCCCTATAGGGCGCGATCCGGCCAGCGCGAAGGCGCTCCCAGTATGACTTGAGGGACGAGAGCATGAGATCGTTCATGTGGAAACTTGACCCGAGGCTTGCCAGACTGTTTACCTCGAACCGCGCCGGCGGGACGATGTGGTAAACGCTTCGTTGTCAAATTACCTCACGATTTGCCGAAAGTCGCGCGTTTTGCGACCCCTTCCTTAATTTGTCGCAAAACTGGCATAAAAGCAGATGATGGCTCGCCTCTGAGGCGAACGAGGCGGCACGATGACCCTGAAAAACAAGCCTTCGGCAACCGGGACCCCGGCCTCCGCGACCCTGACCTCGATGACCGGGCATGCCGATCTGTCGGGGGCGTCGGGTGCGCTCAACTGGACCTGGGAGGCGCGGAGCGTCAACGGAAGGGGGCTCGACCTGCGGCTGCGGCTGCCCGAGGGGTTCGAGCCGCTCGATTCGGCGATCCGGGCGGCCGGGGCGGCGGCTTGCACCCGCGGCTCGATCACCGTCAGCCTGCGGCTCGGCGCGGGGCAGGGCGGCGCGGTGCCGCGGCTGAACCGGGCGACGCTGGACGCTGTTCTGACGGCCGTGGAGGAGGCGACGGCGGCGGCCTCGGCAAAGGGCATCGATCTGGCGCCGACCACGGCGGCCGAGATTCTGGGGCTGCGTGGCGTGCTGGAGCAGGACCAGTCGGGACCGGCGGAGGACGCCGAGACGATGGCGGCGATCCGGGCAGGGATCGAGCCGCTGTTCGGGGCACTCGCCGTGGCCCGCCGGCAGGAGGGCGCGGCGCTCGCCGAGGTGCTGGGCGGCCAGCTCGCCCGGATGCGGGACCTGATCGGCCAGGCACGGGCTTCGGCCGAGGCGCGGGCCGCCCGCACCGGGGAGGTGCTTGGGAGCCGGGTGGCGGCCCTCCTGTCCGCGCGGGCGCCGGTCGATACCGAACGGCTGGCGCAGGAACTGGCGCTTCTCGCCGTCAAGGCGGACGTGAGCGAGGAACTGGACCGGCTGGACGCCCATGTAGCGCAGGCCGAGGGGCTGATCCGGGCGGAGGGGCCGGTGGGGCGCAAGCTCGACTTCCTGATGCAGGAATTCAACCGCGAGGCCAACACGTTGTGTTCCAAGGCGGGTTCGACCGAGCTGACCGCGGTCGGGCTGGAGATGAAGGTGGTGATCGACCAGATGCGGGAGCAGGTGCAGAATGTGGAGTGAAATGTGAGCCTTGCGGGACAGCGGAGCGGGCTCCTGATCATCCTGTCCTCGCCCTCGGGGGCGGGAAAGTCGACGCTTTCGCGGCGGCTGCTGGAAGTCGATCCGGACGTGCGGTTCTCGATCTCGGCGACCACTCGTCCGCCGCGGCCCGGCGAGCAGGAGGGGCGCGACTATTTCTTCAAGACCCGCGCAGCCTTCCTCGCCATGGTCGAGGCCGGCGAGATGCTGGAGCATGCCGAGGTCTTCGGCCATCTCTACGGCACGCCCCGGGCGCCGGTCGAGGCGGCGACCTCGCAGGGGCAGGACGTGCTCTTCGACGTGGACTGGCAGGGCGGGCAGCAGATCCGCAACTCCGCGCTGCGCGATTCGGTGGTGACGGTGTTCATCCTGCCGCCGTCGATCGCGGAACTCGAGGCGCGGCTCTACCGCAGGGGACAGGATTCGCGCGAGGTCGTGACCGGGCGCATGGCGAAGTCCCGGGACGAGATAAGCCATTGGGCTGAATACGATTATGTGCTGATCAACGAGAACCTGGCGCAGTGCGAGGCGGATCTGCGGGCGATCATCGCGGCGGAGCGGCTGAGGCGCGACCGGCGGCCGGGGCTGATGGCCTTCGTCAACGGGCTGAACAGGGAATTCGAGGAGCGGATGAAATGAACGGACTGCACGCGCTGGAAGGGACCGCGCCGGATGCCTCCGAAAACTGGGTGGCGCCGGGGGCGCGTCTGATCGGAAAGGTCGTCCTGCGCCCTCGGGCCTCGGTCTGGTTCAACGCAGTGCTGCGCGGCGACAACGAGCCGATCGTGATCGGCGAGGGCAGCAACATCCAGGACGGCTGCGTGCTGCATACCGACATGGGCTATCCGCTGACCGTGGGGGCGAACTGCACCGTGGGGCATCTGGCCATCCTGCACGGCTGCACCATCGGTGACGGGGCGCTGATCGGCATGGGGGCGATGGTGATGAACGGCGCCCGGGTCGGGTCGGGCGCGCTGATCGGCGCGGGCGCGATGGTCACCGAGGGCAAGGAAATCCCGGACGGCGCGCTGGTCATGGGCCGCCCGGGCAAGGTCGTGCGGATGCTCGAACCCGAGGAGATCGCGAAACTGCTTTTGTCTGCAGAGGGTTACCGCCGGCAGGCCGAGCGTTATCGCGCGGGCCTCACGCCGGCTGGGGGATGACGGCCCTGAGGTCGAGCGTCGCGCCGCTCTCGGTGAAGTTGACGTCGAGCCTGGCCTGTTCGGTCTCGAGCGCGCGGCGGAGCAGGGCGAACTGGACCCCGTCCGAGCGCAGGTCGGGAACGGGCCGGCCTTCGCGCACATGGGCCCAGAGCGCCTCGGGCGGGGAGGTGCGGCGGCCCTCGACCATCAGGAGGGCCGCGTCCTCGGCGGCGGCGATGCGCAGCTCGCCGCCCATGGGCAGGCTCTTCTCGAGGCAGAGGATGGCGAGGTAGAGGATCCGGGCCATCGGGCGGGGCATGTCCTTGCCCTCGGCGGCCCAGGTGACGGTGAAGCGGCCCTGGAAGGCGGCGCCGGTAATCTGGGCGGCCTCCTCGAAGGACTGGCGGGCCTGGGGGTCGGCGGGGCCGAAGGCGACGCGGAAAAACTTGAGCTTTGCCAGGGCGTTGTCGAGGCTTTCGGAGATGAGGTCGAGCTCGGCGCCGGAGCGGCCGCCCGACATCTGCATCAGTTCCAGCCCGTTGCCGATGGCGCCCATCGGGCTTATCAGGTCGTGGCAGAGGCGCGCGCTGACCAGCGCGCTGAGGTCGGGCTTGTCCGCTGCGGTCATGCGGGTCTCCGGGTCGGCAATGGGTTGGTATTGAACGATTTTCTCGAACCAGGCAGCCTGGTGCGACATCCCGGCCAGCCCGACTGGGGGCTGGGGCAGGTGCAGTCGGTGATCGGCCAGCGGATCACGGTGAACTTCGAACACGCCGGAAAGGTGGTCATTGACGGGTCCCGTGTGACGCTGGAGCCGGAGTTCGACCGACCGGCCCGGTAGAGGTTAACAATTCGCAGAGAGGTCTTAAAGACCGGTAAACCCCGGGGCGGCGGGGGCCGTTCCGCCGGGTGGATCGGCAGGTGATATTTGGGTGCTATTTGGGTGCTATTTCGGTGCCACGGTTTCCGTCACGCCCTGGCAACCATCGCCCCCCGGGGACGCCTCCGGTTCCGTTTGCGCTCGGACCGGCCTGCGGCTAGACGGAGGCGCGCGGGGCCGAGGGCGAGGGTGACATGAAGATCGATCTGAGCCGCTTTCGGGTGAAGCTGGCCGAGACCGAGGACGAGCGCATGGCCGCCCAGCGGCTGCGCTACCGGGTCTTTGTCGAGGAGATGGGCGCGCAGGCGCGGCCCGAGGAAGTGGCGGCCCGGCGGGAATGGGACGGCTTCGATCCGCATTTCGACCACCTGATCCTGATCGATCTGAAATCGACGGCGCCAGACCCGCTCGACCACGTCGTCGGGGTCTATCGGCTGATGCGGGGCGCGGCGGCGGCGGCGGGGCGCGGCTTCTACGGGGCGACGGAATACGACCTGACGCCGATCGCGACCTGCGGGCGGGAGGTCGTCGAACTCGGCCGGTCCTGCGTTGCGGCCGAGCACCGGGGCGGGGCGGCGATGCATCTGCTCTGGAACGGGCTGGCGGAATACGTGCTGACCCGGAAGATCGAGATCATGTTCGGGGTGGCGAGCTTTCACGGGACCGATCCCGAGCCGCTGGCCGAGGCGCTGAGCTATCTGCATCACCATCATCTGGCGCCCGAGGACCTGCGGGTGCGGGCCTGGCCCGAGGGCCGGCTGGAGATGGACCGGATGGCCCCCGAGGCGGTGGACCAGAAGCGGGCGATGCAGGCGATCCCGCCGCTGATCAAGGCCTATCTGCGGCTGGGCGGCTTCGTGGGCGACGGGGCGCATGTGGACCGGGCGTTCAACACGATCGACGTCTGCCTGATCATGGACACGACGCGGATGACCGCGAAGTACCGCGAGTTCTACGAGCGCAAGCCGCGGGGCCCCGCCGCGTGAGCATCGGGTGGAACGGCGCCGAGCCGCCCGCGGTGCCGCCGCCGGGGCCGGCGGGCAGGGTTCGGATGGTGCTGCGCGGGCTCGCCGCCGCGGTCTGGACCGCGGGCATGTTCGTGGTGTTCCTGCTGGCGCGCGGGATCGACATCTACGTCCGGAAACTCTGGCTCGGTCCCGTGACGGCGCTCGCGCCCTTCGTGGTGCATGGCTGGGCGCGGGGGGCGCTGGCGTTGCTCGGCCTGCGGTTCCGCATGGTCGGCCGGCCGATGGACCATCCCGGCGCGGTCGTGGCGAACCATTCGAGCTGGCTCGACATCGTGGTGCTGCAACGGGCGATGCGGATCTTCTTCGTCTCGAAGTCCGAGGTGGCGGGCTGGCCGGTGATCGGGCAGATCGGGCGGGCGATCGGGACGATGTTCATCGAGCGCCGCCCGGTCGAGGCGAAGCGGCAGCAGGCGGTGCTCTACCGGCGGCTGAAGCGGGGCGACATGATGTGCATCTTCCCCGAGGGCACCAGCACGGACGGGCAGCGGGTGCTGCCGTTCAAGTCGGCGCTCTTCGGGGTGTTCCTCGATCCGGAACTGCACGACCGGCTCTGGGTGCAGCCGGTGGTGATCCGCTATCGCGCGCCCGAGGGCCTGCCCGCGACCTTCTACGCCTGGTGGGGCGACATGGACTTCGGCACGCATCTGGCGCAGGTGCTGGCCCGGTCGCGCGGTGGCGTGGTGGAGGTGGAGTTCCTTGCCCCGCTGCGCGCGGCGGATTTCACCGGGCGCAAGGCGCTGGCCGAGGCGGCGCAGGCGGCGGTGCAGGCGCGGTTCGCCGCGGGCTGAGCTGGGCGCGGCGGAGGGCGCCGGGGCCGGGGCCGGCGCGGGCCGGTCAGGGCGCCGGGGCGGGGGCGATCCGGGCGACGTATTCGGCGAGCGCGACCCTCGGCCCGAGCGGGTGGGACCAGAGCTCGTCGCCGAGCGCGAGGAAGTCGGCGACGCGGGCGAGGTCGGCGGCGAGGTCGGGAGTGAGGCCGCCCTCGGCCACCACCGGGACCTCGATCATCTCGGACCACCATTCGAAGAGCTCGAAGGGCGCGAGCGTGCCGTCGCCGAGGCTGGAGGGGGTGAGCGGGCCGAAGCTGACATAGTCGGCGCCGATCTCGGCCGCGGTCATGCCCTCGTGCCGCGAGGCATGGGCATAGGCGCCGACGATGGCGTCGGTGCCGAGTTCCTTGCGGGCGGCACGCAGGCTGCGCGCGCCGTCGGTCAGGTGCACGCCGTCGAGGCCGAACGGGCGCACGAGGCGGAAATGATCGGTGATGACGAGGGGCACGTCGCGGGGATGGCAGATCTCGCGCAGGGAGTCGGCGGCGCGGCCGAGCGCATCCTCGGACGGGGTGGCGAGGGCGAGGCGCACGCAGGCGATCTCGAAGTCGTCGAGGAGCCCGGCCAGCGTCTCGGAGAAGCCGCCGAGGCTGAAGCTCGGCGGGGTCACGAGATAGAGGCGGGCCGGGACGGGCGCGTCGGACATGAGGGTGGCTGGATCAGCGGCGCAGGATGCTGCGGCCGGCATAGAGGGCGGATTCGCCCAGATCCTCCTCGATGCGGATGAGCTGGTTGTACTTCGCCAGCCGGTCCGAGCGCGAGAGCGAGCCGGTCTTGATCTGGCCGCAGTTGGTGGCGACCGCGAGATCGGCGATGGTCGCGTCCTCGGTCTCGCCGGAGCGGTGCGACATCACCGCGGTCATGCGGGCGCGGTGCGCCATGTCGACGGCGGCGAGCGTCTCGGTCAGCGAGCCGATCTGGTTGACCTTCACGAGGATCGAATTGGCGACGCCCTGCTCGATTCCGCGGGAAAGCCGCTCGGTATTGGTGACGAAGAGGTCGTCGCCGACCAGCTGGCAGCGGTGGCCGATGCGCTCGGTCAGGAGCTTCCAGCCCTCCCAGTCGTCCTCGGACATGCCGTCCTCGATCGAGATGATCGGATAGGCGTCGACGAGGCCGGTCAGGTAGTCGGCGTTCTCGGCGGGGGTGAGCTTCCGGCGCTCGCCCTTCATGTCGTAGAAGCCGTCCTCGTGGTAGTACTCGGTCGCGGCGCAGTCGAGCGCGAGGAACACGTCCTCGCCGGGGCGGAAGCCCGCAATCTCGATGCTGCGCATGATGAAGTCGAGCGCCTCGCGGGCGGAGCTGAGGGCGGGCGCGAAGCCGCCCTCGTCGCCGACATTGGTGTTGTGGCCGGCGGATTTCAGTTCCTTGCGAAGGACGTGGAACACCTCGGCGCCGACGCGCACCGCCTCGCGCAGGGAGGCCGCGCCGACCGGCATGATCATGAATTCCTGGATGTCGATCGGGTTGTCGGCGTGCTGGCCGCCGTTGACGATGTTCATCATCGGCACCGGCAGGACCCGGGCCGAGGTGCCGCCGACATAGCGGTAGAGCGGCGTGCCGAAGCTCTGGGCGGCGGCCTTGGCGGCGGCGAGGCTGACGCCGAGGATGGCGTTGGCGCCGAGCCGGCTCTTGTTCGGGGTGCCGTCGAGGTCGCACATGATGCGGTCGAGGCGGATCTGGTCGGCGGCGGAGAGGCCGGTCAGCGCGTCGCAGATGATGCCGTTGACCGATTCGACGGCGTTCCGCACGCCCTTGCCGCCGTAGCGGGCCTTGTCGCCGTCGCGCAGTTCCACCGCCTCGTGCGCGCCGGTCGAGGCGCCCGAGGGCACGGCGGCGCGGCCAATCGACCCGTCCTCGAGCATCACGTCGACCTCGACGGTCGGGTTGCCACGGCTGTCGAGAATTTCGCGGCCAACGATGTCAATGATTACGGACATTTGTCTGATCTCCCCCCGGTCTGGAGCGGGCCGCGCGGCCCGCGACGTGCTTAGCCGAAAGGATCGGACGGGGGAACCGCAATCTGACGCGATCCGTCGCGTTGGATTTCACCGCCGACCGGCCTAGGTGAGAGCGCCAGACCCGGGACGGGCCGGGACGGAAGGGCTGAGATGGGAATTCTGGGAGTATATCTCGCGACGCTGGTCGCCTTTCTGGTGATCGATGCGATCGCGTTGAAGTTCATGCTCTATCCGCTGTTCGCGCGGCATGTGGGTGATCTGCTGCGCGATCAGATGCAGTTCGGCGTGGCGGCGGGGTTCTACCTGTTCTACGTGGCGGGGGTCCTCCATTTCGCGGTGATGCCGGGGCTGAAGGCCGAGAGCCTGGGTCTCGCCGCGATGAACGGCGCGATCCTGGGGTTCCTCGCCTACGGCACCTACGAGGCGACGAACATGGCGACGCTGCGCGGCTGGGCATGGCAGATGGTGGCGACCGATGTCGCCTGGGGCACGTTCCTGACGATGCTGACGGCGGTGATCGGGTATCTGGTGGCGCGGGCGCTGGTCTGACGCGAAGGACCGCCCGGCGATGCAACCGAATCCGGGCATGCGCGTTGGGGTGCGAGCCGGCTGGACCCATGGTATGCGGTGTGTGCCCTTCGGGGCGGTGTGACGAGCGGGGGTCCGGCTGGTGATCCTCAGGCGACGAGGGTCGCGCAGAGCAGGATCGTGCCGACGGCGAGGATGAACGTGCCCGCGCCGATCTGGAGCGCGGGGGCGAGGACGCGGGCGGCGCGGCCGTCGCCGGCGGTCAGGAAGGCGGCGTCGCGGCTGCCGACCGCGAGGAGCGCCACGAGGATCGTGAAGGCCGCGGTGCCGAGACCCATGGCGAGGACGGCGAGCGCGCCCGCACCGGCGAGATCCATGCGCCAGGCGACCACCAGCACGAAGAGCGCGCCGGTGCAGGGGCGGAGCGCGATGCCGGCGATCAGCGCGAGCGTGGGGCCGAGCCCCTCGGCCCGGGCGACGGCCTCGGGGTCGGGATGGTGGTGATGGCCGTGGCCGCAACCGCAGGCGGCGGGCCCGGGGCTGCGCAGCGCAGTGATGCCGCGGGCGACGAGCCAGGCGCCGATCAGCGCGATCACCGCGTTGCCGATGGGGTCGATCCAGGCCTCGCCGCCCTCGGCCGCGCCGCGGGCGGTGGCCTGGAAGAGGAGGAAGGCGCCGTAGACCGCGGCGATGGCCACGAGCGCCTGGCCGAGGCTGCCCGCGAGCGCGATCAGCGACATGCGCAGCGCCGAGACGCGGGTGCCGATGGCCGCGCCCGTGACCAGCACCTTGCCGTGGCCGGGCCCGACCGCGTGCAGGAAGCCATAAGCGGCGCAGAGACCGATCAGCGACCAGAAGGCGGCGGACTGGCCGGCGCGCATCGCCTGCACATGGGTGCCGAGCGTGGCCTGGAGCTCGCGCTGCTGGGTGGTAGCCCACCAGGCGAGGACCTGGAACGCGCCCGAGGCCCAGAGGGCGAGGCCCGCGGCGACGAGCACGGCGAGGCCGAGGCCGGCGAGGAGGCGCGGGTTCAGTCGCATGTGACGAGGACACGGTCCGCAAAGAGGGCGCCGATCTCCGAATCCTCCGGATCCTCGTCCATCGGGATCGTGAGGAGGCTCTGCTGGAGGGCTGCGAGGTCGGTCGTGGGCTCGAAGGGACGCACGGTCGCCCGGCAGCCCTCGGGCGCGTTCTCGAGCCGCGGGGTTCCCTTGATGAAATAGGCCGAGAAATAGGTCGGGTCGTAGACCTTCACCACGGTGTCTTCGCCGGGGACGAAGGGGGTTTCCACCGCGCGCAGGAAGATGATCTCGACAAGGCCGTCATGGTAGTCGGCACGCGGCTCGAGCGGGCCGGAGAGGCCGATGCGGGTGTCGCCGTCCCAGAGATAGCTGTCGCCGTCGAAGCCCTCGATCCACTGGGACTGGTAGACGGCGAGCTCGGCCTTGGCGGCGTCGCCGATCTGGCCCGGCGGGTCCTCCTCGATGCCGAGTTCGTCGAGGAAGAAGAACGAGGACATGAAGTCGTAGAGCCAGGAAATGCGCAGATGGGTGAGCCGGCCCGCGTCGTCGAAGATGAAGTCGACGCCGGTGTCGATGAAGACATGCGGATGCGCCCCGGCGGGCGGGGGCGCGGCCCCGAGGCCGAGGGCGAGCGCGAGGGCGGCGAAGGTGCGGCGGTGCAGCATGGCTGCGGTTTAGCCAAGCGGCCCGGGCGGCGCAGATCAATTGGCCGTGAGCGCGGCCCGGCCCGCCGGATCGTGATCGAAGCCCGCGAAGAGGACCGCGTCGCAGTCCGCCGCCGCCATCCGCTGGCGGCGCAGTGGCGCGTAGAGGTCCGAGCCGTACCAGCCGGGCGCCGCACCGAGGTCCGCGAACTCGATCAGGACCGGGATGCGGGGCGCCCAGGAGCCCTCGAGCGCGGCTTCCATGCCGCCGAGCACCCGGTAGCGGCCGCCGAAGGATTCGACCGTCTCGAATACGGCGGCGCGATAGGCTGCGAGACCCTTCTGGTCGTGGATCTCGCGCACGTCGAAGAAGACGAAGGCGGACATGGCGGGCATTCCCCCTCTTTTGGACAAGACCATGCGGCGATGCCAGGCTGGAACATGCGTGCCGGCCATGCCCAGCCATCCGCATCCCTTGACCGATCGTCCGCGATCCCGGACGACCTGCTGTCGGAAGTGCTGGCGCAGGTCAGGCTGACGGGCGCGCTCCTGTTCATGGTCGAGGCCGGCGATCCTTGGTGCGTCGCCATGCCGGCGGTCGAACGCTATCGCGCGATCCTGGCGCGGCGCGGCCAGCAGGTGATCTCGTACCACATGGTGCTGGAGGGCGCTGGCCACGCGACCGTCGGATCGGAGCGGCTGCGCTTCGCGGCCGGCGACATCCTCGTCTTTCCGGGCGGGGATGCCTACCGGATGGAGAGCGCTCCCGGCACGCCGCCGGAGTTCGGTCCCGCGGAGATGCTCGACTTCCTGCGCATGCTCGCCGCGCGGGAGCTGCCCTTCGTCGTGACCGAGGGCGGTGGCGGCGCGCCGCCGGCGCGCTTTCTCTGCGGTTTCCTCGGCTCCGATCTGGCGCCGTTCAACCCGGTGCTCGCGCATCTGCCGCCGGTGATCGTGCAGCGCCGGCCCGAGGCGGCGGGGGACACGCTGAACCGGCTGATCGAGATCGGGGTCGCCGAGTTCGCCGCCGAGGCCGGCACGCGCCCGGGCGGGGCGGCGGTGCGGCTGGAGCTGAGCCGGTTGATCCTGATCGAGACGCTGCGGCGGCATCTGGTCGAGAGCGGCGAGGCCGGTCCGGGCTGGCTGGGGGCGCTGGCCGACCCGGTGGTCGGCGCCGCGATCTGTGCGATCCATTCCGATCCGGCAGCGGACTGGTCGCTCGCCCGGCTGGCGCGGCGGGCCGCGGCGTCGCGCACGGTGCTGGCGGAACGTTTCACCCGCCGGATCGGCCTGGCGCCGATGCAGTACCTGACCGCCTGGCGGGTCCAGCTGGCCGGTCGGCGACTGGCCGAAGGTGTCCCGGTCGCGGAGGCCGCCGAGAGCGTCGGGTACCGCTCGGAGGCCGCGTTCGGCCGGGCGTTCAAGCGGGTGACCGGGCTGCCGCCGGCGCGCTGGCGGGCGGAGGGACGCGGGTCGGCGGACGAGGCGGGTGCGGGTCAGCCGCCGAGGCAGTCGGCGAAGCCGCGGGCGAGGCCGGTGAGGAGTGCGGGGTAGAGGCCGGGGCCGGGGTCGAGATCGGCGCCGATCGGGTCGAGCACGCCGCCGCGGGCGTCCGAACCCTCGATGACCGTGGCGACGAGGCGCGGCTCGAACTGCGGCTCGGCGAAGACGCAGGCGACGCCCTCGGCGGCGATGCGGTCGCGGATCGCGGCGACGCGGGCGGCGGAGGGGGTGTCGGCCTCGCCGAGGCTGATGCTGCCGGCGGCGGGCAGGTCGAAGGCGGCCTCGAAATACTGGTAGGCGTCGTGGAAGACGATGAAGGGCCGCCCCTGCAGCGGGTCGAGCGTGGCCTCGATGTCGGCGTTGAGCGCGGTCAGCTCGGCCGCGAAGGCCTTCGCGTTGGCGGTGTAGAGCTCGGCGTTCCCCGGGTCGAGCGCGGCGAGCTCGGCCGCGACGGCGGCGGCGATGGCGGCGGCATTCGCCGGGTCGAGCCAGAGGTGGCCGTCGGCCGCATCGGCGGCGGTTCCGTGTTCGTCGGCGTGATCGTCGTGGTCGTCGTTACCGTGGTCGTCGTGCCCGTCATCGTCGTGCGCGTGGTCGTGCGCCTCGAAGGGGCCGCCCTCGCGCAGGGGCAGGACCACCACGCCCTCGGCGCGGGCGAGTTCCACGTGGCGCGCGTCCGAGGCGAGCGCGTCGAGCGGGCCTTCGAGCCAGGGTGTCAGGGCCGGGCCGACCCAGAACACGACCTCAGCCGCGTCGAGGCGTCCGGCCTCGGAGGGGCGCAGCGCATAGCCGTGCGGCGAGGCGCCGGGCGGCACCAGCAACTCCGGCGCGCCGGCCCCGTCCATGACCCGGGCGACGATGGAATGGACGGGCGCGATGTCGGCGACGACGCGCGGGGCCGCGGCGAGCGGCGTGGCGGCGAGCGCGAGGGTGGCGGTGAGGAGAAACGGGCGGGTGGCGAGGATCATGTGGGTTCTCGGTGGGCGTGGTGCTGGTGCGTGTTTCGGCTTGTGAGGTCGTGGGGGCGGGAGTAGGATCGCCTCCAGTCCGCGAAACGTTATAACATTACACATCATGACGGCAACCCCCGCCCTTACCGCCTTTGCGCCGCACGATCACCGGCGGTGCCGGCGCGCCGCGCTGGCCGCCGTCGAGGCGGAATGCCGGGCGCGGCGGCTGCGGCTGACGCCGGCGCGGGCGCATGTGCTGGAATGCCTGCTCGAATCGCACCGGGCGATGACGGCCTACGAGCTGCTCGACCGGCTGCGGGAGGCGGGGCTCGGCAGCCAGCCGCCGGTGGTCTATCGCGCGCTGGATTTCCTGGTGGCCCACGGCTTCGTGCACCGGATCGAGCGGCTGGGCGCCTTTGCGGCCTGCACCCACGGGCCGGAGGACCATGCGGCGGGGTTCCTCGTGTGCCGGGCCTGCCGGACGGTGGCGGAGACCGACCTCGGTCCCGTGGCGGAGGCGATGCTGCGGCAGGCCGAGGCGACGGGCTTCGGGGTGGAGCGGGTGACGGTCGAGGCGGAGGGGCTGTGCGCGGCCTGCGGGGAGGCCGAGGCGTGAGCGCGCCGCTGATCGCGGCACGGGGGCTGCGCTTTGCCCGCGGCGGAGTGGACATCCTGTGGGACGTGGACCTCGCCCTAGGGCCGGGGGAGATCGTGACCGTGGTCGGGCCGAACGGGGCGGGGAAATCGACGCTGCTGCGGCTGCTGATCGGGGCGGAGCGGCCGAGCGGGGGGACGGTGGTGCGCCGACCGGGGCTGCGCATCGGCTACGTGCCGCAGCGCATGGCGATCGACTACACGATGCCGATGACGGTGGACCGGTTCCTGAGCCTCGCCGAGCGGAAGCGGGCGGCGCGGGCGGTGGCGCTGGAGCGGGTGGGGGTGCCGGACCTCGCCGAGCGGCAGCTGCGTGCGCTGTCGGGCGGGCAGTTGCAGCGGGTGCTGCTGGCGCAGGCGCTCTTGCACCGGCCGGACCTTCTGGTGCTGGACGAGGCGGCGCAGGGGCTGGACCAGCCGGGCACGGCGCGGTTCTACCGGCTGATCGAGGAGCTGCGGCGCGAGCTCGGCTGCGCGGTGCTGATGGTCGGCCACGACCTGCATGTGGTGATGAGCGCGTCGGACCGGGTGATCTGCCTGAACGGGCATGTCTGCTGCGAGGGCTCGCCCACGGTGGTGTCGGCGGCGCCGGAGTACCGCGCGCTCTTCGGCTATGGCACCGAGGGGGCGCTGGCGCTCTACCGGCACGAGCACGACCATACCCACGGCGCGGGCCCGCACAGCCATCCCGCGCCGGAGCCGGAGGGGCACCATCACCACCATCATGGGCACGGCGCATGAACCTGCTCGGCGATTTCCTGGTGCGGGCGGCGCTGGCCGGTGTCGGTGTCGCGGTGGCGGCGGGGCCGCTGGGGTGTTTCGTGGTCTGGCGGCGCATGGCCTATTTCGGGGATGCGACGGCGCATGCGGCGCTGCTCGGCGTGACGCTGGCGCTGGCGCTGGAGATGCCGGTGGTCCTGGGGGTTACGCTGGCGGCGACGGCGATGGCGCTGACGGTCTCGGCGGCGACGGGGCGGACCTATGCGATGGACACGATGCTGGGCGTCGCCTCGCACGCCGCGCTGGCGGTCGGGCTCGTCTCGGTCAGCTTCCTGAGCGGGGTGCGGGTGGACCTGATGGGCTATCTCTTCGGGGACATCCTGTCGGTGACGCGGGCCGATCTGGCGGTGATCTGGGGGGGCGCGGCGCTGGTAATCGCGCTGCTGGCGTGGCGGTGGGACCGGCTGCTGACCGCGACGCTGAACGAGGAACTGGCGGCGGCGGCCGGGATCGACGCGGGGCGCGAGCGGCTGATCCTGACTCTGGCGCTCGCCGTGCTGGTGGCGGTGTCGCTGAAGGTGGTCGGCGTGCTCCTGATCACCGCGATGCTGATCGTGCCGGCGGCGGCGGCGCGGGCGTTCGCGCGCACGCCCGAGGCGATGGCGGGCTGGGCGGTGGCGATTGGCGCCGTGTCGGCGCTGGCGGGGCTGGCCGGGTCCTGGCACCTCGACACGCCGACTGGGCCGTCGATCGTGGTCGCGGCGGTGATCCTGCTCCTGCTCGCGAACGTGGCGGCAGGGCTCGGTGCGGTCAGGCGGCGGAGCTGAGCGCGTCGCGCCAGCCGAGGCCGGCCTCGACCGGGCCGCGGGCGCGGTATTCGCAGCCGAAGGCGCCGGCATAGCCCGCGGCGCGCATGGCGGGCAGGAGGGCGAGGGTGTCCTCGTCCGGCTCCGCCCGGCCGGGATAGGAGGCGATCTGCACATGGCCGACGCGCGGGGCGTGGCAGGCGAAGGCGCGGGCGACGTCGCCCTCGGTGGCGGCGACGTGGAAGGTGTCGAAGAGGATGCGCAGGCGGGGATCGCCGACCGCATCGACGATCGCGGCGGCGGTGTCGAGATTGTTCAGGAAACAGCCGGGGATCGCGGCGGGGCTGACCGGCTCGATCAGCACCATGCCCTCGGTGGCGGCGAGCGCGTGGCGGAGGTTCCGCTCGAAGATCTCGCGCGCGTCGGGCGCCTGGGTGAGGCCGGGGAGCACGTGGATCGCCCGGGCGCCGACCCGGGACGCGAGCGCCGCGGCCTCGTCGATGTCGCGCAGGGCGCGGTCGCCGGGAAGGGCCGCGCTGCCGAGCGTCATGCCCATGCGGGTGTTGAGCGAGAGGACCGGCAGGCCGGACCGCTTCAGCGTCGCCTCCAGCGCGGCGGGCTCGGCCTGCTGCGCCTCGTCGTGGAACTCCACGGCGTCGAAACCCGCAGCGGCGGCGCGGTCGATGCGGTCGAGGAACGGCAGGTCGCGCCAGAGAAAGCCGGTATTCGCGGAGAGGGGGTAGGGGTCGTTCATGCGTCGTGCGGCGGGTGTCCCGGGAAGCTGCGTCTTTTGGTCCTGCGGCGGCGCATCGCATGTCGGTCGCACCTTGCACGATACAAGAGCCTCGCGCGTGGCACGGCAAGGGGGTGGCAATGCGACGCATCGACGCGGCGGTGCGGCGGACTAGTTGGTCCGCGAACCGCCACAGTGGGCCGCCCTTGTTCGTCCTGACGCCCCAGACCGTGCTGAACCCGAAGGCCCTGGCCGAGCGGCCGGTGCCGAAGCCCGTGCTGGGCCGGGGGCTCGGCGCGCTGCCGAAGGGGCAGATGCTGCGCTGGCCGTTCTGGCGCATGGTCTTCGAGCATTCGCTGCCGCGCTACGTGGTGGCGCTGGCACCGTTCCCGGTGGCGATGCTGGTCTGGCCGGAACTGGCGCTGCCGATCAGCCAGGCGCCGCTCCTGATGATCGGGCTGGTGCTGTTCATAGAGACGAGCGTGCTGTCGATCGGCTCGCCCGACCGGCGGCGGCGCATGGCGGACGCGGACGAAGTGGCGCGGACGCTCGACCTGCTGCGGGTGCGGGGGCGTGCGGTGCTGACGCGCATCGCGGCGGGGCGCGGGATGGGGCAGGGGGTGCTGACGCTGGTGGTGGAGCAGTCGGCGATGGCGCGGGTCCGTCCGCTGACGCTGGTGCGGGTGCGGCAGGAGGGCGAGGCGCCGGAGGTTCTGGAGCTGACCGGAGCGGAGCGGGACCTGCTGGAGGCGGGGCTGTTCGGCGAGGGGCTGGACGAGCGGCTGTTGCACCGGGTGAACACGGCGGAGAACACGTTCCTGCGGACCGTGGCGCTCGATGCGCGGGAGATCTCGGCGCATGCGCGGCTGG
The DNA here is from genome assembly GCA_964575795.1 of uncultured Rhodobacterales bacterium. GTDB lineage: Bacteria > Pseudomonadota > Alphaproteobacteria > Rhodobacterales > Rhodobacteraceae > Amaricoccus. The sequence goes on from CAZNSP010000016.1 coordinate 34,946, forward strand.
CGGCGATGGCCGCGCGGCAGGCGGTCAGCGGGCGAGGCTGAGCACGCGGCCGAAGGGCGGCGGGGTGGCGGGTTCCTCCGGCACCGCCCAGATCACGGGCACGCGGCCGGGCGGCGGGCCGAATGCGCCGTCGAGATCGGTCAGGACCACGACGATCGCCGGGTCGAGCCGGGCGGCGGCGGCGAGGACCTCGACGAAGGAGGTGCCGCCGCCGCGGGCGAAGGCGATGCGGGTGATCTCCGCCTCCCAGTGTGCGCCATGCATCCGGGTCTGGGCGCGCAGGCCGTCGTCGAAGACGAGGACGTGGACCTCCGCCCCGGTGCGGCGGCCGATGCCAGCAACCTGGGCCGCGAAGAGCGCGAGGCGGGCCGCGTCGATGGAGCCGGAGGCGTCGATGGCGACGGCGATGCGCGGGACCGTGCGGTCGCGGGCGAGGCCGGGTTCGAACACCGGCTCGGGGCCGCCGGTGGCGCGGGCGTCGGCGTCGAGCGCGATCCAGCGGCTGGTCGGGCGGCGATGGCTGCGGCGCGGCGCGGGGGTGACGGCGCGGGCGACGAGGCCGCGGAGGACCACCTCCCACGGCGTCCGGGGTTCGGGCAGGTCGGCGAGGCGGTGGCCGAGGGCGCCGATGCCGCGGCCGGCGGCGCGGCCGGCTTCGAGCGCGCGGGTCAGGCGCTGGCGCCAGTCCGCGGCCTCGGCGGCGTCGCGGGCGGGGTCGGCATCGGTGCCGGCCGGTTCGAGATCGGGTTCGAAGGCGCGGGCGCGGGCGTGGGCCCGGGCACGGTCGGCGGGGGAGGGTACCTGGGCCGGTCCGTCGCCGTGCGCGCTGCGCCCATGGGTGGATTCAGGGCCGTGGGCGAGGCGGATGTAGAGCTTTTCGGCATCCCAGGCGGCGAGGGCGGCGTCCGGCGCGGTGGCCTCGCCGAGCGAGTCGCGGAGAAGCTCGGTGAGGAGGACGCAGGGCCGGGGCAGGGAATGGCCGGCGCGGATCAGCGTCTCGTTGACGATCGAATCGGCGGCGGCGTTGAAGAGTTCCGGGTCGAACCGGTCGCCGAAGCGTGACCAGAGGCTGCGCGCGCGGGGGCCGTGGCGCAGGGCGACGTGCAGGACGTGGTGGGCGGCGAGGCCGGTCTGTTCGTGCAGCGGCAGGGCTTCGAAGGCCGGGCCGTAGAAGATGGTCGTCCCGTCGGTCCAGGCGGGCAGGGGGCGGGCGTCGGAATCGCGGTGGCCGCACCAGAGCGCGAGGGCGGCGAAGGCGGGGTCGTCCTCGCCCAGCCGGCGGAGCGCGCGGGTGGCGCGGGTGGAGTGGCGGCTCATTCGAGGCCGAGGGCGCGGCGTTCCTCGGCGTAGTCGCGGTAGGCGGGGCTGGCGAGGAAGGTCTCGGCGAGGCCGAGTTCGAGCCCGCGGCGGATCAGGAGCTCGAACCCGTAGGTGGCGAGCTCGGCGAGGGGCATCTGGCGGAAGGCGGGATCGGGGCGGCGATCGGCGAGGTTGCGGATGCCGGCGAGGATGTCGATGGCGGCCGGCGCGGTGCGGGCGTCGAGAAGCGCGATCAGGCCGTAGATGAGCGCGTGCAGCCCGTGCATGGTCGCGGGATACATCGCGAGGCGCTGGCGGGCGTCGGCGTCGAGCATGTCCCGGACCTGCACGGTCGCGGCGATGTCGTCGGCGATGAGCGCGAATTCGGCGGCGACCGCCTCGCCCACGGTGCCCGCGACCATGATGTCGCGCAGGCGGCGGTCGGGCACGGCGTGGAGGATGCGGCTGACCCGTTCCCATGACCGGGGGGTGGCGGCGATCATCTGGCCGCGGTCGAGCGCGGCCTCGGTTGTCTCCAGGAGATCGGCCCGGGTTCGGACGAAGGCGATGACGGCGGGATGCAGGCCGCGCGGCACGGCGTAGTTGTCGAGCCAGTCGGCGGCGGAAGCCTCCACATGCAGGTGCAGGAGCCGGTCGGAAAGCGCCGTGCCCATCTCGTAGGCGATGGCGCCGTCCTCGGCAGTGTTGCCGGCGGCGACGACGATGACCGAGTCCGGCAGGACGTGGCGGCCCACCCGGCGCTCCTGCAGGAGGCCGTAGACCGTGGGCTGGAGCCAGGGCGCGGCGGCGGTCAGCTCGTCGAGGAAGAGGACCGCCGGGCGGTCGGGCGTGTCGGGCAGGTCCTCGGGGCGGTACCAGAGGGTCTTCTTCGCTTCGTGGTCGTAATAGGGCAGGCCGCGCAGATCCTGCGGCTCGATGGTGGTGAGGCGCAGGTCGAAAAGCTGGGCGCCGATGCGGTCGGCGAGGTCCTGCACCACCTGGGTCTTGCCGACGCCGGGCCGGCCATGGAGCATCCAGGAGACGGTCATGCGGCCGTCGCGCTGTGCCGCCCAGCCGGCGAGCAGCACCTCGAGCGCCTCGCCCGCCGAGACCTTTCGCGCGTTCACCGTCATGCCGCCCTCCGTTGCCTGGGTGGGGGAGGGTAATGCGGGGCGGACGAGGTCAAGGCCGCTAGGGTGCGGCGGGCTCGGCGAGGCGGATCACCGGCTCCATCGTGGCGAGGACCTCCTCGGAGAGGTGGCACTTGAAATGGTGGCCCTCGGCGAGGCGGCGCATGGGCGGGACCTCGGTCTCGCAGAGGTTGTCGGGGACCTGTGCCTTGCGCGGGCAGCGGGTCTGGAACGGGCAGCCGGGGGGCGGGTTCATCGCCGAGGGGATGTCGCCATGGAGCACGATGTGCTTCTTCTCCACCCGGGTGTCGGCGATGGGGACGGCGGAGAGCAGCGCCTCGGTATAGGGGTGGTAGGGCGGCTGGAACACCTGGTCGGTCGAGCCGATCTCGACCACGTGGCCGAGATACATCACCATCACCCGGTCGGCGAGATAGCGCACGATCGAGAGGTCGTGGCTGATGAAGAGCATGGTGGTCCGGCTCTGCCGCTGGATGTCCATCAGGAGGTCGGTGACCGCGGCCTGAACCGAGACGTCGAGGGCGGAGACCGGCTCGTCGGCGACGACGACCTTCGGGCCGCCGGCGAAGGCGCGGGCGATGCCGATGCGCTGCTTCTGCCCGCCCGAGAGCTGGCGCGGCTTGCGGGTGGCGAAGGCGCGGGGGAGCTTCACGAGGTCGAGGAGTTCGAGCATGCGCGCCTCGCGCTCGGCCTGGGTCCTGCCGATCCCGAATTTCTCAAGGACGCGAATGATCTGCGCACCGATGCTGTGACTGGGGTTGAGCGTGCCGAAGGGGTTCTGGAACACCATCTGGACCGAGGCGACGGTCTTGGTGTCGCGCCTTTCGATGGGGAGGCTGCCGATCGAGAGGTTGCCGAGGGAAAGCTCGCCCGCGGTGGCGGTCTCGAGCCCCATCAACACCTTGGCGAGGGTCGACTTGCCGCAGCCGGATTCGCCGACGATGGCGAGCGTCTCGGCCTCGCGCGCCTCGAAGCTGAGGGTCTCGTTCGCCTTGACCACGCGGGTCGTGCCGCCGAAGAGCGCGCTCGAGCCGACCTCGTAGTACTTGCGCAAGTCCTCCGCGCGCAGCACCACGTCGCCGATCGCAGCGGCCTCGGTGGCCTCGCGGCCTTGGGGCGGGGCGGCCCAGTCGATTTCGGGGAATCGCAGGCAGCGGCTGGCGTGGGTCGCGGTGACCGGCAGCATGGGGATCTCGGCGGCGTCGCAGCGGCCGGCCTGGAAGTAGCTGCAGCGCGGACCGAAGTTGCACCCGGGCGGGCGTTCGTGGGGCAGGGGGAAGTTGCCGGGGATGGCGACGAGCGGGCGCGTGGTCTTGTCGGCGCCGGGGAGGGGGATCGAGCGGAAGAGGCCCTGGGTATAGGGGTGGCGCATCTCGTCGAAGACCTCGGCGATCGGGCCGGTCTCCACCGCCTCGCCGGAATACATCACGCAGATGCGGTCGCAGGTCTCCAGCACCAGCCCGAGGTTGTGGCTGATGAAGAGCATCGAGGTGCCGTATTCGCGGCCGAGATCCCGCACCAGATCGACGATGCCGGCCTCGACCGTGACGTCGAGCGCGGTGGTCGGCTCGTCGAGGATCAGGAGCGCAGGCTTCGACATCAGCGCCATGGCGATGACGATGCGCTGCTGCTGGCCGCCGGAGAGCTGGTGGGGGTAGCTGTCGAGGATGCGCCGGGGATCGGGCAGGCGCACGGCCTCGACCACTTCGAGCGCGGTGCGGCGGGCGGCCTCGGCCGAGGCGCCCTCGTGGATCATCGGCACTTCCATCAGCTGGCGGCCGACCTTCATCGCCGGGTTCAGCGAGGCCATCGGCTCCTGATAGATCATCGCGATTTCCTTGCCGCGGATCCGGCGGAGCTCCTCGTCGGTCATGTTCACGAGGTCGCGGCCCTTGAAGGCGATGGAGCCGCCGACGATGCGGCCGTTGCGGCCGAGGTCGCGCATCACGCCGAGGGCGACGGTCGACTTGCCGCAGCCCGATTCCCCGACGAGCCCGAGTGCCTGGCCGGGCAGGACCGAGGCGGAGAAGTCCATCACCGCGGGGATCTCGCCCGCCCGGGTGAAGAAAGAGATCGAGAGGTTGCGGATGTCGAGGATGGGATCGGCCATGGCCCTCAGTCCTTCAGGCTCTGCTCGCGCAGTGCGTCGGCGAGCAGGTTGAGGCCGAGCACGAGGCTCATCAGCGCGAACGCGGGCGGCAGGGCGGGGTGGATGTAAAGGCGGAGGAGCTTGCGGCCCTCGTTGATCGTGGAGCCCCAGTCGGGGGATTCGGGGCTGACGCCGAGACCGAAGAAGCCGAGCGTGCCGAGGAGGATGGTGGTGTAGCCGATGCGCAGGCAGGCATCGACGATCAGGGGCCCGCGCGCGTTCTGCAGGATCTCCCACATCATGATGTACCACGGACGCTCGCCCCGGGTCTGGGCGGCGGCGACGTAGTCGCGGGTCTTGATGTCCATGGTGAGGCCCCGGACGATGCGGAAGACCGTGGGCGAGGTGATGAAGACCACCGCAAGGAAGATGTTCAGCGTGTTGGAATCCATCCGGAAAAGCCCGGTCGGGTCCCAGGCGCCGATCAGCCCGAGATAGACGAAGCCGCCGATCGCCGCGGTCGGGCCGATGTAGAGCCAGAGCACCTCGGGGCGTTCGCGGAAGCGGCTCCAGAAGAACACGAGGAGGAAGATGACGGGGAAGAGGAAGAGCACGCCCGCCATGGAGGACGGGATCGCCGTCTGGCGGATCTCGGGCGTGACGAGCAGGTAGAAGAGCAGGATCACCGGGAAGGCGAGCACGAGGTTGGCGAGGAAGCTGAGGAGCGTGTCGAGCCAGCCGCCGAAATAGCCCGCGGGCAGGCCGAGGGTGATGCCGACCATGTAAGCGAAGAGCGTGGCGAGCGGTGCGATCGCCATGACCGTCAGCGATCCGTAGACCATGCGCGAGAAGACGCAGCGGCCGAGCGCGTCGCCGCCGAAGAGGTAGGGCAGGCCGGAATTGGGGTCGATTGCGCCCGGCGGCTGGTTCTGGAGCGCGCGGACCTGGGCGTAGGGATCGAAGACCGCGACCCACTGGGCCATCAGCGCCGTCAGCACCCAGAAGAGCACGATGGCAAGGCCGACCATGCCGATCGGGCTTTCGAAAATGCGGCCGTAGAAGCCGAGGCGGCGGCGGTAGACGGCGCTCACCCCCATGATGAGGGCGATGAGCGCGAGGACCGGCAGGAACTGGACGAGGATGCCGCCGAGGATCGCGCCGGTGCCGACGAATTCGACCGGCATCTCAGCCGCTCACCCGGATGCGGGGGTTGAGATAGACATAGCCGATGTCTGAGATGAGCTGTGTGGTCAGGACGATCACCACCGCGACGATCGAGCAGGCGAGCAGGAGGTCGATGTCGTTGTTGCCGGCGGCCTCGATCAGGAGCCAGCCGAAGCCGCGGTAGTTGAACAGGCTCTCGACGATGACGACGCCGGTCAGGAGCCAGGGGAACTGCAGCATGATGACGGTGAAGGGGGCGATCAGCGCGTTGCGGAGCGCGTGCTTGAGCACGATGGCATGGAAGGAGACGCCCTTCAGCCGGGCGGTGCGGATGTACTGCTGGGTCATCACCTCGGCCATCGAGGCTCGGGTCATGCGGGCGATGTAGCCCATGCCGTAGATGGCGATGGTGAGCACCGGCAGGGTGAAGTTGTGGAAGGTCGGGCCAGTGTCCGCCGCCGAGGTGGCCGAGCCCGAGAACCATTGCAGGCCGACGAGCTGGCTGGAGAAGATCACCGTCAGGACGACGCCGGAGACGTATTCCGGGGTGGAGGTGGTGCCGATGGCGAGGGTGGAGAGGGTCCGGTCCTGGAGCGAGCCCTCGCGCATGCCGGCGAGGATGCCGATGAGGAGGGCGGAGGGCACCATCACCACCATGACCCAGAACATCAGGATGCCGGTCAGCGCGAGGCGGGGCCAGAGTACCTCGGACACGGGCGCGCGGAAGCGGGTGGAGGTGCCGAGATCGCCGCGCAGCACGCCGCCGAGCCATTCGACGTACCGCTCCGCCCAGGGGCGCTTGTAGCCGTTCTGGTCGAGCCAGACCTCGACCTGCTCGTCGCTCATCCGGCTGGAGTTCTGTTCCTTGGCGAGCTTGACGAGGTTCGGCTTGAGGTTGACGAGGCTGAAGACCACGGCGGTGAGGCAGATGGCGGTGAGCACCATCACGCCGAGCCGCTTCAGCAGATACAGGACCATGGCAAGACCCTCTCCTCGGGTTCCGGCCCGCGGGGGCGGGCCGGAGGGGCAGGGGGCTCAGGCGTCGAGCCAGGTCTTCTCGAGATGGATCTCGAAGGTGGGATGCATGGCGAGGCCGCGCACGTCGGCGGTCATGTGCCGGTAGGTCGAGCGCCAGAACGGCTGGATCAGCACACCCGAATCCTGGAGGATCTGCTGCATCTCGCGCATCAGTTCGCGCCGCTCGTCGGCATCGGCGAGCGCCAGCGCCTGGTCGAGCAGTTCGTCGAAACGGGCGTCGGAGAAGCCGGTCTCGTTCCAGGGCACACCGCTGCGGTAGGCGAGCGCATAGACCTGCACGCCGAGCGGGCGCATGTTCCACTCGGTCGCCGAGAAGGGATAGCCGAGCCAGTTGTTCCAGAAGGTGTTTCCGGGCAGGATCGTGCGGCGCACGTTCATGCCGGCGTCGCGCATCTGGGCGGCGATCGTGTCGCAGGTGTTGCGGTTGATGTCGTCGTCGAGCGAGATCAGCTCGATCTCGGTCCCGGCATGGCCCGCCTCGGTGAGGAGCGCCATCGCCCGCTCCGGATCGCGCGAAATCGGCGGCAGCTCGGCATATTCGGGATGCATCGGCCCGACGTGGTGGTTCTCGGCGACCTGGCCGAGGCCCTGGTAGCCGAGGTCGAGCACGGTGGCGTTGTCGACGGCGAGCTGGACGGCGTTGCGCACCTCCTTGATGTCGAAGGGCGAGTTGTTGACGTTCATGCGCACGGTGATGGTGTTCGCCGTGAGCGCCTCGGCCTTGGTCAGGCCGAGCGCGTCGAAGATCTGCACGTAGCTCGCCTGGGTCTCGTAGCTGGTGTGGATCTCGCCCGACTCGAAGGCCGCGATCTGGGCGGAGGGGTCGGTGCCGTAGTCGATGTACTCGATCCCGTCGAGATAGACCGGCCCGTGGACCGCATCGCCCCACCAGGGATTGCCGTCGGTCCGCCGCCGGTAGACGGCGCGCACGCCGACCTCGTTGCTGACGAGCTCCCAGGGTCCGGTGCCGATCGGGTTCTCGGTCAGGTTCGCGCCGGTTTCGTCGAAACTGCGGTGGACGATGAGGGCAGGGTAGTCGCAGAAGCCGGGGATCAGCGAGATGTCGGAGGCGGGCAGGTTCAGCCGCACGGTCAGGTCGTCGACCTTCTCGACTGTGCCGTCGATCAGGCCGAAGAGCTCGCGCACCTGCTCCTCCTGCACGACCGAGCCGTCCTCCCTGGTGACGTCGGCCATGTAGGTCTCTTCGCCCTTCTTCTCGACCATGACCGAGATGCGGCTGGCCATGGAGTTGCCGGGCACGTGGCTTTCGGCCCAGCGGGCGAAGTTGTGGATGACGTCGTCGGCGTTGAACGCGTCGCCGTTCGACCAGAAGACGCCGGGGCGCAGCCTCAGCAGGTATTCGGTGGCGTCGTCGTTCACCTCCCAGCTTTCGAGGAGCCAGGGCTCGAAGGTGAAGTCGGTGGTGTAGCGCACCAGCGGCTCGACGAAATGCCGCGCGCCGTTGCCCATCTGCGACCAGTCGAAGATCCGGGGATCCTCGACGCGCATGACCTGCATGGCGATGCGGATCGTGCCGCCGGGACGGCCTTCCTGGGCACGGGCCGGCGTGGGCGCGGCGAGGCCGAGGAGACCGTAGGCAGTGGCCGTCGTCGCGCCGAGCGCGGTGGCCGTGGCCAGGAACTCGCGCCGGTCGATCCTGCCGTCCTTCGCCTCGCGGACAAGCCGCGGGATGGCAGTGTGCAGAGGCTTGCCGTTGATCGTCCGGTCGTCCATCTTCGTCTCCCTGTTGACGCTGTTCCCGCCTTGCACCCATTGCAGAGGGAAAAGTGCTTCAGGTCAACCTTTCATGCGGCCACGCGGGATATCGACGCCGTGATCGGCCGGTGGGGGACGCGCAATTCCGGGCATGTCAGATGCGGATAAGGAAGATTATGTTAAATGACTGCGCAGCCTGAAGGGCAGCGTGCCGCAGCAGCGCGCAAGCGTCCCGTCATCATCGCCGGCCCCACCGCGAGCGGCAAGTCCGCGCTGGCGCTGGACATCGCCGAACGCGACGGCGGCTGCGTCATCAATGCCGATGCCCTGCAGGTCTACGACTGCTGGCGCGTGCTGAGCGCCCGGCCGTCGGATGCGGAGCTCGCCCGGGCGCCGCATCGGCTCTATGGTCATGTCGGATCGGAGACGCGCTATTCCGTCGGCCAGTGGCTGCGCGACATGGCGGAGGTGCTCGACGAGACGGCGCAGCGCGGATGGCGCCCGGTGATCGTCGGCGGAACCGGCCTCTATCTGAGCGCCCTGACCGAAGGTCTGGCGGAGATTCCCGCGATTCCGCAGGAGGTTCGCGGGCGATCCGAAGAAATGCTGCGAGGCGGCGGGATCGAGGCGATGCGCGCGGTTCTGGCGCGCGAGGATCCGCAAACCCATGCACGGATCGACCTGGCCAACCCGATGCGCGTGCAGCGCGCCTGGGAGGTGCTGACCGCGACCGGCCGCGGGCTGGCGGCATGGCAGGCGGGCGGCGCGCGGCCCGTCCTGCCGGGCGCGGATGCGATCCGGATCCTGATCATGCCGGAAACATCCATTCTAAACAAGAGTATCGAGCGGCGCTTTCACGCGATGATCGAGGAAGGTGCGCTCGACGAGGTGCGTGCCGTGCTGGCGGCGGGATGGCATCCGGAGCGGCCGTCGTCGCGGGCGCTCGGGGCGCGCGAGCTGGTGGCGCATCTGCGGGGCGAGATGACGCTGGATGCGGCGGTGGCGGCGGCGGTGACCGCGACGCGGCAGTTCGCGAAGCGGCAGCGGACGTGGTTCCGAGGCCGCATGGCGGACTGGACCTGGGTCGATCCGGCGGGCCGGACGACGGCCGAACTCGCGCGGGACGTGCCAGCCGCCTGAGCGGTCAGCCCGGCTGGGCGCCGGCCTCCATCGCCCGGAAGCGGTTGCGGTCCTGGGCGGTCCAGCGGACGGCGAGCTCGTAGCCCTCGTCGGTCCTGCGCTCGGCGGTGACGAGGTTGCGCTCGAAGAGCCAGGCGCGCTGGCGCCCCTGATCGTAGCCCATGTGCAGCGTCTCCTCGACGACGGGATCGGCCAGTTCGGCCTCGACCGCGGCGAGGAGGGCGTCCATCCCCTGCCCTGTCAGCGCCGAGAGCACGTGCAGGCGCGGCGTGCGCGCGGCGACGGTGGCGAGCGCCTCGCGCTGGTCGTCGGGCACCAGGTCGATCTTGTTCCAGACCTCGATCATCCGCTCCTGCGCGGTCTGGTCGACGCCGAGGTCCGCAAGGATCGTACGGACGTTGGCGGCCTGGTTCTCGGATTCGGGATGCGAGATGTCGCGGATGTGCAGGATGAGATTGGCGTCGAGCACCTCTTCCAGCGTCGCGCGGAAGGCGGCGACGAGCTGGGTGGGCAGGTCGGAGATGAAGCCCACGGTGTCCGAGAGGATGACCCGCCGGCCGCCCGGCAGGTCGATCGCACGCATGGTCGGGTCGAGCGTCGCGAAGAGCATGTCCTTGGCCAGCACCGAGGCGCCGGTCAGGCGGTTGAAGAGCGTGGACTTGCCGGCGTTGGTGTAGCCGACCAGTGCCACGATCGGATACGGGATGCGCTTGCGCGCCGCGCGGTGCAGGCTGCGCGTCTGGACCACCTTGGCGAGCTGCTGGCGGATGCGGACGATCCGGTCGTCGAGCGCGCGGCGGTCGGCCTCGATCTGGGTTTCGCCCGGGCCGCCCATGAAGCCGGTGCCGCCGCGCTGGCGTTCGAGATGGGTCCAACTGCGGACGAGCCGGGACTTCTGGTAGCTCAGATGTGCGAGGTCGACCTGGAGCACGCCTTCGCGGGTGCGGGCGCGTTCGCCGAAGATCTCGAGGATGAGGCCGGTGCGGTCGAGGACCTTCACCTTCCAGTCGCGTTCGAGGTTTCGCTGCTGGACGGGTGTCAGCGGGCCGTCGACGATGACGAGGCCGATCTCGTTCTCGGTGATGAAGGTGCCGAGTTCCTCGAGCTTGCCCGAGCCGAACAGGCTGCCCGAACGCGCCTTTTGCAGCGGCACGACACGGGCGTCAATCACCTCGAGGTCGAGCGCCTCGGCGAGACTGCGTGCCTCCTCGAGCGCGTTCTGCGGGAGCCGCGCCGCCCTGCGGGCCGGGAGGTCCGGATGCAGGACGAGGGTCCGCATCCTGTCAATGGCGTCAGTTATCTTCCGCCTCGTAGAGCGTTATGGGCTGCGACGGCATGACTGTCGAGATCGCATGCTTGTAGACAAGCTGCGATTGGCCATCGCGGCGAAGCAACACGCAGAAGTTGTCAAACCAAGTAATGACGCCCTGAAGCTTGACCCCGTTCATCAGGAATATGGTGACGGGAACCTTGCCCTTTCGGACGTTATTCAGGAATGCATCTTGCAGATTTTGTTTGTCGGCAGCCATATTTTTCAGCCTTAAGTCTTGTGTGGGCGCAGCACGCTGCGGCCTGTGTTGTTATTGGTTTCGATTATGGGTAGTTCGGCGCGCTTTTTCCACCCTGTCGTCGCGATTTTTGTTTGTGCGGTGCAATAAGGTGACGGAAGCCGCCTAGCGGCGCCAGTAGGCGGGGTTGAAGAGGGCCACGATGACGAGGGCCTCTATCCGGCCGACGATCATCCCGAGGCAGAGGATCCCCTTCGCGACCGGTCCGAGTTCGGCGTAGCCGAGCCCGCCGCCGAGCGCGCCGATCGCCTGTCCGGTGGTGGTGAGCGCGGCGACGGCGAGCGCGAGGCTCTGCTCGAAGGCGAGGCCAGTCGCGGTGAGCGCGATCATGATGAGCGCAAGCACGACGAGGAACAGCATGAGGAAGACGAAGGCGATCTGGGCGCCGTTGTCCGAGATCGCCGCCTCGCCCCGGCCGCGGCGCCCGATCGCGCTGGGGTGCACGAGCAGTTCCATCTCGCGCAGGCCGTGGCGGTAGAGCGCGTAGAGCCGGAGGAGCTTGATGCCGCCCGCCGTGGTGGCGATGCCGCCGCCCATCACCGCGACGCCGAGGAGCACGATGCCCGGTGCGCCGAGCCCCGACCAGAGCTGCGTCGTCTGCCAGTACCCGCTCTCGAAACCGGTGGTGGTCAGGAAGGAGAGCACGGTGAAGAGGCTGCCCCAGATCGCCTCGAGGGCGGCGGTGAAGTTGTCCTGGCGGTCGATCTCGTAGGCGCCGATGAAGCTGCGGGTGAAGAGGAGCAGCGTGACCCCGAGGACGGAGATCAGCATGAGCTGGATCTCGGGGTCCTGGAGGCTGGGCCCCCTGCCCCTGCGGAAGCTGAGGCGCAGCGCCTTGTGGCTGATCGCGGTGAGCAGGAAAAGCGCGATCGCCATCTCGCCGAGCACGCCCGAGGCCGCTCCCTCCATCCCGCCGACGGGCGAGATGCCGCTGGTGGAGAGCGTCGCCATGGCGTGGCAGAGCGCGACGAAGGGCCGGTCCCCGGCGAGAACGAGCAGGATGGTGAGCGCGCCGGTCAGGCCGGCATAGACGGGGAAGATCATGCGCAGGCAGCGCAGGATCCGGGCGTTCGCCTCGGCGAGACTGCCGAAGCTGCGCCCCTCGGTCCGGGCGACGTCGATCCGGCTGATCTCGAAGCCGCCGAGATTGAGGGGCGCGAGCACGGCGAAGGCGGCCACGAGGATCAGGAGGCCGCCTATCCAGCCGACGAGCGCGCGCCAGAGGTGGAGCGGATCGGCGATCACCTGCGGTGGGTCGAAGACCGTGGCGCCGGTGGTGGTGAGGCTCGAGACCATCTCGAAATAGGCGGCGCCGAGGCCGAGCGAAGGCACGAGTTCCACCAGCGGAAGCGCGAGCACGAAGGGGATCAGAAGGTAGATGAGCAGGAGCGTCATCAGGTGGTAACGCTCGGCGAGCCGCGGTCGGCGGTTCATGGTGGCGAGCCCGAGGATCGCCCCGATGATCATGAAGAAGACCGCGTGGTAGAGGAAGGTCCGCGCGATCCGCCAGTCCTCGAGCACCGCAGCATGGGCGGCGGGCACGAACATCAGGCCCGCCGCGGCGATCAGCAGGATCACCAGCGCCGGAAACTGCCGGAGGGATGCCATCACCGCGCTCAGAAGAAGTCGATCCCGACCTGGAACAGCCGCTCGACCTCGGCGACCGAGTCCCGCATCGCGAAGATGGTAAGCACGTCGCCCTCCTCGATGCGGGTGCTGCCCTTGGGCGTGATCACGCGGTCGCCCTTGCGGATCAGGCCGATGAGGGCGGAATTCGGGATGTCGGTGTCGCGGATGAGCTTGCCGGCGATCGAGGAGGTGCCGAGGACCTGCGCCTCGATCACCTCGGCCTCGCCGTCGCCGATCGAGTAGACCGCGCGGATGCGGCCGTGGCGGATGTAGCGCAGGATCGAGGAGACGGTCGTGGCACGCGGGTTGACATAGGCGTCGATCCCCATGGCGTCGACGAGGCCGATCAGCGAGGGGTCGTTGATCAGGGCGACGACGAGCTTCGCGCCTTGGGTCTTGGCCCTGACGCAGCCGAGGATGTTGGTCTTGTCGTCATCGGTCAGGGTGACGACCGCATCCATCTGATCGATGCTCGCCTCGGCCAGGAGGTCGAGCGACAGGCCGTCGCCGTTCAGCACGATCGTGCGCTTGAGCGCATCGGCCGCCCGTTCGGCCCGGGCGCGGTTCCGCTCGATGACCTTGACCCGGATCCTGCGCGCGTCGGTCTCGATCCGTTCCGCGACCCGCAGACCGACCCCGCCGGCGCCGATGATCAGCGCGCGTTCGACGTTGATGTGGCGCTTGCCGAAGATCTCCATGACCCGGCCGACGTCCTGCGTCGCGGTGAAGATGTAGACCTGGTCGTCGGCGTAGAGCTGGTCGCTGGGCTCGGGAACGAAGAGGCGGTCGCCCCGGCGCACCCCGACCACCACCGCCCGCAGCGTGGAGAAGAGCTCCGACAACTGGCGCAGCGGCGTGTCGAGCACCGCGCACACGCCGTCGAGGGAAATGCCGATCAGCTGCGCGCGGCCCTCGAGGAAGCTCTCGATGTCGAAGGCCGCGGGCGCGGAGAGGCGCTGCATGACCGCGTCGGCCACCGAGACCTCGGGCGAGATCACCACGTCGATCGGCAGGTGTTCGGTGCGGTAGAGATCGGAATAGATCGCGTCGAGATAGGCGCGCGCACGCAGCCGGGCGATTTTGCGCGGGACGGAGAAGATCGAATGCGCCACCTGGCAGACGACCATGTTCACCTCGTCCGACTGGGTGGCGGCGATCACCATGTCCGCGTCGCGCGCCCCGGCCCTTTCGAGCACGTCGGGATGCGAGGCGAAGCCGTGCACGCCGTTGACGTCATAGGCGTCCGAGATGCGCCGGATCAGGATCGGGTCATTGTCGATCACCGTGACGCTGTTGGTGCTTTCCTCGCGGGCGAGGTGGCGCGCGATCTGCCCGCCCACCTGCCCTGCCCCGCAGATGATGATCTTCATGACGTGATCCCGTCGGACGCCGGCCGGCGATGGCTGCGATCAGACATGCTCCTCGATGTCCTCGGTGCGGCCGTTGCGGCCGGCGGTGATGACGTTGAGGGTCTTGAGCTTGCGGTGGAGTGCGGACCGCTCCATCCCGACGAAGCTGGCGGTGCGCGAGATGTTGCCGCCGAAGCGGTTGATCTGGGCCATGAGGTATTCGCGCTCGAACATCTCGCGCGCCTCGCGCAGGGCGAGGCCGGCGAAGGCGGCACCGAGGAGGCTTCCGCCGTTGCCGCCGTGGCCGCCGAGGTTCTCGTCGACCAGTTCCTCGGGCTCGATCGGCCCCGAATCCGGGCCGAGGATCAGCGCCCGTTCGAGCGTGTTGCGCAGCTGGCGCACGTTGCCGGGCCAGCGCATGGTCTGGAGCTGGGCCTCGGACTCGGCCGTCAGCGCACGCTGGGGCAGACCCTGGGCGGTGTTGAGCACGTCGAGGAAATGGCGGGCGAGTTCGGGAATGTCCTCGCGCCGGGCCTCGAGTCCCGGCACGGTGATCGGCACGACGTTCAGCCGGTGGAAGAGCTCGGTGCGGAAGCGGCCGGCCGCGACTTCGGCCGAGAGGTCGCGGGTCGTCGCGGAGAGCACGCGCACGTCGACGCGCACGGTATTGGCGCCGCCTACCCGCTGGAAGGCCTGGTCAACCAGCACGCGCAGGATCTTGGACTGGGTGCCGAGCGGCATGTCGGCGACCTCGTCGAAGAACAGGATGCCGGTGTGCGCCCGCTCGAAGAGGCCGGGCTCGACCTCGCCGCCGCTCTCGCGGCCGAAGAGCACCTCCTCCATCTGGTCGGGCGCGATCGAGGCGGAATTGACCGTCACGAAGGGGCCGCGCGCGCGGTCGGAATGCTGGTGGATGTAGCGCGCCGCCACCTCCTTGCCCGAGCCGGGCGGGCCGCTGAGCATCACGCGGCTGTTGGTGCGGGTCACCTTGTCGAGCTGGCCCTTCATCGCCCGGAAGCTCGGGCTCGAACCGATCATCACGTGGCTGGTCGCGTCGCGCTGGCGCAGGGCCGCGTTCTCGCGCCGCAGGCGGGAGGTCTCGAGCGCGCGGGTGATGACGACCATCAGCTGGTCGATGTTGAAGGGCTTCTCGATGAAGTCGTAGGCGCCCTGCTTGATGGCGGCCACCGCGATCTCGATGTTGCCGTGGCCGGAGATGATGACCACCGGGATCGAGGGATTGTCGCGCTTCGTCTTCTTCAGGATGTCGATCCCGTCGAGCTTGCTGTCCTTGAGCCAGATGTCGAGGACGATCAGGTCCGGCGCGGCGGTGTCGATCTCGCGCAGGGCCGTCTCGCTGTCCCAGGCGAGGCGCACGCCGTGGCCCTCGTCCTCGAGGATATCCTTGATCAGTTCGCGGATGTCCCGCTCGTCGTCGACCACGAGGATGTCCGTCATCACGTCCCTTCCTTCAGTTTCCGGCTTATCGCCGACTGCTCGCTGCCTTCGTCCCACGACCTGCCCGGAACCGCCTGCGGCAGGACGATCTGCGCCCAGGCGCCCGGGCGGCCGCCCTCGGCGAACGGCGGCGCGGGGCGGAGGTCGAGCGTGCCGTCGTGTTCCTCGATGATCTTCTTGACGATGGGCAGTCCGAGGCCGGTGCCGCGCGCCCGGTGCGTGACATAGGGCTCGAACAGCCGCTGCGGCTGGTCGGGCAGGCCGATGCCGTTGTCCTGGATGTCGATCACGAGATGTTCGGGATCGCTGGTCATGCGCACCCGGATCTCGCCGGGGTCGCGCGGGGCGTCGGGCCGGTTCAGCCGTTCCTCCACCGCCTCGACGGCGTTCTTGAGAAGGTTGGTCAGCGCCTGGTTGATCATCGTCCCGTCGAGATGGGCGAGCACCGCATGGTCGGGCTGGTCGAGCGTGAACCGGACCTCGGGATGGGCGGTCTCCTGCAGGAGGATCGCCTCGGACAGGAGCCGGCTGAGGTCGAGCGGCTTGCGTTCGGGCGCGGGCATGCGGGCGAATTTCGAGAATTCGTCGACGATCCGGCGCAGGTCGTTGGTCTGGCGGATGATGACGTCGGCGTATTGCTCGAGGCTTTCGCGCTGTTCGCCGACCATGGGTCCGAACTTGCGGCGCAGGCGTTCGGCCGAGAGCTGGATCGGTGTCAGCGGGTTCTTCACCTCGTGGGCGATGCGGCGCGCGACGTCGCCCCAGGCCGCCATGCGCTGCGCCACCACGAGATCGGTCACGTCGTCGAACGAGACCACGTAGCCTTCGAGCAGGCCCTCTCCGGTCTGGCGGGTCGCCATGCGTACCAGCAGGTCCTGTTCGCGCCCGCGCCGCTGCACGCGGACCTCGCCCTGGGCCACGCCGTTCCGCCGCGTGTCGAGCCGGGAGAGGAGCTCGGCGAATTCCGGGACGATCTCCGCGAGGGGCTGGCCGGCCGCCTTGCCGGGATCGAGCGCGAGAAGGCCTGCCGCGGCCGCGTTCATCACCTCGATCCGGCCGTCGCCGTCGAGGCCGATCACGCCCGCGGTCACGCCGCTCAGCACCGAATCGAACAGGCGGCGGCGGCGTTCGGTGTCCTCGTGCGCGGCGATCAGCGCGTCGCGCTGGCCCTTCACCTGCCGGGTCATCTCGTTGAAGGTCCGGCCGAGCAGCGCGATCTCGTCGTCGCCGGGCTCCTCGCGCACCCGCACGTCGAGATCCCCCTGCCCCACCCGTTCGGCGGCGCTGGCGAGGCGTCCCACCGGCCGCGACAGCCGCTCGGCGAACCAGAGTCCCATCCAGACCGTGGCGAGGATCACGACGACGGCGAAGCCGAGGTAGATCAGGGCGAATTCGAACAGCAGCCGGCCGCGCTCGGATTCGAGCTGGTGGTAGAGCGACACCGTCTCGGTGGTCTCGTCGAGCAGGCTCAGGATGCCGCCGTCGACCTCGCGGCTGACGTAGAGGAAATGGTCGACGAAGGCTTCGAGCTCCATCAGCGCCCGGAACTCGTTGTTCGCCCAGTCCTGGATGACGACGACCTCGCCGGTGCGGGCGCGGGCGATGTCCTCGGCCGTGGGCGGATTGTAGTCGAAGAGATAGCTGCGCTCGCCGCGGGTGCGGATCTGGCCGTCGCCGTCGATCACATAGGCCTTAGGCAGGGCGCGCTGCATCTGGAGCTGGCCGCGGGTCAGCAGCTCGCGCAGCTGGCCGCCGGAGAGCAGCGGAAAGCGCTGTTTCTGATCGTTCAGGAAGCCCGCGAGCAGGCGGGCGTCGTTCTGCAGCGTGACGCGGTGTTCCTCCTCATAGGCCTGCGCCGCGGCGAGCGAGTTCGAGACCACCGCGCGGACCCGGTCGGAGAACCAGCCCTCGAGCCCGAAGTTGAGGGTGATCGTGGCGAAGACCGCGACGAGCACCGTCGGGATCAGGGCGACGCCGGAGAAGACCCGGCTGAGCCGCATGTGCAGCCGGGAGCCGGCCGAGCGCCGCCGCCGCGCGGCCAGCATCGCCGCGACGCCGCGGGCCACGAAGGCCGCGACGATCATCGCATAGACGAAGTCCGCCAGCAGGATGATCCGCAGCGAGCCGCGCCCGCCGAGCCATTCCATCTCGCCAAGGGCGGCGAAGGTCAGCAGCGCGAGGACCGGGCCGAGGCCGATCAGGAACCAGTACGCGGCCTGCTGGAGCGCCCGATTGTTTCGCCACCGGTCCAGATGGTGGCCGGCGAGTGTCAGTGTATCGCGGCGCATCCCGATGCACGCTCTTGGTTCAGCTCGACTGTGGCAAGCCTACATCATCCGTTTGCCACGTGTAACCCGAATGTCGAGATCCTTGATCTTCTTGCGCAGCGTATTGCGGTTGATGCCGAGGAGTTCCGCCGTGCGGACCTGGTTTCCCCGGGTCGCGGCGAGCGAGAGCGCGATGAGAGGAAGCTCCACCTCCTTCAGGATGCGGTCGTAGAGCCCGTCGGGCGGGAGGCTGTCGCCATGCAGGTCGAAATAGCGCCGCAGATGCGTCTCGATGGCGTGGGAGAGGCGCTGGGACTGGGCCGGCTGCGGGGTGGAGGCCGAACTCGGGCGGGTCGACAGTTCCTGGCTGACGGCCGCGGCGGAGATGACGTCGTCGGGACAGAGCACGCAGAGCCGGCGGATCAGGTTCTCGAGCTCGCGCACGTTGCCCGTCCAGTCCTGCTTCTTGAGGATGTCGAAGGCCTCCTTCGAGATGGTCTTGCGCGGCAGGCCCTCGCCCTCGGCCTTGCGCACGAAGGCGCGGGCTAGGTCGGGCACGTCCTCCAGCCGCTCGCGCAGGGGGGGCAGGCGGATCGGCACCACGTTCAGCCGGTAGAACAGGTCCTCGCGGAACCGGCCCTCGTTGATGAGCGCGCGCAGGTCCTGATGGGTGGCGGCGACGATGCGGACGTTCGCGGTCTGGACCTCGCGGCCGCCGACGCGGGTGAACTCGCCCTCCTGGAGCACGCGCAGGAGGCGGGTCTGGGCGTCGAGCGGCATGTCGCCGACCTCGTCGAGGAAGAGCGTGCCGCCCCGTGCCTGCTCGAACTTGCCGGCCATCGCCCTGTCCGCGCCGGTGAAGGCGCCCTTCTCGTGGCCGAACAGCTCGGATTCGATCAGGTCGCGCGGGATCGCGGCCATGTTGATCGCGACGAAGGGGCCACTCTTGCGCAGGCCGAAGTTGTGCAGCGCGCGGGCGACGAGTTCCTTGCCGGTGCCGCTCTCGCCGGTGATCATCACGCCGAGATCGGTGTGCATCAGCCGGGCGAGGATGCGGTAGACCTCCTGCATCGCCGGGCTGCGGCCGATCAGCGGCAGGTTGTCCTCGCGCGGGAGTTCCTCCTCGCCGGCCGGCTTGCGGCGGACCTTCTGGTTCAGCGCCTTGCCGACCTGGGCGAGCACCTCCTTCAGGTCGAAGGGCTTCGGCAGGTATTCGTAGGCGCCGACCTCGGCCGCGCGGATCGCGGTCATCACCGTGTTCTGGGCGCTCATCACGATGACCGGCAGGTCCGGTCGGCGCTTGCGGATCGCCGGCAGCAGGTCGAGCGCGTCGCCGTCGGGCATCATCACGTCGGTCACCACCACGTCGCCCTCGCCCTCCTCCACCCAGCGCCAGAGGGTCGAGGCGGTGCCGGTCGAGCGGACCCGGCAGCCGGCGCGGGTCAGAGCCTGCGCGAGGACCGTGCGGATGGTCCGGTCGTCATCCGCAACGAGGATCGTGCCTTCCATGCCTCAAGCCTCCGCCTCGGTTGTGGTATCGAGAAGGTCCTCGGGGGCCTCGCCCCGCCAGACCGGCAGCCGCACCAGGAAACGCGTGCGCCCCGGGCGGCTTTCGCATTCGACGACGCCGCCGTGATCGGAGATGAACTTCGAGACGAGCGAGAGGCCGAGGCCGGTGCCGTTGACCTTGGAACTCACGAACGGGTCGAAGATGTCGCGGATCAGATTGTCCGGAATGCCGGGTCCGTTGTCGGTGACCGTGATCAGGAGCGGCAGGCTCTCGCGGTGGCCGCCGGGATGCATCAGGGTCACGCCCGGCCGATAGGACGTGCCGATCGAGATCACCCCGCCCACGCGCGGCACGGCCTCGGCGGCGTTCTTGAGAAGGTTCTGGAAGACCTGAAGCAGCTGATCGGGATCGCCCGATGCGGGCGGCAGCGAGGGGTCGAAATCCTCGACGAACCGGGCATGGGACGCGAAGCCCGCCCGCGCCGCGCGCTTGGCCCGGTCGAGCACATCGTGGATGTTGAGGGGCTGCCGCTGGGCGGGGCGCAGGTCACCGAACTGTTCCACGCGGTCGACGAGCTTGCCGATCCGCGCGGCTTCCTCCCTGATCAGGCTGGTCAGCTCGCGCTCGCCGTCACCGAGGGTCATCTCCAGGAGCTGCGCCGCCCCGGAGATGCCGGCGAGCGGGTTGCGGATCTCGTGGGCGAGCATCGCGGCCATGCCTGTCACCGAGCGGGCCGCCGAGCGGTGGCTGAGGCTGCGGTCCATGCGCTCGGCCATGCCCTGCGGATGGAGGAGCAGCAGGACCTCGCCGCCGGTCTCGTGGAGTGGCGCTGCGTGGATGGTGTAGACCTCCGACGCCATCTCGCCCCAGCCGATGCCGCAGTCGTACTGGGCCACCGACACACCCGACCGGCGGGCCTGCGCGACGACGTCGAGCACGGTGCTGTCGGGCCCGAGATAGCGGGCAAGCGGCTTGCCCTGCATCTGGCGGAGCGAGATGCCGCCGAAGCTCTCGGCGGCGGGATTGGCGGCGCGGATCGTGTCGTCGGCGGCGAGGACGAGGGCGGGGTATGGCATGGCGCCCCAGATGGCGTCGTAGCTGACGGGCTTCATGCGGCTGCCTCGTGTTGCGCTGCAGCGACGGGCCAGTCGCGGGCGAGGGTTGCGAGGACCCGGGCGGGGTCGGTGGCGGTCAGGAGAGGCTGGCGGAAGGCGGGGGGCGCGCCGGCGGCGTCGAGATACCAGCCGAGGTGCTTGCGGGCGACGCGGAGGCCGAGGTCGCGGCCGTAGAAGCCGAGCATCGCCTCGTAATGGCCGCAGACGACGTCGCGGAGCGCCGCGGCCTCGGGGGCGGCGGGTTCGGGCCGGCCGGCGAGGCGGGCGGCGACCTGCGACAGGAGCCAGGGGCGGCCTCGGGCGCCGCGGCCGATCATCACCCCGTCGGCGCCGGAGCGCGCGAGCGCGCAGCGCGCGGTTTCGGCCGACACGATATCTCCGTTCGCGATCAGGGGGATGGAGATCGCTTCTCGCACGGCGCGGATCGCCGCCCAGTCGGCGCACCCGGTATAGAACTGGCAGCGGGTGCGGCCGTGGACGGTGATCATGCGAACGCCGGCGGCCTCGGCGCGGCGGGCGATCTGAGGCGCGTTGCGGCTGTCGTCGTCCCAGCCGAGGCGCATCTTGAGGGTGACGGGGACGTCCGGAACGGCGCGGACCACGGCCTCGATCAGGCGGAGCGCGTGGTCGGGTTCGCGCATCAGCGCGGAGCCGGACCAGCCGCTGGTGACCTTCTTGGCCGGGCAGCCCATGTTGATGTCGATGATCCGGGCGCCCTGCCCCGCGACGTGGCGCGCGGCCTCGGCCATGAGGCCGGCGTCGCGGCCGGCGAGCTGCACGCTGGTGCGCGATCCGTCGAGGCCGAGCTGGGCGCGGGCGCGGGTGGAGGGTTTGGAATCAAGGACTTCGCGGCTCGCCACCATTTCGGAAACCACGAGGCCGGCGCCGAAGCCGAGCACGAGATTGCGGAAGGGAACGTCGGTGATGCCGGCAAGCGGTGCGAGAAAGACGGGCGGATCCAGCGTCGTGCAACCGAGAGTGACAGCCATCTGCCCAATCCATATGCAGTTGCCCGAGGGTGTAGCGCAACTGTGCAGGGCTGGCAAGGCGGCGCTTGTTGCGGCGCACACAAGCTGCCCGCGAAGGGTCGCGAGGTGCCGGAATTCGGCCTGAAACATTGCGGTGTCATTCGGGTGCTATTTGGGTGCTATTTGGTTTCCTGAATGTGTCCCCGGCGGCGCGCCTTCGTCCGGGCGGCATTGTGGCGCCGCGCGGCCCGCACTACAAACCTGCGACGGAGCGACGGAGACGGCATGCAGACGGCAGGGTTGATCGTGGCCGCGGGACGCGGCACGCGGCTGGGGACGGACCTGCCGAAGCAGTACCAGCAACTGGGCGGCCGCACGGTGCTCGCCCGGACGCTCGAGGCCTTCGTCGGCCATCCGCGGATCGGCGCGGTGCTGACGGTGATCCATCCCGACGACCGGGACCTCTATGCCGAGGCCGTGGCGACGGTGCCCGGCAGTGCAATCCTGCTGCCGCCGGTCACGGGCGAGGCGACGCGGGCGGGATCGGTGCGGCGCGGGCTCGAGGCGCTGGCGGCGCACCGGCCGGAGCGGGTGCTGATCCATGACGCGGCGCGGCCCTTCGTCACCGGGGCGGTGATCGAGGCGGTGGTCGCGGCACTCGACGGGGCGGCGGCCGCCTGCCCTGCCCTGCCGGTGGTCGACGCGCTCTGGCGGGCGACGGGCGGCCGGGCGGAAGCGCCGGTGCCGCGCGGCGATCTCTGGCGGGCGCAGACGCCGCAGGGCTTCCGCTTCGACGCGATCCTCGCGGCGCACCGGGACCACGACGGCGCGGCGGCGGACGACGTGGAAGTGGCGCGGGCCGCGGGGCTCGAGGTCCGGCTGGTGCCGGGCGACGAGTGCAATTTCAAGATCACCACCGCGGCCGACCTGGAGCGCGCGCGGCAGCTGACGGAGGAACCGCAGGGGATGGTGAGCGACATCCGGACCGGGAACGGTTTCGACGTGCATCGCTTCGGTCCGGGGGACCACGTGATGCTCTGCGGGGTGCGGGTGCCCTTCGAGCAGGCGCTCGTCGGGCATTCCGACGCGGATGTCGGGCTGCACGCGATCACCGACGCGATCTTCGGGGCGCTGGCGGAGGGCGA
This sequence comes from uncultured Rhodobacterales bacterium, assembly GCA_964575795.1. Classification (GTDB taxonomy): domain Bacteria; phylum Pseudomonadota; class Alphaproteobacteria; order Rhodobacterales; family Rhodobacteraceae; genus Amaricoccus. The sequence goes on from CAZNSP010000016.1 coordinate 57,552, forward strand.
CATCGGCCAGTGGTTCCCGCCGTCCGAGGCGCGCTGGAAGGGCGCGTCCTCGGACATCTTCCTGATCAAGGCGATGGAACGGGCGACGGCGCGCGGGTTCACCGTCGGCCATATCGACTGCACGCTCATCTGCGAGATGCCGAAGATCGGACCCCATGCCGCGGCGATGCGCGGGGCGATCGCGCGGATCACCGGGGTGGAGCCCGACCGGATCTCGGTCAAGGCGACCACCTCCGAGCGGCTGGGCTTCACCGGGCGCGGCGAGGGGATCGCGGCGATCGCCACCGCGACGCTGGTGAAGCGATGAGCACGCGGCTGACCCGCGCCATCACCACCTTCGGCTATGTCGGCCTGCTGCCGCATCTGCCGGGGACCTGGGGCTCGCTCGCCGCCCTGCCCTGCGCCTGGGCGCTGCACTGGCTGGGGGGTTTCCCGCTGCTCCTGGTGGCGACGCTGGTGGTGATCGCGGTCGGCACCTGGGCGGTGCATGTGGAACTGGTCGGGCGCGAGCTGGAGGATCCGGGCGAGATCGTGATCGACGAGGTCGCGGGGATGTGGATTTCGCTCTTCCCGCTGTCGCTGGGGCTGTGGCTGATGGGGGCGCCGGCGCATCTCTTCCCCTGGCCGGGCTGGGTCGGGGCCTTCGTGCTCTTCCGCATCCTCGACATGGGCAAGCCCTGGCCGATGTCCTGGGCGGACCGGCAGAAGGGCTCGGCCGGGGTGATGCTGGACGACATCCTGGCGGGCATCATCACCGCGCTGGTCATGGCGGTTTCGGCGGCACTCGCCCATGGGTGGCTCGGGTGATTTCCGGCGAGCTCGCGCGAGCGGTCCTCGCGCTCTGCCGCCAGCGCGGCTGGATGGTGGCCACCGCCGAGAGCTGCACCGGCGGGCTGATCGCCGCGGCGCTGACCGACGTGCCGGGGTCCTCGGACGTGGTGGACCGGGGGTATGTCACCTATTCGAACGCCGCCAAGACCGAGATGCTGGGCGTGCCGGCGGAGCTGATCGCCGAGCACGGCGCGGTCTCGGAGCAGGTGGTCCGCGCCATGGCGAGCGGTGCGCGCCGGACCGCAGGCGTGGCGGTGGCGGTGGCGGTCACCGGGATCGCAGGGCCCGGCGGCGGGTCGCCGGCGAAGCCCGAGGGCACGGTCTGGCTCGCCGTCGAGACGCCGGGGGGCATGCGGATCGAGAAGCGCGGCTTCGGGGCGATCGGGCGCGAGGCGGTGCGACAGGCGACGGTCGAGGCGGCGCTGCGGATGATGCGGCAGGCGGTGCTGCTGGGGCGGTAGAGGGCGTTGCGCCTTCCGGGCCGGATCAGCGAACGTCCGGTGGACGTTCGCCCGGGCCGGTCGCCCGCAGCAAACCTGCGGAGGGCGAGGGGGACAGGCGCGGCCTTCGTGATCGGCGCGCGCCTGCCTGGGCGGGCGCGGAATCGCGCCTGCCGAGGGGCAGGCAGGCGCGGGCCGATTTGCCGACGGTCAAATCGGCCGGGAAGGCGACGAGGGTGTCGCTTCGTCCTGAAGCGCCGGCGACGGAGTCGGCGCGTCAGACCGCCGGGCGCGGACCGTAGAGCGTCTCGGCGCGGCGCTCGAAGGCGCGGACGATGCGCATCATCGCCTCGTGGAACACGAGGCCGATCAGCTTCTGCAGCATGGCGGAGCGGAACTCGAAATCGACGAAGAAGCTGACCTCGCAGGAGCCGTCGTCGCGCGGCGCGAAGGACCAGTGGTTCACGAGGTAGCGGAACGGGCCGTCGAGATATTCCACGTCGATGCGGCGGGCCTCCGGCCGCAGGGTGACGCGGCTGCCGAAGCGTTCGCGGAAGACCTTGAAGGAGATCACGAGGTCGGCCTCGAGGATCGTGCCGGTCCCGTCGGGCAGCGGCCGCGTGCCGCGGATCCGCGCCGCCGCGCACCAGGGCAGGAACTCCGGATAGCTGCCCACGTCCGCGATCAGCGCGTACATCTGGTCGGCGCTGTAGGGCAGGACGCGTTTCTCGGCATGGGTGGGCATCGGCTCGGCGTCGGCCTCCGGGATGGGTCTCGGCTGGGTCTCGGGGGGTTGCCTAATGCGGATTGCCGGGCGGGGTCAATGCCAATAGGATGCGCGGCGCCGAGCCCTCCCTCCCCTGTCCCTGTTCCGGAAAAGCCAATGCCCGCCGCGAATTACGTCATCGACGAGATGATCTCCGCCAAGTCGATTGCCGCCCGGGTGGAGGCGCTCGCCCGCGACATATCCCTGCATTTCAAGGGGACGGACAAGCTGGTGGTGGTGGGGCTGCTGCGCGGGTCGTTCATCTTCATCGCGGACCTCGTGCGCGAGATCGACCTGCCGGTGGAGGTGGATTTCCTCGAGGTCTCGTCCTACGGCAATTCCACGGTGTCGAGCCGCGAGGTGCGGATCCTCAAGGACCTGCGCGGCGAGATCGAGGGGCGCGACGTGCTGGTGGTGGAGGACATCGTCGACACGGGCCACACGCTGAAACACGTGCTGGCGATCCTGCGGACGCGGCGGCCGGCGCGGCTGGAGGTCTGCGCGCTCCTCGACAAGCCGACGCGGCGCGAGGTCGAGGTGAAGGCGACCTGGACGGGGTTCGAGATCCCCGACAGGTTCGTGGTCGGCTACGGCATCGACTATGCCCAGCGGAACCGCAACCTGCCGCATATCGGGGCGGTTCGGTTCCTCGACTGACGCCCCCGGAAACGCGCAGGGCCAGGGACTGGCCCCGGCCCCGGTTCGGGATGGGCGTCCGGTCAGGTGCGGGCGTCGCCGACCAGTTGCCAGAGCGCGGGGATCAGCAGGGCGGCGAGGCCGAGCTTCAGCGCGTCGCCGATCAGGAAGGGCGTCAGGCCCCAGGCGAGGATCGGCTGGTCCCAGCCGTAGAGCTGGCCGAGCCAGAGCAGGCCGGGGATGTAGATGAGGGCGTTGCCGGCGAGGAGTGCCACCGCCATGCCGCCGACGCCGCGGTCCCAGCCGCGGCGGGCGGCGAAGCCGAGGGCGACGGTGGCCAGCAGGTAGCCCACCAGATAGCCGCCGGTGCTGCCCGCCATGTAGGTGAGACCCGCCGTTTCCGCCGAGGAGCCGGCGAAGACGTCCCAGCCCATGGCGCCGAGCGCGAGGTAGCCCGCGACGGTGGCGAGGCCGAGCCGGGGGCCGTAGGCGGTGGCGATGGCGAGCACCGCGAAGGTGCCGAGGGTGACCGGGACGGGCGAGGGCCAGACCGGCACCGCGATCTTCGCCGAGAGCACGAGTGCGGCGATGCCGGCGAGGACGAGCGCGGCGCGCTTGGCCCAGAGGGCTGCGCCCTCGGCTTGCCAGAAGGTCTCGGTCAGGACGCGGGCGCGGGCGGTCTCGGCCATGGACGGGGGCTCCTGCAGGGGGTTGTCGACCTTTTCTGCCGCAAATCCCCTGCCCTGTCCAGCCGGACCGGCGCGCGAGGCTCAGACGTTCAGCCGTCCCTCGAAGGTGGTGACGCAGGCGCCGCCGATGCCGATGCGGCCCGTGGCGTCGACGGCGACCGCGACCCGGCCGTCGCGGGCGCAGCGCCGGCCCTGGGCGGCGCGCCAGACGGCGCCTGCGGCGGGCAGCTGGCCGTGGTGGCGGCGGAAGACCGCGACGCAGCCGTTGCCGCTGCCGCAGACCGGGTCCTCGGCGATGCCGCTCGAGGGCGCGAAGGAGCGGACCTCGATGTCGGCGGGGCCTTCCGCGTGGCGGCCGAAGACGGTGACGCCGGTGGCGCCGAGGCTGCGTTCGAGCGCGGCGGAGCGGGCGAGGTCGGGCTCGAGCCCGATCACCGCCGCTGCGTCGGAGAGTTCCGCGACGATCCAGACCGGGCCCACGTCGATCCGGGCGGGCGGCGCGGTACGCAGGACGGGGCGGCCGAGCACGGCGTCGAGCTCGGAAACCTCCGCAGGCGTCAGGAGCGTCAGTTCCGCGGGCGGCAGGTCGAGGGTGAGGCGGCGGTCGGCCCCCTCGCCCGTCACGGCGACGGTGACGGGCCCCGCGGCGCAGTCCTGCACGAGGCGGCCGTCGCTGAGGCTCACCCGCCCGGCCTCGAGCGCGGCATGGGCGCTGCCGAGGGTCGGGTGGCCGGCGAAGGGCAGCTCGGCGGCGGGGGTGAAGATGCGCAGGCGGTAGTCCGTTCCCGCCCGCTCCGGCGGCAGGAGGAACGTCGTCTCGGAGAGGTTGGTCCAGCGGGCGATCGCCTGCATGGCCTCGGTGTCGAGCCCCTCGGCATCCAGCACCACGGCGACCGGGTTGCCGAGGAGCGGCCGCGTGGTGAAGACGTCGACGACCTTGCAGGCCCGCATGACCGGTCCCTCCCCTCATTGCCGGCCCCATCGCCGGATTCCGGCAGTCTGCCGCGAAAAGCCAGGGGCGGGAAGGGTTCGTGGTCGGGCGGGACGGGATGGATGCCGACAAGGTCTTCAAGGCGCTGGCCGACCCGACGCGCCGCAAGCTTCTGGACCAGCTCTGCGAGCGCAACGGCCAAAGCCTCGGGGACCTCTGCGGGGGGCTGGCCATGACGCGGCAGTCGGCGACGCAGCATCTGGAAATCCTGGAGGCGGCGAACCTGGTCAGCACCCTGCGGCGCGGGCGGGAGAAGCTGCATTTCATCAACCCCGTGCCATTGCACGACATCTACGAACGCTGGGTCCGCAAGTTCGAACGCGAGCGGCTTCGGCTCCTGCACGATCTGAAGCGTGAACTGGAAGGAGATGGAAGATGACCCGAGAAACGACGAGCTTCGTCTATGCGACCTATATCCGCTCGACGCCGGAAAAGGTGTTCGAGGCCATCACGAAACCCGAGATCGCCCGGCGCTACTGGGGCCACGAGAACGTCTCGAACCGGAGCGCAGGGGCTGACTGGAAGCATGTCCGCGCCGACGGCGAGCGCACCGTCGAACTGGTCGGCAAGGTCGTCGAGGTCTCGGCGCCGAGGCGCCTCGTCATCACCTGGGCGAGCGCATCGCAGGCGGCCGATCCGGCGAGCTACAGCCGGGTGACCTTCGAGATCGTGGAATACGACGGAATGGTCCGGCTGACCGTCACCCATGACGAACTCGAGGCCGGCAGCAGCATGGCCCGGGGCATCAGCCAGGGCTGGCCGACGGTGCTGAGCAGCCTGAAATCGCTGCTGGAGACCGGCGAGGGGCTCGACGTCTTCGCGCGGCCGAAGGCGGCCTGAGTGGCGCGCGGCATCTTCAGGAGGGGGAACCCATGTCGGACATCCATGCCGGCGGATGTGCCTGCGGCGCGATCCGCTACGAAGCCCACGGGGAACCGGTGTTCCAGAACCACTGCCAGTGCCGCGACTGCCAGAGAAGGAGCGGCACGGGCCATGCGTCCTTCCGGACCTTTCCGCGACGCGGCGACGTGACGATCACCGGCACGCCGCGGACCTGGCAGGTCGCGGGCGACAGCGGGAACGCGAAGATCCACGGTTTCTGCGGGGTCTGCGGCGCGCCGGTCTTCCTGAGCCTCGCCGCGCAGCCCGAGCTGATCGCGGTGCATGCGGCGAGCCTCGACGACCCGGGGCGGTTCGCGCCGCAGGCGGTCACCTATCGCCGTAGCGGTCAGGCCTGGGACAGGATCGACCCCGCCCTGCCCGGCTTTGATCGCATGCCGCCCGGATGAGGTCCGGGCGTGCGGGATGCCCCCCGCGCAGGCGGGGGGCCTTCCGGCGGGCGGTCAGGTGCGCGGGCGGCGGTAGGTCGTGACAATGGCATAGTCCTTGGCCGGGCCCACCACGCGCCATTCGGCCTGCCAGCGCGGCCAGCGGGCGAAGTCGTAGCGCACGCGGTAGCGGTCGGGCGGGCAGGAATGTTCGGCGGCGGGGCGGTCCTCGTCGGCGTAGAAGCGGTGGAAGAAGCGGCCGTCGGCGAAGAGGACCTCGATCGTCTCCGCCCCGCCGTCGCGCCAGAGGTAGCGGCGGGTCGCGGTCATCGGCGGGGCCGCGCCGAGGGTGAGGGTGCCCTCCTCCAGATAGGCGAGGCCTTCGGGCACGGGCGTGAAGCGGGCGGTGCCGGTGAAGCGGCCGCTGCGGCGGGCGCGGATGTCCTCGATGCTGCGGTCGATCCGCCAGTCCCCCTCGAAGGCATCGAGCCGCATGCCACCCCTCGCTTGTCACCCGCCGGACGTCAGTCTAAGGCTCCGCCAGCCCCCGGCAAGCGAAAGGCCACCCGATGATCCCGCGCTATTCCCGCCCCGAGATGGTTGAGATCTGGTCGCCCCGGACCCGGTTCCGCTTCTGGTTCGAGATCGAGGCGCATGCGGCCGATGCGATGGCGGAACTAGGGGTGATCCCGAAGGAAGCCGCCGCGGCGGTCTGGAAGGCGCGGGACGTGGAGTTCGACGTGGCCCGCATCGACGCGATCGAGGCGGTGACGAAGCACGACGTGATCGCGTTCCTGACGCATCTGGCCGAGATCGTCGGCGAGGAGGCGCGGTTCGTGCACCAGGGCATGACCTCGTCGGACGTGCTCGACACCTGCCTCAACGTGCAGCTGACCCGGGCGGCGGACATCCTGATCGCCGATCTCGACGCGCTGCTGGCGGCGCTGAAGCGGCGGGCCTATGAGCACCGCGACACGGTCTGCATCGGGCGGAGCCACGGCATCCATGCCGAGCCGACGACCTTCGGGCTGAAGCTGGCGCAAGCCCATGCCGAGATGGCGCGGAACCGGGCGCGGCTGGTGGCGGCGCGGGAGGAGGTCGCGACCTGCGCGATCTCGGGCGCGGTGGGGACCTTCGCCAATGTCGATCCGCGCGTCGAGGCGCATGTGGCGGAAAAGCTGGGGCTGCGGGTGGAGCCGGTCTCGACCCAGGTCATCCCGCGCGACCGGCATGCGATGTTCTTCGCGACGCTGGGGGTGATCGCCAGTTCGGTCGAGCGGATCGCCACCGAGATCCGGCATCTGCAGCGCACCGAGGTGCTGGAGGCGGAGGAGTATTTCGCGCCGGGCCAGAAGGGGTCGAGCGCGATGCCGCACAAGCGCAACCCGGTGCTGACCGAGAACCTGACCGGGCTCGCCCGGCTGGTGCGCGGGATGGTGATCCCGGCGATGGAGAACGTGGCGCTCTGGCACGAGCGCGACATCAGCCATTCGAGCGTGGAGCGGATGATCGGGCCGGACGCCACCGTGACGCTCGACTTCGCGCTGGCGCGGCTGACCGGAGTGATCGAGAAGCTGGTGGTCTATCCGGACAACATGGCGAGGAACATGAACCGGTTCCGGGGGCTGATCCATTCGCAGCGGGTGCTCTTGGCGCTGACGCAGAAGGGGATGAGCCGCGAGGACGCCTATGCGGCGGTCCAGCGGAACGCGATGAAGGTCTGGGAGCAGGGCGCGGATTTCATGACGGAACTGAAGGCCGACCCGGAGGTGCGCGCCGCCCTGTCGGAGGCCGAGATCGAGGACAAGTTCGACCTCGGCTACCACACGAAGCACGTGGACACGATCTTCGCGAGGGTCTTCGGCGAGGGCTGACGGCGGCGGGGGCGGTCAGCCGGCGGGCTCGAAGGCGAAGGGCTCGGCGGGGATGAAGGCGCCGGAGGCCTCGCCCGCGAGGATGCGCTCCATGTCGACGCCGAGATCGAGCAAGAGGGTCCCGGCCCCTTCGGAGAAGTCCAGCCGCTTCATGTCGACCCAGAACACGTTGGGCGAGGTGGCGGATTCGGCGTAGAAGAGCAGGTCCTTGTGGTCGGCCACGATGCGCCAGCGGGTGGTCGAGAGGTTCGGCGCGTCGGCCAGGCTGATGCCGTAGGGGACGGAGGCGTTGCGGATCACGCTGAAGACCGCCGCCGCCGCCACGCGGGGATCGTCGCTCTGCGTCACGGCGTCGATGTAGAAGCTCGCACGCACGAAGCGGTCGGAGGCGCGGTTGGTGCCCGGCAGGAAGCTGCGCGGATCGACCGCGCTCCAGTAGCGGGCGATGGCGAGTTGATCCTCGAAGGCGGGCTCGTTCGTCATCACGCGGTAGTCGCGGCCGTGGTGGATCTGGAGTTCACCGTCGACCCATTCCATGATGGCGCTGTCGCCGGTCGCATCCGACAGCGACAGGTGCAGCGGCGTGAGGCTGCCGGGGCGGCCCGGCACCTCGCCGCTGACGACATGCAGCGGGTTTTCGCGGGCGTGGGCCACGGCTTCGGCCACGGTGGCGAACTGGTCGAGGAAATACTGCGCCCAGATCGAGAGCGAGATGCGCGGGGTGGTCCCGTCATCCTCGGGGTACTGGGAAACGGCCAGCCAGAGGAGGTTCGCGTTCAGCCCGGCCTCGTTCATGCCGTCCACGGTGGAGATCTCGTAGCCCGAGACGATCAGGCTGCCGTAGCGGGAGACCCATTCCACCGACCGGTCGCCGGCGAGGCCGCTGCGTTCCATGCCGCGGGGAAAGACCCAGAGGTTGCTGACGATCGGGTCCTTGAAGTCCATGCTCCGGCCGGTGAGGTAGCGATCCTCGGGGCCGTGGTAGACCGCCCGGGTGCAGGTCTGGGCCGGGGTGGCGACGGCGACGAGGGCAGCACAGGCGGCGGCCAGGGTACGGGAGAAAGGGCGCATGCGGAATTCCTTTGCCGAGCGGACCGAGGCGCCGGGGCAAGCGCCAGACCGGGCCACTCTGCCAAGCAAGGGCCGGGATGATCAACCCGGGGGTTCCGCCCGGGCGTGATTGCCCGCCCGCCTGCGACGATTTCACACGGGAGGCCGTGCCCCCGCGGCCGTCCCGCCTTGCTGGCGGGGACGGTCGCACTAGATTGGATGTGGCGCATCATGGGAGGCAGAGATGCAGCGACGATCGATTGCCGCAGTGGTGCTGGCGATGGCCCTCGGCGGTCCGGCGGGCGCGGGCTCGGAGCAACCGGAAAGGTTCGTGTTCGATTCGATCGACGGGGGCGAGATCGACCTCGCCACCCATCGCGGGGGGCCGGTGCTGGTGGTCAACACCGCCTCGCGCTGTGGCTTCACCGGTCAGTACGACGGGTTGCAGGCGCTCTGGGACGCCTATCGCGACCGCGGACTGACGGTGCTGGGCGTGCCGTCGAACAGCTTCCGGCAGGAGCTCGGCTCGGCGTCGGAGGTGGCGGATTTCTGCGAGGTGAACTTCGGGATCGACTTTCCGATGACCGACATCGTGGAGGTGACGGGCCCGGGGGCGCATCCGTTCTATGCCTGGGCCGCGGCGCAGGGCGTGGCGCCGTCGTGGAACTTCCACAAGATCCTGCTCGACGGCGAGGGGCGGATCGTGGGCGACTACGGCGCGCGGATCGCACCCTCGGCGCCGGGGCTGATCGCGGCGATCGAGGCGCTGCTACCCGGAGGCTGAGGCCGCCCGTTGGCGGCCAGATCGAGCGCGCGGGTGCGCGCGAGGCTTTTTGCTGGCGCGGGCCGTGTTCGACCCGCGCGACTGCTCTCCAGGTAAGCTTGTCAGTATGAAACCGGGGCTTGCGGCTTGCGGGGGCTTGCGGCTGCGCGGGCGGTGCGGCAGCGGTCGGAGCAGTAGCGCACGGCGTCCCAGTCGCGGGCCCATTTGCGGCGCCAGGTGAAGGGGCGGCCGCAGGTGGCGCAGGTCTTCTGCGGCAGGTCGGTCTTCTTGCGCATCCGGGGCATGGGGCGGTCCTTTCCGCGCGGGAGATGGGGCGGATGCGGCGGGCGGCGAGGGGTGCTGGGCCCCCTGCCCCGCAAGGACGCCGTCGAGGCGGCGGGTGATCGCGACCTCGGTCTCGCGTGGGCGTGGCGACGGCGAGCGGGTCCTGCGGGCGGGGATCGGTGGCGGGGCTTGGCATTCCCCTGCGTCGGGTGACGCGGCGATCATCTGGCCGCCGCCGGTCCCGGGCGGGGCGATTCAGAGGTCGAGGGTGAGCTGGCCGGGGTCGGGGCGCGGGCGGCGGGGCATGTCGCGGTCGCCGGCGCGCCTGCGCGAGGCGTGGCGGGCGATGACGGCCGCCGCCCCGGCCCGGAAGGCGGTGCCGCGGCGCGGGGCGTGGATGCGGTCGCGCGCGGTGCGGGCGGCGGCCGCGGGATCGACGATCGGCGCGGGCCAGTCGCGTCCGATCACGCATCCGGCGGCGGACTGGGTGGCCCGGTCCATGCGCCAGGGCTGGTGCAGGTGTTCGAGAGGCACGCGGGCGAGTTCTGGGCACCAGCGGCGGACGAAGACGCCCTGCGGGTCGTGGTCGAGCTGCTGCTTCACGGGGTTGTAGATGCGGTTGGTGTTGATGCCGGTGGTGCCGGCCTGCATCTGGAGCTGCGGCCAGTGGATGCCGGGCTCGTAATCGGTGAAGAGCCGGGCGAGCGGCGGTCCGTAGGCGCGCCAGTCGAGCCAGAGGTGATAGGCGGCGACCGAGGCGACCATGGCGCGCATGCGGAAGTTGAGCCAGCCGGTGGCGGCGAGCGCGCGCAGGCAGGCGTCGACCAGGGGGAGGCCCGTCTGGCCGCTTGTCCAGGCGCCGAGGCGGGCGGGGTCGGCGTCGCGGCCGAGGTCGTCGAGCGCGGGATGGAGCGCGCGGTGTTCGAGCGCGGGTTCGTCCTCGAGCTTCTGCATGAAGTGGCAGCGCCAGTGGAGCCGGGCGAGGAAGCTGTCGAGCGAGGCTGCCCGGGGGCCGGTCGCAGCCGTGCGGGCGGCCTGCGCCACCTCGCGCGTCGAGAGCGTGCCCCAGGCGAGATGCGGCGAGAGGCGCGAGCAGGCGTCGGAGGCGGTCACCGGCGAGGACATGGCGCGGCGGTAGTCGCGGCCGCGGCTGACGAGGAAGCTGTCGAGAAGGGCGCGGCCGGCGGGGCGGCCGCCGGGCTGGCGCCCCTCGCAGGGATCGGGCGGGAGGTCCGCGTCGAACGGGGTGGCGGGGGGCGGCGGAGGGGCCGGGGTCAGGCGCGGCGGCGGCAGGAGGTCGCGGGCCATTGTCGCCTCCCACCGGCGGGCCCAGCCGTCGCGGGTGCGGAGGCGGCGGATCACGCCGGCCTGCGGCAGTTCGGTCCAGCGGACGCCCTGGGCGCGCGCCCAGGCGGCGACGCGGCGGTCGCGGGCGTAGGTCCAGGCGTCGCCGGTTTCCTCGTGGCTCCAGAGGGCGACGGCGCCGTAGTGGCGGCGCAGGGCGTCGAGGACCTCGACCGCGTCGCCGCGCAGGCGGAGGAGCGGCGCGCCGAGGGTATGAAGGTCCGCGTCGAGCGCGGCGAGGCTCTCGGACACGAAGGCCCATTGCCGGGCGCTCATGGTCGGCTGGGCCCAGAGGGCGGGTTCGAACAGGTGGAGGGGCAGCACGGGGCCGCGCGCCGCGGCGGCGGTCAGCGCGGCGTGGTCGGCGGTGCGCAGGTCGCGCTTGAACCAGACGATCTGGACTTCCATGCCCCGCGAGATCGGCCGCGGGGCGCGGGGGTCAAGGGCGGCTCAGCCGGCGTCGGATTCGCGGGAGAGCGATTCCTTGGCGAGCTTCAGGCATTCGTCCATCTTTGCCCGGATCGTCGCCTCGTCGGCGAGATGGCCGAGGTCGGCGACGAGCTTGCGCACCACGTCGTCGTGCCCCGGCTCCTGGAAGTCGGACTTCACCACGTCGAGCGCGTAGCGGACCGCGTCGTCGCCGGTCTTGCCCAGAAGCGTCGCCGCCCAGTGGCCGACGAGCCGGTTGCGGCGGGCGTTGGCGCGGAACTGCATCTCGAGATCGTGGGCGTACTTGTTCTCGAACGCCCTTTCGCGGTCGTCGAAGGTGGTCATCTGCGCGTCTCCTCGCCAGTCAGCGTCTCGGCGGGACATAATCATTCCGGGCCATCGGGGGCAAGGCCGCGCGGGGCCGGAAGGCCGCGTTTCATGCGCCTTGTTTCCCGCCCGGCAGTTCCTTAATAGAGCGGAAACGGGAAGGTGGGCCGGTCCCCCCTTCCCAATCGCCATTCCGGAGACATCGATGGCCCGGCGCAGACTGGTTTACGAAGGCAAGGCCAAGATCCTTTACGAGGGTCCCGAGCCCGACACGCTGATCCAGTACTTCAAGGACGACGCGACCGCCTTCAACGCCCAGAAGAAGGCGACGATCGAGGGCAAGGGCGTGCTGAACAACCGCCTGAGCGAGTTCTTCATGACCGGGCTCAACACGATCGGGGTGCCGACCCATTTCATCCGGCGGATCAACATGCGCGAGCAGCTGATCCGCATGGTGGAGATGATCCCGCTGGAGGTCGTCGTGCGCAACTTCGCGGCCGGCAGCCTGTCGAAGCGGCTGGGCATCCCGGAGGGCCAGCAGCTGCCGCGGCCGGTGATCGAGTTCTACTACAAGGACGATGCGCTGGGCGATCCGCTGGTCAGCGAGGAGCATATCGTCGCCTTCAACTGGGCGACGCAGCAGGACATCGACGACATGATCGCGCTGGCGCTGCGGGTCAACGACTTCCTGAGCGGGGTGTTCATGGGGGTGGGCATCCGGCTCGTCGACTTCAAGATCGAGATCGGGCGGGTCTACGAGGGCGATTTCCAGCGGCTGATCGTGGCCGACGAGATCTCGCCGGACAGCTGCCGGCTGTGGGACATCGAGACGGGCCGCAAGCTCGACAAGGACGTGTTCCGGCAGGACCTCGGGAATCTCGCCGATGCCTATACCGAGGTGGCGAAACGGCTGGGCGTCATGCCGCGCACCAACGGGCGCAGCATCGGGCCGAAGCTGGTGAACTGAAGGCGGGGCGCGCGATGAAGGCAAGGGTGCATGTGACGCTGAAGCGCGGCGTGCTCGATCCGCAGGGCGACGCGGTGCGCCACGCGCTCGGCGGGCTCGGCTTCGAGGGGGTCCGCGACGTGCGCATGGGCAAGGTGATCGAGCTCGAGCTCGACGAGACCGATGCGGAGGCGGCGCGGGCGCGGGTGGCGCGGATGTGCGAGACGCTGCTCGCCAACACCGTCATCGAGAACTACGCGATCGAGCTGGCCTGAGGCATGCGCGCGGCAGTTCTCCGGGCCTATAACGACGACCTCGCGATCGAGACGCTGCCCGAGCCGCGGGCCGAGCGGGACGGCGTGGTGCTGCGGGTGCTGGCCTGCGGCATATGCCGCTCGGACTGGCACGGCTGGACGGGCGAGCATCCCCGGGTGAAGCCGGGGCAGGTTCCGGGCCACGAATATTGCGGCGAGGTGGTCGAGGCGGGGCCGCTTTCGGGGTGGAATGTGGGCGACCGGGTGGTGGCGCCCTTCATCCTCGCCTGCGGGAGCTGCCCGGCCTGCCGGTCGGGTCATCAGAACGTCTGTCCGGACCAGCGGCTGCCGGGTTTCGTCGAGCCGGGGGCATTCGCCGAATATGTCGCGGTTCCCTTCGCCCACAATCTCGCCCGCCTGCCCGAGACGCTGACGCCCACGGTCGCGGCCGCGCTCGGCTGCCGGGCGACGACGGCGTGGCACGCGCTGACCGACCGGGCGGACCTGCGCGCGGGCGAGTGGCTGGCGATCCACGGCACCGGCGGGATCGGGCTGTCGGCGCTCCTGATCGGCAAGGCGCTTGGGGCGCGCGTCGTGGTGGTGGACATCGTTCCGGAGAAGCTTTCCCATGCGAAGGGCCTCGGCGCGGATGCGGCGATCGACGCGCGCGACGGCGACACGGCGGCGGCGATCCGCGAGCTGACCGGCGGCGGCGCGCATGTCTCGGTCGAGGCGCTGGGGATCGCGCAGACCACGAATGCCTCGATCGAATGCCTGCGCCCGCTCGGCCGGCACGTGCAGGTGGGCATGCCGGTCGGGCATACCGCGCGCATGGAGATCAACATGAACGCGGTCTACATGAAGAACCTCGCGCTCTTCGGGACCCGCGGGATGCCTTCGTGGCGCTATCCCTCGCTGCTTGCGCTGATCGAACACGGAAACGTGGACTTCGCCCCGTTGATCGCGCGCGAAGTCGCGCTTAGCGACGCATCGGCGGAGCTTCGGGCCTTCAACGGCCCGACGCCGCCCGGTGTAGCCGTGATCACCGACTTCGCGCATTGAGGGGACAAGGGACATGAAAGCCGCCGTCATCGTCTTTCCCGGCTCGAACTGCGACCGCGACATGGCGGTGGGGCTGCGGGCGGCCGGGGCCGAGGTCGCGCTGGTCTGGCACAAGGACGCCACGCTGCCGAAGGGCGTGGACCTCGTTGCGATCCCGGGCGGCTATTCCTTCGGCGACTACCTGCGCTGCGGCGCGATCGCGGCGCGGGCGCCGGTGATGCGGGCGGTTGTGGATTTCGCGCGGGGCGGCGGGCATGTGCTCGGCGTCTGCAACGGCTTTCAGGTGCTGATCGAGGCGGGCCTCCTGCCCGGGGCGCTGATGCGCAATGCGGGGCTGAAGTTCGTCTGCGCGACGACCACGCTCGAGGTCGGCACGACGGACAGCGCCTTCACCCGGCTCTATGCGAAGGGCGAGCGGCTCGGCATCCCGATCGCGCATCACGACGGCAACTATGTCGCGGACCACGACCTTCTCGCGCGGCTCGAGGGCGAGGACCGCGTCGCGTTCCGCTATGTCGACAACCCCAACGGCTCGGCCGCGGACATCGCCGGCATCCTGTCGGAGAACCGCCGGGTGCTCGGCATGATGCCGCATCCCGAACGGGCGGTCGATCCGCTGCACGGGGGGACGGACGGGCTGCGTCTGTTCGAGGGTCTCGCGCAGGTGCTGGCGGGAGGCTCCCTGCAAGACGCTTGAGTGCGGGCGGGGGGCAAAGTAGCGTGACGCTCATGGACCCGACGACCATCGCCCGCGGGATACAGGCGCGGACCAGCCCCTTCTGGCTGCGCGCGGCAGTACTCGCCACGCTCCTGGTCATGGCGCTGGTGATCTGGGCGAGCCACATCTACCTGTCGCGGCAGTTCGCCGAGGACCTGAAGGCCGAGGCGACGCTGCGCGCCACCGCCTATGCCGGCAACATCCAGAGCACGATGCAGCGCCACCAGGTGGTGCCGCTCCTGCTCGCGCGCGACCCGGTGCTGATGGAGGGCCTGCGCTCGGGCCGGCTGGAGGAGGCCAAGACGCGGCTCGACACCTTCAAGGAGGAGCTGGGCGCCGGCGCGATCTTCCTGCTCGACGCGAACGGGCGAGTGGTGGCGACGAGCGACGAGCGCGAGCTCGGCGCCGACGATTCCGAGCGGGACTACTTCAAGCTGGCGGTGGCCGACACCGGCACGGTCTTCAGCGCGATCCAGAAGCCCGAGGGGCAGTACGGCTTCCACTATGCGCGCAAGGTGGAGGTCGACGGCCAGATCCTCGGCGTGATCGTGGTGACGGTCGACCTCGCGATGACCGAGGAGAGCTGGCGGCGCGCGCTGGTGCGCGTGGTGGTGACGAATTCCGACGACCAGGTGCTGCTGTCCTCGGTGCCGACCTGGCGCGGCAACACGCTCGGCAACTTCCTCGCGCTCGGCCCGGGGCTGAACCCGGTCTCGGCGGCGCTGCAGTCGGCGCGGCAGTCGATCGGCCAGTCTCCTTACGTCTATGTCGCGGGCACGCCGCATCTGCGGGCCGAGGTGCCGGTCGGCTTCCGCAACTGGCGGCTGAGCTATTTCGCGACGCTCGAGGACGTGCGGGCGCGGGTGAACGCGGTGCTGGCGCTGATCATCATGGTGCTCGCGCTCCTGACCGCGCTCGGCTTCTACATGGTCAGCCGCCGGACCCGGGCGGAGAGCCGGCGCATCCTGCGCGAATCGGACGAGCTGCGCATCCTCAACCGGCGCCTGTCGGCCGAGATCGCGGCGCGGCAGCGGGTGGAGCGCAACCTCAAGGATGCCGAGCAGAGCCTCGAGCAGGCCTCGAAGCTCGCGGCACTCGGCCAGATGTCGGCGGCGGTCAGCCACGAGCTGAACCAGCCGCTCGCCGCGATGAAGACCTATCTGGCCGGAGCGCGGCTTCTGGTGCAGCGGCACCGGCCGGAGGAGGCGCTGTCGAGCTTTCAGCGGATCGACGACCTGATCGAGCGGATGGGCGGCATCACGCGGCAGCTGAAGTCCTATGCGCGCAAGGGCGACGTGGATACCGAGGCGGTCGACCTGCGCGACAGCGTGCGCGCGGCGCTGAGCATGATGGCGCCGCAGCTCGGCAAGATGGCGGTGACGATCACCACCACCCTGCCTTCCGAGCCCGCGGTGGTCATGGCCGATCCGCTGCGCATCGAGCAGATCATCGTCAACCTGCTGCGCAACGCGCTCGACGCGGTGAAGGCGCGCGACGACCGGCGGATCAAGATCTTCCTGGTGCTCGGCGAGACGATCCTCCTGTCGGTCGAGGACAACGGGCCGGGTCTGAAGGACCCCGACAAGCTTTTCGAGCCGTTCTACACCACCAAGAAGCCCGGCGAGGGGCTGGGGCTCGGCCTCGCGATCTCGGCCGGGTTCGCCGCCGAGATGGGCGGCCGGCTGGTGGCACGCAACGCCCCGGACGGTGGCGCGGTGTTCGAGCTACTCCTGCCGCGCGAGCGCGCGCAGGCCCAGGCAGCGGAGTGAAGACATGAACAAGCGGATGGTGGCCATCGTCGACGACGAGGCCGACATGCGGCAATCGGTCGGGCAGTGGCTGGAGCTGTCGGGCTTCGAGCCGCGCGACTTCGAGAGCGCGGAGCTGGCGCTGAAGGCGCTGGGGGCGGATTTCCCCGGCGTCGTCATCACCGACATCAAGATGCCGGGCATGGACGGCATGGCGCTCCTGCGGCGGTTGCAGTCGATGGACCCGGGGCTGCCGGTGATCCTGATGACCGGGCATGGCGACGTGCCGATGGCGGTGGAGGCGATGCGGATCGGCGCCTACGACTTCGTGGAGAAGCCGTTCGATCCCGAGAAGCTGGCGGAGCTGACCCGCAAGGCGGTCGAGGCACGGATGCTGACGCTGGAGAACCGGGCGCTGCGGCGGGAACTCTCGGACGGGTCGGTGCTGCTGCGCCGGCTGATGGGGGCGAGCCCGGTGATGGAGCGGCTGCGCGAGACGATCCTCGACGTGGCGCAGGCCGACGGGCACGTGATGATCCTGGGCGAGACCGGCACGGGCAAGAGCCTGATCGCGAACGCGCTGCATGCCTGCGGCACGCGGCAGGGCAAGCCGCTCGTGGTGCTGAACGCCGCCGCGGTGCCCGAGGCGCAGCAGGAGGCGATGCTGTTCGGCGCGCCGGACCTCGCCGAGAAGCCGCTGATCGACCAGGCCGAGGGCGGGACGCTGATCCTGGAGAACATCGAGGCGCTGGGGGCGGCGGCGCAGGCGCGGCTGCTCGACACGATCAACGCGACCGACCCCTCGGGGCCGCAGGCGCGGCTGCACAACGTGCGGATCAGCGCGATCTCGGCGGTGATCGGGCCGCAGGAGCCGCCGGCCGAGATGCTGCGCAAGGATCTCTACTTCCGGCTGGCGGGGCTGGTGATCGAGGCGCCGCCGCTGCGCGCGCGCGGCGAGGACATCCTGACGCTCTTCACCCATTTCACCGTGCAGTTCGCCGAGGAATACGGCTGCGAGCCGCCGGTCCTGAACGCGGGCGACGCGGCGAACCTGGTGGCCGCGCCCTGGCCGGGCAACGTGCGCCAGCTGATCAACCTCGCCGAACGCGCGGTGCTGCAGGCGCGGCGGGGCGAGAGCAACATCTCGGCGCTGCTGATGGACGACGGGTTTCAGGCGCCGGTGATGGCGCTCGACGCCGAGAAGCCGCTCAAGGAGCATGTCGACGCCTTCGAGAAGATGCTGATCGACCATGCGCTGCGCCGGAACCAGGGGAGCGTCAGCGCGGTGATGGCCGAGCTCGCCCTGCCGCGCCGGACGCTGAACGAGAAGATGGCGAAGTACGGGCTGAGCCGGGGCGACTATCTCTGAACGGCGTGCGGCCGGATCAGCAGTTCGGCGTGCCGCAGATGTCGGAATAGTCGAGGAACGGATCGCTGGAGGATGAGCCGGCGGCCACCAGCGCGATCAGGATGACGGCGGCGATGCCTGCGACGACTGCCGGGTTCGGGGAGAAGCCTCCGGAGCCGTCCTCGGCCGCGCCGCGGTCCTCTGCGGACGTCTCCGCGGTTTCGACGGTGGCGCAGCCCGCGGGGGCAAGCCCCACCGCGCAGACCGTCACGAGAGCAATCGCCCGCATTTCGCAGACCCCTCCGACCGCGTGTTCCCGTGCCGGAGCATAGCACGATCCGCAGGGGTCTGTCGCTGGCTGCGATCAGAGCGCGGCGAGCGCGGTCGCGAGGTCGCCGTAGCCGGTGAAGCGGCGCTCGTAGGCGAGGCCGAGGCGGGCGGCGCAGCGTTCGGCCTCGGCGTCGAGGGCGGGGTCCTCGGTCTGGGCGAGATAGACGAGGCCCTCGTAGTTGCCGAAAAGCATGTCGCGCAATTCCGGATGGCGGTCGAGGCCCATCGGGCGCCAGACGAAGGCGTCGAACTGGCGCACGAGGAAGTCGGTCAGGAAGAAGGCGGTCATCTCCGCATCGCCCCGGGCGGCGAAGGCGGCATTGCCGTCGAAGAAGCTGTAGCAGTGCGGGCCGGCGATCATCTCGACCCCGAGGGCGGCGCAGCGGGCCTGCAGCAGGCCGCCGGTGCCGCAATCGGCATAGGCGACGAAGATGCGGGCATAGTCCGGGCGGGCCCGCGTGACCGCGGCCTCGACCGCGTCGGGGATCCGGTCGGGACAGAGATGCAGGTTCGCCGGCAGGCATTGCAGGTCGAGATGGTCCCAGCGGTTGAGCTCGCGGAGCGCGAGGATCTCGCGCGCGAGCGCGCCGCAGGCGATGACGAGCACCCTGCCCCGGCCCTGCTCGGGCGCGGCCAGTCCGGTCTCGGTCAGGGTGCGGTCGTCGGGGATCATGGTGCAGCCTCGCCTGCAGGCGCGAAACGGTCGAGCAGCGCGTCGACGATCAGTGCGACAGTGCGCCGGGCGGTCGCGGCGTCGCAGCGGCCGACATCGTTCAGCACCAGATGCGCCTCGAAGCCGGTCGCCACCGAGAGCGCGCGCACGAGGTCGGCGCGGGGCCCGGCCGGCAGGCCGAGATCGGCGACGGCGCGGTCGAAGTAGCCGAGCCGCCGCGCACCGCGTTCGGGCGCCGGGGCGCCGTCGAGATCGGCGAGCATTCCGAGACGGTGCGACAGGAACCGCTGGAACTGCGCCTCGTGGTCGCGGGCGAGATCGAGGAAGTAGCGCGCGACGGCGTGGACGCGGGCGCGGGCATCGGCGGCGCCTGCGACGATCGTCTCGTAGGGCCGGACCTCGACGGCCATGCCGGCCTCGAGCGCGAGCGACTGGGCGTCGGGAAAGTAGCGATAGGCCGTCGCCCGGGAGATGCCGTGCTCGCGCGCCGCGGCGACGACGGTCAGCGGCTCGCCACGTTCCATCACCGCCCGTGCTCCGGCGAGCAGCGCCTCGCGCGTGCGGCGCTTCTGGTGGACGCGCCCGGCCGGGCGTTCTTCGGGGATTCCTGCGGTGTGTTCGTTCGGGCGCGCCATGAAATGCCTGTGCGGTGCAGCTTCTTTTTGAGACCTGTGTCTCATTACGGTAATGGAGTATCAATCAGCGAATCGCTGCCGTCAAGGAGACCGATCATGCCAGCCGAGACCGCCCGCACCTATGACGTGCTGGGCCTGCTTCTGAAGTTCCGGGCCTTTCCCTCGGAGACCGGGGGGAAGTTCTGCCTCGTCGAATGCGTCGTGCCGCCGGGGCTCGGTGCGCCACCGAACCGCCATGCCGGCGAGACCGAGTGCTTCGTGGTGCTGGAGGGCGCGTTCGACTTTCTCGTCGACGGCGCGACCCGCCGGGTGGGGCCGGGCGAGGTGATGCTGGTGCCGGACGGCGCGGCACATGCCTTTACCGCGGTGGAACCGCAGCCGGGCCGGCTGGTGATCATCAATGCGCCCGGTCACCTGCGCGAGGCGTTCTTCTCCGGGATCGGGCGACCGCTGCCCGAGGATAGCACGGCGCCCGAGCCTCCGGCAGGCCAGCCCGACTTCGCCCATGTGCTGTCCGTCGCCGAGCGGGCGGGGATGACGATCCTCTCGCCCGCCGCCTGAGCGGCGCGGTCGGTTCAGGCCGAGGCGGCGAGCTGGTTGTGCTTGCGGGCGATGAATTCCTTCGCCGTCTCGACCGCCACCGCCGCGTCGCGGCAATAGGCGTCCGCGCCGATCGCGCGGCCGAATTCCTCGTTCAGCGGCGCGCCGCCCACGAGGATGATGTAGTCGTCGCGGATGCCCTTTTCCTTCATCGTGTCGATGACGACCTTCATGTAGGGCATGGTCGTGGTCAGGAGCGCCGACATGCCGAGAATGTCGGCCTGCTCGCGTTCGAGCGCGCCGATGTAGTTCTCGACCGGGTTGTTGATGCCGAGGTCCACGACCTCGAAGCCGGCGCCCTCCATCATCATCGAGACGAGGTTCTTGCCGATGTCGTGGATGTCGCCCTTGACCGTGCCGATCACCATCTTGCCGAGGCGCGGCGCGCCGGTCTCCACCAGGAGCGGCTTCAGGATCGCCATGCCGGCCTTCATCGCGTTCGCGGCGAGCAGCACCTCGGGCACGAACAGGATGCCGTCGCGGAAGTCGATGCCGACGATGCGCATGCCCTCGACCAGCGCCTTGGTCAGGATGTCGTAGGGCGTCCAGCCGCGTTCGAGGAGGATGTTGACCGCTTCCGTCACCTCGTCCTTGAGGCCGTCGTAGAGGTCGTCGTGCACCTGGAGCACGAGTTCGTCGTCGGGCAGCTCGCTGAGGATGATTTCGTCGTCGTTGTCGTCGGCCATGGGCGTCGTGTCCTGAATGGGCGGGCGCGGTGCCGCTCTTGCGGGCATCTAGCCCCCTGACACGAATCCTGCAAGGTTCCGCCGCGCAAAGCGACCTGCCGAATGCCGGGACCGACCTGTCGCGGAGATGTTGCGCCGGATGCGGGGGGACTCGCATGTGTTCCGGTTATGTTCTATGCTCCGCCCATGGAGAACGAACGCCACATCCTCGCCGGCGAGACCCGCAGGGCGCGCGGGGCGGCCTCCAACCGCAGCGGGCGGTTCGAGAAGCTGGCGAGCGTGCCGGTCGACGACGGCTGGGAGCGGGAGGAGGAAACCCCTGCCCTGCGCACCACCGTCACGGTGGAGGCCGCGCGCAGCGTGATCACCCGCAACACCTCGCCCGACGTGCCGTTCGACCGGTCGATCAACCCCTATCGCGGCTGCGAGCACGGCTGCATCTACTGCTTTGCCCGTCCGAGCCATGCGCATATGGGCCTCTCGCCCGGGCTCGACTTCGAGACGCGGCTGTTCGCCAAGCCCGCGGCGCCGAAGCTGCTGGCGGCCGAGTTGTCGAAGCCGGGCTATCGCGTGGCGCCGATCGCGATCGGCACGAATACCGATCCCTACCAGCCGGCGGAGAAGAAGCTCGGGATCATGCGCGGGGTGCTGGAGGTGCTGCGCGACTTCGGCCATCCGGTGACGGTGGTGACCAAGGGCGCGCTGGTGGAGCGGGACGCGGACATCCTCGGCGAGATGGGGCGCGCGGGGCTCGCGTCCGCGGGGATCTCGGTCACCTCGCTCGACCGGGGCCTCGCGCGCAGCATGGAGCCGCGGGCGGCGGCGCCGGAGCGGCGGCTGGCGGCGATCCGGGCGCTGAGCGAAGCCGGCTGTCCGGTGCGGGTGATGATCGCGCCGGTGATCCCGGGGCTGAACGAGCACGAGATCGAGCGGATCCTGGCGGCGGCGCGGGAGGCGGGGGCGGTCGCGGCGAGCTACATCGTGCTGCGGCTGCCGCTGGAGGTGGCGGAGCTCTTCCGCGAATGGCTGGCGGAACGCCACCCCGACCGGGCGGCGCGGGTGATGCGGGCGGTGCGCGAGTTGCAGGGGGGGCGGGACTACGACCCGAGCTGGGGCACGCGGATGAAGGGCACGGGCAAGATGGCCGAGCTGATCGGCCGGCGGTTCGCGCTGGCGCGGGACCGGCTGGGGCTGAACGCGAAGATGCCGGCGCTGCGCTGCGACCTTTTCCGGGTGCCGGGGCGGGCGGAGCAGCTGGAGCTCTTCTGAGCCTCAGGCGGTCAGCTTCGCCATCATCCGGGCGACCACGTCGTCGCGGCGCACGACGCCGACCGGGCGGCGGCCCTCGTCCACGGCGACCATCGAGCGCACACGGTCCTCGAGCATCTTGCGCAGCGCGCTGCCGTTCGTCTCGTTGCGGGCGATCGCGGTGGTGGTGACCGGGATCAGGTTGCGCAGGGCGGCGACGTCGGCGGTCTCGGCCGCCTTCTGGAATTCCGCGCCGTAGTGGTCGTTGTTGATGACCGACGAGACGCTGGGCCCGTCGGCCGAGGCGACCAGCCGGCCTTGGTCGTCGAGAAAGACGATGGTCAGGTCGCGGTCGATCTTCAGGAGCAGCTCCAGATAGTCCTCGATGGTGACGCGGTCGTAGGGCATGCCGGAGCGGAAGGTCAGGGCGACGGGCTTGCCAGGGGCGAGGCTGCGGGCGCGGCCGCGCAGGTCCTGGACCTGGCCCCGGGCGATGAACTGCAGGTCGTCGATGTCGGCGCTGGTGTCGACCGGGGCGCCCGCCACCGCGCGGAACTTGGCGGAGAGGCCGCCCGGGCCGCCGATCTCGGTCACCGCGCCCGAGGCGGTCAGGTAGACGATCAGCGGCACGATCAGGATCGCCACGACGACCAGACCGTCGCTGACGCCGTTGCGGCTGAACCCGACCGCGACGATGGCCGCGACGATCAGGGAGGCGACGGCGGCGAGGAGCGCCGTCATCGGGGGGGTGTCGCTGCGCATCGGGAAACCTCCGCTGGCTGGGGGAGCGGGGTGAGAGTACCGCCGGGCGGGGTTCCGGACAACGGCGATGGGGGCCGTCAGGTCTGCGATGGCGGCGGGGTGGCGCCCTTTGGCGCCATTTCGAGCGCGCGGGTGCGCGCGAGTCTTTATGCTGGGCGCGCGCGTGTTCGCGCGCGCCGGGGGGGGGGGGGGCCGCCCCCCCCCC
>CAZNSP010000017.1:0-76250 GCA_964575795.1 uncultured Rhodobacterales bacterium
CGATCGTTCCCACGTTGACATGCGGCTTCGTCCGCTCAAACTTTGCCTTACCCATTTCGTCTCTTCCTGATCCCATGGGCACGGACGGCCGCGCCCTGCTCTACGATGAGGCGTGGCACTAGCGGCAATTCCCCCAAAACGCAAGCGGCGAACGCCGCCGCCGTCACGCGTTGCGCGACAGCGGTTTTCTGCGCCACCGGAGGGGGATAGGCCATCCTCGCCCGTGCCGCCGGTCTGGCGCTGCCGGGCATCCGGGACGAGCAAGCGGCGCCTCCCGACGAGGCTGCCGTCTGAGGACTGGCCTGATGCCGGTTTATCGCGTAAGGCGACGCGACTCCGCCAGCACAGGCACGCCATGGCCCGCATCCTCATCACCTCCGCCCTGCCCTACATCAACGGGATCAAGCATCTGGGAAACCTGGTGGGCAGCCAGCTGCCCTCGGACGTCTACGCCCGCTACATGCGCGCGCGCGGACACGAGGTGCTGCTGATCTGCGCCACCGACGAGCACGGCACGCCGGCGGAACTGGCCGCGGCCAAGACGGGTGAGCCGGTGGCGGACTACTGCGCGCGGATGTGGGCGGTGCAGAAGGGGCTGGCAGACGGGTTCCGGCTGTCGTTCGACCATTTCGGCCGGTCGTCCTCGGCGCGGAACCACGCGCTCACCCAGCACCTCGCCGGCCGGCTCGCCGACGCCGGACTGATCGAGGAGGTCACGGAGAAGCAGGTCTACTCGAAGGCGGACGGGCGGTTCCTGCCCGACCGCTACATCGAGGGGACCTGCCCGAACTGCGGCTACGAGCGGGCGCGCGGCGACCAGTGCGAGAACTGCACCAAGCAGCTCGACCCCACCGACCTGATCAACCCGCGCTCGGCGATCTCGGGCTCTACCGACCTCGAGGTGCGCGAGACGAAGCACCTCTACCTTCGGCAATCGGCGCTGCGAGAGGAATTGCGCGCCTGGATCCGGTCGAAAACCGACTGGCCCGTGCTGTCGACCTCGATCGCGCTCAAGTGGCTCGACGACGGCGAGGGGCTGCAGGACCGCGGCATCACCCGCGACCTCGACTGGGGCATCCCGGTGCGGCGCGGGACCGAGCCGTGGCCGGGCATGGAGGGCAAGGTCTTCTACGTCTGGTTCGACGCGCCGATCGAATACATCGCCGCGACGGCGGAATGGGCGGACGCAAACGGCCACGACGAGGCGGCGTGGCGGCGCTGGTGGCGCACCGACGAGGGCGCGGCGGACGTGCGCTACATCCAGTTCATGGGCAAGGACAACGTGCCCTTCCACACGCTGAGCTTTCCCGCGACGCTGATCGGTTCGGCCGAGCCCTGGAAGCTCGTCGACTACATCAAGAGCTTCAACTACCTCAACTACGACGGCGGCAAGTTCTCGACGAGCGAGGGCCGCGGCGTCTTCATGGACCAGGCTCTGGAGATCCTGCCCTCCGACTACTGGCGCTGGTGGCTCCTGTCCAACGTGCCGGAAACCTCGGACAGCAACTTCACCTGGGAGAGCTTCCAGGCCGGCGTGAACAAGGACCTCGCCGACGTGCTCGGCAACTTCGTCAGCCGCGTGACCAAGTTCTGCCGCTCGAAATTCGGCGAAGTGGTACCCTCTGGCGGCGAATACGGCGCGGCCGAGTCGGCGGTGACGGCCGAGATCGCCGCCCGCCTCGCCGCCTACGAGGGCCACATGGAGGCGATCGAGCTGCGCAAAGGCGCGCAGGAGCTGCGGGCGATCTGGGTCGCGGGCAACGAATACCTGCAGGCGGCCGCACCCTGGACGGCGGTCAAGACCGACCCGGACCGCGCCGCGGCGATCACCCGCTTCGCGCTGAACCTCGTGCGGCTCTACGCGGTTCTGAGCCGGCCCTTCCTGCCGGATGCGAGCGAGGCGATGCTGAAGGCCCTGCGGCTCCAACAGGCCGACTGGCCGGAGGACGTCGGCGCGGCCCTCGCCGCCCTGCCCGCCGGTCACGGCTTCGAAACGCCGGAAGTCCTGTTCGCCAAGATCGACGACGCCAGCCGCGAGGCAATGGCGGCGCGTTTCGCGGGGGCGGGCTGAGATCGCCTTCTCACATTTTGTCGAAGAAGGGTGTGAGACTGATCTGCCCCTTCGGCAGCGGCTCTACTGAGGGCCTTCGGTTGGTCACCGAGACAGTCGATCAGCACTGTGGATCGCCACTTTACTTAGGGTTGTTTATCCCCCTTCTCCCCATCTTTCACAGCTTCCGACCAGTCGTTAACCAGACTACAATGACACTGGTACACCGGTCACTAGGCTGGACCGCAATGGTGCCGTGAAAGGAGGTGATTGGGCTGGACGCAAGGACGTTCCGAGCGCTGATGGTGACCTTTACGGCCGCCTTGGTGCTCGTCTCGGTGGCGCAACTTCTCATGCGCTGAGGATGAAAAACCCCCAGATCGCTGCAACGATCTGGGGGCGGACTCTAGGGTGAGCGCTGGACGCACGTTCCTATCGTGAAGACGAGAATACCGGCTGAACGTTGTGGCGTCCAGTCTGTACGCCCCGAAACTACCCGGGACCGTGCGGAACCCGGAACGATATTGCGGTCTGCATCGATCAGATCGGGTAGCCGTAGTACCCCCGCAGGCGGTCGCAGTAGGCAGGGTCGTTCCAGTCGGGCTCCTCGCCCCGCCGGTAGGTCGGCGCGCCCTCGATCTGCGACCGCGAGACGTTGACGACATAGCCCTCGCGCTCCGGATCGTAGGTCAGGCTCTGCCACGGCAGCGGGTGGTAGTCTTCACCGATCCCGAGGAAGCCGCCGAACGACATGATCGCGAAGGTCGCCTTGCCGTCGAACTTGTTGAGCACGACGTCGTCGATATGGCCGAGGTGCTCGCCCTCGCCATTGTAGACATCGGTGCCGGTAACCGCCGTCGCGCGGATCTGGTCGTGATTCACCATGGGGTCGCTGTTGCGCATCTGCATTCCTCCTTGCATTGTGCGCCACCAACGCCCGGACCGCGGCTGCGTTCCGTCGGCCGCGCCTGCCTAGGCAGCAGCCCGCCGGCGCGCTAGGCTGCGCCCAGCTGCTCAGGGGCGTGCATGTTTCCGATCCGCGACCACAATCCGTCCGACCGCGCGCCCTTCGTCACCTGGGCGCTGATCGCGGCGAACGCCGCGGTCTTCCTTCTGCTCACGCTGCCCGCCCTGAACGATCAGACCGCGTTGATGGAGCTCTACACCCGCTGGGGCGTCGTGCCGCTGCGTCTGGCCGAGGGCTACGGCTGGGAGACGCTGATCACCTCGCAGTTCCTGCATGCGGGCATCTTCCACATCGCGGGAAACATGCTGTTCCTCTGGGTGTTCGGCGACAACCTCGAGGACTTCCTCGGGCACGCGGGCTTCCTCGCCTTCTATCTCGCCTGCGGCGTAGCAGCGGGGCTGATGCAGGTGGCGGCGGATCCGGGCTCGCCGATCCCGATGGTCGGCGCCTCGGGCGCGGTCGCGGGCGTGATGGGGGGATACCTGCTGCTCTATCCCCGGGCGCGGGTCGACGTGCTCTTCATCATCATCGTGGTGATCCGGGTGATCCCGCTGCCCGCCTGGATCATGCTCGGGGTCTGGTTCGGCTTCGAGGCGCTGAACAGTTACCTGCTCTACGGCCTTCGCGAGGGCGGTGTGGCGCATCTGGCCCACGCGGGCGGCTTCCTCGCCGGAGCGCTCCTCGTGCTGCCGCTCTGGCTGCGCCGTGGCGGGCGCGCGTTCTGGCGCACGCGCCACGGCCACCCGCCGCATCCGCCGCGGATCGCCGAGCGTCCGACGACGATCCCCACCGTCCGCCGTCGCCGCTGAGCCTCAGTCCGCGCCCTTGACCGCGATGGTCGCGTCGGGCGCCGGGCGGAAGACCTTCTGCACGAAGTAGAGCGCCACGGCGAGGCCGACGCCGGCCAGGTCGCTCAGAAGGCCACCCTCGATCATCAGCAGCGCCGCGATCAGCAGGCCGAGCCGGATGAACCAGGCCACGGCATTGCCCATGAACCAGCCCTGAACCGATGCCGCGAGCAGGAAGACCCCGACGGACGCGGTGAGCACGGAGCGGATGATCGCCGGCCATTCCCCGTCCATCAGCAGCGCGCCGTTGTAGAAGAACATGAAGGGCACGATGAAGGCGGCGAGGCCGATCTTGAACGAGGTTACCGAAGTCTCCATCGGGTTCGACCCCGAGATGCCGGCGGCTGCATAGCTTGCCAGCGCGACCGGCGGGGTGATCGCCGAGACCACCGCGAAGTAGAACACAAAGAAATGCGCGGTCAGGGTCGGCACGCCGAGATTGACGAGCCCCGGCGCGACGACCGACGCCGCCACCGCATAGGCCGCGGTCGTCGGCATTCCCATGCCGAGCAGGATCGAGATGCACATGGCGAAGAACATCGCGAGAAGCTGCGAGCTCGCGGCGACGCCGAGCAAGAGGTTCGAGAACCGTGCCCCGACCCCGGTCAGCGAGATCACGCCCACGATGATGCCGGCGCAGGCACAGACCGCGATGATCTGGATCGACATGATGCCGGCAATCTCGAAGGCCTTGAAGATGCCCCGCGGCCCCATGCGGAAGGGTGTCAGCCAGCTGACCACCGCCGCGGCCACGGTGGCGAGCGTGCCGGCGCGTATCACCGAATACCCCATGAACAGCGCGGCGATCAGGATGATGATCGGGATGAACAGATAGACCTGCCGGACCAGCTTGTTGAACTTCGGCAGCTCGTCCTCGCGCATCCCGCGCATGCCGAGCTTCGCCGCCTCGAAGTCCACCATGAAGTAGACCGAGACGAAGTAGAGGATCGCGGGGATGATCGCGGCGATGGCGATCTCGGTGTAGGGGATGCCCGTGACCTCGGCCATGATGAAGGCGCCCGCGCCCATGATCGGCGGCATGATCTGCCCGCCGGTCGAGGCCGCGGCCTCGACCGCGCCGGCGCTGCGGCCGGGATAGCCAAGGCGCTTCATCAGCGGAATGGTGAGCGATCCGGTGGCGACGACGTTCCCCGCCGAGGTGCCGTTGATCGTGCCCATCAGGCCCGAGGCGAATACCGCTACCTTGGCCGGCCCGCCGCGCGCACGCCCCGCCGCGGCGAATGCGAAGTTCACGAAGTAATCCCCGACCTTCGAGGCCTGCAGGAAGGCCGCGAAGATGATGAAGAGGATGATGTAGGTCGAGGAAACCGCCGTGGTCGGACCGAGGATGCCCGCGTCCGTGTAGATCTGGCTGAAGAACCTCGGCCAGGCGATCGGCGGCGAGTTCAGGAAACCCGGCAGGTACTGACCGGTGAAGACATAGAGAAGGAAGACCGCCGAGATCACCACCAGCGCGAGGCCGGCGACGCGGCGGGTCATCTCCATGATCAGGAGCGTGCCTGCGATGGCCGCGAGCGAGATGCCGATCGGCGCGAAGGGCGTGCCGGTCGAGTTGCGCATCAGCGTGCCGTAGATGGTGATGAGGTAGGCGGCGACGGCGACGGCGCAGACCGAGAGCACGAGGTCGGGCGCGGCGAAGCGGTCGCGGCCGCGGCGGTAGAACCAGCCGAGCACGATGCCGCCGACCGTGGCGACGAGGAGTGGAGTCCCGTAGAGCCAGGTCTCGTTGAAGCGGATGCGGGCGTCCATGCCGTTCCACATCACGCCGCCGCGGATCTCCGCCCCGAAGGAGAGCGCGACGCCGAGCGACCAGAGCGCAGGAACCATCAGCGCGAGCGCGACCCAGGTGAGCGGGCGCACGCCGCCGCGGTCCGCATCGTCGAAGCGGGCCGCAGAGAACAGCAGGAAGCCGAGGATCAGCGCACCGGCGATATGCACGATGCGGAAAGTCCAGGTCTCCATCGGAAGCGAGGGCAGGAACGGCAGGTTCACCGCACCACCGGTCATGTTGCGGATCGAGAGGCCGTTCAGCGCCGCCATGTGGAAGGCGGCATAGATGGCAGCGGCGATCGCGATGGCAAGGAGCGCCCGACCCTCGAAGACACGCCGGTTGCTCTCGACCGGTTCCTCGTCGACACCCTCGGCAATGACGATGTCTTCCGCGTCCCGTGCCGACTTCGCCTCGACCATGTCCGTGCCCTCCCCGGAAACCGTCGCCGTCACGCGGGCGCGCGCGGGACTTATGAAAACGGGCCGCATCCTGCGAAAGGATGCGGCCCGCAGTTCATCATGCGTATCGGCCTCAGCCGCCGTAGATCATGTCGTCGGGGATCGACGCGCCGTTCTCGTTGAACCAGCGCGCCGCGCCCGGATGCCACATCAGGACGTTGTTCTTGTCCCAGTGCTCGGGCAGGCTCTCGACGGCCGAGCTGTGGATGTTGACCATGCGGGCGTTGTCCTCCATCGCGATGCGGGTCGCCTCGTAGACGAAGGTCTCGGGCAGGTCGCAGTTGGCGATGGCGAAGTTCCACATGGCCACCGAGGCGAGCGGTCCGTCGAGCGTGCTGTAGGTACCGGCCGGGATCTCGTAGCGAGACACCGGGAAGTCGGCGGTGATCTTCTCCAGCTCCTCCTCGGTGAAGCCGACGATGTTGATCCTGGTCTGCACCTCGAGCTGGCTGACCGTCGGGATCGGCACGCCTGCGGCGAAGCCGATCGCGTCGAGCAGGCCGTCCTGCATCTGACTGCCGAGGTCGTCCCAGCCGCCGTTGCGCCGCTCGAAGCTGATGCCGAGATCCTCGAGCATCAGCGGGAAGTAGGTATCGGCCGAGGAACCGGCGGGACCGAAGCCGATGCGGGCGCCGGCCGGGATGTCCGCGATCGAACCGATGTTCGACGAGGCCAGCGAGGCGAGATGGAACGGCGTCTGGTACATCGGAAAGATCGCGCAGGCCTTGTCCATCGCGAGGCCTGGCGCGATCGGGTTCGTGCCGGCGAGCGATTCCGCCGCGGGGCCGAGCGTGGTCAGGCCGAAGGCGAGGTCGCCGGTATGCACCAGCGCCATGTTCTGCATCGGCCCGCCAGTCACCTCTCCCGCGCCGGTGATGCCCAGCTCCTCGGCGACGAGGTTCGCCCAGCCCGAGCCGTAGACGAAGAACGTTCCGCCCTGGCTGGCGGTGCCGACAGTGAAGCTCGAGGGCCAGCCGGTCCGGTCGACCTCCTGGGCCTGCAGGCCTATGGCGGACGCGGCCAGCGCCAGTGCGCTGGCGGTTGCGATGATCTTCATTTTCCCTCCACTGCGGTTGTCAGTGTTCTTGGTCTTCGGTCCCGGCGGTTCGTGCCGGCCCATGCGCCGGTCATAGCGCCTGGTCGCCTGTGGTCAACCGAAATGACGCCAACAGCACCAGTCGATCGCCGCATCACGAACAGATGCCACGGCTTCTCCCGATGTGACCGCCGCCTTTGCTTGAGGACGCGGCGGCTTTGACACTCCGCGCGTCGGTCAGGTACGCAGACACCAGCGCAGGATCGCCTTCTGGGCGTGCAGGCGGTTCTCCGCCTCGTCGAAGACCACCGAATGCGGCCCATCCATCACGCCGCTGGTGGCCTCCTCGCCGCGATGCGCGGGCAGGCAGTGCATGAAGAGCGCATCGGGCTTGGCACGGGCCATCAGCGCCTCGTTGACCTGATAGGGCCGCAGCTGGTTGTGACGCCGCTCGCGCGCGGATTGCGCGTCGTGCATCGAGATCCAGGTGTCGGTGATGACAAGGTCCGCACCCTCCACCGCGCGGAACGGATCGCGCTCGATCTCCACCTGGGCGCCCTTGCCGCGGGCGAAGGCGACGGCCTTGCGGTCGGGATCGAGGTTCTCGGGGCCGGTGAAGGTCAGGTCGAAGCCGAACTGCCCCGCCGCGTGGATCCACGAGGCGCAGACGTTGTTTCCGTCGCCCGACCAGACGACCTTCCTGCCGGCGATCGCACCGCGATGTTCCTCGTAGGTAAGGACGTCGGCCATGATCTGGCAGGGATGGCTGGCGTTGGTCAGGCCGTTGATCACCGGCACGGTGGCATGCTCGGCCAGCTCCAGCAGGGTCGCCTCATCGAAGGT
This sequence comes from uncultured Rhodobacterales bacterium, assembly GCA_964575795.1. GTDB lineage: Bacteria > Pseudomonadota > Alphaproteobacteria > Rhodobacterales > Rhodobacteraceae > Amaricoccus. The sequence goes on from CAZNSP010000017.1 coordinate 7,995, forward strand.
GCGGATCATGATCAGGTCCACATAGCGCGACAGCACGCGGGCCGTGTCGGCGATGGTCTCGCCATGGCCGAGCTGCATTTCCGAGCCGGTCAGCACCATGGTCTCGCCGCCCAGCTGGCGCGTCCCGACGTCGAAGCTGACGCGGGTGCGGGTCGAGGGCTTCTCGAAGATCAGCGCGACCATCCGGCCGGTCAGCGGCTGCTCGGGATCGGGCGTGCCCTTGGGCAGGTCTCGGCGCGCGGCCTTCATCGCCGAGGCGCTCGCCAGCATGGCCCGCAGCTCTTCGGCCGGCGTGCGGTTCAGATCCAGGAAATGTCTCATGCCGCGGCCCCGAGCGATGCGGCCGCCCGGTCTAGCCGGGCGAGCCCCTCGTCCGCCTCGGCCTCGGTCAGGGTCAGCGGCGGCAGGATCCGGATCACGTTGTCGCCTCCGGGCACGGTCAGAACCTTCATGGCATAGCCCGCGCCGACCACGTCGGTGTTCGGCACCCGGCACTTCACGCCGAGCATCAGACCCTCGCCGCGCACGCTTTCGAAGACGTCCGGATGCGCCGAGACCAGTCCCTCGAGGCCCTGCCGGAACCGGCCCGCCGTGCGGCTGACCTGATCGAGAAAGCCCGGTGCGGTGACGATGTCCATCACCGCGCAGCCGACCGCACAGGCGAGCGGGTTGCCGCCATAGGTCGTGCCGTGGGTGCCCGCGGTCATCCCGAGCGCGGCATGCTCCGTGGCGAGGCAGGCGCCGAGCGGAAAGCCGCCACCGATGCCCTTGGCGACCAGCATGATGTCAGGGGCCATCCCCGCCCATTCATGGGCGAAAAGCTTGCCGGTCCGGCCCATGCCGCACTGCACCTCGTCGAGGATCAGCAGAAGCCCGTGCTCGTCGCAGAGCTTGCGCAGCCCGCGCAGGCACTGCGGCGGCACCGCACGGATGCCGCCCTCGCCCTGGATCGGCTCGACCAAGATCGCCGCGGTCTCCGGCCCGATCGCCGCGTGCAGCGCATCGTGATCGCCGAAGGGCAGGATGTCGAAGCCGGGCAGGAGCGGCCCGAAGCCCTTGGTCAGCTTCTCCGACCCCGCGGCCGAGATCGCGGCGATGCTGCGGCCGTGGAACGCGCCCTCGAAGGTGATGATGCGGTGGCGCTGCGGCTCACCCTTCGCGTGGAAGTGCTTGCGCGCCATCTTGACCGCGCATTCCGTCGCCTCGGTCCCGGAATTCGTCACGAAGACCGTGTCGGCGAAGGTGTGTTCGACCAGCCGCTCGGCCAGCGCCTCCTGGTTCGGAATGCGGTAGAGGTTCGAGGTGTGCCAGAGGCGTCGTGCCTGATCCTCCAGCGCCTTCACGAGCGCGGGATGCGCATGGCCGAGGGCGGTGACGGCGATGCCGGCGCCCAGGTCCAGATAGCGCTCACCGCTTTCTTCGATCAGCCAGGCGCCCTGTCCCTCGACGAAGGACAACGGCGCCCGAGCATAGGTCGGCAGCACGGGCGGGATCACGCGAGGAACCTCCTCGAAACGCGGCCGCGAAAGGAAAAGCCCCACCGGCGGCCGCGCGGATGGGGCAGGGCATTCTTGTGCCGCAGGCCGAGCCGCCTGTCAATTCGGGCTCAGGTCTTCAGCCGGTAGCCCGAGCGCAGCCATCGGTAGGCGAGCCAGCCGACCGCCACGTCGACCGCGAGCACCATGGCGAGGCCGAGGCGCGGGTCGGCGTCCGAGGTGCCCAGCACGCCGAAGCGGATGCCGTCGATCAGATAGAAGATCGGATTGAAATGAATCGCGGTCTGCATGGCCTGTGGCAGGACCTCGATCGAATAGAACGTGCCCGAGAGAAAGCTGAGCGGGGTGATGACGAAGTTGGTCAGCGCCGCGAGATGGTCGAACTTCTGCGCGAGGATGCTCGCGATCAGCCCCACCATCGCCAGCATCGCCGAGCCCGCCAGCACGAATGCCAGCGCCCAGAACGGATGCGCGACGCCGAGCCCGAGGAACGGAAAGACCGCGATCCCCACCCCCAGCGCCACGAAGAGCCCGCGCAGGGTGCCGCCGACGGTGAAGCCCGCCAGAAGCTCGCCCGCGCTGAGCGGCGGCATCAGCGTGTCGACGATGTTGCCCTGGACCTTGGAGATCAGGATCGAGGAGGAGGTGTTCGCGAATGCGTTCTGGATCACCGTCATCATCAGGATGCCCGGCGCGAGGAAATGCGCGAACGACACACCGTCCACATCCGCCCGACCGGCCCCGAGCGCGAGGCTGAAGACCAGCATGAAGAGGACCGCCGTCGCGATCGGCGCGGCCAGCGTCTGGCTCCACACGTTGCTGAACCGCCGCACCTCGCGCAGGATCAGCGTCCACAGGCCCAGCCAGTTGTGGCGGCCGAAGCGCCGGACCCCCATCTTCTGCCGCGCCGGCCCCGCGCCCTTGTTGGCGCCCGTCATGGCGTTCCTCCGAATTTCCGAAGGGCGTCTTGTAACCGATGGGCTGCGGGTTACAATGGCGCGAGCTTCGGCCCGTGCGGGCCGCGACCCCCTTGGCAGCCGCGAAAGATCGACCCATGTCCTGGACTGACGAACGTGTGGAGACCCTTCGATCCATGTGGAACGAGGGCAAGAGTGCGAGTCAGATCGCGAAGGAGCTGGGTGGCGTGACGCGGAATGCGGTGATCGGAAAGGTGCATCGGCTGGGCCTGTCCAACCGCGGCCCCGCCGGCGAGCGGGTGGACGATCCGGTCGAGACGACCGCGGCCACCGTCGCCGAGCCGGCCCCGGTCGAGGAGGTCGATGCAGGCCCCGCCCGCCCCGTCGCCGCTCCTGCGACGTCGAAGCCGGTGCTGAAGGAGGTGCCTCGGCCGAAACCGGTCGTGCCCGCCGGCCAGCCTCTGCCGCCGCAACCCCCGGCGAACGAGATCAGCCCCGAGGCCCTCGCCAATCTCGCCGAGGTCGAGAAGAAGGCGAAGCGGCTCACCCTGATGCAGCTGACCGAGCGGACCTGCAAATGGCCGATCGGCGACCCGGCGACCGACGACTTCTGGTTCTGCGGACTGCCCGCCGCGGCCGGCAAGCCCTATTGCGACACCCATGTGGCGGTCGCCTTCCAGCCGATGTCGGCCCGGCGCGACCGGCGCTCCGGCGGACGCTGAACCCGCAGCCGCCGGTCAGTCCCCTGCCCTGTCGAGCGAGACGACATAGGCGATCAGGTCGTCCATGTCCTCCTCGCTGAGGAGCCATGGCGCCACCTGCGGCATGGCGCTGTGCAGTGCCGGGAACATGGTCCGCGCCCAGATCTGGTCGCGCGTGCGGTACCACGCGATGGCGGCAAAGCTCGGCGGATAGAGCTTCGGCGGGCCGTCCGGCTCCACGTTATGGCAACGTGCGCAATGCTCGCGGGCGAGCGCCGCACCTGCCTCCGGATCGCCTTCGGCGCGCGCCCCGTTCGCCGCGAGCGTCGCGCCGACTGCCGCCGCGAACGCGACGGCCATCGTGATCCTGTGCATCCTGCCCTCCCCGGCCAGCACCTGAACACCTCGGTCGCCCCGGAGACCGCGCCCCGTTCGGACCACCGCCAGTCTAGGCGCATCACCGGATACGCGGAAGCCGCGTCAGGCGCCCGGCCAGAGGATGTCCGCCGGACGCGATTGCGCGACGACGAGCCGGGCGTTCGGGATGTCGTTTCCGAGGGCGCGGGCACGAGCCGCCTCGGGGTCGTGGCCGTGGTCGAGCCAGCGCTGCACGAGACGGCGCTCGAGTTCCGGCTCCGGTACCTCGACGAAGAGTGTCCGGTCGAAGAGCGGCGCGAGACCGGACCAGCCCGGCGAATCCAGCAGAAGGTAGTTCCCCTCCACCAGGATCACCGGCACTTCCGGCCCGATGATCCGCCCGCCGGCGCGGGCGAGATCGAGGTGGCGGTCGAACACCGGCACCGCCACCGCCCGGTCACCCGTCCTGATCCGGCCGAGCGCATGGGCGAAGCCGTCGACGTCGAAGGTCTCGGGCGCACCCTTTCGCGGGCGCAGGCCCAGCGCGTCCAGCACGGCGTTGTCGTAGTGGAACCCGTCCATCGGCATCACCGCGGCGACACCCGGTGTCCGGCGGTTCAGCTCGGCCCCGAGCGCCTCGGCGAGCGTCGACTTGCCGCTGCCCGGCGCGCCGGCGATGGCGACGAGCAGGCGCCGCGGACCCGCCGCGGCGCCGATCTCCTCGGCGAGGCCGCCGAGATCCATCAGGCGGCGAGGGCCTCGGCCGGCGGCTGCTTCGCCCCGGTCATGAACGCCACCGCATCGGACATGCTGTAGTCCTTGGGATTGATGACGCAGAGCCGCTTGCCGAGGCGGTGGATGTGGATGCGATCCGAGACCTCGAAGACATGCGGCATGTTGTGGCTGATCAGCACCACCGGCATGCCGCGCGCCCGCACCTCCTGGATCAGTTCCAGCACCTTCCGGCTCTCCTTGACGCCGAGCGCCGCCGTCGGTTCGTCGAGGATGACGACCTTCGAGCCGAAGGCCGCGGCGCGCGCCACCGCCACGCCCTGGCGCTGGCCGCCCGACAGCGTCTCCACCGCCTGGTTGATGTTCTGGATCGTCAGGAGCCCCAGCTCGCTCAGCTTCTTTCGGGCAAAGGCCTCCATCGACTTGCGGTCGAGCTTGCGGAAGTACTGCCCCATGAAGCCGGGCATGCGCAGTTCACGGCCCATGAACATGTTGTCGGCGATCGAGAGCGCCGGCGACAGCGCGAGGTTCTGGTAGACCGTCTCGATCCCCGCGGCCCGCGCCTGCATCGGCGAGGTGAAGTGAACCGGCTTGCCCTCGAGCCGGATCTCGCCCTCGTCGGGGGTCACCGCGCCGGAGATCGCCTTGATCAGGCTCGACTTGCCGGCGCCGTTGTCGCCGATCACCGCGAGGATCTCGCCCGGCATCAGGTCGAAGTCGGCATGGTCGAGGGCTGTGACGCGGCCGTAGCGTTTCACGAGGGCGCGGGCGGTGAGAATGGGCTGGGTCATGGTCATGTCCTCCTCGTCAGCCCGCGACCTTGCGGATCCACTGGTCGATGGCGACCGCGGCGATGATGAGTACGCCGATGAGCAGGTAGGTCCACTGCGGATCGGTGCCCATCAGCCGCAGCCCCAGTCCGAAGACGCCGACGATCAGCGCCCCGAAGAACATGCCGAGGATCGAGCCGCGCCCGCCGAAGAGCGAGATGCCCCCGATCACCACGGCCGTGATGCTCTCGATGTTGGCGAACTGGCCCGCGGTCGGCGAGACCGATCCGATGCGGCCGATCAGCACCCAGCCGGCGAGCGCGCAGATCAGCCCGGAGAGGACGTAGACCGAGATCAGCATCTTCTGGACCTGGACGCCGGCAAGCTCCGCCGCGTCCGGATCGTCGCCGATGGCATAGACATGCCGTCCCCAGGCCGTGTGTTTCAGCACATAGGCGAGGACCAGCACCAGAAGGACCATCGCGATCACCCCCAGCGTCAGCACCGCGCCGCCGAAGCGTATCTGCGTGCCGAAGAGTTGCAGGAGCGGCGCGTTCGCCTCGATGTCCTGGGCGCGGATCGTCTCGTTGCGGGAATAGAGGAAGTTCGTCGCCAGCACGATCTGCCACATGCCGAGGGTGACGATGAAGGGCGGCAACTTGATCCGTGCGACGAGGAAACCGTTGATGAAGCCGATGAAGCCACCCACCGCGAACCCGCAGAGGATCGCGACCGAGGGCGGCAGGCCGTAGCGGAAGGTGAACTGCCCCATCACCACCGAGCTCAGCACCATGATCGCGCCGACCGAGAGATCGATGCCCGCAGTCAGGATCACCAGCGTCTGCGCGGCGCCGACGATGCCGACGATCGCCACCTGCTGGAGGATCAGCGTCAGCGCGAAGGGCGAGAAGAACCGGCTGCCCAGTGCGATCCCGAAGACGACCAGCGACAGGATCAGGACGATCAGCGGAACCATCGCGGGATTGGAATGCAGGACGTGCTGGATGCGCTCGAGCACAGACTTCTCGTGGCGTTCAAAGCTCGCCACCTCGGTCGCACTCTGGGTCAGGACCTTCTCGAATTCCTGACTGGGCTGGGTCTTGACCTCGGTCATGGGGTTCCTCCGGGTGGCGGTGCCCGCCTTTGCGGCGGTTGTCCGGACGGGGCGGCCCGATGGCCGCCCCACCTGATTTCAGCAAAGCTCGCCGGACCTCAGCCCCAGCACTTCTCCATGCCCTCGGCGGTCCCGATCGACTCCACGCCCTCGGCGGGCTGGTCGGTGACGAGCGCCACACCGGTGTCGAAGAAGTCCTTGCCGGGGGTGTTCTCGGGCAGGGTGCCGTCGGCGGCGTATCTCGCGATCGCCTCGATCCCGAGCGAGGCCATCAGCAGCGGATACTGCTGGCTGGTCGCGCCGATCACGCCGTCGATCACGTTCTGCACGCCGGGGCAGCCGCCGTCGACCGACACGACCAGCACGTCGCGTTCGCGGCCCACGGCCCTCAGCGCCTCGTAGGCGCCCGCCGCGGCGGGCTCGTTGATCGTGTGCACCACGTTGATGGTCGGATCGCGCTGGAGCAGGTTCTCCATCGCGGTGCGCCCGCCCTCCTCGTTGCCGTTGGTGATGTCGTGGCCGACGATGCGCGGATCGTCCTCGTCGCCGATGACGTTGACGTCCTTCACGTCGATGCCGAAGCCGGTCATGAAGCCCTGGTTGCGCAGCACGTCCACCGTCGGCTGCGAGGGGGTGAGGTTCAGGAACGCGATCCGCGCATTGGCCGCCTCGTCACCCAGCGTGGCCGCGGCCCAACGCCCGATCAGCTCGCCCGCAAGGAAGTTGTCGGTGGCGAAGGTCGCGTCGGCCGCGTCGATCGGCTCGAGCGGCGTGTCGAGCGCGATCACCAGAAGCCCCGCGTCACGCGCCTGGCGCACGGCCGGCACGATGCCCGCGGTGTCCGAGGCGGTCAGCAGGATACCCTTCGCGCCGTCGGCGATGCAGGTCTCGATCGCCTGGACCTGGCTCTCGGTATCGCCGTCGATCCGCCCGGCATAGGCCTTCAGCTCGATGCCGAGCTCGTCGGCCTTGGCCTGCGCACCCTCCTTCATCTTCACGAAGAACGGGTTGGTATCCGTCTTGGTGATCAGGCAGGCGCTGACGTCCTGCGCCATGGCGGGCGCCGCGCTCACCAGCGCCGCGGCCGCGGCACCCGCCAGCACTGCCTTCAGGGTTCTCGAATGCATGTCTCTCCCCTCCCTTGGGTCTCGCATCGCCGGCGGTCGTCCACGCCCCGGCATGACACCACCAAACCCGATTCCGCCCCAAGTGTCAATAAATAAATCAGACTGAATTATCATTGACACTTTCTCAATCGCTTGGCAGGGTGTGGCGCAGGAAAATTGCGCACCCTGGACCAGCGGGGCCCGGAATGGCAACGAGCGAAGACCAGAACCTGCGTGACGAGGTGATCCTGCCGGGCCAGCGTGGCACGAACCAGGCCGGGATGCGCGCGCACAACGAGCGGCTGGTGCTGTCGCTGGTACGCAGGCACGGGGCCCTGGCGAAATCCGACATCGCGCGCATGACCGGCCTCTCGGCCCAGACCGTCTCGGTCATCATGCGCGCGCTGGAAAGCGACCGCCTGCTGCGCCGGGGTCAGCCGCAGCGCGGCCGGGTGGGCCAGCCCTCGGTGCCCCTGTCGCTCGATCCCGATGGCGCCTTCTTCATCGGGGTCAAGGTCGGGCGGCGCAGCCTCGACATCGTGCTGGTTGATTTCACGGGCGCGATCCGCCACCGGAGCAACCTCGTCTATCCCTATCCCCGCCCGGCGGACACGCTGCAACGCATCCTCGCCGAAGTGCGCGCCATCGAGGCCCTGCTCGGCCCCGCCCTTGCCGAGCGCATCGCCGGTCTGGGCCTTGCGCTCCCCTACGCGCTCTGGGACTGGGCCGAGGAGATCGGCGCCCCGCCCTCCGCCATGGCGGCCTGGCGGACCTCTGACCTGCGCGGCGAACTGGCAGCCCTGCTGCCCTGGCCCGTCTACCTGCAGAACGACGCGACGGCCGCCTGCGGTGCGGAACTGGCCTTCGGACAGAACAGCCATCTGCAGGACTTCATCTATTTCTACATCGGCACCTTCGTCGGCGGCGGTGTGGTGCTGAACGGCGGGCTCTATGCCGGGCACAGCGGCAACGCCGGCGCGCTCGGCTCGATGCCGGTGCCCGGCCCCGACGGCAGTTCGGTGCAGCTGATCGACCGGGCCTCACTGGTGGTGCTGGAACGCCGCCTGCGCGAACGCGGCATCGACCCCGGCATGCTCGGCGGCGGGGCCGAGGACTGGCACGCGCTCGGCCAGCCGGCGCTCGACTGGCTGGCCGACGCGGGCGCCGCACTCGCCCATGCCATCGCCGCCGCGGCGGCGGTGATCGACTTCGAGGCGGCGGTGATCGACGGGGCCTTTCCGGTGGTGGTGCAGGACCGGCTGATCGCCCGCACCGCCGATGCACTTCGGCGGCTCGACCTCGCCGGAATCGACCCGCCCCAGCTCAGCCCCGGCACGCTCGGCGCCGATGCCCGCGCGCTCGGCGGCGCGAGCCTGCCGCTCTTCGACCGTTACCTCCTCGACCAGCACAGCCTGATGCGCGGCGGATGACGAGCACCCCTTGAGCCTCGGCGGCCGGGCCTTATGATCCCCCGGCAATCAAGAGGGGGACGCACATGGCTTGGATCGAGACGTCGCACATGGGCCGCCGCGGGCTGGCCGCGGGCAGGACCGGCACGAAGCACCGGCTGAGCGAGGCCGACCAGGGCGAGTACCATTTCGTCTACGGCCCCTATTCCACCCCGGTCCTGCGGATCGCGCCCGGCGACGTGGTCGAGGTCGAGACGCTCGACGCCTTCGGCGGCGCGGTGAAGACCGAGGCCGACCTGCCCTCGCAGGTGCTGAACATGCCCTACGTGAACCCGCAGAACGGGCCGATCGCCGTCGAGGGCGCCGAAAAGGGCGACGTGCTCTGCGTGCACCTGCACTCGATCCTGCCCCGCGGCCCGCAACCGGCGGGCACGACCGCCTTGATCCCCGAGTTCGGCGGGCTGGTGGCGACACCCCAGACCGCCATGCTGAACAAGCCGATCGCCGAGCGGGTGAAGAAGATGGAGGTCACGCCCGAGGGCGTGAAGTTCTCCGACCGCGTCACCCTGCCCTACGAACCCTTCGTCGGCACGCTCGGCGTCAGCCCCGAGATCGAGGCGGTCAGCTCGCTCCAGCCCGACTACTGGGGCGGCAACATGGACCTGCCGGACGCCGCGCCGGGCGCGGTGCTCTACTTCCCGGTCCAGCGCCCGGGCGCGCATCTCTTCATCGGCGACTGCCACGGCCGGCAGGGCGACGGCGAGCTCTGCGGCGTCGCGGTCGAGATCCCTGCCACCGTCGTCTTCCGGGTCGACCTGATCAAGGGCTGGTCGATCCCCGGCGTGCGGCTCGAGACCGAGGACTTCATCATGTCGGTCGGCAGCGCGCGCCCGATGGAGGACGCCGCGCGCATGGCCTATCGCGACCTGATCCGCTGGATGGTCGAGGACTACGGCTACGAGGAATCGGAGGCCTATTTCCTCTGCACCCAGGCGGGACGGGTGCGGGTCGGCAACATGGTCGACCCCAAGTACACGCTCGGCGCCTCGATGCTGAAGCGCTACCTCGGCTGAAAACGGACGGAGACCGGCAATGGATCTGGGAGTGAAGGGACTTCGCGCGCTGGTGACCGGCGGCACCAAGGGCATCGGGCGGCGCTGCGCCGACATCTTCGCCGAGGAGGGCGCCCATGTGGCGATCTGCGCCCGCAACGCCGAGGAGGTCGCCGAGACGGTGAAGTCGCTCGAGGCGAAGGGGGTCACGGCCTTCGGCCGCGCGCTCGACGTCGCCGACAAGGCCGCGCTCGAGGCCTGGGTGCGCGACGCGGCCGAGGCGCTCGGCGGCATCGACATGGTCGTCGGCAACGTCTCGGCGCTCAACGTGAACGAGGACGAGGAGGCCTGGGCCGCCGAGTTCCAGACCGACATGATGCACAGCGTCCGGCTGGTGAACGCGGCGATGCCCTGGCTGGAGAAGTCCTCCGCACCCTCGATCACGCTGATCTCCAGCGTCTCGGGCCGCGAGGCGGATTTCACCGGCGCGCCCTACGGCGTGATGAAGGCGGCACTGGTGCGCTACGCCCAGGACCTCGCCTTCAAGCTCGCGCCCAAGATGATCCGGGCGAACACGGTCAGCCCCGGCAACACCTATTTCGACGGCGGCATCTGGCAGTGGATCGAGAACAACCTGCCGCAGCTCTACGCCGATTCGCTGAAGCTCAACCCGACCGGCCGCATGGCGAAGCCCGAGGAGGTCGCCCGCGGCGTCGTCTTCATCGCGAGCCCCGCGTCGAGCTTCACCACCGGCACCAACCTGGTGATCGACGGCGCGCTGACCCGCGGCATCCAGCTCTGAAACACTTCCGTGGCGGGCCGGGGTCCGGCCCGCCACGAGTCAGGAGGCCATGGACCATTCGCCCCCAGCCCGTGCCGGTGCGCTCGCCCCGCTTCGCTACGGGACGTTCCGGGCGATCTGGCTGGCGAGCCTCGCCTCGAACCTCGGCGGGCTGATCCAGGCGGTCGCCGCCGCCTGGCTGATGACCACCATCGCCGCCTCGGCCGACATGGTCGCGCTCGTCCAGGCCTCGATGACCCTGCCGATCATGCTGTTCTCGCTCGTCGCTGGGGCGGTGGCCGACAGCTTCGACCGCCGAAGGGTGATGCTGACCGCGCAGTGCTTCATGCTCGCGGTCTCGACGGCACTGGCGCTCACCGCCTGGGCGGGGGTGATCTCGCCCTGGATGCTGCTCGGCTTCACCTTCCTCATCGGCTGCGGAACCGCGCTCAACAACCCGTCCTGGCAGGCGAGCGTGGGGGACATCGTGCCGCGCGCCGACCTGCCGGCGGCCGTCACCCTGAACAGCGTCGGCTTCAACCTCACCCGCAGCGTCGGCCCCGCGATCGGCGGGACGATCATCGCCACGGCGGGCGTCGCCACGGCCTTCGCCGCCAATGCCCTGTCGTATCTCGGACTGATCGCGGTCCTTCTGCGTTGGCGTCCCCCACCGCGCGATGCACAACTCCCGCGCGAGCCGCTCGGCCTCGCGATCGTCGCGGGCATCCGCTACGTGGCGATGTCCCCAGATCTCTGGCGGATCCTGCTGCGCAGCTTCGCCTTCGGCCTCGCCGCCATCGCGTTGCTCGCGCTCCTGCCGCTGGTCGCGCGCAACCTCGTCGGCGGCGGCCCGCTGACCTATGGCGTCCTGCTCGGCGCATTCGGGATCGGCGCGATCGGCGGCGCCGTGCTCAATCCCGGCCTGCGGTCGATGCTGTCGCCCGAGGGCGTGGTGCGGGTCGCCTTCGCCGGCTTCGCGCTCTCCGCCGCCACCGCGGCATGGAGCCCCACGCCCTGGATCGCCGGGGCGGGCATGCTGGTCGGCGGTGCCTGCTGGGTGCTGGCCCTGTCGCTCTTCAACACGACGGTCCAGCTTTCGACCCCGCGCTGGGTGGTCGGCCGGGCACTGGCGCTCTACCAGACCGCAACCTTCGGCGGCATGGCGTTCGGCGCGTGGCTCTGGGGGCTCCTCGCCGATGCCCAGGGCCTCGACACCGCCCTCTACGCGGCGGCCGGCACGCTGGTCGTCGGCGGGGCGATCGGCCTCCTGCTGCCCCTCCCTCCGCCGATCGAGCAGAACCTCGACCCGCTCGGCCGCTGGAAGGAGCCGCACGTGGCCGTCGACGTCACCCCGCGCAGCGGCCCCGTGGCGGTGATGATCGAATACCGCATCGCCGAGGCGGACATCCCGGCCTTCGTGAGCGTGATGGCCGAGCGGCACCGCATCCGGCGCCGCGACGGCGCGCGGCACTGGACGCTCCTGCGCGACGTGGAAGACCCCGAGCTCTGGTACGAGAGCTACCAGACCCCGACCTGGACCGAATACGTCCGCCACAACACCCGCGCCACCCAGGCCGACGCCGCGATCGGCGAGCGTCTGCGCGCCCTCCAGAAGGGGCCGGAGCGGCCGCGGGTCCACCGGATGCTCGTCCGCCAGACCGGCTGGGGCCATGTCGAACCGACCCCCAAGGGGCCGATCGACATGCACTGATCTACCCGGCCCCGATGACGCGGGGCCGGGCGCGCGGGCTCAGCGCAGGTGGTGCACCGGCCCCATGCCCCAGACCGGCGTCGGGATGCCCGCCTGCCGCGCCTTCAGCTGCAGGGCGAGGAACTGGGAATAGTGCCGGCTCTGGTGCAGGTTGCCGCCGTGGAACCACAGCGCCTCCTGATGGGTCGGCTTCCACATGTTGCGCTGCTCGCCTTCCCATGGACCCGGGTCCTTGGTCGTCTCCGAACCGAGGCCCCAGCACTTGCCAACCCTGTCGGCCACGTCCTGCCCGATCAGGTCCGCGGCCCAGCCGTTCATCGAGCCATAGCCGGTGGCATAGACCACGACATCCGCCGGGATCTCCGTGCCGTCCTCCAGCACCACCGCGTTCTCGGTCAGCCGCGCGACCTGCCCGGCCTTCAGCTTGATCTTGCCGTCGATGATCAACTGCGAGGCGCCCACGTCGATGTAGTAGCCCGAGCCGCGGCGCAGGTACTTCATGAAGAGCCCGGTGCCGTCGTCGCCCCAGTCGAGCCGGAAACCAGCCTTCTCCAGCGCGTCGTAGAACGCCGCGTCCTCGGCCTTGATCGTGTCGTAGATCGGCTTCTGGAACGCCGGCAGCAGCCGGTAGGGAATCGAGGCGAAGATCAGGTCCGCCTTGTCGGTGGTGATCCCGGCCGCGACCGCCTCCTCGGAATAGAGCGCGCCGAGCCCGTGCTTCATCAGCGGCTCGGAACGCACGATATGCGTCGAGGACCGCTGCACCATTGTCACGTCGACGCCCGCCTCCCACAGCGCGGCACAGATGTCGTGGGCCGAGTTGTTGGACCCGATCACCACGACCTTCTTGCCCTTGTAGCCGTCGGGACCGGGGTGCTTGCTCGAATGGTGCTGCTCGCCCTTGAAGACGTCCTGCCCGGGCAGGACCGGCACGTTCGGCTTGCCCGACATGCCCGTCGCGAGCACCAGCTGCTTCGGACGCAGGACGATCTCCTTGCCGTCCCGCCGGACGGTCACCGCCCATTCCTTCTTCGCCTCGTCCCAGACCGCCTTCTCGGCCGTGGTGGAGCTCCAGTAGTTCAGCTCCATGACCCGGGTGTACATCTCCAGCCAGTCACCGATCTTGTCCTTGGGCGCGAAGACCGGCCAGTTCTCCGGGAAGGGGATGTAGGGCAGGTGGTCGTACCAGACCGGGTCGTGCAGACAGAGCGACTTGTACCGCTTGCGCCAGCTGTCCCCGGGCCGCTCGTTCTTCTCCACGATGATCGTCGGCACGCCGAGCTGGCGCAGCCGCGCGCCGAGCGCGATGCCGCCCTGCCCGCCGCCGATGATCACGCAATAGGGCTGGATCTCGTGGCCGAGCTTCGCCGCCTCCTCGGCGCGCGCCTCGGCCCAGGTCTTGCGGTCGGGATCTGCCCCGTGCACCACGCCCTGCGGCCGTGTCCGCCCGCGGTGCTCCTCGTGGCCCTTGAGCTCCTTCAGCGTGGTCAGGAGCGTCCAGATCTTTCCGTCGCGGACCCGGAGATGTCCGTGGCCCCGGCCGGTCTCGGTCTCGAAATCGATCCACGACTGCAGGAAACCACCGCCGTCCTCCGGCGTCTCGCCGGGCGTCACGACGAAGCCGCGCGGCCGGACGTGCGGCAACTGCGCCTTCAGCATCTCGGCGATCTCGGCGCGACCCTCCATCGTCCGGATGTTCCAGGTGAAGCTGACCAGGTCGCGCCAGTAGCCCTCGGGCTCGAACAGCGCGGCGACTGCCTCGGGGTCGGCCGCCTCGAGTGCGGCGTTCAGATCCTGCAATAGCTGGTGGACCACCGTTTCCGGCGTCGAGTCGAGCATCGTTTTCCTCCGATCATCGTTTTGGGCCGGGCGAACCCGGCCCCACGATCATCGCGAGACGACAAGACTTGTCCAGTCCCTCCTGAGCCCTGCTGCCGCCGAATCTCCGTCCGGCGGCGCCGGCGACCTCAGTCCTTGCGGAAGAACTTCTTCTCGCGCGGCTTGCCGTCCCAGCCCGGCTTGCCCCGCGGCTTCTCGTCGCGGGCGGCACCGCGCTCGCCCTGCTCCGGTGTGCGCCTCTGATAGGGCTTGCCGCCGCCCTCGCGGTCGCCGCGATAGGGCTTCGCACCGCCCTCGCCCCGGGGCGCACGATGATCGTCCTCACGGACTTCCCATTTCTTCAGCAGCTTCGCGTTGAACGAATCCCGGCCGATCTCGCCCTCGTGGCACCAGACACAGGCCACCTGCTCGCCGTCCACCGCCTCGACGGCCATGCGCATCGATCCGGCGGTCAGCACCACCAGATCCCCGATCTCGAACTTTTCCATGACGTAACGTACCTCTCGCGGCCCGGGTCGCGCCCTTCGCGCCGGCCAGGCCGCTTCCCTATCCCTTCGCGGACCGCACGTCCATCCCCGGCCGGTCACCTGCTCTTGACGATGCCGGAAAAGCCCGCGACCGCCAGCAGGCTCAGCGCCCAGCCGGCGATGTTCTGGATGTAGAGATAGATCCGCCCCGCCAGCCCCCAGTCCTGACGGACGTCGGGAATCCAGAAGTCCTGCTGCCCGGTGTCGAGGAACGGCACCAGCGTGTCGAGCGAATACATCCAGGCATTGAAGCGTGGGTAGCTGAAGGCCTCGGGCTGACCGCGGAAACAGGCGAACTGGCTTTCGCCCGTCGCGGCCAGCCCCTCGCGCAACGCGCCTGTCGAGCCGAGCAGGACCTCCTCGCCCGCGGCAAACCGGCAGAGCACCCATTCCGGCGAGCGGAGCACCACCGGCACGTTCGGCCGCAGTGCCTCGAAATACTCGACCACCGAGAACATCACCGCGCCCACGACCCAGAACAGCATGAGCCAGCCGAAGGCATAGAGCGGCTGACGACCGTATCCCACAGTGATCCCCACCGCGATGTCGCGCAGCCAAAGAAGCCCCCGCAGCAAGCGGTTGCCCGCGCGGGACCGCCGCGCCGCGCGCTGCAGCCGCTCCTTGGCCATCAGCACCTTGCGCGCGTCCTCGTCATGGCCCATCGCGCCCAGCACCTGGCTCAGCTGCTCGTAAGGCTGCGGCCAGAAATCCTCGCCCCAGCGCGAGGAATCCTGCCGGGCCAGCCAGTCGAGCCGCGTCTCGGCGTCGATCGGCGAGGCGAGGAAACCGCCGTAGCGGCAGTGGTTGAGCAAGAGGTCCCCCGGTCCCGGCCAGCTCGCCGGGTCGTCCACCAGCGTGCCGACGGTCGCGCCGTTCAGGCTGAACGCGCCCGCGACCTTCGCCCCGTCGCGCAGGATCAGCGCGCCGGCGATGCTCGCCCGGCGCAGCGTGACCGCCTCGCCGCCGGGCTGATCGAAGCTGCCGCCGCGCAGGTCCATGTCCGCCCCGAGCCGGGCGCCGGTCAGGACGATCTCGCCCTCGACGCGCGCCTGTCGCAGGCTCACGTCGCCGCGGCAGTCGAGCCCCGCCGCCCCGAGCGCCACGCCGCCCGGCCGCGCCAGGGCGGTCCCGATGGCATCGAGCTCGCCCCCCAGCCGCGCGCCCAGCAGGCTGACCGCCCCGCGCAGCTTCGCCCCGCGCAGCAGCACGCCGCCGCGCACCTCCAGCCGTTCCGCGTCGATGGCGAAGTCTTCGGGCGCGATGATCTGCGCCCCGTCGAAGACCGCCTCGCCGCCGATCTTCGCCCCGCGCAGCCGGACCGCCCCCTCGACCTGCGCCGCGCGCAGGTAGACGTCGCCGCGCGCCTCCAGCCGATCGGCGATCAGCCCCGGCAGGGCCGAGCCGTCCAGCACCAGCGAATCGATCACCGCCGAGCGCAGCACCGGGGCGAATTCGAACCGGCAGTCGGCCAGGCCGATGTCCCGCTCGATCCGGCAACCCTCGAGGTCCAGCCGCCCGGCCACCCACGCCCCGCCGATCCGCAGCCCGGTCTCGTGCAGCCGCGGCGCCTCGGGTCCGCCCAGCACGAGGAACCGGATCAGGTCCGCGCGCACCCGGCGCGCCTCGTCCCCTGCGTCGGGCAGCCCCCCGTCGCCCACACGGTCGAAGGTCCCGCTGTCGAGGCCTGCGACCAGCGCCTCCTCGGCCCTCGAAAGGGGATGGAACGCCGAAAGGCTGCGGGCGACCACTAGCCGCCCGCCCCGTCGTCTCTCGCCCGGCTTCGACCGGGGATCACAGCGCCGCGAGGATCCGCGCCCAGGAGCGGATGCCCTTGTGGAAGCTCTTCAGCTCGTACTTCTCGTTCGGGCTGTGGATGCGGTCGTCGCTCAGGCCGAAGCCGGCCATCACCACGTCCTTGCCCATCTTCTCCTTGATCAGCGTGGTCACCGGGATCGAACCGCCGCCGCCGACGAAGGCCGCGTCCTTGCCCCATTCGTCGGTCAGCGCCGCCTGGGTCTTCTGGAACACCGGCGCCGAGGTGTCGAACGCCACCGCGCGGCCCGAGCCGTGCTCGATGAACTCCACCCGGCAGTCTGCCGGCACGCGCGCCTTGACGAAGTCGCGGAACGCCGCGCGCACCTTGTGCGGATCCTGGTCGAACACCAGCCGGAACGAGATCTTGGCCGAGGCCATCGCGGGGATCACGGTCTTGAACCCCGCGCCCTGATAGCCGCCGCCCATGCCGTTGACCTCGCAGGTCGGGCGCGACCAGACCATTTCCAGCGCCGAGCGGCCCTTCTCGCCGGCCGGCACCGAAAGCCCGATCTCGCCGAGGAATTCCTTTTCCGAGAAGTCCAGCTTCGCCCAGCTCTCGCGCAGCGCCTCGGGCAGTTCCGGCACGCCATCGTAGAAGCCGGGAATGGTGATGCGACCGTCGGCGTCACGCAGGTCGGCGAGGATCCGGGCGAGGACATGGTTCGGGTTCGCCGCCGCCGAGCCGTAGAAGCCCGAGTGCAGGTCGCGGTCCGCGCAGTGGATGATGATCTCCTCGCCACAGAGCCCGCGCAAGCTCGTGGTGACCGCCGGCGTGTCCTTGTCCCACATGTTGGTGTCGCAGATCAGCGCGACATCGGCCCGCAGCTCGTCGGCGTTGGCGTCGAGGAAGGGCGGCAGGTTCACGCCGCCCGATTCCTCCTCGCCCTCCAGCAGGACGGTGACCGGGATCGGCAGCTTGCCCGTCACCGCCTTCCACGCCCGGCAGGCCTCGACGAAGGTCATCAGCTGGCCCTTGTCGTCGGCCGCGCCGCGCGCAACGATGAACTTCGACCCGTCCGCCCGCGTCTCGATCGACGGCTCGAACGGGTCGTGGTCCCACAGCTCCAGCGGGTCGACCGGCTGCACGTCGTAATGCCCGTAGAACAGCACCGAGGTGCCGCTGGCCGACCGGTCGTGGCCCACCACCATCGGATGGCCCTTGGTGTCCCGCACGCTCGCGTCGAAGCCGATCGAGGCGAGGTCCTTCGCATGCCACTCCGCGCAGGCCCGCGTCTCGGCGGCATAGGCTGGATCGGTCGAGATCGACTTCATGCGCAGCGTCTCGAACAGCCGCGCCACCGCGTTGTCGAGATCGCCGTCGATATGTGCGAGCACGGAATTCAGATCGGACATCTGTCCCTCCCCTGGGTTTGATCTTGCCGGAAAACCAGCACTTCGCATCCCCGGCGCCAGCGGCGCCCGGTCGTCAGAACCTCCAGATCAGCGGCACGAGGCCCACCGTCACCACGCCATACCACAGCGTGAGCGGCAGCCCGAGCCGCCAGTAGTCGCCGAACCGGTAGCCCGCGGGCCCCATCACCATGGTGTTCGCGGTGGTCGAGACCGGCGTCAGGAAAGAGGCCGAGGTCCCGACGCTCAGCGCCATCAGCGCGGGCAGAACCGAGACGCCGTAGGCCTCGGCCGACAAGACCGCGATCGGCAGCAGGATCATCGTCGTCGCCGTGTTGGAGATCACCGTCCCGAGCCCCACCGACAGCACGAAGATCATCGCGAGCAAAAGCCGCGGCGAACCCGAGCCGGTCAGCGCCACCACGCTGTCCGCCACCGCCTGCGCCGCCCCGGTCTCGACCAGCGCGGTCGACAGCGGGAACATCGCCGCGATCAGGATCACCGTGGTCCAGTTGACCGAGCGGAAGGCATCCTCGACCGAGACCACGCCCAGCACCATGATCGCGCCCGCGGCGAGCAACGCCGCCACCGCCGGCGCCAGTGCCCCGGACGCGATCGCCGCGACCATCGCCGCGACGATCCCGAGCACCGTCTTCGCACCGCGCCCGAGCGGCACCAGCTGGCGGCGCACCGTCTCCGGGCGGTCGACCACCAGCACACCCGGCGTCGCCTCCTCGCGATCGAGCGCCTCCCAGGTTCCCTGGATCAGGATGTGGTCGCCCGCCTCCAGCACAACCGCGCCCACAAGGTCCTCGCCGCGGCGCTGCACCGCCAGGATCACCAGGTTGCCGCGCTCGGTCACCATGCCCGGAAACACCCGCCGCCCGATCACCTGCGAGCGTTGCGGGATCACCACCTCGGCGACCCCCGCCATGCGGTTGATCAGCTTCTCCGCCGCCGCCTCGCCCGAGATCGCCTGCACCTCCAGCCCGTGGCGCGCCGCGAAGGCCCCGGCCGCCTCGGCCGTCCCGCGCACCACCACCCGGTCCCCGGCCGCCAGCGGCGCCGCCAGCCGCGGCGCCCCCTGCGCGTCGCTCGCGGTGACCAGCGTCAGACCCGACTCCCCGCCGAAGCCGAGGGCACGGGCCGGAATGCCCACCGCCGCCGAACCCTCGCGCAGCCGCAGCGTGAAGACGTCGCGCGCCAGCCGGTACTGCTCCACCAGCGTCTGCGCGTGCCGGCTCAGGTCCGGCGGCAGGCTCGCGGCGCGCCGCTCCGGAACCAGCCGGACGAGCAGGATCACCGTCAGGACCGTCCCGGCCAGCAGCGGCAGCCCCACCAGCGCGAATTCGAAAAAGTTGATCTCGCGTCCCGCATAGTCCCCCGCGGCATCGGCGATCAGCACGTTCTTCGGCGCCCCGGTCAGCGCCAGATGCGCCCCCGCGCCCGAGGCGAAGGCCATGGGCATCAGGAAACGCGACGGCTGCAGGCCCAGCCGCACCACCAGCAGCATCACCACCGGCATCAGCGCGCCGACCGCCCCGCTCGCGTTGATCAGCGGGCAGAGCGCCGCGACCGCGAGCATGCCGATGACCAGCAGGCGGTCGGGACTGCCGGCGACCGACCGCTCGAACCGCTGTCCGATCCAGGCGGTCACGCCCGTCGCCTCCAGCCCCGCCGTGACGATGAAGAGCGCGGCCACGAACATCACCACCGGGTCGCCGAAGCCCGCGAAGGTCTGGTTCAGCGTCAGGATACCCGAGGCATGCAGCGCCAGCGCGCTCGCCATCGCCACCACCACCAGCGGCAGCCGGTTCCAGACGAACAGCCCGATCGTCGCGACGACGATCGCGAGCAGGATCGTCGTATCGCTCATGCGCCATGCCGCGGCCGCATCAGAGACCCCAGACGAGCGGAACCCAGAACACGGCGACGATGAAGAACCAGATCATGAACGGCAGGCCGAACTTCCAGTAGTCGCCGAACTTGTAGCTGCCCGGCTCCATCACCATCAGGTTGGTCGGGGTCGCCACCGGCGTCAGGAACGAGGCCGCCGCCGCGACGCCGACCGCCATCAGCACCGGCTCGGGCGAGATGCCCATCTGCACCGCCGCCACCACCGAGATCGGGATGATGATCAGCGCCGTCGCGGTATTGGAGATGACCTGCCCGAGGATCGCGGTTAGGATGAACAGCCCCGCGATGAGCATGCGCGGCTCGGAATCACCCACCATCGCCACCAGCCCCTCGGCCAGCAGCTGCGCAGCGCCGGTCTGCTGGATCGCGACCGACAGCGGCATCATCGCGCCGACGAGGATCACCGTCGTCCAGTTGATCGACTTGTAGACCTGCTCGACGCTCAGGATCCCGCTCAGCAGGAAGGCGCCGGCCGCCAGCACGCCCGCGACCGCCGCCGGCACCAGCCCCGTCGCCAGCAGCACCACCATCGCCCCGAGGATCACCAGCGTGGTCTGCGCCCCCGGCCCCATCGGCAGCGCCTGCCGTCGCACCAGTTCCGGCGAATCGACCACCAGAACCTCGGCAGGCTCAAGCCGCTTGTCGAGCGCCTCCCAGGTGCCCTGCAGCAGCAGCGTGTCACCCGCGGACAGCGGCTCGCCGGCCGCCAGGTCCTCGCCCTGTCGCTGGATCGCCAGCACGATCAGGTCGCCGCTCGGCGTGACCATGCCGGGGAAGAACCGCTCGCCGATCAGCGGCGAACGCGGCTTGATCACCACCTCGGCGAGGCCCGAGTTGCGGTTGAACAGCGTGTTCGCCACCCGGTCGCGGTCGACCTGGTCCTCGATGATGCCGAGGCCGAGCTCCAGCGCGAGATCACCGATCAGCGCGGCGTCACCACGGACGACCACTATGTCGCCGGCCTTGAGATTGTCGCTCCTGACCGGCGTCTGGGTTCCGGGCTCCTGCACCGAGACCAGCGTCACCCCCGGCCGGCCCGACAGGTCCAGCTCGCGCCGGGGCGTGCCGACCAGCGGCGAATCGTCGCGGATGCGCAGCGGCTGCAGCTCCGCGCCCAGCCGGTATTCCTCGACGAGGGTGTGCGCGTGCCGGCTCAGATCGCTCGGCAGCGTCTTGCTGGTGCGGCTCGGCAGCAGCTTCTCGCCCAGAAGCACCGCGATCAGGATCCCGCCGATCATCAGCGGGATGCCCGCGAGCGCGAACTCGAAATACCCGAAATTGCGCCCGACCGCGTCCTCGAGCGCGTCCGAGATCAGCACGTTCACCGGCGTCCCGGTCAGCAGCAGCATCGAGCCGCAATGCGCCCCGAAGACCAGCGGCATCAGGAGTTGCCCCGGCGACCGGCTCAGCCGCACCGCCAGCACCACCACCACGGGCAGGAGCGAGGCCACCGCCCCGTTGACGCTGATCAGCGCGCTCAGCACGCCCACCGCCAGCATCATGAAGACGATCAGCCGCACCCGGCTGTCGCCGGCCCTGTCGATCAGCGCCTGCCCAACCCAGGCGGTCACGCCCGATCGTTCCATGCCCGCGCTGACGACGAAGAGCGAGGCGACGAAGATCGTCGCGGGGTCGCCGAACCCCGCGAGGCTCTGGTTGATCGTCAGGATGCCGGTGGCCCAGAGCGCCAGCGCGCAGCCGACGCAGACCACGATCACCGGCAACCGGTCCCACATGAACAGGACGATCACGCCCGCGATGATGCCGAAGACGATCCAGATCTCAGTCACGGGTGCTTCCCTCGTCCGCTAGGTCGGCCGACGGGTCCGCCGCACGCGCGGCGCGGTGCGACTCCCATTCTCGACGAACGGGCTACGCTAACCGTCCTGCCCACTGCAAGCCAGTAGTTTCATGTCGCACCGCAACAACACAGACGAGCGAGCTAAAAACCGCTGGACAACTCCACCCGTCCAAGGCGATGCTCGCTACCGACAAGTCAAACTGCCGCGACGTCAAATGTTCATGGTTGAAGGATTTCAATCCATCGGCGCGTCGAGATGTCAGATGTACAGATACACGGCCCGAACAGTCTGCACGGGTCGACTCCCTGAATACGCTACTTGAAGAACTGATCGCCTGGCGGCGGCAAGCACCGGCATTCTCGAGGGCAAGATGGCCAAATCACCGAAGAATTCCGATCCGGCGAAGGAGGGATCGCTCAGCGGCTTTCTCGGAACGATCGAGCGGGTCGGCAATGCGGTGCCGCATCCGGCGATCATCTTCTTCATCCTGATCGGAATCGTCATCCTCCTGTCGGCGATCTTCGGCCTGTTGGGCACCTCGGTGACCTACGAGGCATACGACTACGACCTCGGCGACATCGTCGAGCAGACGACCGCGGTGCGCAGCCTGCTGTCGCCCGACGGGATCCGGTTCATGGTGACGTCCCCAGTGGCGAACTTCCTCGCCTTCACCGGCGTGGGCGTGATCCTCGTGGCGATGATCGGCGTCGGTCTCGCCGAGGAATCTGGCCTGATCGCAACGCTGGTGCGCAAGCTGGTGATGATCGCCCCCGCGCGGTTCTTCACCTTCATGATCGTCTTCGCGGGCGTCGTCTCGTCGATCGCGGCCGATGCGGGCTACCTCGTGCTGGTGCCCCTCGCGGCCGCCGCCTTCCACAGCCTCGGCCGGCACCCGCTCGCGGGCCTCGCGGCGGGCTTCAGTGGCGTCGCGGCGGTGTTCCTCGTCAACGTCTTCGTCACGCCGACCGACGCACTGCTGGTCGAGGTGACCAACGATGCCGTGCGCACCGTCGATCCGAGCGCGCAGATCACGCCCGTCGGCAACCTGTGGTTCATGATCGCCTCCTCGTTCATCATGGCGCTCATCTGCACGCTCCTGACCGAGAAATACGTCGAGCCGCGGCTGGGCGAATACACCGGCGGCGTGCCGGTCGAGGTCCACGAGGGGCTGACCATGGCCGAGCAGCGCGGACTGCGGGCCGCCGGCCGGGCCCTCCTCGGTTTCGTCGTCGTGGTCGCCCTCCTGACCGCACCGCCCATCGGCTGGGGTGCCTACGCGGGCATCCTGCGCAACCAGGAGACCGGCGGGATCATGGCCGGCTCGCCCTTCATGAGCGGGCTGATCATCCTGCTCAGCGTCATGTTCCTCGTCATCGGCTACGCCTATGGCCGCGCCGCCGGCACGATCGCGAACGTCACCGCCGCGATCGGCCTGATCGTGAAGACCTGGGGCGGGCTGGCGGGGATGATCTTCCTCCTGTTCGTGATCGCGAACTTCATCGCCTTCTTCAACTACACCAACCTCGCGACCGTGCTTGCGGTGAACCTCGCCGACATCCTGTCGACGGCACCGATCGGGGCGACCGGCTACATCGTCCTCTTCGTCGCGCTGATCGCGCTCATCGACATCATCCTGACCGGCGCGCTGGCGAAATGGGCGATCCTCGCGCCCGTGTTCATCCCGCTCTTCATGCGGCTCGGCGGCGATCCGGATCTGGTGATGGCGGCCTACCGCGTCGGCGACAGCCCGATGAACGTCATCACGCCGCTCAACGTCTATCTCGCGGTGATGGTCGGCTTCGCGCAGAAGTACCAGAAGGACGCCGGCATCGGCACGATCGTCGCGCTGATGCTGCCCTATACCGTGGTGCTCCTCGTGCTCTGGACGCTGCTCCTGATCGGCTGGTTCCACCTCGGCCTGCCCCTCGGCCCAGCCTGAGCCGCGCCCTTCGCATGGGCAGCATCCCGATCGCGCCACCGAACCCCTGCCCACGCCCGGCCCCTTGCGGCAAAGCCGCAAACCGGGCAGGGTTTCTTCGCACCTGCGGCATAACGGAAGGACTCCCCCCGATGCGCCACCGCCGCCCCTTCGCTCGCCAGGCGATGCTCGTTCTCGGCCTCGCCGCGGCACTCGCCGCCTGCGACGAGACCGAGGAGGCCGCGGCGCCGGAGATCCGCCCGGTCCGCACCACGACCGTCGTCGAGACCACGACCGGCGAGACCGTGACCCTCGCCGGCACGGTCGAGAGCCAGGTCGAGGTCGATCTCGCCTTCCGGATCGGCGGCCGCCTCGTCGAACGACCGGTGAACGTCGGCGACACGGTCGCGCCCGGCCAGCTCGTCGCCCGCCTCGACCCGATGGACGAGGAGAACGCGCTCCGCGCCGCCGAGGCCGCGCTCGCCGCCGCCACCGGCCAGCTCTCCGAGGCGCGGCTCAACTTCGACCGCCAGCGCCAGCTCTACGAGCGGCAGTTCGTCGCGCTGGCTGCGCTCGAGCGCGCCGAGCAGGTGCTCACCTCGGCACAGGGCGCCTTCGACTCCGCCGAGGCTCAGGTCGGCATCGCCCGCCGCCGCCTCGCCGACACCGCGCTCTATGCCGATGCGCCGGGCGTCGTCACCGCCATCGGTGCCGAACCGGGCGAAGTGGTGCAGACCGGCCGCATGATCGCCCAGATCGCCCGCGACGAGGGCAAGGACGCGGTCTTCGACGTGCCCGCCGCGGTCATCGCCGCGAGCCCACCCGATCCCGAGGTGACCGTCACCCTCAGCCTCACCCCCGCCGTCACCGCCACCGGCCGGGTGCGCGAGATCGCACCTCGCGCCGATCCCGTCACCGGCACCTTCCGCGTCCGCGTCGGGCTGATCGACCCGCCCGAGGACATGCGCCTCGGCTCCACAGTCAACGGCCGCGTGCATTTCGGCGGCACCGGCGGGATCGAACTGCCCGCCAGCGCCCTCACCAGCAGCGAAGGCGCCCCTGCGGTCTGGGTGGTCGATCCCGACACGATGACCGTCTCGCTCCGCCCGGTCGGCGTGGCGCGCTACAATCCCGCCTCGGTCGCCGTTTCCGGAGGCCTCGCCGTCGGCGAGATGGTGGTCACCGCCGGGGTGCAGGCGCTGCTCCCCGGCCAGGAGGTGCGCCTGCTCGGTACCGGATCATGATCGGCCCGAACCTTTCGGAATGGGCGACCCGCAGCCGGGCGCTCACCGTCTATCTGATGCTGGTCGCGGTGATCGCCGGGGGCTTCGCCTTCGTGAACCTCGGCCGCGACGAGGACCCGAGCTTCACCATCAAGACGATGCTGGTCACCGCCGTCTGGCCCGGCGCCACGATGGACGAGACACAGCGCCAGCTGACCGACCGTCTGGAGCGGCGGCTGCAGGAGACGACCGGCCTCGACGCGCTGCGCTCGATCACCCGGCCCGGGATCGTGACGATCTACGTCGATCTCGAGGGCGCCTTCCCGCCCGAACGCGTCCCCGCGGTCTGGCAGGAGGTGCGCAACGGCATCGGCGACATCCGCCACACCCTGCCCCAGGGCGTGCTCGGGCCCTTCTTCAACGACGACTTCGGCGACGTCTTCGGCATCATCTACGGCTTCACTTCCGACGGCTTCTCCGACCGCGAGCTGCGGGACTACGTCGACGGCGTCCGTTCCCAGCTCCTGCGCGAAGTCGACGGCATCGCCAAGATCGAGTTCATCGGCGCGCAGGACGAGACCGTCTTCATCGAGTTCCAGCCCGACCGCGTCGCGGCGATGGGCCTCGACTACGGCCAGATCTTCGCCGCCATCGCCGCCCAGAACGTCGTGCGCCCCTCCGGCACGATCAATTCGGGGCAGGAGAACCTCGTCCTGCGCGTCACCGGCGCCTTCGAGACCGAGAACGACATCCTCGAGGTCTCGCTGATCGCCGGCGGCCGCGCGATCCGGCTCGGCGACATCGCCACCGTCCGCCGCGGCTTCGTCGATCCGCCCCAGCCGCTGCTGCATTTCAACGGCCAGCGCGCCATCGCGCTCGGCATCTCGATGCGCGAGGGCGGCGACATCCTCGAGCTCGGCGCCGACATCGAACGCGCCATGGCGCGGATCACCGCCGATCTGCCCGTCGGCATCGAGCCCCACCTGATCTCCGACCAGCCGCAGGTGGTGACCACCGCGATCGGCGATTTCACCACCTCGCTCTACCAGGCCATCGCCATCATCCTCGGCGTCAGCTTCATCACCCTCGGCGTGCGTCCCGGCGCGGTCGTCGCCGTGGCGATCCCGGTGACGCTCGCCGCCGTCTTCCTCGTCATGCAGACCCTCGGCATCGACCTGCACCGGGTCTCGCTCGGCGCGCTGATCATCGCGCTTGCTCTTCTGGTGGACGACGCGATGACCACGACCGACGCGATGATGCGCCGGCTCGCCGTCGGCGACACGATCGACCGCGCTGCGACCTTTGCCTATTCGCGCCTCGCCGCGCCGATGCTGACCGGCTCGCTGATCACCATCGCGGGCTTCGTGCCCATCGGCTTCGCCGAGAGCCAGGGTGGCGAGTACACCATGTCGCTCTTCCAGGTGGTCGCCATCGCGCTGATCGCCTCCTGGCTGTGCGCGGTGCTCTTCACGCCGATCATCGGCTCGCTGCTGCTGAAGCCGCCCGCCTCGACCGGACCCGCGCAGCCGGGCCGCCTGCTCCGCGCCTACAGTGGCTTCCTCGACCTCGCGATCCGCGGACGCTGGATCACCATCGCGCTCACGGCGGCCCTCTTCGTCGCGGCAGTCGTCGGCTCGGGCCAGATCAATCGCCAGTTCTTCCCGCCGTCCGACCGCAACGAGCTGATCGTCGACTTCCAGCTGCCGCGTTCGAGCTCGATCTTCGCCAGCGAGACCGCGGTCAAGCGGATCGAGGCCTACCTCCGCACCAGCGCGGACGTGGACTTCTGGACCAGCTACATCGGCCGGAACGTCATCCGCTTCTACCTGCCGCTTGCGATCCTGCCGCCCTCCGACCACCACAGCCAGATCGTGGTGATGGCCAAGACTCTCGACGCACGCCTCAGGCTCGAGGACGCCCTCGACGCCTTCCTCGTCGAGAACTTCCCCGAGGCGGTCGTCCGCGTCAGCCCGCTCGAGATGGGGCCGCCTATCGGCTGGCCTCTGCAGTACCGCCTCAGCGGCCCGGACGTCGAGGTGCTGCGCACCGAGGCACTGCGCCTCGCCGAGACGATCGCCGCCCATCCCGGCGCCCGGAGGGTCCATTTCGACTGGATCGAGCCCGCGCGCCAGCTCACCATCGACGTCGACCAGGACCAGGCCCGCAGGCTGGGCCTGACCAGCGCCCAGCTCGCCAACGTGCTCAACACCGCGGTCTCCGGCGCCACCGTCACCCAACTCCGCGACGACATCTACCTGATCAACGTCGTCGCCCGCGCCGAGGCCGCGGACCGCGTCGCGCTCGACTCGCTCGCCACGCTCCAGGTCCCGGTGCCGGGCGGGCGCACGGTCGCGCTCGGCAGCTTCGCCACCTTCGCCTTCACCCAGGAACAGCCGCTCGTCTGGCGCCGCGACCGGGTGCCGACGCTGACCGTGCTCGCCGACGTCGCGCCGGGCCTCCTGCCCGAGACGGTCGTCGCCGCGCTCGAGGCCGACATCGCCACATTCGACGCCAGCCTGCCCCTCGGCTACGGCATCGAGGTCGGCGGCACTGCCGAAACTTCGGCCGAGAGCCAGGAGTCGGTTTTCGCCGTCGTGCCGCTCATGGCCTTCATCATGCTCACGCTGCTGATGGTCCAGCTCCAGGACTTCCGCGCCGTCGGCATCGTGGTGATCCTCCTGCCGCTCGGCCTGATCGGGGTGGTGGCCGCCCTCCTGACCTTCGGCCGCCCGCTCGGCTTCGTCGCGATCCTCGGCATCCTCGCGTTGATCGGCATGATCGCCAAGAACGCGGTGATCCTCATCACCCAGATCAACGACGAACGCGCCGCCGGGCTCGGCGTGCGCGAGGCCGCGGTCTCGGCAGCGACGAACCGCCTGCGGCCGCTGATGCTGGCGGCGCTCTCCACCGTGCTCGGCCTCCTGCCCATCGCGCCGACGCTCTTCTGGGGCCCGATGGCCATCGCGATCATGGGCGGGCTGCTGGTCGCGACGATGCTGACGCTGGTGTTCCTGCCGGTGCTCTACGTCACCCTCTACGGCGACCGGCCCGGTACGCGCCCCACACCGGCCCCCGCCGATGCCTGAGCGGACGGCCCCCGACCCCGGGGCCGAGGCGCCGCTCGCCTGGACCGGACAGGCCGACAAGGGAAGCTACTACCGCCTGTTCTTCGCCTACGTGATCGCGCTCTTCGCGACTGGGGTCGCCACAGTCGCGCTGGCGCTCTTCGCCTTCGACCTCGCCGGCGACGATTCCGGCGCCATCATCGGCACCGCGCTCTCGCTCAAGATGGTGGCCTATATCGGCGCCGCGCCCCTCGCCGCCGCGCTGACCCGCCAGCTGCCGCGCAAGCCGCTCCTGATCGGCCTCGACCTGATCCGCGCGGCCAGCCTGCTGCTGCTGCCCTTCGTGACCGCAATCTGGCAGATCTTCGCGCTCGTCTTCGTCTTCTCGCTCGCCTCCGCGGTCTTCACGCTCGTCTACCAGACGGTGGTGCCGTACCTCCTCGCCAACCACGACGACTACACCCGCTCGCTCGCCCGCTCCCGCATCGCCTCGGAGTTCGAGAACTCGGTCAGTCCGCTCCTCGCCGCGCTGCTCCTGCTCGCCATGACGGCGGACGGCGTGTTCCTGACCGCCACCGTCGCCTTCCTCGTCTCCGCCTGGCTCGTGCAGCGCGCCGACCTGCCGCGCAGCCTCGCCACCCGGGCCGAAGGCGTGCTCGCGAGCGTTCTGCGCGGCCCGCGGCTCTTCCTCGCCACGCCCGACCTGCGTGCGCTGATCGCCCTCGACATCGCCGTCGCCTGCGCCACCGCCATGGTCATGGTCAACACCGTCGTCCTCGTGCAGGGCGAGTTCGACCTCGACCGCAGGGCCACCGCAATCGCCTTCGCGGCCTTCGGCGCCGGCGCGATCCTCGGCGCGCTCGCCCTGACCCCGACGCTCCGGACCATGCCGGAGCGCAGCGTCATGCTGTCGGGCTCCGTGCTGATCGCCGCGGGTCTCCTGCTCGGCGCGGCGGTCACGACCTACACCGGACTGATCGCCGTCTGGATCGTGATCGGCCTCGGCGGATCGCTCGCACTCACCCCCGCCACCTACCTCATCCGCCGCATCGCCCGCCCCGCCGACCTGCAGGCGCTTTTCGCCGCGCAGTTCTCGCTCGCGAATGGCTGCCTCCTGGTCGGCTACTCCGTCGCGGGCTGGCTCGGCGCCACGGCGGGCCTGCCCGCAGCCTTCGTCACCCTCGGCCTCGCCGCCGGGGCCGCCGGTCTCGCCGCCCTGATGCTCTGGCCGCCGAGGCCCTGACCCGCCTCAGCGCGCCCCCTCGCCACCCGCGGGCGGGGCGAGCAGTTCCTCCACCATCGCACTCGCCGCCCGCAGGGACGGCCCCATGTCGATCTCGACCGGCACCGGCGAGAGGCGCGCGATCGCCTCGACCAGCGTACCACCCTGCTCCGCCACCTCGGCCACCGCGCGCTTCACCAGCGCCTGCGCCTCCGCCCGCGGCATCTGCGCGGCCAGCGCAAAGCTCGCCAGTTCCGCAAGCGCCGCGCCCCCCTCCAGATCGAGCGCCGCGCGCAGCCGCGCCGCGTCCGGGGTCAGCGTCGCGGCAAGGCCGTCCGCATGGCGCAGGGCGGCGGCGGTCGCGACCACGATCTGCGGCAGCGCCAGCCATTCGAGCGCCCATGCCGCCCCGTCCCGTTCCTCGGCATGGATGCCGGCCTGCTGAACGGCGGGGACGAGACAGGCCGCATGGCGGGCCAGCGCGACGATCGTCTCGGCGGCCACGGGGTTGGACTTCTGCGGCATGGTGGACGACCCGCCGCCACTGCCGGCCCGCGCCTCGCCGGCCTCGCTGCGCCCCATCAGGATCAGGTCGCCGGCCATCCGGCCCAGCGCCGCGCAGGTTCCCGCGCACCAGCCGGCCAGCGCCCCCAGCCCACTGCGATCCCCGTGCCAGGACGGCCCGGCAGCCAGCCCCAGCTCCCGCGCCAGCGCCGCGGTGACGGCGGGCCCATGAGGCGCGATCGCCGCATTGGTGCCGACCGCCCCGCCGAACTGCACCCGCGCGACCCGCGCATGGACCGCAGGCAGCTCCGCACGCTGCGCGATCAGCGGCTGCGCCCAGCGGGCGACCCGCAGGCCGAAGGTCGTCGGCGCCGCGATCTGGCTCCGCGTCCGCCCCGCCATCGGCAGGTCCGCCCAGCGCCGCGCCGATGCGGACAGCGCCGCGATCAGCGCATCCATCCGCGCGGCGAGAATGGTCAGCGCCGCATCGAGCTTCAGGACCAGCGCCGTATCCACGATGTCCTGGCTCGTCGCCCCCCAGTGCAGCCACTGCCCCGCCTCGGGCGGAAGCTGCCCGCGCAGCGCGCTGACCAGCGCCGGCACCGGCACGCCGGCCGCGGCGGTCCCCGCCGCCAGAACCGCCGGATCGGGCACGACCTCGGCCAGCCCGGCGTCGATCGCCCGTGCAGCCTCGGCCGGGATCACCCTGCAGGCACCCTCGGCCCGCGCCAGCGCCTGCTCCACATGGATCATGGCCCCGACGGACGCCGCGTCCGAGAACAGCGCCGCCACCTCCGGATCGCCGAAGAGCGCGCCGTAGACCGCCGAATCGAAGGGACTGACGGCCATCGCTCAGTGCGACATCAGGATCGGGATCTCCGACTGCCCGAGGATGTCGCGGGTCACCCCGCCCAGCAGGTCCTCGCTGAACTTGCTGTGCTCGTAGGCGCCCATCACCAGAAGGCCCGCACCGACCTCGCGGCAGGCGTCGAGGATCGTTCGGGCGATGCCGCCGCGCGTCGCCGGCTTGATGAGGCGCTCGGCCGGGATCGCGTGCCGGGCGAGCAGCGCCATCACGTCGTCGCCGCGCGCCGCCGGATCCTTGTCCGGCTCGCCCACGGTCAGGACCGTCACGCGCGACTTCGTCTCCAGAATGTGCATCGCGTCGCCCAGCGCGCGGGCCGCGGCGCGCTTGCCGTCCCAGGCCACCAGGGCTTCCTCGTTCAGCACGTCGCTCGCATAGCCGGGCGGCACAACGACGACCGGGCGTCCGCTGCGCAGCGCGATCACGTCCGGGCGGACCGAGAAGTGCTCGCGCCCCGCCTCGACGGCCTGCCGGCTGATCACCACGATGTCGTAGCCCCGCGCCCGCTCCGCGAGGCTGAAGTCGCTCACCCCCAGGAGATCGAGAAAGGTCGACCGCTCGGCCAGCCCGCCCTCGGCGACCCTCGCCCGGAAATCCGCCTCGATCGCCGCGATCTCCTCCGCCTCCCGCTGCGCCAGCATCTCCACCACGTCCCGGTTGAGATAGGACCGGAACCGCGATTCGATCGGGTTCGGGCCGTGCCAGACCACTCCGGTCAGATGCGCGTCGTACTTGCGCGCCATCGCCATGGCGAGACGCAGCGCGCCGCAACTCGCCGCATCCCCCGAGAAGGCGACCAAGAGGCTCTTTATGGACATGGACTGTTCGCTCCCTGCTTCGCCGATCTCACGCCGCCCCCGGCAGTTTCAGGATCGCACGGGCCTCGTCAACGGTAGCGACGGGGCGATCGTGCCGGGCGCAGACCTCGACGGCCCGCCGCACCAGCGCCGCGTTCGACGGCGCCAGCGTGTCGCGGTCGAGCCGCAGGTTGTCCTCGAGCCCCGTGCGCAGGTGTCCGCCGGCCGCGACGCACCATTCGTTCAGCGTGATCTGGTCCCTGCCGATCCCCGCGCCGCACCATTCCGCATCGGGCGCGAGGCGGTTGAGGGTGGCCACGTAGAAGTCGAAGACCTCCCGGTCGACCGGCATCGCGTTCTTCACCCCCATCACGAACTGCACGTAGAGCGGGCTGGCCAGCCGACCGTCCTTCGCCATCGCGACCGCCTGGAAGATATGGCTGAGGTCGAAGGCCTCGATCTCCGGCTTCACGCCGTAGCGCAGCATCTCCGAGGCGAGCCAGTCGACCAGTTCCGGACTGTTCTCGTAGACCCGCGTCGGAAAGTTGTTCGACCCCACGGCCAGCGAGGCCATGTCCGGGCGCAGCCCCAGCATGCCGCCGCGCTCGCGCCCCGACCCCGACCGGCCCCCGGTGGAGAACTGGATGATCAGCCCGGGGCAATGCTTCCGCAGCCCCTCCAGCAGTCGGGCAAAGCGTTCGGGGTCCGAGGTCGGCGTCTGGTCGTCGTTCCGCACGTGGCAATGGGCGATCGTCGCGCCGGCCTCGAAGGCCTCGTGCGTCGATTCCACCTGTTCCTGCACGGTGATCGGCACCGCGGGATTGTTCTCCTTGCGCGGCAGCGAGCCGGTGATCGCGACGCAGATGATGCAGGGCTTTGTGGTCATCGGTGGTTCCGTTCAGATGTCGAGGAAGACGGTCTCGCCGTCCCCCTGCAGGCGGATGTCGAAACGGTAGCGCCCGGGCCCCTCGGCCCGCGCGATCAGGGTCGGCCGGCGCTCGGCATTCTCCACCCGGGACAGCACCGGGTCCGCCGAATTGTCCTCGTCGGGAAAGTACATGCGCGTCTGCAGCCCGATGTTGATCCCGCGCGCCACCAGCCAGAACGAGATGTGCGGCGCCTGCATCCGGCCGCCGTACCCGGGCACCGGGCCGGGCTTGATCGTGTCGAAGCCGAATTCGCCCGTCTCGAAATCCGGCACGACCCGCCCCCAGCCGCGGAAATCGCCGGTGCCGTCCGCATGACGGCCCGCGGCGTCCGCCTGCCAGGTCTCGATCAGCACGTCCTTCACCGCGGCGCCCAGCCCGTCGAGCACCCGCCCCTCGATCCGGATGCGCTCGCCGGGGGTCTCCGGCCCCGCGATCACGCTGCCGATCACGTTGTGGAAGATGTCGAAGCCAGCAGCCCGCGGCGCCAGCCCGATATGGACGTAAGGCCCCGCGGTCTGGGACGGCGTCTCCTTCAGGTAGTCGAGTTTCTGGACCACGTCAGTTGCCCTCCAGCCGGTTCTCGAAGACCGTCGAGCGGCGGCCGCGCAGCACGATGTCGAACTTGTAGGCGAGCGAATCCCACGGCTTCGCCTCATGGAGGTCGAGCGGCGCCACCAGCCGGTCGAGCGCCGCCTTGTCGGGGATCGTCGCCGCGATCGGGCAATGCGGGATCAGCGGGTCGCCCTCGAAATACATCTGCGTGATCAGCCGCTGGCCGAATCCCGTCCCGAAGACCGAGAAATGGATATGCGCCGGCCGCCACGCGGTGGTGGAATTCGCCCAAGGGTAGGCGCCGGGCTTGATCGTGCGAAAGACATAGTACCCGTCCTCGTCGGTCAGGCACCGCCCGCAGCCGCCGAAGTTCGGGTCGATCGGCGCGAGATACGTGTCGTTCCTGTGCCGGTAGCGGCCCCCCGAATTCGCCTGCCAGACCTCGACCAGCGTGCCCGGAACCCCCCGGCCGTTCTCGTCGACGACCCGCCCGTGCACGACGATCCGCTCGCCGATCGGCTCGCCGTCCCTGGCGTAGTTCAGGATCAGGTCGTGGTCGAGCGGCCCGAGGTCGCCGTGCCCGAATCGCGGCCCGTGCTCCTCCGACGGTGTCGAATCGAGCGACAGCAGCGCCTGCCGCGGCGATCGCGCGACGGTCGTCTTGTAGCCCGGCGTATAGGCCGGCGGATGCCACAGCCGGTCGCGTGCAAAAAGGGCGCCTCGGTTCATCCTTTCACCTCCCGAAATCCCGCGGACCCGTCACAGACGGCCTTCCTCCGCGAGTGTCTCCCTGACGATCCTGAATGCGTGGTTCGCGGCCGGGACGCCGGCATAGACGGCAACATGCATCAGCACCTCCCGCAGGTCCTCGGGGCTCGCCCCGGTGTTCCGCGTGGCCCGGACATGCATCGCGACCTCGTCCCAGTGTCCGAGCGCGGCGAGCAGCCCGATCGTCACCATCGAGCGTTCGCGCCGGGTCAGATGCGGGCGCGACCAGACCGATCCCCAGGCGCCCTCGGTGATGAAGTGCTGGAAATCGGCGTCGAATTCGGTCTTGAGCGCCTCGGCGTGGTCCACATGGGCATCGCCCAGCACCGCGCGCCGGGTCGCCATCCCTTCGGCATGACGGTCATGCATCCTGCGTCTCCTCCAGGAACTGCGCGATCAGC
The DNA here is from genome assembly GCA_964575795.1 of uncultured Rhodobacterales bacterium. Classification (GTDB taxonomy): domain Bacteria; phylum Pseudomonadota; class Alphaproteobacteria; order Rhodobacterales; family Rhodobacteraceae; genus Amaricoccus. The sequence continues at coordinate 41,635 of CAZNSP010000017.1, forward strand.
CGGGCGGTCGCCTCGGGCTGTTCGACGCCGGGGATATGGCCGGCTCCGGCGATCACATGGAAGCGCGCACCGGGGATGAGCCCGGCCGTCGCGCGCACCAGATCGGGCGGCGTCGAGCCGTCCGCCTCGCCCACCAGCGCCAGCGTCGGCAGCCGCAGGCCGCGCGTCCCCTCGGTCAGATCCGCGTCGCGGATCGCCGCACAGGTCGCGGCATAGCCCTCGGCCGAGGTCCGCACCAGCATGTTGCGCCAGAGGCCGATCGCCGGGTTCCCCGTCCGGAACCGCTCGGTGAACCACCGCTCCAGAATCGCTTCCGCGATTGACGCGATCCCCTCCTCCCGCACCGCCCGGATGCGCGCGTCCCAGAGCTCCGCCGTGCCGATCTTCGCCGCCGTGTCACACAGCACCAGCGCCGAGACGAGGTCGGGCCGCCGCACCGCGAGGCTCTGCGCGATCATCCCACCCACGGACAGGCCACAGACCACAGCACCCCGGATGCCGTGCGCATCGAGCAGTCCCGCCAGATCGTCCGCCAGATCCTCGATCCGCCACGGCCCCGGCGCGCCGTCGCTCAGCCCGTGGCCGCGCTTGTCGTAGCGGACGATCCGCAACCCCTGCGGCAGAAGCGGCAGGACCGCGTCCCAGACCCGCAGATCGGTGCCGAGCGAATTCGCGAAGACGAGCGGCCGCCCCCCCGGATCGCCCGAAAGCGCGTGGTGCATCCCGATGGAACCGATCCTCGCGTACAGCATGGCATCCTCCCCTGACGGCGATCTTCCCCGTTTCGGCCCGTCATGCAAATTCAGGTCCGGGTCGGACCCCGCAGCCGTTCAGGATCGCCAGCCCCCCGGACGGGCCGCGCGCCATCATGACCGCGGCACCCCGGCGGTGCTGGCGAGACGGCTCTGCGCGGCCAGACGGATCGGGGCGTTCGGCGCACCGAACCCGTCATAGCCCTCCCGCTGCACGATCTCGAAGAAGAACCGGTCCGCAAAGACCCGGGTATAGACCTGGAAATACCGCCCGTTCTCGTCCTCGTCGTAGAGGATGTCGAACGCGCGCAGCCGGTCCGCGAGCTCGGGCGCAAGATCGAACCGCGCCTCCAGATCGTCGTAATAGTTCTCCGGGATCGGCAACAGCGCGATGCCGTTCGCCCGCATCCGCTCCACCGTCGCGAAGATGTCCTCGGTCGCGAAGGCGACATGCTGCACCCCCGCCCCGAACAGCTCGTCCATGAAGCGCGCCGACAGGGTCTGCCGCGACTGGCTGGCGTTGAGCGTCACCCGCACCCCCCGCCCCGGCGACTGCAGCACCTGGCTTTCCACGAGGCCGCCGGGATCGACCACGTCCACCGTCGGCGCCTTCTCGAAATCGAAGATCGACAGGTAGAACAGCCGCCACGTCGGCAGCTCCTCGAACGGGATCGACTGGGCGAAATGGTCCACCGCGACGATGCCCGCATCGGGCCGGTCGTCCGCGACGCCCTCGAAGTCGATCTCCCAGAGCCGCGCGAGATCGCTCCGCCGGTCGATGAAGTGCAGGAGCGTGCCGCCCACCCCGCGGATCGCCGGGATCGCCAGCTCGCCCGTTCCGATCGCCTGCCGGTAGGACTGCGCCAGCAGCGCCTCGGCCCGTTCCATCTGCGCGCCGGCATCGCCGACGATCAGGCAGATCGCGGCGACCGAGGGGCCATGCGTCACGAAATGCGAATGGGCGAAGCCCTCGGTTTCGGTGTTGATCAGCAGGTTCACGTCGCCTTGCGCAAACCGCGCCACCTCCTTCGACCGGTGCTGCCCGGCGTGCCGGAAGCCCATCGCCCGGAAGAGCGCGGCCAGTTCCGCGCCCGCCTCCTCGTCCACGGCAAACTCGATGAAGGCGACACCCTCCGTCGAGGTGCGGGGCGGCAGCGGCCGTCCGCCGCGGGCCGTGCCGGTCAGCGCGATGAGCGAACGCTCGCCATCCGCGGCGATGCGCCGGGTCGAGGCCATCCGGAACCGGTCGTTGAAGATCTCGTGGCTGATCCAGCCGTCATAGCCCGTCGCCCGGACCGCCTCGAGGAACCCCGGCACGTCCAGATCGCCCTGCCCGGGAAAGAGCCGCAGGTGCCGCGACAGCTGCAGGATATCCATCTGGATCGCCGGCGCATCGGCCAGCTGCACGAAGGCGATGCGGTCGGCGGGAACCGCGCGGATCGGCTCGACGGGATAGCCGGGCGCGAGCGTGTGGAAACTGTCGAGCACCAGCCGCACGTTCGGATGATCCGCGCGGCGCACCGCCTCCCACGCATCGCGCCAGTCGCGGATCCACCGCCCCCAGGACAGCGCCTCGAACGCGATTTCGACCCCGGCACCGGCCGCCAGCTCACCCAGCGCGCGCAGGTCCTCCGCCGCCCGGTCGATTCCGCCGAGGCTCTGGGGCGAGACGTTCGAGCAGACCAGCAGCCGGCTCGTGCCGAGCTCGGCCATCAGCTCGAACTTGCGCCGCGCCCGCTCGAAGTTGCGGCTGCGGCGCGGCTCCGGCATGCCCTCGAAGTCACGGAACGGCTGGAGCGCGATGATCTCGAGGCCGAGGTCGCGGGCCATCCGCCCCACATCCGCCGGCGGCCCGTCATGGGCCAGGATGTCGGTCTCGAAGATCTCCACCCCCTCGAACCCGGCCTCGGCGATGGCGGCGAGCTTGTCGCGCAGCGTGCCGCCGAGCGAGACGGTTGCGATCGCGTTGCGCATCACGCCGGCTCCTTCAATGCGTGGCGCAGCACCGCCTCGTCCACGCCCACCCCGTGGAATATCTCGATCGCATGCAGGCCCTGGTAGAAATAAAGCTCGTAGCCGGAGAGGATCCGCAGACCCTCGGCCTCGGCGTCGCGCAGGAACCGGGTCTCGACCGGGGTATAGACCGCATCGAACGCCCAGACCGCCCCCGCCATCAGCCGCCGTTCGAGCGGCGTCCCGTCATGGCCCACCATGCCCACCGGCGTGCAGTTGATCAGTCCCGCCGCACCCGCCGCACCCTCGCCCGGATCGCCGGACACGACGACCCGCAGGCCGGGCCGGGCCTGCCGCAGCGCCTCGGCCAGGCCCTCCGCCTTCATGAGGTCCCGCTCCACGATCCGCAGCTCGTCCATCCCGAGGTCCAGCAGCCCGAAGGCCACCGCCTTGCCGACGCCGCCTGCGCCGATCATGCAGACCGCGCCGGTCGGCATCTCGCCGAACGCCGTGCGATAGGCCGCGCGAAAGCCGGAAAAGTCGGTGTTGTAGCCCCGCGCGCCGTCACCGTCGAAGACCACCGTGTTCACCGCGCCCAGCCGCCGGACCCGGTCCTCGGGCACCTCGACCCGGGCAACCACCCGCTCCTTGTAGGGATAGGTGATGTTGAGCCCGCGGAACCCCTCGGCCCGCGCCCGGTCGAACACCGCGTCGAAGTCGAGCTCCATCGCCCGCGGGACCAGAAGCTCGTAGCTCACCGCGCGGCCGAGCAGGCGCCCCGCGATCTCGTGCAACCGCGGCGCCTGCGAGGCGGCGATGTTGTCGCCGATCAGGCCGAGCTTCACCCGGGCGCGTGGTTCGGTCAGGGACATCGACAAGCTCCTCTGCGATCAGCCGCGACCCACCGGCAGGGCGGCGTCAGGAAGGCGCGGGAGAGCGGGTTGTCCATCGGCGTCGCTTTCGGGTCCCCGGCCGGGCACGTTGCGCGCGGCAGGCCGCGCCTGCCCCGACCGGCTCGGGACGGTGATAGCCGGGGCCGGCCCCGATTGGAAGAAAGTTCCATGATCCGCCGGTGTTCCGGGCCCCCTCGGCCCCGGCAACCGGCATGGCGGGCGAACCGGGCGGCGGCTATCCTGCGGCGGGAATCACCCCCGGACCGGGGACCGTCCCGCCACCGCCAGCCCCGGGTCCGGGAGGAAGGACGAGCCATGCGACACGGCGAACCGGCGGGCCCGACCCGGCCCGCGCCCGACGGGCAACCGCGCCTCCCGCAGGCCCGGTCCCGCCCGCGCGGCTGAGCCGATGCTCGCCGCGATCCTCGGGGTGCTCGCCCCGGTCTTCGGTCTGATCGGCCTCGGCTTCGGCGCGGTGAAGCTGCGCTATCTCGGCGCCGAGGACGTCGCGGTGCTCGGCCGGTTCGTGATCAAGATCGCCCTTCCCGCGCTGATCTTCGGGGCGGTGGCCGGGGCACCGCTCGGCGAGACGATGAACCCCGGCTTCCTCGCCGCCTATGCCGCGGGCTCGGTCGGCGCCTTCGCCTTCGGCTTCTTCCGGGCGCGGGCGGCGGGCGAGACGGCGCCCGCGATGCACGGGCTCGGCATGTCGCTGCCGAACAGCGGCTTCATCGGCTTTCCCGTGGTGCTGATGGCGCTCGGGCCCGCGACGGCGGCCCCGGTGCTGGCCCAGGCGATGCTGGTGGAGAACCTGATCATCCTGCCGCTCGCGCTGGTGCTGGCCGAGGTCGGGCGCTCGGCGGGCGCCGGGCCGCTCGCGACGCTGCGGGTCGTCGCCCGCGAGATCGCGCGCAACCCGCTGGTGATCGGGCTCGCCGCAGGTCTCGCGCTCGCCCTCGCCGGGGTGCCGCTCGCCGGGCCGGTCCGCACCGTTATCGGCCTCCTCAGCGCCGCGGGGCCGATGTCGCTCGTGGTGGTCGGCGGCACGCTCGCCCTGATCGGCGCGCGGGCGGCGGCGGGGCCGGTGGCGCGGATCGTCGCGGCCAAGCTCGTCCTCCATCCCGCGCTGGTCGCGGCGGGCATGCTGACCCTGCCGGGCATCGACCCCGCGCTCGCCGCGGGCGGCATCCTGACCGCCTGCGTGCCGATGCTGGCGATCTTCCCGATCCTCGGCCGCCGCTTCGGGGTGGAGGCGCTCGGCGCGACCGCCCTCGTCGCGGCGGTGACGCTCTCGGCCGGCACGCTGGCGGTCGCCCTCGTCCTCCTGTCGCGTGCGGGCCTCGTGACCCTCGGCGGCTGACCTCAGCCCGCGCCGATCAGCGTCGCGACCCGGCGCAGCGCCAGCGTGTAGCCCTGGGTGCCGAGCCCCGCGATCACCCCGTCCGCGCGCTGCGAGACATAGGAATGGTGCCGGAACGCCTCGCGCCTGTGCACGTTCGAGACATGCACCTCGATCACCGGCCCCTCGAAGGCGTTCAGCGCGTCGAGGATCGCGACCGAGGTATGGGTGAAGGCCGCGGGGTTGATCACGATGCCCCGCGCCCGCTCCCGCGCCTCGTGGATCCAGTCGATCAGCACGTGCTCGGCATTGCTCTGGCGGAACTCGACCGCAAGCCCCAGTTCCGCGCCCAGGGCGTGGCAGGACGCCTCCACGTCGGCCAGCGTCTCGGCCCCGTAGATCTCCGGCTGGCGCTTGCCGAGCAGGTTCAGGTTCGGACCGTTCAGGACATAGACCGTCTGCGCCATCGGGGACCTCCATCGTTCGCGCCGCGGGCCGTCACATGCCGCAGAACGGCGCGGCCGGGAAGGGAAAAGAGGGGCATCGAAGGCAATGGCACCCCTCCATCGTCTTCCGCCACCGCATGTTGTCGAAGACGAGAAGGAAGCGGCCCGTGGCCAGGCCGCTCCCGCGCGCGAAGGTCGGCGCCCGAACCGGCGGGCGTGAAGCGCCCGCGTCGTGCCAATGGCACGCCTTCGGCGTGGCGGGGCCGGGCGGGCGCTTACCGTGCTGACGCACGGTCGGGACGCGTGGGGAGGGCGGGCCCGAGTCGACGCGATTGGCCGGCCGGATCAGCCCTCGGGCATCTCGAAGCTGGCCGTGATCGAGGCATACCAGGCGGCGAGATCGGCGATGTCCTGATCGCTGAGGCCGCCGATCATGATGCTCATCTGCGGGTCCTCGCGCCGGCCCTCGCGGAAGTCCTTGAGCGCCTTGGTCAGGTACTGGGCGCTCTGGCCGCCGATGTTCGGCACCATCGGGTTGGTGCCGACCCCATCGAGTCCGTGGCAGACGCGGCAGGTGGAGGCGAGCTCGCGGCCCCGCGCCGCATCGGCCGAAAGCGCCGGTCCCGCCAGCAGAAGCACGGAACCGGCCGCGGCCAGCACGCGCAAAGTGGTGTTCTTCATCGGATCTGGTCCTTGCAAACGCTTCGGGGCGCCGGTCACCCGACGCCCCGCATGGGTTGAGCCGTCAGATCAGTCCGCGGCCGGCACGCCGACGTAGGCGATGCGCCAGATCGCGCCCGCGAAGTCGTCGGACACCAGCATCGAGCCGTCGGGCAGGAAGGCGATGTCCATCGGGCGCCCGCGGTATTCGCCGGTCTCCTCGTTCAGCCAGCCGTCGGCGAAGACCTCGGTCCCCGCGGCGTTGCCCTCCTCGTCGAGCGCGGTGAACATCACCCGCGCGCCGACCGGCACCGTGCGGTTCCACGAGCCGTGCTGCGCCGAGAAGATGCCCCCGTGATACTTCTCCGGGAAGGAGGAGCCGGTGTAGAACCGCATGCCGAGGTCGGCGGCATGGGCGTCCATCTCGACCTGCGGCTCGATGAACTCGACGCCCTCGGGCCGCGGCACGTCCTTGAACTCGGGGATCTCGACCCGGGCGTTGGTCCACGGGAAGCCGAAGTGCTGGCCCGCCGCGGTCTGCCGGTTCAGCTCGCCCGGCGGGATGTCGTCACCCATGCCGTCGACCTGGTTGTCGGTGAACCACAGGTCGCCGTTCGCCGGGTTGAAGTCGTGGCCGACCGAGTTGCGGACGCCGCGGGTGAAGACCTCGCGCCCCGAGCCGTCGGTGTTGATGCGGATGATGCCGCCGATGCCGATCCGGTCGTACATCTCCACCTTCTCGGCGGGCTGCACGTTGTAGGGCTGGCCGAGCGAGATGTAGAGCTTGCCGTCCGCGCCGATGCGGCAGACGCGGGCGGTGTGGTTGAAGCTCTCCTCCTCGACGGGGATCAGCTCGCCCTGTGGCACGACGACGCCCACCGCCGGGTCCGGACCCTCGAAGAAGAACTCGGCCGCCGGGAACTGCAGCACCCGGTTGCGCTCGGCGATGTAGAGGAAGCCGTCGCGCGAGAAACAGGGGCCGTTCGGGATGTCGAAGGTGATCGAGGGCGCGAAGTCCTTCACCTGATCGGCGACGCGGTTGCGGTCACGGTCGACCACCGACCAGACCTTGTCCTTGCGCGTGCCGACGAAGGTCACCGTGCCCTGCGGCGCCACCGCCATCGAGCGGGCGTCGGGCACCACGGCGTAGAGGCTGACCTCGAAGCCTTCGGGCACGTTGATGTGCTGCACGATGTCGCGCAGGGCATCGGCGGTCGGGCCTTCCTGGTCGATGAAGGTGAAGGCGGCATCGGTCTTCTGCATGTTCTGCAGGGTCTGCAGATTGTCCTGCGCGGCCGCAGGCGCGACGAGCGCGGTCGTGAGCAGCATTGCCGGAACGGCACTTCTGATGAGCACGTTTTTCCCTCCCAAAGGGACGCTGTTGTGAATTGCCTGGCTGGGCGGAGGCCCAACGCCGCGAGTCTTAGGATATTCCATCACGCGCACGCAACTTGAAACTCTTGCAAACACATGCTTTGAAGCTCGCAAGATCGTTGCGGCGCCGGCGAGGCGTGGGGCGCACAGAGAGGGTGGATGGCGGACAGACCGGCACTGCTGGTGACACGGCGGCTGAGCGATGCCGTTCAGGCCCGCGCGGCAAGGGATTACCGGGCGATACTCAACCATGAGGACCGGGTCTTCTCGCGGGACGAACTGATCGCCGCCTGCCAGGAGGTCGACGCCGTCCTGCCCTGCCATTCCGAGGTCTTCGACGCGGGCGTCATCGCCGCCCTGCCCGAGCGGCTGCGGGTGATCGCGAATCACTCGGTCGGCACCGACCATGTCGACCTCGCGGCGGCGAAGGCGAAGGGCGTGATCGTCACCAACACGCCCGACGTCCTGTCGGATGCCACGGCCGAGATCGCGATCCTCTGCATGCTGGGCGCGGCGCGGCGCGCGGCCGAGGGCGACCGCATGACTCGCGACGGGCGCTGGGACTTCTGGTCGCCCGCCTTCATGGTCGGGCGGCAGGTGACGGGCCGGCGATTCGGCGTGCTGGGCATGGGCCGGGTCGGGCAGGTGACTGCCGAGCGGGCGCGCGGCTTCGGCATGGAGATCCACTACCACAACCGCCGCCGGCTCGACCCCGCGCTCGAGAAGGGCGCGGTGTTCCACGACACGGTCGAGAGCCTGCTCGCCGTGTCGGACGTGCTGTCGCTGCACTGCCCCGCGACGCCCGAGACCCGGGACCTGATCAACGAACGCACGCTCGCGCTCCTGCCCGAGGGCGCGATCCTCGTGAACACCGCACGCGGCGCGCTGGTCGACGAGGCTGCACTGGTGGCGGCGCTGAAATCCGGGCGGCTCTTCGCGGCGGGGCTCGACGTCTTCAGGACCGAGCCCGGCGGCAATCCCGAGATCGCGGCGCTTCCGAACGTGTTCCTGCTGCCGCACATCGGCTCCGCCACGCGGGAGACGCGCGACGCGATGGGCTTCCGCGCGCTCGACAACCTCGACGCGATATTCGCCGGCCGCGCGCCGCGGGACCGGGTCGCGTGACGCGTCATGTCGACAGTTTGCACACCGACATATACCAATTCGTGCGATTTGCCCTTGCCATGCCGTGGAACTGTCCCATTATCCGGGACCGCCTGCGGGCGAGGGCCTGACAAGAGCCCAGAACCCCATCAAAGCCTTCCAGGGAGGAATGCATGACTGATCTCAAGACGAAACCCGAATCGACGGTCTCGCGCCGTTCGTTCCTGCGCCGCGGCGCGCTCTTCGGCGGGGCCGCGGCCGCGTCCGGACTGGCCGCTCCCGCGGTGCTCGCCCAGAGCCCGCTCGTGGTGAAGATGCAGACCTCGTGGCCGGCCTCCGACATCTGGATGGACTTCGCCCGCGAATACACCACCCGCTGCGAGGAAATGTCCGGCGGCCGCCTGCAGTTCGACCTGCTTCCGGCCGGTGCCGTCGTCGGCGCCTTCCAGGTGATGGACGCGGTCAACGACGGCGTCCTCGACATGACCCACACCGTGCCCGTCTACTGGTACGGCAAGTCCAAGGCCGCCTCGTTCTTCGGCACGGGCCCGGTCTTCGGCGGCAACGCCAACACCATGCTGGGCTGGTTCTACCAGGGCGGCGGCGCGGAGCTCTACCGCGAGCTGACCCAGGACATCCTGGGCCTCAACGTGGTCGGCTTCATGGGCTTCCCGATGCCGGCACAGCCCTTCGGCTGGTTCAAGGGCGAGGTCAACACCGTCGCCGACCTGCAGGGCTTCAAGTACCGCACCGTCGGCCTTGCCGCCGACCTGCTGCAGTCGATGGGCATGTCGGTCGCGCAGCTCCCGGGCGGCGAGATCGTGCCGGCGATGGAGCGCGGCGTCATCGACGCGTTCGAGTTCAACAACCCGTCCTCCGACATGCGCTTCGGCGCGCAGGACGTGGCGAAGAACTACTACCTCGCCTCCTACCACCAGGCCTCGGAAAGCTTCGAGTTCACGATCAACCGCGACTTCTACGAGGATCTCGATCCGGACCTGCAGGCGATCCTGAAGTACGGCGTGGAGGCTGCCTCCACCTCGAACACCGCGCTCGCGATGGAGAACTACTCCAACGACCTGCGGCGCCTCCAGGAAGAGATGGGCGTCACCGTGCACCGCACCTCGCAGGAAATCCTGCAGGGCCAGCTCGAGGCCTGGGACAAGCTGATCGCCGATCTGGAGCAGGACGAGTTCTCGGCCCGCGTCATGGAAAGCCAGCGCGCCTGGGTCGAGAAGGTCGCCTACTACGAGCTGATGAACTCGCCCGACCTCGCGCTCGCCTACGAGCACTACTTCCCGGGCCGGCTCGCACTCTGAGCCCCCGCTGATCCCTGAACCCCCTGCGCCGGCCACCGGCGCAGGGATTTTGCATTCGGCTGGAGACAGATCGTGCTCGGGTTCATCAATCTCGCGGACCGCCTGTCGGCGGGTTTCGGCAAGACATTTGCGTGGCTCATCATCCTCATGACGTTCGGGATGAGCTACGAGGTGCTCGTCCGCTACATCTTCAACCGCCCGACGCCCTGGGCGCTCGACGTGTCCTTCATCATGTACGGCACGCTCTTCATGATGGGCGGGGCCTACACGCTCTCCCAGGGCGGCCACGTACGCGGCGACTTCCTGTACCGCCTGTGGAAGCCGCGCACCCAGGCGATCGTCGACCTCGTGCTCTACATCTTCTTCTTCTTCCCCGGCATCCTCGCGCTGATCTTCACCGGCTGGAAGTACTCCAGCCGCTCCTGGGGCTATTCCGAGGTCAGCATCAACAGCCCCGCCGGCATCCCGATCTTCCAGTTCAAGTCCGTGATGGTCGCCGCCGGCATCCTCCTGTTCATCCAGGGCATCGCCCAGGTCTTCCGCTGCATCCTCTGCATCCGCGAGGGCCACTGGCGCCGGGCCGAGGTGGACGTGCAGGAGACCGAGGACGCGCTGCTCGCGCAGGCCGCCCAGAAAGACCACTAACGCCGCCGGCTGCGCGCGACGCCCGGCCCTGCCCTCCACGGAGACGACAACGTGACCGATCCCCAAGTCGCCCTGATGATGCTGGGCATATTCATCATGCTGGTGTTCCTGGGCTTTCCCATCGCCTTCACCCTGATGGCACTGGGCATAGGCTTCGGCTACTACGCCTATTTCGACCCGGGCCGGCAGTGGCGCAGCTTCAACCGGCTGGACGAGACGGCGGGGACCTGGGACTCCTGGTCGACATGGTTCGAGGGTTTCCTCAACAACCGCATCTTCGACCTCTTCATCAACCAGACCTACACGGTGATGTCGAACGAGGTGCTGACGGCGGTGCCGCTGTTCCTCTTCATGGGCTACGTGGTCGAGCGGGCGAACATCGTCGACAAGCTGTTCTCGACGCTGAACATCGCCGCCAAGAACATCCCCGGCTCGATGGGCGTGGCGGCACTCATCACCTGCGCACTCTTCGCCACGGCGACCGGCATCGTCGGGGCCGTGGTCACGCTGATGGGCCTGCTCGCGCTGCCCGCGATGCTGAAGGCGCGCTACAACCCCAGCTTCGCCTCCGGCATCATCTGCGCGGGCGGGACGCTCGGCATCCTGATCCCGCCCTCGATCATGCTGATCGTCTATGCCGCCTCCTCGGGCGTCTCGATCGTGCGGCTCTATGCCGCCGCGCTGCTGCCGGGGCTGACGCTGGTCGGGCTTTACCTCGTCTACGTGATTGGCCGGTCGATCCTGCAGCCGTCGATCGCGCCGAAGCCGACCAGGGACGAAGTGCCCGACGTGCCCTTCATGAGGCTCGCGGTGATGCTCTTCACCTCGTTCTTCCCGCTGGCCTTCCTGATCCTCGCGGTTCTGGGCTCGATCCTCTTCGGTCTCGCCACCCCGACCGAGGCGGCCTCGATCGGCGCGCTCGGCGGCATGGTGCTGGCGATCGCCTACCGGGCGATGACCTTCGGGCGGCTGCGCGAATCGGTCTACCTGACCGTGCGGACGACCGCGATGGTGTGCTGGCTCTTCGTCGGCTCCTACACCTTCTCCTCGGTCTTCTCCTATCTGGGCGGCGAGCACCTGATCTCGGAGTTCGTCCAGGGCCTCGACCTGACGCCGCTGCAGTTCCTGCTGCTCGCACAGCTGATCATCTTCCTGCTCGGCTGGCCGCTGGAATGGTCGGAGATCATCATCATCTTCGTGCCGATCTTCCTGCCGCTCCTGCCGCTCTTCGGGATCGACCCGCTGTTCTTCGGCATCCTCGTGGCGCTGAACCTGCAGACGAGCTTCCTGACGCCACCGATGGCGATGTCGGCCTACTACCTCAAGGGCATCGCGCCGCCGGAGGTGCAGCTGACCATGATCTTCAAGGGCGTGCTGCCGTTCCTCTTCATGGTCTTCGTCAGCATGGCGCTGGTCTACAACTTCCCCGGCCTCGTCTTCAACCTGCCGGAAGCGATGTATGGACGCTAAGCGCAAGGCGGCACAGCCCGGCCGGCTCGCCGGGCTGACCGCGTCCGAGATGCGGACGCGGCTCGCCCAGGGCGCGCTCCGCGCCGCCGACCTCGTCGAGGACTGCCTCGCCGTCATCGCCGCGCGCGAGCCCGAGGTGCAGGCCTGGGCCTGGCTCGACGGCGACCACGCCATGGCGCAGGCCCGGGCGCTCGACGCGCTCCGGGCGAGCGGGCGGCCGATCGGGCCGCTCCACGGCCTGCCGGTGGCGCTCAAGGACATCATCGACACGGTCAAGATCCGCACCGAGAACGGCACAGAACTCGATGCCGGCCGGGTGCCGATCCGCGACGCCTGGGTGGTGTCGCGGCTGAAGGCGGCGGGCGCGATCGTCATGGGCAAGACCGTGACGACCGAAGTCGCCTTCCTGCACCCGGGCAAGACCCGCAACCCCTGGAACCCGGGCCACACGCCCGGCGGGTCCTCCTCGGGCTCGGCGGCGGCGGTGGCGGCGGGCATGGTGCCGCTGGCGGTGGGAACCCAGACCGGCGGCTCGGTGATCCGGCCCGCGGCCTATTGCGGGACCGTGGGCTTCAAGCCGACCTTCGGGGCGATCCCGCGGACCGGCATCCTGACCCAGTCGCCGACCCTCGACACCGTGGGCGTCTTCGCGCGCAGCGTCGAGGACGCGGCGCTTCTCGCCGAGGTGCTCTTCGGTGACGATCCCGCCGACCGCGCGACCGCGCCCGGCCCGCATCCGCGCCTGCACGCGACGGCGGCGGCGGAGCCGCCGGTCCGCCCGACCTTCGCCTTCGTGCGTCCGCCCGGCTTCGACACCGCGACCGCCGAGACGCGGGCGGCGCTCGCGGAACTGACCGAGGCGCTCGGCGAGCAGTGCTTCGAGGCCGCCCTTCCCAACGCCTTCGACGAGGCGGCGGCCGTGCGCGAGCGCATCAATTTCGCCGAGATGGCGAAGTGCTACTACACCTACGAACGGCGCGGCTGGGACCGGCTGTCGGAGGAGACCCGCGCGGCGATGGAGGCGGGCAAGGCGATCCCGGCCCGCGACTACATCGCGGCGCTGGACTGGCCGGGCGTGCTCCATGCCGGGCTCGAGGAAATCCTCGAGCGTTGCGACGCGATCATCACGCCGGCGACCCAGGGCCCCGCGCCCGAGGGGCTCGGCAACACCGGCAGCGCGATCTTCAACGGGCTCTGGACGCTTTGCGGCGTGCCGGCGGTGACGCTGCCGCTGCTCGAGAGTGACACGGGCCTGCCGATGGGCGTACAACTGGTCGGCCGCCGGGGCGACGACGCCCGGCTGCTGCGCACGGCCCGGTGGCTCACCGGTTTCGTGGAACAGGACGGAGAGGAAGGCGCATGACCGAGAAACTGATCGCGGTGCTGGCGATGGGCATCATGGTGGGCTTCCTGGGCATCCTGTGGTGGTTCGTGCCGCGCATGGACCTCGGCGCGGTGATCGCCATCACGCTCCTGCTCGCGGGCTGGGACCTCCTGAGCGGCTTCGTGCGGCGGCCCGACAACCGCTGATCGCGGGGGCACGGGCCCGATGGTTCAGCTCTTCCTGCCCCAGCGACAGATGCAGATCGTCGAACTGGCGAAGGAACGCGGGCGCGTGCTGGTCGACGACCTCGCCGAACAGTTCGGGGTCACGCCGCAGACCATCCGCAAGGACCTGAACGAGCTCTGCGACAAGCGGCTGCTCACCCGGATGCACGGCGGGGCGCTGTTCCCGTCGGGCATCGAGAACCTCGAATACGAGGCGCGCAAGTCGATCGCCGCCGACGCGAAGGAGGCGATCGGCAAGGCGGCGGCGGCGCTGATCCCCGACCGGGCCTCGCTCTTCATCAACATCGGCACCACGACCGAGGCGGTCAGCCGCGCGCTTCTCGACCACAGCGGCCTGCTCGTCATCACCAACAACATCAACGTCGCGAACCGGATGCGGGTCTATCCCTCGATGGAGGTGATCATCGCCGGCGGCGTGGTGCGCGGCTCGGACGGCGGCATCGTCGGCGAGGCGGCGGTCGACTTCATCGAGCAGTTCAAGGTCGACTTCGCGGTGATCGGCACCTCGGCGATCGACGCGGACGGCTCGCTGCTCGACTTCGACTTCCGCGAGGTGAAGGTGGCGCAGGCGATCCTCGCCAATGCCCATCACGCGATCCTCGTGGCCGATTCGACCAAGTTCGAACGCACCGCCCCGGTCCGGATCGCGCATCTCTCCATGGTCCAGACCTTCATCACCGACCGCTGCACCCCTCCGCGCCTGCGCGAGCTGTGCCGCGACGCCGGCATCCGCCTTATCGAGACCGACCCCGGGGCGTGAGGGGCCCCCGCCCCGTCCCTTTCCTGCTGTCGGCTCCGGCCGGTCGCCTCGGCACAAGGGTGCGCCCTCCCCATTCGCCCCGACCGTGCTTCAGCACGGTCAGCGCCCGCCCCGCCCCATGGCGGGCGCTTCACGCCCGCCGGGCCGGGCGCCGACCTTCGCGCGCGGGAGCAGCGTCGATACCGGTCAGCCGGCCGCAGATCGACCAGCGCGCACGTTTTCGTTTGACTTGCGAATTACCTTCTCCCACCCTTCACCCGTCAAGCGATCGGCCGCAGTCCCGCTGCGGCGCGAAAGAAGTCGCGGCGAGGGGAGTTGCGCTTGGGCGACGGCTGCTTCGACGTGTGCGTGATCGGCGGCGGCATCAACGGCTGCGGCATCGCGCGCGACGCGGCGGGGCGCGGCTACTCCGTCATCCTCGCCGAGATGGCCGACCTCGCCAGCGGCACCTCGTCGTGGTCGACCAAGCTGATCCACGGCGGCCTGCGCTACCTCGAACACTACGAGTTCCGGCTGGTGCGCGAGGCGCTGCACGAACGCGAGCTCCTCTGGCGCAGCGCCCCGCACATCATCCGGCCCCTGCGCCTCGTCCTGCCGCACCGGACGGGCCTGCGGCCGGCCTGGCTGCTGCGCCTCGGCCTCTTCCTCTACGACCATATCGGCGGGCGCGACGCCCTGCCGAAGACCCGTTCGCTCGACCTGCGCACCGACCCGATGGGCCGCGCGCTGAAGCCCGGCTTCGGCCGCGCCTTCGAATTCTCCGACTGCCGGGTGGACGATTCGCGGCTGGTGGTCCTGAACGCCCGCGACGCCGCCGCCCACGGCGCCGAGATCCGCACCCGCACGAAGGTCGTCGCCGCGCGCCGGGCGGGCGACCGCTGGCAGGTGGAGACCGAGGCGGCGGGCCGGCGCGAGACCATCCACGCGCGCCTCCTCGTCAACGCCGCCGGCCCCTGGGTCGACCGGGTGCTGGCCGAGGCGGCAGGCGAGCCCGGCGCCCGCAACGTCCGCCTCGTGCAGGGCAGCCACATCGTCGTGCCGCGCCGCCTCGACGACCCGCGCGCCTTCTTCTTCCAGGCCCCCGACGGCCGCATCGTCTTCGCCATCCCCTACGAGGACGCCTTCACCCTGATCGGCACCACCGACCGCGACTATTCCGGCGACCCCGCCGCGGCGACCGCGACCGAGGACGAGATCGCCTATCTCTGCGAGGCGGCCAGCGCCTATTTCGCCAGCCCTGTGCGCCGCGACGAGGTGGTCTGGGCCTTCTCCGGCGTCCGCCCGCTCCATGACGACGGCGCGTCGAAGGCGCAGGAGGCGACCCGCGACTACGTCCTGCGCGAGGACGGCAGCCCCGCGATGATCAACGTCTTCGGCGGCAAGCTCACCACCTACCGCCGGCTCGCCGAGGCGGCGGTCGCCCTGATCGAGGCCCGCCTCGGCCGCAAGGGCCCGCGCTGGACCCATGCCGCGACCCTGCCCGGCGGCGGCTTTCCGGCCGATGCGGTGCCCGCGCAGGTCGCGGCGCTGCGCGCGGCGCGGCCCCGGCTCGACGCCAGGGCCGCCGAGCGGCTGGTCCGGCTCTACGGCACCGACGCGGCGGAGGCCGCGGGCCCGGCCGATGCCCCGGGCCACGACTTCGGCGCGGGCCTGCACGAGGCCGAGCTCGACTTCCTGATCCGCCGCGAATGGGCACGGACGGGCGAGGACGTGCTCTGGCGGCGGACGAAGCTCGGCCTGCGCCTGACCGAGGCCGAGGCGCGCAGGGTCGACGCCTTCGTGCGCGCCGCCGCGGCCGCATCCTCGGTCGCGGCGGAATAGGGGGCGGCGATACTGGAGCTGAAGCAGCGCACCGCCATGTCGCCTGCACGATGATCCACGTCACCCACGACCAGACCGAGGCGCCGACCTTCGCCTGTGACGACCTGATCCAGCGCCGGCAGCAGTGATCCCCGACCGGGAATAACCAGGAGGCGCCCCACCAGGGGCCGCTGCGCTTCGTTTCCGAGGCGCCGCCCGTCAGACGCCGCCCGTCGCCGCTCACCCTTCCATCCCTCCCCCACCACGCCCGCACGACCGGGGAAGCCCCACGCGTCCCGCCCACGTCACCCAGTCCAGTACCAACCGTTTCCCTGCATCCCCGTCGCGCCACACCCGCACGGCCGGGGAAGAAACCCCAGCGCCGCACCCAACCCCTTCCCCCACCCGGCAAAACCCCGCACACTACCCCCGCGAGGACCCGCCATGACCGACCCGACCGACGAAGCCGCGCCACCCCGACTGACCCCGGCCAACCAGAACCCCTGGTACGTGCTGGCGACGCTCTACGGCGAGCAGGAGGGAGAGGAGGTCGACAAGCAGCTTCACGCAATGAATCGCGCGGTCTGGAATGCCTGGGCCTTCCACGATCTGACCGTTCAGGAGATCGCGGCTGCTGCGCCGAAGGACTTTTCGTCGAAGGAACTCTCCGCATGGCCAACCCACAAGGATAAAGTGACGCCGCTGCACAAGAAGGAGTGGCGCCGGCGCAACGGCCCGGATGTCCCCTACCCGGGACTGCCCGACGTCGCGAAGGACGTGGACTTCGAATGGGTGGCCTTCTCGCACGCGCTGGTGATGGAACGCTTCATCTTCAGGAGTCCCGCCAATTTCGACGACGCGCTGTTTGGCGGGGACATTCGGTTTGACCAGGCAAACTTCTTCCACAACGCCTCGTTCCGGAACGCGGTGTTCAGCCAGGGTGCAAGTTTTGCGAGCGCAACGTTCGGTGGAGAGTCTGCCTTCGCCGAGGCCGCGTTCTTCGGGCATACCTCGTTCACAAAGGCGACGTTCGCCGACGCCGCGTGGTTCATCCAGTCAAAGTTCTTTGCCGCGGCCTTGTTCTATTTTGCGACCTTCAATCGTGAGGCCATCTTCGTCGATGCGACGTTCGGCAGTGAGTCCGGGGATCAGTTCGTCACGTTCTCGGACTGTCAGTTTGACAAACCCCTGAACTTCCGGAACGCCCGGTTCCGCGCCCGATATCCGGTGTTTTCCGGGGTCGTCACGGCCGACCGGAACGTGTTCACGGCCAAGCCCGACCACTGGCCGACGACGACCACGCAGGACCCCGAGCAGGCCCGCGAATCCTGCGCCGCCATCCGCCACATGCTCGACAAGCAGGGCCTGCCCGAAGAGGCGCATTTCTTCTTCCGCCGTGAGATGGGCTTCGCAAGTGAGATCGGCCCGATCTGGCAGCGGCTGCCCTACCGGCTCTATGGCGCGCTCTCCGACTACGGCCAGTCCATCGCCCGCCCGGCCGGCGGGCTCCTCGCCGTGGTCGTGCTCGGCTGGGCGGTGATCCGGACCTGGCTCGGCCGGACGGACCGGCCCGTGGGCGGGGCGCAGTGGCTCGATCCGATCCCGGAGGCGCTTGTCCTCTCCATCGCCAACACCCTGCCCTTCCTCGGACTGGCCCGGACGAAACTGACCGAGTTCCACGCGCTCGCCCCGCCGGGTCTCGTGGTCTTCTCCGCCGTCCAGTCCCTCGCCGGCATCGTGCTCCTCTTCCTGCTCGGCCTCGGCCTGCGCACGCGGTTCCGGATGCGCTGAGGGGTCGACATATTCGCAAAACCAAATAGCACCCAAATAGCACCTCAATAGCACCCCAATGAAAACGGCCGATTCCGGCCAGGCCGCGCCCCCGCTGCCCCCGCATTCCCCCTGTTGCCGATCGCGGCGGGACGACTAGAATGCCGCGACTGCAAACAACCCCAGGACTCCCGACCGGCCCGCCATGAGACACGATCCCGCCGCCGGCCGGGCCCTTCCCGCCCCCTCCGGATAAGGCCCGAAACCCCATGCCCATCGGCGTCTTCGACAGTGGCCTCGGCGGTCTGACCGTGCTGAAGGCGGTCCTGAAAAGGCTGCCGGATCAGGACTTTGTCTATTTCGGCGACAACGCGAACGCCCCCTACGGCCTTCGCCCGCCGGCCGAGGTCTACGACCTGACCTGCGCCGGAGTGCAGCGGCTCTTCGACGAGGGCTGCCGGCTGGTGATCCTCGCCTGCAACACCGCCTCCGCCGTCGCGCTCCACGACCTGCAGGTCCACTGGCTCGACCCCGAGACGCACCGCGTCCTCGGCGTCTTCGTCCCCGTCATCGAGCACCTCACCCGCCGCGACTGGGGCGACAACACCCCCCCCACCCACACCGGCCTGCGCGACGTCGCCCTCTTCGCCACCCCCGCCACCGTGGCCTCCGGCGCCTTCCCGCGCGAGCTGAAGTTCCGCGCGCGGGACGTCACCGTCGTGCCCCAGGCCTGCACCGGCCTCGTCGAGGCGATCGAGGCGGGCGACATGGCCCGGGCCGAGGAACTGGTCCGCGGCCATGTCGCGGCCCTGCTCGCCCGCCTGCCGCAGCCGCAGTCCGCGGTGCTCGGATGCACCCACTATCCCCTTGTGGAACAAGCGTTTCGTGCCGCCCTGCCACCCGGCACCACGCTCGTCTCGCAGCCCGACCTGATCGCCGACAGCCTCGCCGACTATCTGGAACGCCACCCCCGGTTCCGGGGCGGATCGGGCAAGGTCGACTTCCTCACCTCGGGCGACCCCGCCGTGCTCAGCCAACGCGCCGCGATCTTCCTCGGCCGGCCCGCGCCGTTCCGCGCCGCCTGATTGAACCGGCGGGTCCTTTGCATTAAACCCCGCCGGACAACTGGGGGTCCGGTCAGATGAGCAAGGTTTTCGACATCGCCATCCTCGGCGCGAGCGGCTATACCGGCGCCGAACTCGTGCGCCTGATCGCGACCCATCCGCAGATGCGCATCCGCGCGCTCACCGCCGACCGCAAGGCCGGCCAGGGCATGGGCGAGGTCTTTCCGCACCTGCGCCATCTCGACCTGCCGGCGCTGACCACGATCGAGGCGGTGGACTTCGCCGCCGTCGACCTCGCCTTCTGCGCCCTGCCGCACGCCACCAGCCAGCAGGTGATCGCCGGCCTGCCGCGGGACCTCAAGATCGTCGATCTCTCGGCCGATTTCCGGCTGCGCGACCCGGCGGTCTACGAGGCGTGGTACGGCCATCCCCACTACGCGCTCGACCTGCAGGCCGAGGCGGTCTACGGCCTGACCGAGTTCTACCGTGATGAAATCAGGGGCGCCCGGCTCGTCGCCGGGACGGGCTGCAATTCCGCGACCGGCATCTACGCGATCCTGCCGCTGCTTAAGGCAGGGGTGATCGATCCCGACGACATCATCATCGACCTGATGACCGGCGTCTCCGGTGCCGGCCGCGCGCCGAAGGAAGGCACGCTGCATGCCGAGGTCTCGGAGGGCGTGCATCCGTACAACGTCGCGAAGCACCGCCATCTCGCGGAATTCGACCAGGAATTCAGCCTCGCCGCCGGCCGCGACGTGCGGGTCACCTTCGTGCCGCACCTCCTGCCGCAGAACCGCGGCATCCTCGCGACCGTGCATGTCCGGGGCGATGCGGACCGGGTGCACGAGGCCCTGCGCACCGCCTATGCGGGCGAGCCCTTCATCGTGGTCCTGCCCATGGGCGAGGTGCCCGCCACCCGGCATGTCCGCGGCTCGAACTTCGTGCACATCGGCGTCGTCGGCGACCGGCGGCCGGGCCGCACCATCGTCTTCGCGACGCTCGACAACCTGACCAAGGGCTCCTCGGGCCAGGCGCTGCAGAACGCGAACCTGATGCTCGGCCTGCCCGAGACGACGGGCCTGATGGCGGCACCGCTCTTCCCATGAAGGCCGCGGCGAAGCGGACCTGGGCGTTCGTATGTGACGCCATCGACCGCTTCAACCGCAACGACGGCTCGGCGATGGCAGGCTACATCGCCTTCACCTGCCTCCTGTCGATCTTTCCGTTCCTGATCTTCGCCACCACGCTGATCGGCGTCCTGGTCGGGCCGAGCCGCACCGACGAGATAACCCACGCGCTCTTCAACCTCGCGCCGGCGCACGTCGCCATGACGCTCGAGCCGGTCGTGGAGGAGGTGCTCGGCAAGCGGAGCGAGCGCATCCTGACGCTTTCGGCGATCTTCGCGATCTGGGTCGCATCGAACGCGATCGAGGCCTTCCGCACCGCCTTCGACCGCGCCTATGCGGTGCGCGCGCCGCGCCACATCATCACCAACCGGGCGATTGCGATCTTCTTCGTCTTCATCGGCGCGATCGTCGCGCTGATCCTCGGCTTCTCGATCGTGCTCAGTCCGCTCCTGATCCGGCTGCTGCAGGACTTCGCCGGTATCGAGGTACCCGGCATCACCGCCTATCTCACCTATCTCTTCGGCGTCATCGTCTTCATCGTCTTCCTGCGCCTGATGCATCGGTTCCTGCCACATCGCCGCATGAAGCTCGCGGTGATCTGGCCGGGCGTGATGGTGACCACCGTGCTCTGGGTGCTGGGGGCGATGGCCTTCACGGTCTATCTCAGCTGGACGCCGACCTATTCGATCACCTATGGCGCGCTCGCCGGCGTCATCATCACGCTCCTGTTCTTTTATCTCACCGGCGCGGCGATTATATTCGGCGCCGAGGTGAATGCCGCATTGAACGGTGTCGGGCGCGGCGGCATGCGCATCGGTCGTGCGCCGCGCGAGGCGCCGGCGCGAAGGTCAGGGGAGTGACATGGCGGCAGGTCTGAAGAAGCGGCGGCGCATCCAGCTGGTCCTGATCGGCGCAGTGATGCTGGTGCTCGCCACCGGCCTGATCGGCTATGCCATGCGCGACGGCATCGAGTTCTTCCGCAGTCCGAGCCAGATCGCCGTCGACCCGCCCCGCGACGACGAACGCTTCCGGCTGGGCGGTCTCGTCGAGGAAGGCTCGGTCGTGCGCGGCGCGGGCGAGGAGGTGCGCTTCACCGTCACCGACGGGGGGGCGAGCCTCGATGTCGTCTTCGCCGGCATCCTGCCCGACCTCTTCCGCGAGGGGCAGGGGGTGATCACCACCGGACGGCTGGAAAACGGCGTCTTTGTGGCGACCGAGGTGCTCGCGCGGCACGACGAGACCTACATGCCGCGGGAGGTCGCGGACGCGCTGAAGGAACAGGGGCTCTTCAAGTACGGCGAGGGCATACCGCCGCTTCCGGACAGCTGAGCGCCGCCACTCAATCCAATTTTAGTCAATTTCGGACATCTTCCTCCGATTGGTCTCCATTCGGCAGGAGTTTGTCGAGAATGCATTCCGTCGAAAGCATTGCCGCGGAAATCGTCCGCCGCGAAGGGGGGTATGTCAACGACCCCGACGATCCGGGCGGCGCCACCAATCACGGCGTCACCATCCACACCATGCGCCGCCTCGGGCTCGACCTGAACCGCGACGGCAAGGTCGACACCACCGACGTGCGCATGCTCACGCAGGCGCAGGCGCTGGAAATCTACGTCCGGCACTATTTCGAGCAGCCGAAGATCCACCTCCTGCCGGCGCCGCTGCATGCGACGGTCTTCGACATGCAGGTGAATGCCGGCAACAACGCCGTGCGCATCCTGCAGCGGGTGCTGGGCCTCTTCGGCTTTCCGGTGAAGGACGACGGCGCGATCGGCCCCCTGACCGTGAACGCCGCCGCGGCGGCGATGGACAGGGCGCCCGACCATCTGGCCGACGCCTACGGGATCGCGCGCCGGAACTACTACTATGCCATCGGCGACCGCCGGCCGGCCTCGCGCAAATACGCAAGGCGGCAGGACGGCGGCAAGGGCGGCTGGATCGTCCGCGCCGAGGAGTTCATCTCCGCGCGCTTCCACTTCACCCGTGCCCAGCATGACGAGCGCGTGAGGGCCTGGCGATGATCGGCAAGATTCTCGGCCTCGGACAGGCCGCAAGGCACGTCGGCGAGGCCGTCGGCGGCGTCGCAGAGGTCTTCGTCGGCAACCGCGCCGATCGCGACGCGGCCGAGCATGCGCAGTTCATCGCCGCACTCGGCCAGTTCAGCGAGGAGTTCCGCAATCCCAACGTGACCTGGTTCGACCGGTTCGTGAACGGCCTGAACCGCCTGCCGCGCCCGATGCTGGCGGTGGGGACGCTCGGGCTCTTCGTCTATGCGATGGTCGACCCGGCGGGCTTCGCCGAACGCATGCAGGGCCTCGCCTATGTACCCGAGCCGCTCTGGTGGCTGCTGGGGGCGGTGGTCTCGTTCTATTTCGGCGCGCGCGAGCTGCACCATTATCGCGGCCGCAGCATCGGTGCGTCGCTCGAGTTGCCGATGCCGCCCCGGCAGGCGCGGGAGCTTTCCGGCCCGGGCGCCACGATCCGCGCCGAACCCGCGCTCACCACCCCCGAGGCCGAACGGGAGGCGGCTCCCGGCCCCATCGCCCGCACGCCGGAGCTGCCCACCTCCGGGCGCCCCGTGCCGCGGCCGCGCAGCACGGCCGAGCCTGTCGCGCCCGCCGTGGACGTGCCGCCCCGGCCCGCGGTCGCCGTGCGCGCCTCGGACCCCGACTTCAACGCCGCCGTCGAGGAATGGCGCGCGATGAACGCGGCCTGACCGTCGCGCGGGGCCGTCCTGCGGCCCCGCGCCTCATCCACGGCACTTCACGCCGTTGCAAATTGAACCCTCTCGGGTTTCGGCGCATAGTCCCGCCGACTTGCCGAGGGAGTTGAACGATGATCGTCGAACTGGGCCACCTGGCCCTCATCCTGGCCTTCACCGTCGCCGTGGTGCAGATGATCGTCCCCATGGTCGGCGCACAGAAGGGCTGGGTCGACTGGATGCGGCTCGCCGTGCCCGCCGCGCAGGTGCAGTTCCTGCTGACCCTCGTGTCCTTCCTCGCCCTCGTCTATGCCTTCGTCGTCTCCGATTTCTCGGTCCGGCTCGTCGCCATCAACTCCCATTCCGCGAAGCCGCTCCTCTACAAGATCAGCGGCACCTGGGGGAACCACGAGGGCTCGATGCTCCTCTGGATCCTGATTCTCACGCTGTTCGGGGCGATGGTCGCGGTCTGGGGCGGCAACCTGCCGCCCGGCCTGAAGGCGCGCGTCCTTTCGGTCCAGGCCACCATCGGCGTCGCGTTCTACGCCTTCGTGATCCTGACTTCGAACCCGTTCTGGCGGCTCGACAACCCGCCGCTCGACGGCAACGACCTCAACCCGCTTCTGCAGGACCCGGGGCTCGCCTTCCACCCGCCCTTCCTCTATCTCGGCTATGTCGGCCTCTCGATGGCCTATTCCTTCGCGATCGCCGCGCTGATCGAAGGCAAGGTCGACGCCGCCTGGGCGCGCTGGGTCCGCCCGTGGACGCTGCTCGCCTGGGTCAACCTGACCCTCGGCATCTCGCTCGGCAGCTTCTGGGCCTATTACGAGCTCGGCTGGGGCGGCTGGTGGTTCTGGGACCCGGTCGAGAACGTCAGCTTCATGCCCTGGCTCCTGGCTGCGGCGCTCCTGCATTCGGCCATCGTGGTTGAAAAGCGCGACACGCTGAAATCCTGGACGATCCTGCTCGCGATCCTCGCCTTCTCGTTCTCGCTGATCGGGGCCTTCGTGGTGCGGTCCGGGGTCATCACCAGCGTCCATGCCTTCGCGAACGATCCCGAGCGCGGGGTCTTCCTGCTCTGGATCCTCGCCGCCTTCATCGGGGGCTCGCTGACCCTCTACGCCTGGCGCGCGCCGATCCTGAAGTCGAACACCGTCTTTTCGGTGGTCAGCCGGGAAAGCGGCCTCGTCGCGAACAACGTGCTGCTTGTCGTCGCCACCATGGTCGTGTTCTTCGGCACGATGTGGCCACTCCTCGCCGAGGCGCTGACCGGCCGCAAGGTCTCGGTCGGCCCACCGTTCTTCGACCTCGCCTTCACGCCCTTCATGATCGTGCTGGCGATGATCCTGCCTGTCTTCTCGATCCTGCCGTGGAAGCGCGGCAACATCGGCAAGGCGATGGAGCCGCTCTGGGGCGTCGTCGCGCTCTCCGTCGCGCTCGGCGCGCTCGTCTGGGCGCTCCAGACCGGCGGCGGGATGCTGGCGCCCATCGGCATCACCCTCGCCGCCTGGGTGGTCTTCGGCTCGTTCGCCGACGTGGCCGGCCGGGTGAAGCTCGGGCGCGCGCCACTCGGCGAAAGCCTGCGCCGGGCCTGGAACCTGCCGCGCGCCGACTGGGGCAAGACCATCGGCCACGTCGGGCTGGGCGTCACCATGTTCGGCATCGCCTGCATCACGGCGTGGGAGACCGAGGACATCCGCGTCCTCCAGCTCGGCGACAGCTTCGGCAAGGGCAACTACGAGATCCGCCTCGACGCGGTGGAGCGTGTGCGCGGCCCGAACTACACGTCCGAGCTGGCCACGATGACCATCCTCCGCGACGGCCAGCCCGTCGGCCAGATGCGCCCGGAGAAGCGGTTCTATCCGGTCCAGCAGTTCCCCACGACCGAGGCCGCCATCGATCGCGGCCTGACCCGCGACGTCTATGTCACCCTCGGCGACGCGCAGGAGAACGGCGGCTGGGCCTTCCGCACCTACATCAAGCCCTTCGCCAACTGGATCTGGATCGGCTCGCTCATCATGGCGGCCGGCGGCGCGATCAGCCTGACCGACCGCCGCTACCGGGTCGGCGCGCCGGCCCGGCGCAGCGGACCGCCGGCGACCGCGGTGCCCGCGGAATGAACCGGCGCACGGGCCTCCTGCCGGCGGCACTGATCGCCGGCCTGCTCGCTGCCGGGCCGGCACCGGCGATCAGCCCCGACGAGCTGCTCGACGACCCCGCGCTCGAGGCGCGCGCGCGGGAGATCACGCGCGAACTGCGCTGCGTCGTCTGCCAGAGCGAATCCATCGACGAATCGAATGCCGAGATCGCGCGCGACTTGCGCCTGCTCGTGCGCGAGCGAGTGGTCGCGGGCGACACCAACGACGAGGTGATCGCCTTCGTCGTCGACCGTTACGGCGAATTCGTGCTCTTCCGGCCGCCCTTCACCCTCGCCAACGCCCCGCTCTGGCTGGCAGGCCCGGTCTTCCTGATCCTCGGCGGCGGCCTCGCCTTCGCCTTCATCCGCCGCCGGTCCCGCGCCAGCGAGCCCGCCGTCCGACGGCCGCTCAGTCCCGAGGAGGAGAAGCGCCTCGCCGGCCTGTTGAAGGACTGACCGCCCGGCAGGGTTGCACCTCCCCCCCGGCCCGCTATCGTCTGCCCCGACCAGCGGCCGGAGCAGCGCCATGAGCTACCAGACCATCCTCCACGGCGTCGAAGACGGCGTCGCCACGATCACGCTCAACCGGCCCGAAGTGATGAACGGGCTGAACGCCCAGATGCGGGTCGAGTTCCTGCACGCGCTGCGCAACCTGCCCGAGACGGTGCGCGTCCTCGTCCTCACCGGCGCGGGCCGCGCCTTCTGCTCCGGCCAGGACCTCGGCGACCGGCGCAGCTCGGCCGACATCGACCTCGAGCGCACCCTTCGCGAGGAATACGAGCCGCTCCTGCGGGCGATCTACGACTGCCCGATCCCGACGATCGCCGCGGTGAACGGCGCGGCCGCGGGCGCCGGTGCGAACCTCGCGCTGGCCTGCGACGTCTGCATCGCGGCCGAGAGCGCGTATTTCATCCAGGCCTTCGCCCGCATCGGCCTGATCCCCGACGCCGGCGGCACCTATTGGCTGCCGCGTCAGATGGGCTTCGCCAAGGCGATGGGCGCGGCACTCTTCGCCGAACGGATCAGCGCGACCCAGGCCGACGCCTGGGGCATGATCTGGGAGGCGGTGCCCGACGACCGCTTCGCCGCCACGGTCCAGTCCCGCGCCCTGCATCTCGCCCAGGGCCCGACTGTCGCCTATCGCCTGACCAAGGAGGCCCTGCGCCACACATACGGCCACGGCGTCGACGAACAGCTGGAGCTCGAGGCGCGCCTGCAGGGGGAGGCCGGCCGCACCCGGGACTTCCAGGAGGGCGTCATGGCCTTCCTCGAAAAGCGCCCCGCCCGCTACGAGGGTCGCTGAGACCGCGATGGCCGGGACCCTCACCGCCCGCATCACCCGCGCCCCCCGCCCGCACGACCGTGACCACGCGGCGGAGGTGGCCATCCTCTTCGCCGATGCCGATCCGGGTGCGCGCGAACTCCTTGCCGGGACGGCCGGTTGCAGCGGCTATCTCAACGGTCTGATGCGGCGCGAGGCGGAGTGGCTGCGCGAGGCGCTGGGCCAGTCGCCCGAGACTGCCCTCGTCGCCGTGCTCGACGCCATCGCCGCCGGTCCGGCCGACGACCTCGCCGCCAGCCTGCGCACCGCCAAGCGCCGCGCGGCCCTGCTGATCGCGCTCGCCGATCTCGGCGGCGTCTGGGACCTTTCCACCGTCACCGGCGCGCTGACCGACCTCGCCGACCGCGCGGTGCAGGCGGCGCTTGGCCGGACCATCGCCGAGGAACTCGCCCGCGGCAAGTTGCCCGGCTGCGACGAGCGTGACCTGCCGGAGGCCGCCGGCATGTTCGTCCTCGCCATGGGCAAGATGGGCGCACGCGAGCTGAACTATTCCTCGGACATCGACCTGATCGTGCTCTTCGACGAGAGCCGCCACGACCCGGCCGACTATGCCGAGCTGCGCCGCGGCTTCATCCGCGCCACCCAGCGCATGGTGAAGCTGCTGTCGGAGGTGACCGAGGGCGGCTACGTCTTCCGCACCGACCTGCGGCTGCGCCCCGACCCATCGGTCACCCCGGTCTGCATCGCCACCGAACCGGCCGAGCGCTATTACGAAAGCCTCGGCCGCACCTGGGAACGCGCCGCCTACATCAAGGCCCGTCCCTGCGCCGGGGCGATAGACGCCGGCTGGGCCTTCCTCGACCGGCTGCGCCCGTTCATCTGGCGGCGGCATCTCGATTATGCCGCGATCCAGGACGCCCACGACATGCGGCTCCGCATCCGGGAGCACAAGGGGCTGAAAGGCCCGATCGAGATCCCCGGCCACGACATCAAGCTCGGCGCCGGCGGCATCCGCGAGATCGAGTTCTTCACCCAGACCCGCCAGCTCATCGTTGGCGGTCGCGACCCCGACCTGCGCCAGCGCCAGACCCTCGCCGCGCTCGACGCCCTGACGGACAAGGGCTGGGTCCCGGCCGAGACCCGCGACGTGCTCGCCGAGAACTACATCCACCACCGGACCCTCGAACACCGGCTGCAGATGCTCGAGGACGCCCAGACCCAGCGCATGCCGACCTCGCGCGAGGGGCTCGCCCGGCTGATCGATTTCTGCGCCGCCGACCCGCGGACCTTCGTCCCCGACCTGAAGGCACGGCTCGAACGAGTCCATGCCCTGACCGAGAGCTTCTTCGCGCAGGACAGCCAGCCCGAGCAGGACGCGCCCTCGCTCGACGAGGTCTTCGTCGATCCCGAGGCCGCGCGCGCCCTGATGGCCGGCTGGAACCGGCTGCCGGCGATGCGCACCCAGCGGGCGCGGGCGATCTTCCGGCGGCTCCAGCCGGAATTCCTGCGGCGCATGGCCAAGGCGGCCAGCCCCGACGAGGCGCTGGTCTCGCTCGATGCGTTCTTCGCCCGCCTGCCCGCCGGCGTGCAGCTCTTCTCGCTGATGGAGGCGAACCCGCAGCTTCTGGACCTGCTCGTCGACATCTGCGGCACCACCCCCGAACTCGCCCGCTATCTCGGGCGCAACGCCGGGGTCTTCGACGCGGTGATCGGCCCGGACTTCTACCGGCCGCTCCGCGGCATGGAGGAGATGCACGCCGACCTCGCCGCCCGCCTCGACGACGCGCCCGACTACGAGAGCGCGCTGAACCTCAGCCGCGTCTGGATGAAGGAGAAGCACTTCCGCATCGGCGTGCATCTCCTGCGCCGCCTCGCCGAACCCGAGGCCGCGGCGGCGGCCTATTCCGCCGTCGCCGAGGGGGCGCTCCGCGCGCTCTATCCCCATGTCGTCGCAGATTTCTCCGAACGCCACGGCCCGCCGCCCGGGGCGGGCGCGGTGGTCGTCGCCATGGGCAAGCTCGGCAGCCGCGAGATGACGGTGACCTCCGATCTCGACCTGATCGTGATCTACGACGCCGAGGGGGGCGAGACCTCCGAGGGCCGGCGGCCGCTGGCCGTCACCGCGTATTACGCCCGCCTCACCCAGGCCCTGATCGCCGCGCTGACCGCACCGATGGCCGAGGGCACGCTCTACAAGGTCGACATGCGGCTCCGCCCCTCGGGCCGGCAGGGTCCGGTCGCCGTCTCGCTGCCGGGCTTCCGCCGCTACCAGGCCGAGGAGGCCTGGACCTGGGAACACCGCGCCCTGACCCGCGCCCGCGTCGTCGCCGGCCCGACCGAGCTTTCGGACAGGGTGACCGAGGCCATCGCCGAGGTGCTGAGGCGCCCCCACGACCCGGCCAAGGTGCTGGCCGATGCATCCGACATGCGCCGCCGCCTCGCCGAGGCCTACGAAGCCGCCGCGGCCAACCCCTGGGAGGTGAAGCTCGGCCCGGGCCGGATGATGGACATCGAGCTGCTCGCCCAGTCGGGGGCGCTGATCCACAACCTCGCCGGCCAGCGGCGCCCGCGCCAGATGCTCGCCAGGCTCACGTCCCTCGGCTGGCTCGGTTCCGAGGACGGCGCCACGCTCCAGACCGCGCTCGACCGCCTGTCGAGCCTGCAGCAGATCGGCCGCCTCGCCGCCGACCGCACCATCGACCCGGCCGAGGGTGGCCAGGGACTGGTACAGCTCGTCCTCGAGACGACCGGCGCCCCGGACCTCGATACCCTGCGCGCCACTCTCGCGCAGGCCGCGTCCGACTGCGACGGGATCATTACCCGCCGCCTCGCCGCGCCGTGATGCTGCCGATCGTCTGGCATCCCGACTATCTCGCGCCGCTGCGGCCCGGCCATCGCTTCCCCATGTCGAAATACGGCTACCTGCGCGAGACCCTGATCGCCCGGCGCCTGCTGCCCGACGCCGGCAGCTATGTCGCCCCGGCCCCCGCCCGCGTCGCCCAGGCCGCCGCGGTCCATGCGCTCGACTACGTGGAACGCGTGGCCGACCAGCGCCTGACGCGCGAGGAGGAACGGCGGATCGGCCTGCCCGGTACCGCCGCCGTCGCCCGCCGCGCCTTCCTCTCCGCGGCCGGCACGCTGCTCGCCGCCCGCCTCGCGCTCGAACACGGCCTCGCCTGCAATGCTGCCGGCGGCTCGCACCACGCCGGGCCCGAGGGTGGCGCCGGCTTCTGCGTCTTCAACGACGTCGCCATCGCGGCGCAGGCGCTGCTCGACGAGGGCGCGGTCCGCCGGGTGCTGGTGATCGACTGCGACGTGCACCAAGGCGACGGCACCGCCCGCATTTTCGCCGACCGGCCGGAGGTCATGACCGTCTCGCTCCACGCCGAACGCAACTACCCCGCCCGCAAGGCCCGCTCGCATCTCGACTATCCCCTGCCCGACCGGCTGCAGGACCGCGCCTATCTCGAGGTGCTCGACCACGCGCTCGCCGCGACCGAGCCGTTCCGGCCCGACATCGTCTTCTACAACGCCGGCGTCGACCCGCATGAGCAGGACCGCCTCGGCCGGCTCGCGCTGACCGACGAGGGGCTGCGCGCCCGCGACGCAAGGGTGCTCGGCTGGGCGCGGGGCCGCGGCCTGCCGGTCGCCGGCGTGCTCGGCGGCGGCTACGACCCCGAGCCCGAACGCCTCGCCGCCCGCCACGCGATCCTCTTCGAGGAAGCCGCGCGCCTGACCGAGGCCGCCTGAGCCTTGCCGTCGGCCCGGTTCGGCCCTACCCATGCCCCAAATGGAGGAGTCGGCGATGAAGGGCGAACTGGACATAGACCCGCGCGGCCTCATCCACGAGGCCTACCGGATCGAGGGCATCGGCCCGGAGGACTGCCGCACGATCTTCTTCGACTGGGCGGTCGGCCTGGCCGAGGGCGCCACGCCCGACCATCTGCGCCGTCTGATCGCGCATTACGGCCCGAGCCATCCCGACCATCCGATGACCGCCGTCCTGCACGAAGGCCTCTCCCGCACCGGCGAACCACCCCGGCGCCGCGGCGGCCCAAAGGCCCGGCCGCGCTGATCCCAACGCCGCGACGGGTTCAGCCCCGGCGGGTGCGGCGCCAATCGACGAGGTGACGGACGCGATCGCCTCGGAACAGATGCGGGTTCTCCACCGTCACCCGGTCGATCCAGCGCGTCAGGAACGACCGCTCGCCCCGCCGCATCCAGTACCAGCCGTAGAGCGCGACGATCGCGGCGCCGAGGCCGTCGACGATCAGGTCCCACATGGTATCGGTCAGGCCCGAGGGATCGCCGAGCATCGGCTTCTGCATGTTGGTCCCGAAGATCTGGTCCATCGAGAACTCGAAGATCTCCCACAGCGCCCCGAGCGCCAGCCCGAAGCAGAAGGCGAAGAGCGCCATGAACCCCGGCCGCACGCTCAGATGCGCACGCTCGTCCTCGTTGAGGATGTAGATCAGCATGAAGCCGAAGATCCCGAGCAGCAGCCCCGAACCGAAGTGCAGCACCATGTCCCACCACCAGAAGAGGTCGTAGAACCGCCGCACCTCGCCGAGGAACAGCGAGGCAAAGACGAAGAGCACCACGAGGAACTGGAACACGTAGGGCACCCGCACCGGTAGGCGCTCGCGCAGCAGGCCCGGCGCGAGGGTCAGCGCCATGACCCCGAGCACGATCGTCGCGTTCAACCAGTAGCCGCGCCAGGCCAGCGCGGCGAGTTCCAGCGCCATGGCGATCTGTATCGCCACCAGCACAACGCGATGGAGCCGGTAGCGCGCGGCTGCAGTCTCGGTCGTTCGGTCGTCGTCGGTCGTCACGCCTGCGCCCTCGTTCTCGGCCTCAAATAGGCTCGTCCAGCGGCTTGTTCCAGCCGAGGTCCGGCTAGGACCCTGCTCGCAAGGGTGGTAACGTGGCATCGGAGAAGGAAGTTCCATGGCCGACGACGAAGGCTCGCCATCGCTCCTCCGATCGCTCGCTGGGCTGCTCCAGCAGTGGCAGGTCGTGCTGACCGTCGTCGCCGCGGCACTCGCCATCTGGTACAAGGCGGGCGAGGAACGACGCAAGGAACTCGACGTGAACCGCGACGCCGTCGAGACCGCGCGCGGCGAGGCGACGCGCGCCCGGTTCCTCGCCGATCCGCACAACACGCTCGCTGAGTTCCAGGCGACCTACCCGCAGCACGCCTATTGCGCCGCGCTCGGCTTCTTCGTGGCCGAGGCGGGACGCGAGACCCGCCAGCGGCTCGACCGGACCGACAGCACCGTGAAGGAGGTCAACGACGCCCTGCTCGCCGCGGTCGAAGCGCTCGCCGGCCGCGCGGGCATGGACCCGGCGCAATTCGAGACCTTCGTCCGGGACGCAGCCGCCAGCGCAAACCCGCCGGATGGGCCGCCCCGCTGCGCCCAGATCCGCGCCGAGCTGCCGCTCGCCGCCCGCTACACCGTGAAGGACGAATGCGCGCTCGCGATCCACGGCTTCGGCCAGAACCGCTGCCTCGCGCAGCGCTGGGTCAACGAGCGAGCCCAGGATGTCGCGGCCGAGCAGGCGGTGGCACAGGCGGAAGCCTCCACAGGCCCAGCCGTCACGATCCCGCCGGACGATGGCGTCGACGTGCCGGTGGTCGAACCCGCCCCGGGCCTGCCCGGCCCCGGCCCCGCCTGCGGCGCCAGCCCGCCGCTCGTCTACATGCATTTCACCGCAGGCACCGACCGCAGCACGGTCGAGGCACTGCGCACCGAGATGCTCGCCGCGGGCTGGAAGGTGACCGCCGCCGACCATGTCCCGGACGCCAACACCACGGGCGATCTGCGCATCTACTGGGAAGCCCAGCGCCCCTGCGCCGAGGAACTCGCCGCCATCTTCTCGGACCTGCCACAGATCGGCAGGCCGATCCGGATCATCTCGCTCGAGGGGCGCTACCGCGGACTGCCCACCGGCCAGATGGAGCTCTGGCTGCCCGCGCTCAGCCCCGGGTGATCCAGCCGCCGCCGAGCACCCGGCTGCCCTCCGGCGCGTAGAAGACGCAGGCCTGGCCTGGTGCTACGCCCTCCTCGGCGCCGAGAAGTTCGACGACGGCCCGGCCCGGCCCGAGCGGGCGGACGCGCGCGGGCTTCGGCGGTCGGGTCGAGCGCACGCGCACCGCAACCTCCCAGCCGTCGTCGGGTGCTGCCTCGAACGGCGCATCGCCCAGCCAGTTCACCTCGGCGACCGGCACCTCGCGGCGCGCCAGCGCCTCGCGCGGTCCGACCACCACCTGCCGCCGGTCCGCATCGAGCCGCACCACGAAGAGCGGCTCGCCCCCACCGATCCCGAGCCCGCGGCGCTGACCGACCGTATAGCGGATCACGCCCTCGTGGGTGCCGAGCACCCGGCCGTCCAGATGCACGATCTCGCCCGGCTCCGCCGCGCCCGGGCGCAGCTTCTCGATCACCGCGGCATAGTTGCCCTGCGGCACGAAGCAGATGTCCTGGCTGTCGGGCTTGTCGGCCACCGGCAGGCCGTAGCGCGCGGCGAGCGCCCGGGTCTCGGCCTTGGAGCCGAGCCCGCCCAGCGGGAACCGCAGGTAGTCGAGCTGCTCGGGCGTCGTGGAGAACAGGAAATAGCTCTGGTCACGCGCCGGATCCGCCGCCCGGTGCAGCTCCGGCCCGCCCGGACCCACGATCCGCCGGATGTAGTGCCCCGTCGCCATGCAGTCCGCATCGAGGTCCCGCGCCGTCTCCAGCAGGTCGCGGAACTTCACCCGCTCGTTGCAGCGGATGCAGGGCACCGGCGTCGCCCCCGCCAGGTAGGCGTCGGCGAATTCGTCGATCACCGATTCGCGGAAACGATTCTCGTAGTCGAGCACGTAATGCGGAAATCCCATGGTTTCCGCCACGCGCCGGGCATCGTGGATGTCCCTCCCTGCGCAGCACGCGCCCTTCTTCGCCAGCGCCGCGCCGTGGTCGTAGAGCTGCAACGTCACGCCCACCACGTCGTAGCCTTCCTCGGCCAGCATCGCGGCGACCACGGAACTGTCCACGCCGCCGGACATGGCGACGAGCACGCGGGTGTCGCGCGGCGCCTTGGCGAATCCGAGGCTGTTCAGGGTCGGGAGGGTCTCTGTTGCAGTCATTTCCAAGGATCCGAGGTTTCGCGCGAATATAGTAAAAACTTACGCATCCTCAAGGGCTTGCTTCACCGTCATTTAACAGGTGGCCTCTTAAGTAATCGCACGGGTAAGACGAGGGAAAGGGGCCTGAAGATGTATATTCGCCGCGAGAAGGGTCCGGTATTCGTGACCTTGGCCGATGGAACCAAGTTGACGCGGTCGGATCTACCTGCACCCAGCACAAAACGCTGGGTAGCGCGCCGCAAGGCGACGGTCGTCGCGGCCGTCGATTACGGTCTGATCCAGGAATCGGAGGCCTGCTCGATGTACGGCCTTTCCGAGGAAGAGCTCGCGCTCTGGCGGGAAGCGGTACGCAACCACGGCGCGGCGGCGCTCCGGGTCACGGCTATACAGAAGTATCGACAACTTTAAGGCGAGCGTTTACACTCTGGCTATCGTAATCAGTCGTTAACCAATACCGGGTTAACTAAGGACCGCGAGGGATCATTCCCCGGTACAGATTGGAGAGCAGCCAGTGCGCATCCTGCTTGTGGAAGATGACCCCACGACGTCCAAGAGCATCGAGATGATGCTCCAGAATGCGAATCTTAACGTTTACGCCACGGACCTGGGCGAAGAAGGCATCGATCTGGCCAAGCTCTACGACTATGACCTGATCCTGCTCGATCTCAACCTGCCGGACATGAACGGCCATGAGGTGCTGCGCCAGCTCCGCACTGCGAAGGTCGAGACGCCGATCCTGATCCTGTCGGGCGCCGACGATACCGACAACAAGCTCAAGGGCTTCGGTTTCGGCGCCGACGACTACATGACCAAGCCCTTCCACCGGCAGGAGCTGATCGCCCGCATCCACGCGATCGTCCGCCGCTCCAAGGGCCACGCCCAGTCGGTCATCGCCACGGGCAAGTTCACGGTCAATCTCGACGCCAAGACCGTCGAGGTCGACGGCAAGCCGGTGCACCTGACCGGCAAGGAATACCAGATGCTGGAACTTCTCTCGCTCCGGAAGGGCACGACCCTGACCAAGGAGATGTTCCTCAACCACCTCTACGGCGGCATGGACGAGCCCGAGCTGAAGATCATCGACGTCTTCATCTGCAAGCTCCGCAAGAAATTGTCCGAAGCCACCGGGGGCGAGAACTATATCGAGACAGTCTGGGGCCGCGGCTACGTGCTGCGCGATCCCGCAAGCGCCGAGGCGAAGCGCAAACTGGCGGTCGGCGCCTGACGACGCCGAGCTGCTCCCCCTCCCCATGAAAAGGCCGGTCGCGAGCAGGCTGTGTGGAAAGCCGGGCAAATCTGATAGGATGGCCGCCACGGGAACG
>CAZNSP010000018.1:0-73363 GCA_964575795.1 uncultured Rhodobacterales bacterium
CAGGCCGACGGCGGTCACTCAACCCATCTCAGCGGCTTTTCGGACAGACTGTAAGTGGGTTTTCAATCGGAGCTCGTCGGCTTGGATATGCAGCCACCGATGACGTTGCTTTCCATCGAGCAAAGCGCGACGAGTGTTGGGAATGGGGCCGTGCGCAGATCAGTGGTCGAACTGAACGTTAGGCAACACGTCAACTGCGAGTTGCCTCACCGAACGACTTGGTTTGCGGACGATGAACGCCAGATCGGTCCGCAAACTTGACCCTTCTCATTCCCTTCGTGCCAACGAAGGCACGGCCAATCCAGTCGCACCGCTTCCCGCGCCGCGCCAACGCGCCGACCCGCTCCCCTCAGTCCAACTCCACCCCCTCCCCGAACGGATCCTCCGGATACCGCACCCCGGTCAGGTACAGCCCCTCCGGCGGCGCCACCGGCCCGCAGGCCGCACGGTCCCGCGCCGCCAGCGCAGCCGCCACGTCCTCCGGCCGCCAGCGCCCCGCGCCCACCCGCTCCAGCGTGCCGACGATGCTGCGGACCTGATTGTGCAGGAACGACCGCGCGCGCAGGCGGAACCGGTACTCCACCCCGTCCGGGCGCACCCGCTTCTCGATCGCGATCTCGTCGAGCGTCTTCACCGGGCTCGCCGATTGGCAGATCGAGGACCGGAAGGTGGTGAAGTCGTGATGCCCGACCAGATGCGCCGCCGCCGCCCGCATCGCGCCCGCGTCGAGCGGCTGGCGCACCCGCCAGGCGAGCCCGCGCTCGTGCACCAGCGGCGCGCGCCGCGCAACGATCCGGTAGAGATAGCGCCGCTCGACCGCCGAGAACCGGGCGTGGAACTCCGGCGCCACCCGCGCGACGGCTGTCACCGCCACCGGATCGGGCCGCAGGTGATGGTTCAGCGCCTCGGACAGCCGGAACGGCTCCCAGTCGCGGGCGAGGTCGGCATGCGCCACCTGCCCCGTCGCATGCACCCCCGCATCGGTCCGGCCCGCCGCCATCACGCCGGTGCAGTCCGGATCGAGCCGGCGCAGCGCGGCCTCCAGCGCCCCCTGCACGCTCGGATCGCTCGCCTGTCGCTGCCAGCCGGCGAAGGGCGCACCGTCGTATTCCAGTCTCAGGGCAAAGCGCGGCATGGGCCATGCCCTACCCTGCCCGACGCGCCCTGCCAAGCGGCGCGGCAGGGGTGGATCGTTACCCCAAGGTAAACATATCCCGAAAACCAAATAGCACCCAAATAGCACCCAAATGACACCCCAATGGGCACCGGCCCGGCAGCCGCCGAAAGTTGCGCGATCCTTGACGTCAAGCTCCTGGAAAGATGTCGCGAATCGTGCCTCATCCGCATCGGCCGGCCGCCTCCCGTTGCCTGAGGGGGCCCGAGCCATTAGGTCATGGACACCCGACCCGAAGGATCCCCGATCTTGGACCTCAGCCGCCTCACCGACAGCCTCTCCCGCCAGATCGAGGAGACCTTCCAGTCCGTGGGCGAGTCGCTCTTCGACACCACCCTCAGGCTCGGCGTGACCGGGCTCAGCCGGGCGGGCAAGACCGTGTTCATCACCTCGCTGGTGGCGAACCTGCTCAACCGCGCCCGCCTGCCCCAGCTGTCGGCCGCGGCGGAAAACCGAATAATTTCAGCATATTTGCAGCCGCAGCCCGACCACACCCTGCCGCGTTTCGCCTACGAGGACCACCTCGCCGCCCTGACCGGACCCGAGCCGCGCTGGCCGCAGAGCACCCGCTCGATCTCCACCCTCCGGCTCTCGCTCAAGGTCAATCCGCGCGGCTTCCTCTCGGGCTTCACCGGCCCGCGGACCGTGCATCTCGACATCGTGGACTACCCCGGCGAGTGGCTGCTCGACCTGCCGCTGATGGGCCAGGACTTCGAGGAATGGTCGAGATCGGCCATCGCCGCGGCCCGCAGCCCCGCCCGCGCACCCCATTCCGCCGCCTGGCTCGCCGCCCTCGACGCCACCGACCCCGCCGCCCCCCTCGACGAGACCGCCGCCCGCACCCTCGCCGAGACCTTCACGAGCTACCTGGCGGCCGCCCGCGCCGCCGGCCTCTCCGACGTCTCCCCCGGCCGCTTCCTCATGCCCGGCGACCTCGAAGGCTCCCCCGCGCTGACCTTCGCGCCGCTGACCCGCCCCGCCCGCACGCCCTCCGACAGCCTCTGGCGCGCCTTCGACCGCCGGTTCGATGCCTACAAGCGCGTGGTGGTCGATCCGTTCTTTCGCAATCATTTCAGCCGCCTGGACCGTCAGGTCGTGCTGGTGGACGCGCTCGGCGCGATCCACGACGGCCCGCGCGCCGTCGAGGACCTGCGCGCCGCCATGACCGACATCCTGACCTGCTTCCGCCCCGGCCGAAGCTCGTGGCTCGCGCCGATCCTCGGCAGGCGGATCGACCGCATCCTCTTCGCCGCGACCAAGGCCGACCACCTGCATCACGAACAGCACGCCCGCCTCGCCGCCATCACCGAGGCCCTGGTCGCCGAGGCCCGCGACCGCGCCCGGTTCCGCGGCGCCGAGACCCGCGCCATGGCCATCGCCAGCCTGCGCGCCACCGTGGAGCAGACCGTCACCCGCAACGGCCGCGAGGTCGGCATCGTCCGCGGCCGCGCGCTCGACACCGGCGAGGAGACCGCGCTCTTCCCCGGCAAACTGCCCGAAAGCCCCGCGGCACTGATCACCCCCGCCCGGCAGGGCGCGCCGGACTGGGAGGACGCCGCCTACCGCGTCGTCCGCTTCGCGCCGCCGCGCCTCAACCTCGCCCCCGGCGAGGGTCCGCCCCACATCCGCCTCGACCGCGCGCTCGAGTTCCTGATCGGAGACCGCCTGACATGACCCCGCGCGAGGAACCCTTCGCCATCCCGGCCCGCGACCTGCCGAGCCCCGCGGCGGCGAGCCCTGCCGAGGCACCGCAGCCGCCCGAGGACGCTCCCACCGGCGCCGCCATGCTGACGGTCACCGCGCTCGCCGCCCGGCCGCGCTCGCGGCTGGGGCGCTGGCTCTGGAGTGCGCTGGGGGCGCTTCTCACCTTCATCCTCTCGGTGGCCGCCTACGACTACGTCACCGGCCTCCTCGCCCGCAACGCGGCACTCGGCTGGACCGCGCTGGTGCTGACCGGCCTCGTCGCGTTCCTCCTCCTCGTCCAGGCGCTGCGCGAATGGCTCGCCTGGCGCCGTCTCGCCCGCATGGACGCCTTCCATGCCGAGGCGCGCGAAGTTCAGGCGAGCGGCGATCTCGCCGCCGCAAGGGCCCTCTCCGAGCGGCTGGCGCGGTTCTACACCGGAAGGCCGCAGGCCGAATGGGGCCGCCGCACGCTCGCCGAGCAGGGCGAGGCCATGCTCGACGCCGACGCGCTCCTGACGCTGACCGAGCGCAGCCTCTTCGCCCAGACCGACCAGGCGGCCCGGCGCGAGATCGAGGCCGCCGCCCGCACGGTGGCCGCCGCGACCGCGCTCGTCCCCCTCGCCCTCGTCGACGTGATGGCGGCGCTTTCGGCCAACATCCGCATGATCCGCCGCATCGCCGAGCTCTACGGCGGCCGGGCCGGCACGCTCGGCTCCTGGCGGCTCCTGCGGATGGTGGCGACGCATCTCCTCGCCACCGGCGCGGTCGCCGCGGGGGACGACCTGATCCATTCCATGGCCGGCGGCGGCATGCTGGCCAAGGTCTCGCGCCGCTTCGGCGAGGGCGTGGTCAACGGGGCGCTCACCGCCCGCGTCGGCATCGCCGCGATGGAGGTCTGCCGCCCCCTGCCCTTCGCCGCCCTGCCCCGGCCCTCGGTCTCGAACGTGCTCAGCCGCTCGCTGACCGGGCTGTTCCAGAAAAAACCCGATTGAAGGGCCTCCGCCCGGGCGCTATACCGCCCGG
The DNA here is from genome assembly GCA_964575795.1 of uncultured Rhodobacterales bacterium. GTDB lineage: Bacteria > Pseudomonadota > Alphaproteobacteria > Rhodobacterales > Rhodobacteraceae > Amaricoccus. The sequence goes on from CAZNSP010000018.1 coordinate 3,881, forward strand.
CATGTCCAGAACCGGCGGCTTTTCCTCCCGAATTAGCAGCCCGGCGCCCTGAGCCTCGGGGCGTCCGGAAACCGGCGCGGGCCCGCCCGCACCCCCTCGCCCGCCCCATGCTCGCCCATGCCTGACCGGAGCCGCTCCGATGTGCGCTGACACGACGATCCACGACACCGAGACGCCCGACTACAAGGACACGCTCTTCCTGCCGCGCACCGACTTCCCGATGCGCGCGGGCCTTCCCCAGCGCGAACCCGAATGGCTCGCCCGGTGGGAGCGGATCGGCGTCTACGACCGCCTGCGCGAACGCGCCGAGGGCCGCCGGCCCTTCGTGCTCCACGACGGGCCGCCCTATGCAAACGGGCATCTCCACATCGGCCACGCGCTGAACAAGATCCTGAAGGACTTCATCGTCCGCTCCCAGCAGATGATGGGCCGCGACAGCCGCTACGTGCCCGGCTGGGACTGCCACGGCCTGCCGATCGAGTGGAAGATCGAGGAGGAATACCGCGCCAAGGGCAAGTCCAAGGACGACGTGCCGATCAACGAGCTGCGCGGCCAGTGCCGCAAGTTCGCCGAGCACTGGATCGGCATCCAGCGCGAGGAGTTCAAGCGCCTCGGCGTCACCGGCAAGTGGGACGATCCCTACCTGACCATGGACTTCCACGCCGAGGCGGTGATCGCCGACGAGTTCATGAAGTTCGTGATGAACGGCTCGCTCTACCTCGGCTCGAAGCCGGTCATGTGGTCGCCCGTGGAGAAGACCGCGCTGGCCGAGGCGGAGGTCGAATACAAGGACCACCAGAGCCATACGATCTGGGTGAAGTTCCCGGTGGCGTCGTTCAGTCATGGCGCGCGATCGGCGAATGTAGACGTCGACAGCTTCGAGAACGAACGCGAATTCGACATCCTGATGCTGAACTCGAAGGTCGTGATCTGGACGACGACCCCCTGGACCATCCCCTCCAACCGGGGCGTGGCCTTTTCCAATGACATCGCCTACGGAATCTACCGCGTCACCGACGCCGCCACTGATAACTGGGCGAAACCGGGCGAGACGCTGATCCTCGCCGATGCGCTCGCCGCCGACGTGATGAAGGCCGCCCGCGTCGCGGGATACGAACGGGTAGCGGATGCCAAGGGCCTCGCGGGGGCTGTCCTGCGCCATCCGCTGGCGGGGCTCAATCCCTACTGGACCTACGAAGTCCCGATGCTCGAAGGCGATTTCGTCACCGACGACGCCGGTACCGGCTTCGTGCACTGTGCCCCCAGCCACGGCGCGGACGACTTCGAGCTTTTCGTGAAGAACGGCCTCGTCGACCGCATGACCCACAACGTGCTGGAGGATTCGTCCTTCGCCCCGCACGTGCCGTTCTTCGCCGGCCTGCAGATCTTCGACGCCAAGGGCAAGGAAGGTCCGGCGAACAAGGCGGTGATCGAGAAGCTCATCGCGGCCGGCGCCCTCGCCGCGCGCGGGCGGCTCACCCATTCCTACCCGCATTCCTGGCGGTCGAAGGCGCCGGTGATCTATCGCAACACCCCGCAGTGGTTCGTCGCCATCGACAAGCCGCTCGACGACGGCATGGACACCTACGGGCGCACGATCCGCGAACGCGCGCTGACCTCCATCGACCAGCTGGTCGAATGGACCCCGCAGACCGGGCGCAACCGGCTCCATTCGATGATCGAGGCGCGGCCGGACTGGGTGCTGTCGCGCCAGCGCGCCTGGGGCGTGCCGCTCACCAGCTTCGTGAAGAGGCTCGGCGAGGGACGGGTGGAGATCCTGCGCGACCCGGCGGTGAACGCCCGCATCCGCGCGGCCTTCGAGGCCGAGGGTGCCGACGCCTGGTACGCCGAAGGTGCGAAGGAACGCTTCCTCGGTGCCGACCACGATCCGGCGGAATGGGAGCAGGTCACCGACATCCTCGACGTCTGGTTCGATTCCGGCTCGACGCATGCCTTCGCGCTGCGCGACCGCGCGGACGGGATCTGGCCCGCCAGCCTCTATCTCGAAGGCACCGACCAGCACCGCGGCTGGTTCCATTCCTCGATGCTGCAGGCCTGCGGCACCATGGGGCGTGCACCCTATGAAGGCGTGCTGACCCACGGCTTCACGCTCGACGAGAACGGCATGAAGATGTCGAAATCGCTCGGCAACACCGTGGCGCCCGAGGACGTGATCCGCCAGTACGGCGCCGATATCCTGCGGCTCTGGGTGGCGCAGTCCGACTACACCGCCGACCTGCGCATCGGGCCGGAGATCCTGAAGGGCACCGCCGACAGCTACCGCCGCCTGCGCAACACCATGCGCTTCCTGCTGGGCAGCCTCCACGGCTTCGACGAGGCCGAGCGCGTCGAGCCCGCCGCCATGCCGGAACTGGAGCGCTGGGTGCTTCACCGGCTGGCCGAGCTCGACCGCGTGGTGCGCGAGGGCTATGCGAAATACGACTTCCAGAACGTCTTCCGGCAGCTCTTCGACTTCTGCACGGTCGACCTCTCGGCCTTCTATTTCGACATCCGCAAGGACGCGCTCTATTGCGACAGTCCGGCCGCGCCGCGGCGCCGCGCCGCACGCACCGTGCTCGACCTCCTCTTCCACCGGCTGACGACCTGGCTCGCGCCGATGCTCGCCTTCACCATGGAGGAGGTCTGGCTCGAACGCTTCCCTGGCGAGGACAGCTCGATCCATCTCGTGGATTTCCCCCAGACCCCGGCCGACTGGCGCGACCCTGCGCTCGCCGCGAAATGGGACACGATCCGACGCGTGCGCCGCGTCGTGACCGGCGCGCTAGAGATCGAGCGCCGCGACAAGCGAATCGGCGCCAGCCTCGAGGCCGCGCCCGTGGTCCACGTCGCCGCGCAGGACGTGCTCTCGGTCCTCGACAGCGTCGATTTCGCCGATCTCTGCATCACCTCGGACCTGACGCTGACCGCCGATCCCGCCCCGGCCGGTGCCTTCACGCTAGAGGATGTTGCGGGCATCGCGGTGGTGCCGCAGCGTGCCTCCGGCGAAAAGTGCAGCCGCTGCTGGAAGATCCTGCCGGACGTCGGCGTGCACTCCCACCCCGACACCTGCGCGCGCTGCAACGCCGTGCTCGGCTGAACCGCCTCAGTTCCCCGTCCGGCGACGGGCGGGGACGAGCTGCATCACGATCCCGACGAGGAGCAGCCAGGCGCTGGTCGCGACCAGCCCCGCCTTGACCAGCGGACCCGGATCGAACCGGTACCAGGCCGCCGCGCCGGCGAAGACACCCCAGAGGATCAGGACGGCGAGATTGAGCGTCCGCCACCGTTCGGTGCGCACCGGGTGGATGAACTTCAGCGAGACGAACTGCCCCACGGCCAGAACGACGGTGATCCCCATGGTCACCCAGACCGGTGGGTTCATCGTCAGGAAAACCAGAACGACCATCTGCCAGGCGGCCGGAAACCCCGAGAAGGTGTTGTCCTCATTCTTCATCCGGACGTCGGCGAAATACACCACCCCGGTCAGGGCGATCAGCAGCGCCGCCACCAGTCCCCAGGGATCGGGCAAGACACCGGAATAGATCAGCGCATAGGCGGGTATGAAGACGTAGGTCAGGTAGTCGACCACGAGATCGAGCAATACACCGTCCCAGTTCGCCGCGTTCTTCTTGATGTCGACCTTCCGGGCAAGCGGCCCGTCGATTCCATCGACGATCAGCGCGATTCCGAGCCAGCCGAACATCAGCGACCAGTTCGCCTGCGTCGCGGCCACGAGCGCCATGAGCGCGAGCGCAGCCCCCGAGGCGGTCAGCAGATGCACCGAAAAGGCGATCGGTTTGGTTTTCATCCGCCCCCAATAGGGCGAATCCTGCAGGACTTGAAGCCTATTTCGTGGACCCGGACCGCGCGCCGGAGGGTCGGGCAAGGCCTCAATGGCGGTCGCCGAAAAGCACCTTCATCAACTGGTGGGTCCGGGGCGGAGCCGTCTCGAGCGCGGCGAGGGTCGCATCCGCACCGATGATCGTCAGGAGTTCCGGGTCCCGCGCGAGCGCCTCGCCGCCCGCAATGATCAGAAGGTCCCCGTTCACCGAGGCCGCGCGCAGCTGTTGCACGGTTTCGGCCAGTTCCCGAACCCTGCTGCGGCCGGTTACCGACAGGCCCACGACGTCGACCCGGTGGCACCGCACGAAATCCACCAGACCTGCCGGGGTCGGAGTCGGATCGTAATGCACCCGCCAGCCGTCGCGCCGGAAGAACTCCGCCGCCATCGCGGCCCCAAACAGATGCGCCTCGCCCGGCGCCGGCGCCACGAGGATCGACCTCCGTCGAAGTGTCGGATTTCGGCGGGGCATCAGGTCGATCGCGACGAAGCGCATCAGCCGTTGCAGGTTTCCCGTGGCGAGCGTCACGTCGAGAAAGCTTACCTCGTCCCTCCGCCAAAGCAGGTCCAGCCGGCGGGCCGCCGGTGTCAGGAGGCCGATCTGAAGTTGGCCGAAGTTCGCCCCGTCGCCCTTGAGACGCGTCACGAGATCGCGCGACCTTGCGTCGTCGTCCTCGAGAGCAAGCCCCGTCAGAGCCTCGACATTCTCCGTGATGCCATCGCCGAACCGTTCGGGACGGATCAGGCGCGGCGTTCTGAGCACCAGCCGCGGGAGCACGTGGCGCTCCACCACACGCAGCAGCGCCTCGTCCCTGGCGCTGCTCAGGACTTGCGGGGACGGATTCCGGAGTACGACCAGTTCGTCGACCCACTCTCTGTCCACGGCCATCCTCCCGTCACGGCCCTTTTTGCGGGGCTCTTCGTCGGGCCGATTTTCGCGTCTGCAGGCGATTCATGTCAACGCGAGGCACCATGCGGTCAGGTCGGCGTCCATTTGCGCGCGAAGCGCCCTGACCGTCCAATGGACCCCGTCGGGTCGCCCCGCTCGATCAAGGCTTTAGGACGCGGCGGGCCGTTTGGTCCAATGGCCCCCGCGGCCGCATCCCTTCGCTCGGCCGCGACCTGCCGCCCTGCGACAAATTGACCCAATGATCCCCGGCGAGGACCCGTGATCCGGCCCCGCGGATCAGCGCTCGGTGAACTTGAGCTCGATCCGCCGGTTCCTGGCGAGGGCCTCGGGACCGTCGCCGGGATCGACGGGCTGAAACTCCCCGAAGCCCGTCGCCGCGACACGGTCCGGCGGCATCCCCTCCGCCTCGATCATGTAGCGCACCACCGAAAGCGCGCGGGCCTGGCTCAACTCCCAGTTGTCCGCAAAGGCCGCCCCCGGTGAAATCGGGATGCGGTCGGTATGCCCGTCGACCCGAAGAATCCAGTCGATTTCCGACGGAATGTCGTCGGCGATCTCCCGGATGACCGCTGCGACGCGCGCGACCTGCGCCTGTCCCGCCGGTCCGAGCGTGGCGGAACCGGGTTCGAACAGCACCTCGGAGGGAAACACGAACCGGTCGCCGACGACCTGCACGCCCTCCCGCTCGCCGAGGATGTCGCGCATGCGGCCGAAGAACTCCGAACGGTACCGTTCGAGGTCGCGCGCCTCCGCTTCGAGGCGCTCCCGCTCGCGCGCCTCCAGCTCGGCCCTCGCCTGCTGTTCGGCCGCGACACGCGCGAGCGCCGTGTTGAGGTTCGCGCCCAGTGTCTCGATCTGGATCTGCGCCTCGGCATCGCGTGCCTGCGCCTCGTCCAGCAATCCCTGAAGCGAGCTGAGCTGGGTTCGCAACTGAGCGGTCTGCTGGTTGAGCAAGGCCACCTGCCGCTGGGCTTCGGCCGAGATCGCCTCCTGCTCGCCGAGCAGCGCATTGGCCTGCGCCACCAGCGCGGCCTGACGCTCCGCTTCGCTCAGCGCGGCGGACTCGGACGCCTGAAGCGACTCGCGTGCCGCATTTGCCGCGGCGAGAAGGGTCAGCGTCTCCTCCGCCCGCCGCCGTTCCGCCTCGAGGCTCAGTGTCAGCGCCGTCAGCTCGGCCTCGGAATTCTGAAGCCTCTCGCGAAGAAGCTCCGCAGCGGCCGCCTCTGCCAGGCGGGCCGCCTCGGTCTCGTCAAGGGTCGACCGGGTTTCGTCCAGTGCCGTCTGCGTGGCATCGAGGCTCGCCTGCGTCTCGCCGAGTGCGGCGGCCGTCGCGGCGGCCTCCTGCCGGAGGGAGGCCGCCAGCGCCTCCAGCGCCTCGCGCCGCGCTTCAGCCAGCCGCGCCTCTGCCTCGCCGGCCGCGATCGTTTCCCGCGCGGCGGTCAGGTCCGCGGTCGTCTCGGCCAGATCCTCCTGTGCCGCGGCAAGGCTTCCGGTCAGATCGGTGTTGCGGGCGATCAGGGCCGCGACCTGCTGCTCAAAGTCGGCGATCCGCGCATCGGCGTTGCCGAGGTCCGCGGTCAGCGTCGCGATCAGGGTTTCCTGACGCGATGCCTCGGCCCGTGCCAGTCCCAGCGCATCGGCGAGCCCCGCGATCTCGCGGCTTAGCGAATCGAGCTCGCGATCCTGTCCGGAAATCGTGTCGCGGAGCACGAACTGCACGATCATGAAGATCGAGAGAACGAAGAACAGAACCAGGATCAGCGCCGTCATCGCATCGACGAATCCGGGCCAGATCGTGGTCGCGATCCGCTGAGTGCCTCGGCGGGCGAGAGCCATGGCTCAGGTCCGTCCCCGCGGCGCCATCATCCGGAGCGCCTCGGTGAGGTTCGCGAGGTCCTGCCGCATCTCGGTCACCAGGTCCTGACGACCCGCCGCCATGTCCTCGAGGATGCGCAGGACCTGGGTGTCGATCGACCGGAGGCGCGCCCGGGTCTCCGCATCGAGCGACCCGGCCTCTTCGTCCCTGCTTTCTAGCAGGGCGAGCATCCGTTCCTGGGCGCTGGCGATCCGCTCCAGAACAGCCTGGTCTTCGGCATGCCGACCGGGCGCCGCCATCTGTTGCGCAAGCTCCAGGAAACGGGCTTCGGTGTCGACCACCCTGCTGCTGTTCTGCTCGACCACCTCTCGCAGGGAATCGATCTGCATCGAGGTCTGCTCGATCACCGCAAGCACGCTGGCCGCGTTGAAACCCTCTTCTCCTTCCGCACCGGGCAGGCCGATCTTGGTGATCGACGAAAGCCATTCCTCGAGTTCGCGATAGAACCGGTTCTGAGCGTGGCCGGAAAAGAGCTCGAGAAGCCCGACGACCAGCGATCCCGCGAGCCCCAGGAGCGAGGAGGCGAAGGCCGTGCCCATTCCCGACAGCTGGTCCTCGAGCCCCACCATCAGGTTGTCGAACACCTCGATGGCGCTCTGCCCCTCCTGCGGTGCCAGGCTGCGGATGGTGTCCACCACCGCGGGGACGACAGTCGCGAGGCCGTAGAAGGTCCCGAGCAGTCCGAGGAAGATCAGCAGGTTGATGATGTAGCGCGTCAGGTCGCGCGCCTCGTCGAGCCGTGTCGCGACCGAGTCGAGGATCGAGCGCGCCGACGTCGAGGTCACGGCCCGGCGCGCCCGCCGCTCCGACAGCATCGCGGCGAGCGGGGCGAGGAGCTGCGGTGCACGCGTGAACTCGTGCCCGGGGCGGTCGAGCGCGAAACCCTCGATCCAGCTGACCGACGAGAACAGCGTGAACACCTGCCAGAAGCATGCACCCACGCCGAACAGGAAGACCGCGAAGATGAAGCCGTTGAGGTAGGGCGAGGCCAGGAAGATCGGCGCGACCGTCGGATAGGCGAGCACCCCGCCCGCGACGGTGAGCATCAGCACGACAACCATGGTCAGGATCTGGCGGATCGGTTGCGAGAACCGGGGCTCTGTCTTGTGTCCGAGAAGCATCTTGCCTGATTTTCCTTCGCGCCGATGCGCGCTCCGGGCGACCTTACGTCGGGGATCGCCGCTTTCCAACCGGCTTGTGTTCATGCACAGTTCATCTGTTGAGCACTAAGAATTCCTTGCGAATTTGCCAGCCCGCCTCTCGCACAAGGAACCGTCAAGCATGGAAGCCATCGGCGCCCCCGCAATCGCCATACTGGTATTTGCAGTCATCCTGATCCTGACCACGGTCAAGTCCGTGCCACAGGGCGACAACTGGACCGTGGAACGCTTCGGCCGCTACACACGGACGCTTCAGCCGGGCTTGCGCTTCCTGATCCCGCTCATCGACCGGGTCGGCACGAAGATCAACATGATGGAAACCGTACTCGACGTCGACCAGCAGGAGGTCATCACCCGCGACAACGCCATGGTCGTGGCCGATGCGGTGGCTTTCTACCAGGTCGTCGATGCGGCAAAGGCGGCCTACGAGGTGCGGGATCTCGAGATGGCGCTCAAGAACATCACCCAGACGAACATCCGGTCGGTGCTCGGGTCGATGGACCTCGACGAAGCACTGTCCAATCGAGATGCGATAAACGTGCGCCTTCTGGGCGTGATCGATGCCGCCTCGACACCTTGGGGCGTGAAGGTGACGCGCGTGGAGATCCGCGATCTTGCTCCTCCGCCGGATATCGTCCAGTCGATGGCGCGCCAGATGAAGGCCGAGCGCGACAAGCGTGCCGAAATCCTGACAGCCGAGGGCCAGAAGGCCGCGGCCATCCTGAAGGCCGAAGGCGAGCGCGAGGCACAGATCCGCGAGGCGGAGGGACGCCGGGAGGCCGCGTTCCTCGACGCCGAGGCCCGCGAGCGGGCGGCCGAAGCGGAAGCGAAGGCCACGGCGATGGTGTCCGAGGCGATCGCACGCGGCGACATCCAGGCGGTGAACTACTTCGTCGCCCAGCAGTACACGACCGCACTGCGCGATCTCGCGGCCAGCCCGAACTCGAAGACGATCATGGTGCCGCTCGAGGCCGCCAGCCTGATCGGATCGGTCGCCGGCATCGCCGACATCGCCAGGGCAGTCCGCACCGACAGGGAGGCGTGAAGCATGGGACTGGCGATCCTTCAGGGAATATCGCCGTGGTGGTGGGTCGCGCTGGCGGTTCTGCTGGCGGCGGGCGAGATGCTGACCGTCTCGACCGTTCTCCTTTGGTCCGCACTCGCCGCGATGATCGTGGCGATCCTGCTGTGGGTGGTGCCGGATCTGTCGGGCGCGCTTCAGATCGCGGTCTTCGCGATCCTGTCGATTCTGCTGACCTTCGGAGGGCGCGCCGTCTTTGCCCGCTTCGGAGAAGCGGCCGAGGAACGCAACCAGCTGAACCAGCGCACCACGCAGCTGATCGGCCGCGAGGCCAGGGTGATCCGCTTCGATTTCCACGAGGGAATGGTCGAGGTCGACGGGGTACCGTGGCCGGCGCGTCTCGATGGACCGCGCCGCAAGATCACGGCGGGGGAGATCGTCGAGATCACCGCAGCCGACGGCATCATTCTATGGGTGCGCCCGCTTGAAGCTCCGGAACGGTAGGCGGCTTCACAACCGCCCGCGCACCAGGGTTGCCAGGTGGTGAAGATCCGGTTCGGCAACGCCGAGCGCCTCGAGGCTTTCGATCGTGTTCATCAAATATTCTGCATTCGGTCCCATGGGCCCGACGGCCTGTGCGATCACCTCGGCCTGTTCTTCGATGCTCAGGGCACCCAGGTACTGCGGATGGCCGCGATCGGACACATATGCCAGTGCCTCGACCCGGCGCCCGTCGTCGAGCGTCACCTCGTGGGTGATCTCGCGATAGGCGTAGGATACCAGTTCCCGTTCGCGCAGATAGTTCAGGGTCGCCTCCGAGGCGGACTGCCCGACGAAATAGGCCACGCCGGCACAATGCCCCGCTTCGTCGGCATCGAGCGCGAGCACGAGGCCCGGTCGCTCGGGCGTTCCGCGATAGTGGACAGAGGTCATGCAGAACCGCCGCCTGTAGCCCTGCATGGTCGCCATTCGCCGTTCGGTGAAGTCGAATCCGGGACGCCACATCAGCGAACCATAGGCGAAGACCCAGAATCCGTTCCCGGTCATTTCGCTTTTCCCCTGGCGAAGCATGCGGTATCCAGCCGTCCGTTCGGCAATGTCAGGTAGGGGATGCGCAGACTTTTCGCAATCGTCGTGCTGGCGGCGCTCGGCTGGAGCGGGTGGTGGTATTGGTCCGCCAGCATGCGGGAGGCGGCGCTGACCGCCTGGCTGGACGAACGCCGTGCGGCCGGCTGGATGGCCGAGGCCGAAGACATCTCGGTGACCGGCTTTCCGAACCGTGTGGACGCGATCGTGACGTCCCTCGAACTCGCGGACCCGCGATCGGGGTGGTCGTGGACGGCCGAGGAATTCCAGATCCTGTCGCTGTCCTACAAGCCCCATCACGTGATTGCCGTCTGGCCCGGGGAACAGGTCGTCGCATCGCCCTACGAGACGACCCGGATCCAGAGCGCGCTGATGCGGGGTTCGGTCGTCTTCGACCCGCGCCCCAGCCTGCCGCTCAACCGTTCGACGATCGAGATCGAGGACATGCAGCTCGTCGGCGACAGCGGCTGGACCGCCTCGCTGGGGCGGGGTGTGCTCGCCACGAAGCGGTCCGAGCCGGGAACTGCGCCGGATCATGCGTACGACATCGGGTTCCGGGCCGAGACGCTGACCCTGCCCTCCGGCTGGACGACCGGGATCGAGCGGGCGGGCGTCTTGCCGTCGGCGATCGAGACCGCCGATCTCGATGCGACGCTGGTCTTCGACCGGCCGTGGGACCGACCGGCCGTCGAGTCCGAGAACCCCGTGCTCGAGCGTATCAGCATCCGCGACATGCGGCTCCTGTGGGGCAGTCTGGACCTGCGGGCGCGCGGTGAATTGACGGCCGACGCGCGGGGCTATGCCGAAGGGAGGCTCGACCTCCGCGCTCGGAACTGGCGCGAGATGCTGCGGGTCGCGGTCAACGCCGGAATGATCGGTGAGAACATGGCCGGCGCGGTGGAAACGGGGCTCGGCCTGCTCGCACGGCTGTCGAACGACCGGAACACCATCGAGGTGCCGCTTGCCTTCCGGGGCGGCGAGACGCGGCTCGGGCCGATCGTGATAGGCGAGGCACCGCGGCTCGCGCGAAGATACTGACCTAGCTGGCTTTTCCGGCCTGCACGCGACCAAAATCCGGCGCCGCGGTATCCTGACCGGCGTCGATGATGCCGCGGCGGATCGCCCGGGTCCGGGTGAAATAGGCGTGCAGGTGGGCACCGTCGCCGAGGCGGATGGCGCGCTGGAGCGCGAAGAGTTCCTCGGTGAAGCGACCGAGGATGTCGAGCGTCGCGTCCTTGTTGTTGAGGAACACGTCGCGCCACATCGTCGGGTCCGAGGCGGCGATGCGGGTGAAGTCGCGGAAACCGGCGGCGGAATAATTGATGACTTCCGAAGCGGTTACCCGACGAAGATCATCCGCCACACCAACCATCGTATAGGCGATCAGGTGCGGGACGTGGCTGGTGACGGCGAGGACCAGGTCGTGGTGGTCGGCGTCCATCACGTCGACCCTGGCGCCGAGCGTTTCCCAGAACCCGCGAAGCCGGGCGAGCGCGGCGGGATCGGTGCCTTCGACCGGCGTCAGCAGGCACCAGCGGTTGTCGAAGAGCGAGGCGAAGCCCGAGGCGGGGCCGGAATGCTCGGTCCCCGCAAGGGGGTGTCCGGGAATAAAGGCAATGCCTTCAGGTAGATGCGGGGCGATGGCGGAGATCACCGCCCGCTTCACCGAGCCCACGTCGCTGACCGTGGCGCCGGGTGCGAGATGCGGGGCGATCTCGCGGGCGACGGCTTCCATGGCGCCGACGGGCACGCAGAGGATGACGAGATCGGCGCCCTGGACCGCCTCGGTGGCGGTGTCGAAGACCTCGCAGAGGCCGAGGCGGGCGGCCTCGGCGCGCGTCTCGGGGCTGCGCGCGGTGCCGGTGATGCGGGGCGGGTTGCCGGTGCGGCGCAGGGCGTGGCTGATCGACGATGCGATCAGTCCGAGGCCGATCAGGGCGACATGACGGTAGGTCATCAGACGCGCACCCGCATGACTTCCTCAATGGTTTCCGCCACTTGCGCACAGGCGCTTTCGTCGCCGACGGTGATCCGCAGCGCCTGCGGCAGGTTGTAGCCGGCGACCTTGCGCACGAGGATGCCGCGGGCGCGGAGGGCGGCATCGCAGGCCTCGGCCTCGGGGCGGTCGCGGAACCGGGCGAGGACGAAGTTCGCCTCGGAGGGGTCGGAGGGGACGCCGGCAGCCGACAGGCGATCGGCAAGCCACGTCCGCATGCGGGCGTTCTCGGCGCGGCATTTCTCTGTATAATCAGTGTCTTGCACGGCGCTCTCGGCAGCCTCCAGCGCGGCCGTGGAGAGGTTGAAGGGGCCGCGCACGCGGTTCACGGCGGCGATGACATGGCCGGGGCCGTAGCCCCAGCCGACGCGGAGACCGCCGAGGCCGTAGATCTTCGAGAAAGTGCGCGTCATCACCACGTTGTCGCGGGCATCAACCAGATCGGCGTGCCCATTGAAATCGCTGACGTATTCGGCATAGGCGCCGTCGACCACAAGGAGCGCCTGGGGCGGCAGGCCGGCGGCGAGGCGCGCGACTTCCGAGGCCGGGATCATCGTGCCGGTGGGGTTGTTGGGGTTGGCGAAGAAGACGAGACGGGTGCGCTCGGTGCAGGCGGCCAGTATGGCGTCCACGTCGGTTTTTCGTTCCGATTCAGGGACTTCCACCGGGGTAGCACCCGCGGCGAGCGCGCTGATCCGGTACATGCCGAAACCGTGCTCGGTGTGGATCACCTCGGTGCCCGGGCCGGCATAGGTCTGGGTCAGGAAGGCGATGATCTCGTCGGAGCCGGCGCCGCAGATGATGCGCTCGGGGTCCAGCCCCCAGACCTCGCCGATGGCGCGGCGCAGGCGGGCGTGACTGGAATCCGGATAGATCGCAAGGGTTTGCGCGGCGCTCCTGAAGGCTTCGATCGCCCGCGGGCTGGGTCCGAAGGGGTTCTCGTTCGAGCTGAGCTTCAGGACCTTTTCGAAGCCGGGCAGCCGGCCCTCGCCCCCGACGTAGAGGGCGATGTCGAGGATTCCGGGCTGCGGGCGGATCGTCGGATGGGGGTCGGTCATGGGCGGGTGTCCGGATTGCGCGGGCCTGTCTAGCGCCGCGCGAGGGGCTTGGCCAGAGGGCAGGACCGTCGCGAAACTTCGGGTGATATTCGGGTGCTATTTGGGTGCTATTTGGTTTTCGGAATATGTCGGCCTCGGGCCGCTGCGGCCGTGGCGCGGACAGGTCCTCAGAAGAAGCTCTGGGGGTCGATGTCGACGGTCACGCGCAGGTTCGAGGGCACGTCGACGGCGGCGAGCCAGGCGCGGAGCGCGGGCTGCAGCGCCGCACCCTTCGGAGCCTTCACGAGGAGCCGCACCCGGTGCCGGCCGCGGATGCGGGCAACGGGCGCCGGCGCGGGGCCGTAGAGTTCGGCGCCGATCGCGCGGAGCGCCGCGCCCTCCCGCGCGAGGGTGCGGGCGAGGTCGAAGGTGCGCGCCTCGTCGGGGCCGGTCACGACGATCCCGGCCATGCGGCCGTAGGGCGGCGCGCCGGCGCGGCTGCGGGCGGCGGCCTCGGCGCGCCAGAAGTCCTCGTCGTCGCCGGTGAGGATCGCGCGGATCGCCGGATGCTCGGGCTGGGTGGTCTGGATGAGGGCCGCCCCCGGACGCTCGGCCCGCCCTGCCCGGCCGGCGACCTGCCGGATCAGCTGGAAGGTCTTTTCCGCCGCGCGCAGGTCACCGCCCTGCAGGCCGAGATCGGCGTCGATCACGCCGACGAGGGTGAGGTGCGGGAAGTTGTGGCCCTTGGAGACGAGCTGGGTGCCGATCACGATGTCCGCGCCACCGCCGGCGATCAGCTCGATCCGGGCCTTGAGCGCCCGGGCGCTGTCGGCGAGGTCGGAGGAGAGGATGGCGATGCGGGCCTCGGGCCAGAGCTCCGCCGCCTCCTCGGCCAGCCGCTCCACCCCGGGGCCGAGCGCGGTCATCTTGCCCTCGACGCCGCAGGACGGGCACTTGACCGGGATCGGCTTCGTCGCGCCGCACTGGTGGCAGACGAGGCGCTTCTGGAAGCGATGCTCGACCATACGCGCGTCGCAGTGGTCGCAGCCGACCTGATGGCCGCAGGCCCGGCAGATGGTGAGCGGCGCATAGCCGCGCCGGTTGAGGAAGAGGAGCGACTGTTCCCCCGCCGCCAGCCGCTCGGTCACTGCCGCGGCGAGCGGCTCGGAGATCCAGCGTCCCGGCGCGAGCGCGTCCTGGCGCAGGTCGATCGCCGCCATCTGCGGCAGTTCCGCGACGCCGAAGCGTTCGGGCAGGTCGATGCGGGCGTATTTCCCGGCCTCGGCATTGGCCCAGCTTTCGAGGCTGGGGGTGGCCGAGGCGAGGATCACCGTCGCCCCCTCGATCGAGGCGCGGAGGACGGCCATGTCGCGGGCATGGTAGAGGGCGCCGTCCTCCTGCTTGTAGGAGCCGTCATGTTCCTCGTCGACGACGATCAGGCCGAGGGCGCGGTAGGGCAGGAAGAGGGCGGAGCGTGCGCCGACGACGAGCTGGGCCTCGCCGGTGGCGACCGCCATCCACGTGCGGCGGCGCTGTGCCTGGGTGACGCCGGAATGCCATTCGGCGGGCCTTGCGCCGAAGCGGGCCTCGACCCGGTCGAGGAACTCGACCGAGAGCGCGATCTCGGGCAGGAGGACGAGGGCCTGCCGGCCCATGGAGAGCGCCTCGGCCACCGCCTCGAGATAGACCTCGGTCTTGCCGGAACCGGTGACACCCTTGAGGAGCGTGGTGGAATAGGTGCCGGAGCGCACCGCCCCGCGCAGTTCCGCCGCGGCGGAGGCCTGATCGGACGAGAGCGGGCGGCCCGGCGTCGCGGGGTCGAGCCGGGGAAAGGGCGGGTCGCGGGGTGCTGTCTCGCGCACGAGGACCCCCTGCGCCTCGAGGCCCTTGAGGACCGCCCCCGAGACCCCGGCGAGGGCCGCGAGCTCACCCGGGGCGAAGCCGAGGTTGCCGTATTCGTCGAAGGCCGCCAGCACGCGGGCGCGCGGTTCGGTCATCCGGTCGGGCTCGGTCCCGGTGCGGCGCAGGAGCGGCCTTGCGGCGGGCGGCGTGCCGAGGCCCGGCGCACGGGTCGCGAGCCGCAGCATGATGGTCATGGGCGTCAGCGTGTAGTCGGCCGCGCGGGTCAGGAAGCCGCGCATCGCCGCGGACATGGGCGGGACGTCGAGCACGGCCTCGACCGCGCGCAGCCTTGCCGCGTCGAAGCCGCCCTGCCCCGGCCCCCAGACCACGCCGAGGACGCGGCGCGGGCCGAGCGGGACCACCACGAAGGCGCCGGGGCCGACGCCGCCCTCGGGCGCGGCATAGTCGAGGAAGCGGTCGAGCCCCTCGGGCGTCAGCACCGCGACCGGCGTGCCGGCGGCGAAGCGGTCGCCCTCGTCCGGGTCGGCGCGATCCCCGCCGTGACCGGACGGCAACGCCGCGGCGACTCGCGCTTTGAGGTGTTCCATCGCGCTATACCTTGGGCTATGATGCCGGCCAACCACAAGCCTTGAGCAGTCGGCAGAACGGAAACCCCCGCATGAAATTCTTCGTGGACACCGCCGAGATCGACCAGATCGCCGAGTTGCACGCGCTCGGCATGGTCGACGGCGTGACGACCAACCCCAGCCTGATCCTGAAGTCGGGCCGCGACATCCTGGAGGTCACGCGCGAGATCTGCGCGCTGATCGATGGCCCGGTCAGCGCCGAGGTGGTGGCGACCGAGGCCGATGCGATGATCAGCGAGGGCCGGAAGCTCGCCGAGATCGCGCCGAACATCGCGGTGAAGGTGCCGCTGACCTGGGAGGGGCTGAAGGCCTGCAAGGTGCTGACCGGCGAGGGCCGGATGGTCAACGTGACGCTGTGCTTCTCGCCCAATCAGGCGCTGATCGCGGCGAAGGCGGGGGCGACGTTCATCTCGCCCTTCGTCGGCCGGCTCGACGACATCAACCTCGACGGCATGCAGCTGATCCGCGACATCCGCACGATCTACGACAACTACGGGTTCAGGACCGAGATCCTCTCCGCCTCGATCCGCAACGCGAACCACGTGACCGAATCGGCGCTGGCCGGGGCGGACGTGGTGACCGCGCCCTATGGGGTGCTGAAGGGACTCGCCAGCCATCCGCTGACCGACAAGGGGCTCGCCCAGTTCCTGAAGGACTGGGCGGCGACCGGCCAGAAGATCGTGTGAGGCGGGAATGGCGCTGAGCGAAGAGGGGTTGAGCGAGCTCAAGAACCGGATCCTCGCCGATCCCGACGTGATCCTGGAGGATCACGACCTGATGCGGGCGCTGCTCGCCGCGGAGCGCCGCAGCCAGGGACGCAACGTGGTCGACCTGCGCGGCGTGCTGGTGGAGCGGCTGGAGGAGCGGCTCGACCGGCTGGAGGACACCCATCGCGAGGTGATCGCCGCGGCCTACGAGAACGTCGCGGGGATGAACCAGATCCACCGGGCGTGCCTCGCCGTGCTGGAGCCGGCGGATTTCGCGGGCTTCCTGCGGGTGCTGGTGCACGACATCCCGATGATCCTCGGCGTCGACGTGATCCGGCTGGGGCTGGAGGCGCCGGCGGTGGCGCCGGGCACGCCGCTCGGGCCGAAGGGGCCGCTGAACGACGTGGTGGTGGCGCTGCCCGCGGGCGGGGCCGAGGCCTATGTCACGGGCGGCCGCGGCCTTGCCGGGCGAAAGGTGACGCTGCGCGCGCTGGGTGGGCCGGCATCGGACGTCTATGGCGCGGACGGCAGCACGATCCGGTCGGAGGCGGTGGTGAAGCTCGACCTCGGGCCGGACAAGCTGGCGGGGCTGCTGGTCTTCGGCGCGACCGATCCGCACCGGTTCCATCCCGACCAGGGCACCGACCTGCTGAACTTCTTCGGGGGCGTCTTCGAGCGCAGCCTGCGGCGCTGGCTGGCGTGAAGCGGTCGTGACGGGGGCCTCGGCCGGCGCGACGCATCTTCTGGAGGACTGGCTGGCGCAGCTTTCCGCGGTGCGGGGGGCGAGCGAGCGGACGATCACCGCCTATCGCCGGGACGTCTCGGGGTTCCTCGGGTTCCTCGCCCAGCACTGGGGCGGGCCGGCGGGGCGCGCGGCGCTGGCCGAGGTGGGCATTTCGGACATGCGGGCGTGGATGGCGCGGGAGCGGGCGCGCGGCCTCTCGGCGCGGTCGCTCGCCCGGGCGCTGTCGGCGGTGAAGAGCTTCTACGCCTGGCTGAGCGAGGCGCACGGACTGGAGGCGGCGGCGGTGACGGCGACGCGCGGGCCGCGGCTGAAGGCGCGGCTGCCGCGGCCGGTGGCGCCGGATGCCGCGCGGGCGCTGATCGACACGGTGGAACTGCAGAGCATGGAGCCCTGGGTCGCGGCGCGGGACGCGGCGGTGGTGACGCTGCTCTACGGCTGCGGGCTGCGGATATCGGAGGCGCTGGGGCTGCTGCAGGCGGATGCGCCGCTGGGCGAGTTCCTGCACATCCGCGGCAAGGGCGGGCGCGAGCGGATGGTGCCGGTGCTGCCGGCGGCGGCGCGGGCGGTGGAGAGCTATCGCACGCTCTGCCCCTGGGCGCCGGGGCCGGAGGGGCCGCTGTTCCTGGGCGCGCGCGGCGGGCCGCTCAACCCGCGGCACGTGCAGAAGGTGATGGCGGCGGCGCGGATGCAGCTCGGCCTGCCGGCGACGGCGACGCCGCACGCGCTGCGCCATTCCTTCGCGACGCATCTGCTGGAACGTGGCGGCGACCTGCGGGCGATCCAGGAGCTGCTGGGCCATGCCTCGCTCGCCACGACGCAGGTCTATACCGGCGTCGACCAGGCGCGGCTGATGGAGGCCTACGTGGCGGCCCATCCCCGCGCGCGGGGCTGAGCGGGTCGCGTCAGGTCCGAGTGGACACGATGGCCGCTCGACACCGCGGGGCGCGGTGCTGACCTGGGTGGCGGGCGAGAACCGGTTCGATGGAGGGCGTCGATGTACCTTCCCGAAGCATTCCGCGAGGACCGCCCCGAGGTCCTGCACGGGCTGATCCGCGCGCATCCGCTCGGCCTGCTGATCTCGGCAGGACCGGCGGGGATCGTGGCCAATCCGGTGCCGTTCCTGACCCATCCGGAGGAGGGCGTGCTGCGGGCGCATGTGGCGCGGGCGAACGGACAGTGGCGGGAGCTGGCGGCCGCGCCGGACTGTCTCGTGGTTTTCCAGGGGCCGGCGGCCTATGTCACCCCGTCGTGGTACGCCTCGAAGGCCGAGCACGGCAAGGTGGTGCCGACCTGGAACTACGCGGTGGTCGAGGCGCGGGGGCGGGCGCGGATCGTTCAGCACGCGGGCTGGCTGCGGCGGCAGATCGAAGACCTGACTGTGGCGCGCGAGGGCGGGCGGACGTCGCCCTGGGCGGTCGCGGACGCGCCCGAGCCCTTCGTCGCGGCGCAGCTGCGCGGGATCGTCGGGATCGAGGTGGCGGTGGGCGCGCTGACCGGCAAGTGGAAGGTCAGCCAGAACCGGCCCGAGGCCGACCGTGCGGGCGTGGCCGCGGGGCTCGGGGCCGAGGGGGACGCCGCGATGGCGCGGCTGGTGGCGGAGCGGTCCGGGCCGGCCTGAGCGCGGCGCTCGACGCGCCTGCCGCATCGGGCGACCGGCAGCGGCTGCACCATGCGCCCGGGATGGACCGCCCTGGTCCGGGCGTCCCAAGACGGGGAGACAGCGCCACCCGTTGTTTGATCTAGATCAATGAAAGTGGCAGTACTCGGAAGCTAGCTTGTGCTCGCGATGCGGGTACATCGCAAACATTCACTGGAGCATGAGTCATGGCACGTCTGTTTGCCAAGGTGTTTCAGAATGAAAACTATTCCGGTCAATATCGATTCATTACGGAAGATGTGAGCAACATATCAACATCATTGGGATTCAATGACAAGATTTCTTCCATCATCGTATATCGTGGAAACGATTATGTCGCGGGCGACAAGATCCGCTTCTATGAACACCCGAATTTCGAGGGCGGCTATCTCGACCTCGAACCCGGAAGCTACCGGAACATCCATGTCCAGCCCTTCTCGTTCGGCGACAAGATCTCCTCGGTGGACTTTCAACCGCCGCCGATGTGGAAACCCACCATCGTGTCGCGCCTGCGGGTGCGGGTCTACGAGCACGTCAATTACGGGGGGGAGTACCGCGATCTGCTGCAGAGCGAGCCGAACTTCGGGAATATCGGGCTGAACGACAAGGTGTCCTCGCTCCGGGTCTTCGCGGGCGAGGACTACAGCGACTTCGGCGGCGGCTGGGTCTGCGACTTCTTCGAGAACCCCGACTACACCGGCCCGAAACTGCAGCCGGGCGGCTTCGCTCCCGGTGCTGCGCTGCCGAACATCTCGGTCGCGCCCTACAGCTTCAACGACCGCATCTCGTCGATGAGCATCTATCAGGCAACGTGAGCCTGTGCCCGGCGCCCGGACCATCCGGGCGCCGGCGCCTTGCACGCGACGCCGTTTGGGTCGGGGGACGACGCCGACCCGCTCGGGGACCGGTGACGCCGATCCCCGGTCGCGCGGCGCCCGCTGGCGCACTACACTCGATGGGGGCCCATTGCGGGCCGGCCCGGCAGCGGAGCGCGCACCATGAAGATCACCGTCGACATCGACTGCACCCCCGAGGAGGCGCGCAGCTTTCTCGGCCTGCCGGACGTGAAGCCGATCCAGGACGAACTGATGGCCGAGATGCAGGAGCGGATGCGCGCGACCCTGCACGCCATGCAGCCCGAGGAGCTGTTCAAGGTATGGATGCCCGCCAACATCGCGGGCTTCCAGCAGATGATGGAGACCTTCCAGCGCATGGCTACGGCCAAGCGCGACTGAGGCGCGCCCGCCGCCGCACGGGTCAGTGCTTGCGGCCGAAGAGCCGGGCGAAGAATCCGGGCTTCTTGGCCTGCGCGGGCTCCGCCGCGGGGGCTGCGGGCTGCGGCTTCGGTTCGGGCCGGGGTTCGGGTTGCGCGGCGCGCGCGGGTTCGGGTTGGGCAGCGGGCGCGGGCTCCGGTGCGGCGGCCGCGGGCGCCGGGGCCGGCTCGGGCGCGGCTTCGGCCGAAGGCGTGGCGGGCTCGGCGGCGGCCTCGGCCGCGCCGGGACCCTCGACCGCCTTCTGGAAGTTCTCGAAGAACTGGTCGGCCATCTTCTTGGCGAAACCATCGATCAGCCGCGAGCCGAGCTGGGCGATCTTGCCGCCGACGCTCGCCTTCACGTCGTAGGTGAGGAGCGTGCCGCCCTCGGCATCCTCGAGCCGCACGTCCGCGCCGCCCTTGGCGAAGCCCGCGGCGCCGCCCTTGCCCTCGCCCGAGATGGTATAGCTCTCGCCCTCGACCACGTTCGACAACTCGACCCGCCCGTGGAAGGTGGCGCTGACCGGGCCGACCTTCTGCTTGACGGTGGCCTCGAAGCCCTCGGCGGGACTGCCCGACATCTCCTGACAGCCCGGGATCGCGGCCTTCAGCACCTCCGGGTCGTTCAGCGCGGCCCAGACGGTGGCGCGGTCGGCGGCGATCTGGCGGGATCCTTGAAGTTCCATGGCGTCCTTCTCTCACTGTCGGTGCGGTTGCGTGGCAAACATAACGCGCCGGGGCGGTGGATGCGAGGGGGGGCGGTCGGCGGCCCTTCCAGACCGCGTCGCGCCTCTCGGCGACGCCCCGCCCTCGGAGGCGCAGAGCCGGTCGACGGTCGGGAACGGCCGCTGGGTCACGCGGTCGGGCGCGCGACCGCCCGGCCGCCACCGAGGACCGCGATCGAACGAGGCGAGCGGAGGCGGGCGAGATCGCGGGTCAGCGCCGCGCCCGGGGCCCGGCGCCGCAGGCGGGGGCCGCCTGCCCCCGCACCCCCGGGGATATTTTCCGACAGAAGAAGGGGGCGGCCGGATCAGCCCTCCGCCCCGGGACCGGGTGCGGAGGGCCTTCTCCTGTCACGGTCATCGGCGTCCCCGCCTGTACCGTGGCGCGATCCTGCCCGCCAAAGGTTGACATATCCCTGCCTTCTTCTGTCCTCAAATATCCCGCGGGGGGGTGCGGGGGGCGCGAAGCCCCCCGCTGCCTGAGTCTGAGCCCCGCGCGGCCGCAACAGGTCGCGCGCGTTCACGGCCTTTCCCCCACGCGCCGCCCTGCGCCCTGCGGCCGGGGCAGGCCCGCATGGGCGGCGGCGAGCGGCATCAGCCGGTCGAGGATCGATTGCGGCGCGGGCACCGCCCGGCCGGCCTTCATGTCGACATGGAGAAGCATCTGTTCGAGGGTCGCGACCGTCTCGGCGCCGCGTTCGATGCGCACGAAGACGTGGAGCCGCTTCGTGTCGGCGGCGAGGATCTGGAGCGAGCCGGTCAGCGCCTCGCCGAGCCGCGCCTCGCCGCGGTGCAGGATGTGGGTCTCGGCGGTGTAGTAGGAATGGCCGCCGGCGACATGGGCGAGGTCCGCGCCGATCAGCCGAAGGAAGGCGTCGGTGGTCTCGGAAGCGGCGTAGAGATAGCGGCTCTCGGTCATGTGGCCGTTGTAGTCGATCCAGCTCGGCAGGACCTGGAGGCGGGCGAGCACGAGCGGGCCGGCTGGATCCGGACCGGCTTCGGCGAGGGCCTCGGCCACCGCCTGGCGGCGACGGTCGTCGTGGGCCCTGAGCACCCGGCCCGCGCCCCGGTCGCGGTCCCTGAGCGCGCGCAGGATGCCGACGAGGTTCGCGTCGCGGATGCGCTCGAGGTCGCGGATCGAGCAGCCTGCCGCCTGTTCGTCGGACTGGGCGGCGATCTTCCCGATCAGCGCGGCGTCGAGTTCGGGCACGTCGGTCAGCCCGGTCCGGGGCCGGTCCAGGCAGGGGCCGGACCGGGCGAGGAAGTGGCGCATCCCGCCCGCGCCGCCGGCTATGCGACAGGTCTCGAAGAGGCCCATCTGCGCCCAGCGCAGGCCGAAGCCCATGCGGATCGCGTCGTCGATCTCGGCCGTGGTCGCGACCCCGTCCCGCACGAGCCGGAGCGCCTCGCGCCAGACGGCTTCGAGAAAGCGGTCGGCGATGTGGGCGTCGATCTCCTGCCGCACGTGAAGGGGATGCATGCCGAGCCCGGCGACCGTGGCGCGCGCCGTCTCCAGCACTTCCGGCGCGGTCGCCGGCGAGGGCACGAGCTCGACCAGCGGCAGGAGGTAGACCGGGTCGAAGGGATGGGCGACGAGGATGCGGCCGGGCGTCGCGGCCCCCTCCTGCAGTTGCGAGGGGCGGCAGCCGGAGGTCGAGGAGGCGACCGGCGCGGCGGGGTTCGCCGCCTGCGCCTCGGCGATCACCCGCTGCTTCAGATCGAGCCGTTCCGGCACCGATTCCTGCACCCAGTCCGCGCCTGCCGCCGCCTCGGCCACGGTCGCGGCGAGGGTGAGGCGCCCCTCCCTCGGCATCGGCAGGTCGGAGAGCGCCGGCAAGCTCGCCCGGGCGTTTTCCAGCACCTCGGCGACGCGGGCCGGCGCCCCGGGGTCGGGGTCGTGGAGCGCCACGTCCCAGCCGTTCAAGAGGAACCGGGCCGCCCAGCCCGCCCCGATGACGCCGCCGCCGATCAGTCCCGCCCTGGCCATGCCCGCCTCCGTCCGTTTGCGTGGCGCATCCTTGGCGAAGCCGTGGCGCAGGACAAGCCAGCGTCCAGGACGGTCGACGAATTCGGTTGGCGCAAACGCTTTACACTGTCACAAATCAGAGACCGAAGCGCCCTAGAGACGGCGCGAGCAAGCAAGGGAGAGAGACGATGACCACACGCAAGATCACCGCAGCGGCCCTGATGGCGGCGACCGCGCTCGGCGCGGGCTTCCTGCCGGTCGAGGGGAGGGCGCAGTCGGGTGAGCTGGTGCTCTACTGCTCGGTCGACGAGAACTGGTGCCGGGCGATGTCGGAGGCCTTCGCACGCGAGACCGGGATCAACGTGCTGATGACCCGCCGGTCCTCGGGCGAGACCTATGCCCAGGTGAAGGCCGAGGAAGGCCAGCCGCGCGGCGACGTCTGGTGGGGCGGCACGGGCGACCCGCATCTGCAGGCGGCGCAGGAGGGGCTGACGGAGGCCTACGAGTCGCCGATGCTGGCCGAATTGCAGGACTGGGCGGTGCAGCAGGCCGAGGCGGCGGAGTACCGCACGGTCGGCATCTATGCCGGCGCGCTCGGCTTCGGCTACAACAGCGACCTCGTCACCGAGAACCCGCCGGCCTGCTGGGCAGACCTGCTCGACGAGCGCTTCCGCGACGACATCCAGGTGGCGAACCCCAACAGTTCGGGCACGGCCTATACCATGCTGGCGACCCTGGTGCAGCTGATGGGCGAGGACGAGGCCTTCGCCTTCATGACGGCGCTGAACGACAACATCAGCCAGTACACCCAGTCGGGCAGTGCGCCGATCCGCGCGGCGGCGACCGGGGAGACGGCGATCGGCATCGTCTTCCAGCACGACGCGGTCGCGCAGGCGGTGCAGGGCGCGCCGATCGTCACCGTGGCGCCCTGCGAGGGCACGGGCTACGAGATCGGCTCGATGAGCCTGATCGCGGGCGGGCCGAACCCCGAAAACGCGAAGCTCTGGTACGACTGGGCGCTGACGGCGGCAGCGCAGGAGATCGGCGCCACGGCGAATTCCTTCCAGGTGCCGTCGAACCGGTCGGCGAAGACCCCGGAGGAATCGCCCGATCTCGCCGACATCAAGCTGATCGACTACGACTTCGCCAAGTACGGCTCGGCCGACGAGCGCAACCGGCTGCTCGCGCGCTGGGACGCGGAGATCGGGTCGCTTCGGTGACAAGGGCGCTCCTGGGGCGGCTGGGCGGGCCCTGGCTCGCCCTCGGCCTCCTGGGGACGGTGGTCCTGCCCTGGTACAAGCTGGCGCCGGGGGGGCCGGAGGCGCTGGCGCCCTCGGCGCTGCTGCACGGGCTTGCGGGGCGGGTCTGGCTCCTGCCCGTTGTGGCGGCGATGCTGGCGCTCGCCGCCCTCGCCGCCACGCGGCCGCGCTGGCGGGCGGGGGATGCGGTGCTGTGGCTCGCCGGTGGCGGGATCGTGGCGCTCCTCGCCCAGGCCTTCGCCATCGGGCTGCGCGGGCCGGCCGTCGCGGGGCTCGAGGGGTGGATGCC
The DNA here is from genome assembly GCA_964575795.1 of uncultured Rhodobacterales bacterium. Taxonomy (GTDB): domain Bacteria; phylum Pseudomonadota; class Alphaproteobacteria; order Rhodobacterales; family Rhodobacteraceae; genus Amaricoccus. Next base: position 27,873 of record CAZNSP010000018.1, read on the forward strand.
GCTCGCCGAATTCGGCCAGCCGGGGCTCGGCTGGGGCGGGTTCGTGACGGGGATCGCGTTTCTCGGGGTGCTGGCCGAGGCGCTGGCGGCGCGGGGGTTCTGCCGGGGCGAGCGGTTCACCGCGGCCTCGGTCGTGTTCATCGCCGCGCTGCTGACCCTTTTCGTCTTCTTCCCGATCCTGAAGCTCGCCTCGGCGGCCTTCGTCGGGCCGGACGGCAGTCTCGCGTTGCGCCCCTTCGTGGAACGCTTTCTCGCGCCGGAGATCTGGCGGCTCGACTGCATCACGGGTGCGGGACGCTGTGGCGTGGTTATCAACACGCTGATCCTCGGCATGCTGTCGGCGACGCTCGCCACCGCGCTCGGCCTCGCGCTGGCGCTGGTCGTGGCGCGCACGGCATTCCCCTACAAGGGCGCGCTGCGGGCGATCTCGATCCTGCCGATCATCACCCCGCCCTTCGTGGTGGGCGTCGCGATCATCGTGCTCTTCGGGCGGACGGGGCTCGTCACCGGCTGGGTGTCGGACATCTTCGGGATACCGCCCACGCGCTGGATCTATGGCCTGCCGGGCATCCTGATCGCGCAGGTGCTGGCCTTTGCGCCGATCACCTTCCTCGTGCTGCTCGGCACGCTAGAGGCGATCAACCCGACGCTGGAGGAAGCCTCGCGCACGCTGGGCGCCCGGCCGATGCGGACGTTCCGGACGGTGACGCTGCCGCTGCTGCGGCCCGGGCTCGCCGCGGCGTTCCTTCTCGCCTTCATCGAGAGCCTCGCGGATTTCGGCAACCCGATCGTGCTCGGCGGCGGCTACGAGGTGCTGTCGACCAAGATATTCTTCGCGGTGGTCGGCGCGCGCTACGACCTCGGCAACGCGGCGACGCTGGCGATGATCCTGCTGAGCCTGACGCTCGTCGCCTTCTGGCTGCAGATGCGCTGGCTGGGGCGGAAGAGCTATGTCACGGTCACGGGCAAGTCCGACGCGGGCCTTGCCGCGCCGTTGCCGCCGGGGCTCGGCGCGGTCTCCTATGCGGTGATCGTGCCATGGGTGATCTTCACCGCCGCGGTCTATGCGATCGTGCTGGCCGGCGGCTTCGTCACCGATATCGGGCGCTGGGACCTGACGCCGACCTTCCGGCATCTCGGCACCGCCTTCCGGGTGGAGGTGGGCGAGCACGGCTTGCAGTTCCTCGGCTCGGCGTGGAATTCGCTGCATACAACGCTGGTCGTCTCGGCGATCGCAGCGCCGCTGACGACCGCGATCGGCATCCTGACCGCGTGGCTCGTGTCGCGGCAGGACTTCGCGGGCAAGCGGGCCTTCGAGTTCGGGACCATGCTGAGCTTCGCGATCCCCGGCACGGTGGTCGGCGTCTCCTACGTTGCGGCGTTCAACGTGCCGCCGGTGGACATCACCGGGACCATGGCGATCCTGGTGATCTGCTTCGTCTTCCGCAACATGCCGGTGGGGATGCGTGCGGGCGTCGCCGCACTCGCCCAGATCGACCGGTCGATGGAGGAGGCGAGCCAGACCATGGGGGGCGGCGGGCTCGCCACGCTGCGGCGCGTGGTGCTGCCGCTGATCAAGCCGGCGATCTTCACGGCGCTGGTCTATTCCTTCGTGACCGCGATGACGGCAGTCTCGGCGGTGATCTTCCTCGTCTCGGCCCGGCACAACATGGCGACCGCCTACATCATGGGGCGGGTGGAAAACGGGGAGTTCCCGCTCGCCATCACCTATTCGGCGGTGCTGATGCTGATCATGATCGCCTGCGTGCTGCTGATCCGGCTGATGGTCGGACGCAGGCGGCTGGGGCGGCGCGAGGAGTTGCAGGGCAGTGCCCTGCCAGCGGAATGAACGGAGGCCCATGACTGAGACCGCAATCGAATTCACCGAGGTCGTGAAACGCTACGGCGAGGCGCTGGCCGTCGACCGGATCAGTTTCTCCATCCGGCGGGGCGAGCTCGTCACCTTTCTCGGTCCCTCGGGCTGCGGCAAGACCACCAGCCTGCGGCTGATCGCGGGACTGGAGCTGCCGACCTCGGGGTCGATCCTGATCGGCGGGCGCGACGTCAGCCGGGACCCCGCGTCGGAGCGCAACGTCGGCATGGTATTCCAGTCCTACGCGCTCTTCCCGCACATGACGGTGCTGGAGAACGTCGCCTACGGCCCGGTGATCCGCGGCGGCGACAAGCGCGCGGCGCGAGAGAAGGCGCACGAGATCCTCGCACTGATCGGGCTCGGCGGGCTCGAGGCGCGGCTGCCGTCGGAGCTTTCGGGCGGCCAGCAGCAGCGCGTCGCGGTCGCGCGCGCCATCGTGCAGCAGCCCGACGTGCTGCTCTTCGACGAGCCCCTGTCGAACGTCGACGCAAAGCTGCGCCGCCGGGTGCGGGCCGAGATCCGCGACCTGCAGCGACGCTTCGGCCTGACGGCGGTCTATGTCACCCACGACCAGGAGGAGGCGCTGGCGGTCTCGGACCGGATCGTGGTGATGAGCCATGGCCGGATCGCGCAGATCGGCACGCCGGCCGATCTCTACGAGCGGCCGAACTCGCGCTTCGTGGCGGATTTCATCGGGGATGCGAACCTGATCGAGGGGCGGATCGAGCGCGGGGTGTTCCTCGCCCCCGGCCTGAGCCTGCCGATCGAGGGGCCGGAGGGGGCAGCACTCGTCTCGATCCGGCCCGAGCGGATCGGGCTCGGGGCACCGGGCGCGGGGCCGGAGGGCCGGGTGGTGAGTGCGACCTATCTCGGCGGGCGGATGGAATACGTGGTCGAGACGGATTTCGGGGAACTGCTCGTCTCCGCCCCGATCGGCGCGCCGCTCAGGGCGCCGGGCGAGGCCGTGGGGCTGAGCATCGAGGGCGCGGTGCTGACGCGCGGGGAGTGAGCGCGGCCCCTGCCCCGCGGTCGGGTTCGGTCGCGGTTGCGCCTCACCGCGCGGTCGTTGGCGGGGGCGTCTCCTCGCGGCCGATCCGTTCGAGGGCCTGCGCCACCACCGCGGCCAGTCCCGGCGTGGTGCGGAGGGCGGCGATCTCGTCCGGCGCGACCATCGCCCAGGCGGCGATCTCGGTGGCATCGGGGCGCGGCGTGGTGCCGTCGCCGCGCGTGGCGAAGACGCTGAGCACGAACCGGCCCGCCCGGTGCTCGGTGACGGGGCGGAGCGGGCCGAGCGTCAAACCCAGTTCCTCGGAGAGTTCCCGCCGGGCGCAGTCCTCCGGTGCCTCGCCCGGCTCGCAGGTGCCGCCGGGCAGCGTCCAGCATCCGGCATAGGGCGCGCGGGCGCGTTCGATCAGCAGGACCCGGCCGCCTTCGACGACCGCGACGCTCGCCGCCGCGCTCACCGTCCCTGCCCCTCGACCCATTCGATGATCCAGGGCCCCTTTTGCGCGCGCGCGGCGTTGAGCGCAGAGGTGAGCGCGCGCAGGCTCGGGGGGCGGCTGAAGGGGATGTCGTAGGCCCGGGCGAGCGCCCGGAAGTCCGGGGTGAAGAGGTCGACGCCGGTCGGGCGCACCTTCGCCTCGGCCATGGCCTGCGCGATCTCGCGGTAGCCGCGGTTGTTCCAGATCAGGAAGATGACCGGCAGCCGCTCCTCGACCGCTGTGGCGAGCTCGGCCATGGCGAACTGGAAGCCGCCGTCGCCGACGAGGCAGACCACCGGCGCCTTCGGATCGGCAAGCGCCGCGCCGATCGCCGCGCCGGGGGCGTAGCCGAGCGTGCCGTAGCCGGTGGCGGAGTTGAACCAGCCGCCGGGCCGGTCGTGGTCGTAGGCGAGGTTGCCGGCATAGACGGGTTGCGTCGAATCGCCGACGAGGATCGCGCCGGGCAGTGCCTCGCGCAGGGCGTCGACCACGCCGGCCTCGGCCCGCATCCGCGGCCCGATCTCGGCCCTGGCGGCGGCGCGGGCGGCGCCGGCCCGCCAGGCGCCGGCATCCCCCGGCCGCGGAGCGATCCGCGCGGCGAGGCCCGCGAGCGCCACCCCGGCGTCGCTCGCGATGGCGAGGGCTGCCGGGTGACGCGCGAGCTGCGCGGGGTCGATGTCGATCCGGACGAGGCGGTTCGGCATGGCCGGCAGCGGCTCCGCCCCGCAGATGTCGTAGTCGGTGGGCCCGAGCTCGGTCCCGACGGCGAGGATGCGGTCGGCGGCGGAGATCAGCACGCGCGCGGTGCGGAGGCTGGGGCTGATCGGCACGTTCAGGGGATGGCCGTGCATCAGCCCCCGCCCGTTGACCGTGGTCATGACCGGCGCGCCCAGACGCTCCGCCAGATCGCGCAGCGCCGCATCCGCCCGCTTTGCCCCGCCGCCGGCGAGGATGAGGGGCCGTTCCGCCCCGGCGAGGAGCTCCGCCGCGCGGTCGAGGAGTGCGGCATCGGGCGCGGGCGGTGCGGGGAGCGGCGCCGGCCGGGGGGCGCGGGCGCCGGCGGGCAGCGCCAGCACGTCGAGCGGCACCTCGATGTGGACTGGGCCGGGCCGGCCCTGCGTCATGCGCGCGAAGGCACGGTCGATCGCGGGCGCCACCTCCTCCGCCTTCTCGATCCGAATGGATTCGAGCGCGACCTGGGCTGCGAGCGCACGCTGGTCGGGCAGCTCGTGCAGGTAGCCGAGGCCGCGTCCCAGCGTGTCGCGCGCGTTCACGCCCGAGATCACGAGGATGGGCACGCTGTCGGCGCGGGCCTGCGCCATCGCGGTCAGCGCGTTGGTGAGGCCGGGCCCGGTGATCACCAGCGCAACGCCCGGCCGGCCCGAGACGCGGGCATAGCCGTCGGCCATGAAACCCGCGCCCTGTTCATGGCGCGGAGTGACGTGGCGCAGGCCGTGCGCCTCGATCCCGCGGTAGAGCTCGAGTGTGTGCACACCGGGGATGCCGAAGACGAGTTCGACGCCGTGGGCCTTGAGCCGGCCGACCAGCGCCACGCCCGCGGTGGGGCATCCGTGGTTCACGCCGATTTCCGCCGCGCGAGGGAGGCGCCGAAATCGGCGATCCGCCCGCAGGCGCGGGCCAGGAGCGCGTCGGGCGCGGTCAGGCCGAGGCGGACCCAGCCGTCTAGCGCAGTGCCGAAGGAGGCGCCGGGCATCAGCGCGACCCCGGCCTCCTCGAGCAGGCCCCAGGCGAAGTCCTCGCCGCTCCGCCCGGTCGCCCGCACGTCGATCAGCACGAACATGCCTGCCTCGGGCGCCGCGACGCGCAGCCCCGCCACGCCGTCGAGCGCGCGGACCACGAGGTCGGCCCGCCGCGCCAGCGAGGCTCGCAGTTCCGCCGCCACCGCCGAGGGTTCGGAGACGGCGAGCGCGGTCATGTCGGCGATGAAGGGCTGGCTGCCGAAGAGCATGGTCTCGGAGAGCGGCAGGAGGCGGGCGGTGAATTCCGCCGGGCCGACGCACCAGCCGCTGCGGAAGCCCGGGGCGGCATGGGACTTGGAGATCGAAGAGCAGGCCACGGTGCGCGCCGCGGTCTCGGGCAGGTCGAAGGGCGAGACGAAGTCCGCGCCGAAGGTCAGCTCCTCGTAGACCTCGTCGGAGACGATCCAGAGGTCGTGTTCCTCGGCGATGGCGCCGAGGGCGCGGAGGTCCTCGGCGCGCAGCACGGCGCCGGTCGGGTTGTGGGGGGAGTTCAGGAAGAGGGCCCGCGTCGCCGGCGTCACCCGCGCCGCCACGTCCTCGGGCGCCATGCGGAAGCCGCGCTCGGGCCGAAGGGGGACCGGGACCATGGCCGCCCCGGTCGAGCGGATCAGCCCCTCGTAGGTCGCGTACATCGGATCGCCGACCAGCACCTCGTCATCCGCCTGCACGAGCCCGGTCAGCACGGTGTAGAGCGCGGTCTGGGTTCCGGGCAGGCAGAGGAACTGGTCGGTGCCGATCGGGCGACCGGTGCGGCGACTGTAGCGCGCGGCGAGCGCCTCGAGCAGCGCGGGCTCGCCGCGGCCGTTGGAATAGCCGGTGCGCCCGGACCGCATCGCCGCCTCCATCCGGTCCATCAGCGCCGGCGGGGTCGGCAGGTCGGGCTCGCCGATCGAGAGGAAGATCACCTCGCGCCCCTCGGCGGCCATCGCCCTGGCGCGGTGGTGCACCGCCCACTTGTCCGAGCCGAGCCGGGCGAGGCGGTCGGTGACGGCGGCGTATCTCATGGGGTTGGTCCTTCGGTCAGGGGCAGGTCGAGGATCGCGGCGGCGGCGGCGAGGCCGCGGTCCGCCAGTTCGCCGGGGGCGAAGGCGTCGCCCTGCAGGCCGCCTTCGAGCCAGAGCCCGTCGAGCACCGCGTTGACGGCGATCGCCTGGGCGCGCAGGTCCGCAGGACCCGGGCTGCGTCCCGCGTCGGCCTGCGCCGCGGCGATCAGCGTCTGGAGCCGGTCGCGGTAGCGCAGGTAGTACTGCCGGTGCACGGCCCGCATGGCCGGCGCGATGTGCACGATCCCGACGAAGCCCGCCCAGGCGGCGAGGCGCCGTTCGGACAGCACCTCGGGCGCGAAGGCGGAGGCGACATAGGCGGCGAGCCGCGGCAGGGGTGCGGCGGGCGCCTCGGCCAGCGCCGCCTCGGCGGTGCCGATCATCCCCTCCATCAGAGCCGCATAGGCGGCCTCGACGAGGTGGTCCTTGGAGGGGAAGTAGTGCCGGATCAGGCCCTGGGTGACGCCCGCGCGCAGGGCGATGGCCCGGACGGTCGCCGCGGGCACCCCGCCCTCGGCCACGCAGTCGATGGTCGCCGCGATCAGGTCGGCGCGGCGGGCCTCCTCGCCGGCATGGCGGAAGGGCTTGCGCGCGGCGTTCATCCGCGCAGGACCGGCCGGGTCAGGCAGGTCGGCCCGCCCTCGCAGGGGATGCAGAGCGCGTCGGCGGCGAAGACCCGCACGGTGACGCCGGCGGATTCCATCAGTTCCCGGGTGCGCGGGAAACCGTCGACCGCGATCGCCTGCATCGGCGCGGTCGCGAGCACGTTGAGCGAGAGGCCCTGGCTCGCCGCGAATTCGTCGCCGGGCGCCGCGAGGAGCCGGATGCCGCGGTCGCGCAGGAGCCGGTAGAAGGCGAAGGGCAGGAGCGGCAGATGCACCAGTGCGAGGTCGTCGGCGAGCGGGCTGATCACCGACATCAGGTGGAGGCAGGCCTCCTCCCCCTGCCAGTAGGGCAGGTCGAAGCCGATCACCTCGACGCCGAGGGGCGCGAGGATCTCGCCCATCCGGGCGATGCCGGCCGCGTTCGACCGCGCCCCGCGCCCCACCGCCAGCGTCCGGCGGTCCACCCAGACGCAGTCCCCGCCCTCGACCGTGGCATCGCCCTCGAGCTGGCCGAGGATCGGGATGCCGAGGTCCTCGTAGAGCCGCCGGTGGAGCGCCGGTTCCGCCCGGCGCAGGGGCTTGCCCATGTTGAGGATCACAGCGCCCGCGTCGGTCACCAGCGAGGGGTCGTGGGTGAAGACCGAATCCGCGAGGTCGTCGGTATCCGGCAGCCAGTGGATCGTGGCGCCGGCCTCGGCCACCATGTCGGCGAAGACCGCGAACTGTGCCGCGGCGCGGGCGGGATCGAAGCCGGGGCCGTAGTGCCAGACCGCCGGATCGGCCGAGGCCATCGCCCGGTCGGGACGGCGCATCACCACGCTGCGGATCGGCCCGGCCATGGTCTGCGCGCCCCAGCCGCCGCCCGTCCTGTCGCCGCCGTCCATGCCCATGTGCCCGGTTCCGATGCCGTTTTCCCGGAATTATACGCCTGTCTAATCTCGCGCAAGGCCTGCTGCGTGCCCCTTCTCCGGATGCCGGAGCGGCGGATCCCGGGCCGGATCGGCTGATCGGCGCCGCGCGCGCCGCGGGGCACTGGCCATGGCCGGCCCGCCGCTGCTAGGGATGGGGACAGGGCCGCCCGGCCCGCCAGCAAGGGAGAGAACGATGAAACGCACAGGCTCCGCCGTCTGGACCGGCGAGATCAAGTCCGGCTCCGGCACCGTCTCGACCGGGAGCGGCGCGCTCTCGGACGTCGGCTACAGCTTCGCCAAGCGCTTCGGCGACGAACCCGGCACCAATCCCGAGGAACTGATCGGCGCCGCCCATGCCGCCTGCTTTTCCATGGCGCTGTCGCTGGTGCTGGCCGAGCACGGGATGAGCCCGCAGGAGATCCGCACCTCGGCCGCCGTCACGGTCGAGCCCGCACCGGGCGGCGGCTTCCACATCCCCGCGGTGCACCTGACGGTGAAGGTCCGCGCCACGGGCGGCGATGCGGCGACGTTCCAGAAGGCCGCCGAAGCCGCGAAGGCCGGCTGTCCGGTCTCCAAGGTGCTGAACGCCGCGATCACCATGGACGCGCAGCTCGAGTCCTGACGGGCAGGTGGCGGTCGGGGGGCGACGATCCGCGGTCTGACGAGCCTTCGCGATCAGCGGGCGGATTTCACCGGAAGCCCGCTGGCCGCCGAAAGGCCGCAGCGACCGGTCACTCAACCGGGGAGGACGTCGGTCAGCAGCGGATTCGGAAAGCGTCTCTGCCGCGTGACGGCGAAGAATGTCTCGCCGATGCCGTCGAGCCGGCTGGCCTCGACCAGCGTGCCGGACAGGAGTTCGTCCTGCACGACGATCGGGGGGATGATCGCGAGGCCGGCATCGGCGCGCGCGAGCAGCCGGATCATCGCCATGTCGTCCACCTCGGCGGCATAGGCCGGGGTCACCTGCAGGCGGGCGGCCAGCGCGTCGAAGGCCGCGCGCAGCCCGGTCTCGCGCGTCGGCACGATCAGCGGATGCCTGGCGAGCAGTTCGCGTAACGGCGGTGGCGCGGGGCCGACGCGGTCGCGCGTCCCGATCAGGCTGACGGGCTGCTCGTCCAGCCGATGGACCAGCCAGTGGCTCGTGGCATCCCGCGCCGGCGCGACATTCGTCAGGATCACGTCGAGCGCCAGCCCCTCGAGGCCGCGCAGCAGCTCTTCCTGCGAGCCGGAGCGGAGCACCACCTCGACATCCGCCCGCCCGATCAGCGGCCGCAGGAACTGCATCTGGAAGTTGCGCGACAGCGTGGCGAGCGCGCCGACCCGCAGGGCGCGGCGCGTCCGGCCGGTTTCGCGCAGGGTCGCGGTCAGATCGTCGGCCGTCCGGAAGATCGCTTCGGCATGGTCGAGGGCGATGCGGCCCGCCTCGGTCAGCACGAGGCCCCTCCCCCGGCGCTCGAACAGATCCTGCCCCAGCGAGGCCTCGAGCGCCCTGAGTTGCGTGGACAGGGCCGATTGCGACAGGTTCAGACCCCGTGCGGCGCCGGTCAGGGTGCCGTCGCTGGCGACCGCCCGGAACAGTCGCAGGTGATGGAGGTTCAGCTGGGCCATTGTTCGATATGATAGAACGTTAGCTCCGAATATATGTAATTTTCTGGAAACCGTGCAAGCCCTACATCGCCGGACGCAATCCCGAAGAGGAGACCGCGACGATGTCCCTGCCGCTGCCCTTCCTGGCTCCCGTGCTTCTGATGGCCGCCGCCATCCCCCTCGTGCTGAACCCCGGCCGCCGCCCGGGCCACCTGCCCCGGCTCGCCGAGGCCGCTGCGCTGGCGGCCGTCGGGCTGGGGCTTGTCGGCGTGGTCCAGTTCTGGCTGACCGGCCCGCAGAGCCTTTCGCTCGCCGGGATGGCGCTGCTGCGGCTCGATGCGATGAGCGTGACGATGGCGCTTCTCGTGGCCTTCGTCGGCTGGGTCGTCACCCGCTACGCGCGCCGCTACCTCGACGGCGAGGCGCGGGAGGGCCGGTTCCATGCCCTGGCGCTGGCCGCCGTCGCCGCCGTGCTGCTCCTGGTCCAGGCCGCGAGCCTGCCGGTCCTCGTCCTGTCCTTCGTGGCGACCGGGCTGATCCTGCGGGAACTGCTCCTCTTCTATCCCGAACGGCCCGAGGCGCAGCGCGCGGCGGCCAAGTTCATCCGGGTCTGGGGCGCGGGCGACCTCGCGCTGATCCTGGCTTCGGTCCTGTTGTGGCAGTGCCTCGGCACCGTCGACATCGCCGCGCTGACTGCGGCCCCGGCGCTGACGGCACCGGCGCAGCTCGCGGTCGCCCTTCTGGTCCTGGCCGCCGCGCTGAAGACCGCCGCCTTCCCGCTGCACGGCTGGCTGACCGAAGTGATGGAGGCCCCGACCCCGGTCTCGGCGCTGCTTCATGCGGGGATCATCAACTCCGGCGGGGTGCTGCTGATCATGCTGGCGGGCCTCGTGCAGCAGAGCCCCGGGGCGATGGCGGCCCTCGTCCTCCTCGGCGGCTTCACGGCGCTGTTCGGGGCGCTGGTGATGCTGACGCAGAGCGCGGTCAAGACGGCGCTGGCCTGGTCGACGGTCGGGCAGATGGGATTCATGCTGCTGCAATGCGGGCTCGGCCTCTGGGCGCTGGCGCTGCTGCATATCGTCGCCCACTCGCTCTACAAGGCGCATGCCTTCCTCGGGTCGGGCGGGGCGGTCCGGGCGGTGAATGCCGTCCGCAAGCCCGGCCCGGTGGCCGTGCCCGGCCTGTCGGCCGTGGCCCGGTCCTTCGCGCTGGCGCTGGTGCTTTACCTCGCCGTTGCCGCCGGCTTCACCGCGCTCGTGGACGCGAAGTCGCCGCAGGCGCTGGCCCTCGGCGCCATGCTGATCTTCGGCGTGTCCTACCTGATCGCCCAGGGCCTGGCCGATGCCGCGCCCGGAACCCTGACGCGGCGCACCGTCGCCGCCTCGCTGGCCGCCGCGCTGGCCTATTTCGGCTTCCACGTCGTGGCCGAGGTCATCTGGGGCCCCGCGCTGCCCGCCGCCCCCGTCGCCGGTCCGCTGGAATGGGCGCTGATCGTGCTCGCCGTCCTCTCCTTCGGCCTCGTCGCCTTTGCCCAGGCGCTCTTCCCGCTCTGGGCGCATCACCCCTCGACCGCCGGGCTGCGGGTGCATCTCGCGAACGGCCTTTATCTCAACGCCCTTCTGGACCGCATGATCGGCGGTTTCCGGACCGCGTCCAAGTCCTGACCCTCGGAGGCCAAGATGTTCCTGAAGCATTCCCGCATCGCCCCGTCGCTCGCCTCGCAGTTCCTGCAAGCCGCCGAGGCGGCCGCCCGCGCCGTCCCGCCCGCCTTCCCGCTGGATGCGACGGTGGCCGTGAACCCCTTCCTCGGCCAGGTGCAGGAGGACCTGCCCCGGGCATCGGCCCGGCTCGCGCGGGTGGCGGGCATCGCGCTGACCCAGCCGCGCACCGAGCTCGCCGCGAAGGTCGTGGCGGGCGAGATCACCGACGACGACCTCGAGGCTGCCCTGATCGCCTGCCCCGCGCCGGTGAGGCCGCGGGATCTCGCCGCGCTCAAGGCGGCGATGCACGAGCCCGCGCCCGCGCCGATGGCGCTGCCCACGGTGGCCGAACTGGCCGCCGGGGCCACGGGCACCGACTGGCCCGCCGTGATCGCCCGCAGCTTCGGCCTCTGGGCCGCAGGGCATTTCGACCGCGGCCAGGCTCTCTGGACGCCGCGGCCGGGGCATGGCGCCTTCGCGGCCTGGCGGGAATGGGCCACCCATGACCTGACGCCGGAGATCGCCGGCCTGACCGGCTTCTGCGCCCATGTGGCAGGGGCGCCGGACACCGCCAGCCGCGCCGTCCTGCGCGCGGCCGAACGGCTGGGCCTGACGGCGGAGGCGGCGGAGACGGCGTTCCACCGGCTGCTGGTCGACCTCGGCGGCTGGCCGATGCATGCGCGCTGGCTGCTGTGGCAGGCGGAGCTGACGGGCGGGAGCGATGCGACCCTGACCGACCTGCTGGCGATCCGGCTGGTCTGGGAGGAGGCGCTACTGGCCCATTGCCCGGCCATCGCGGCCGACTGGCAGGCCGTCGTCGCCACCCATGCCGCCCCGGTCGAGGCGACGCCCGATCAGGCGCTGGACGCCGTCCTGCAGGAGGCGGCGGAACGGGCGCACCAGCGCCGGCTGGCCGATCTGATGACCGGCCCCGCCGGGCGGGCCGGGCGGCCGCAGCTGCAGGTCGCCTTCTGCATCGACGTGCGCTCCGAGGTGCTGCGCCGGGCGCTCGAGGCGCAGGACCAGGGGATCGAGACGCTGGGCTTTGCCGGCTTCTTCGGCCTGCCGGTCGCGCACCGGCCGGCGGGGACGGACGAGCTTCAGGCCCATCTGCCCGCGCTCCTGAACCCCGCGCTGGTCTCGACCAGCCACGGCGACGACGCGGTGGAGGCGGCGACCCGGATCAGCGCCCGGGCGCGGCGCGCCTGGGGCCGGTTCCGGCAGGCGGCCGTCTCGTCCTTCGCCTTCGTCGAGGCGGCCGGCCCGGTCTATGGCGGCAAGCTGGTCCGCGATGCCCTCGGCCTCGGGGGCGAGGGTCTGGCGCCCGGGCCGGTTCCCCGGATCGAAGGCGGGCTGACGGCCGCCGAGAAGGCGCAGACCGCCGCTGCGGTCCTGCGCGCGATGAGCCTGACCGAGGGCCACGCCCGGCTGGTGCTGCTCCTCGGCCACGGCGCGCAGGTGACCAACAACCCCCATGAGAGCGCCTATCACTGCGGGGCCTGCTGCGGCCAGACCGGCGAGGTCTCCTCGCGTCTGCTCGCCGCGCTGCTGAACGACCCGGAAACGCGCGCGGCCCTGCCCGACCTGGGGGTGAGCCTGCCCGACGACACGCTCTTCGTCGCGGGGCTGCACGACACGGTGACGGACCGGGTGACGCTCTACCGCGACACGCCTGCCCCGGATCATGCCGCCGACCTCGCCCGGGCGGAGGCCCGGCTCGCCGCCGCCGGCGCCCTCGCCCGGGCGGAGCGCGCCCTGCGGCTGCCGGGCGCCACGGCCGGAAACCTCGGCCGTCGCGCCTCCGACTGGGCCGAGGTGCGGCCCGAATGGGGCCTCGCCGGCTGCGCGGCCTTCATCGCCGCCCCCCGCAGCGCCACGGCGGGGCGCGACCTGCGGGGGCGGGCCTTCCTGCACAGCTACGACTGGCAGGCCGACCAGGGCTTCGCCACGCTGGAACTGATCCTGACCGCGCCGGTCGTCGTCGCCAGCTGGATCAGCCTGCAATACTACGGCTCGACGGTCGCGCCCCGGCACTTCGGCGGCGGCAACAAGCTGATCCACAATGTCGTCGGCGGCATCGGCGTCGTCGAGGGCAACGGCGGCCTGTTGCGGCCCGGCCTGCCGCTCCAGACCGTGCATGACGGCGAGCGTCCGGCGCACGAGGCGCTGCGGCTGTCGGTCATGGTCGAAGCCCCGGTCGAGGCGATGACCGGGATCCTGCGCAGGCACGAGGGCGTGCGGCAGCTGTTCGACAACGGCTGGCTGCATCTCTTCGCGCTGCAGGACGGCCACGTCGCCGCCCGCTATCGCAGGGGGCTGGAATGGGAGACCGCCCGGCCGGCCAGGGGCCTTGCCGCGTGATCGCGCCCTGCCGGGGCGCGCCTTGCACGATGCACGACGGAGCGGCGGCCGGAACGCCGCCGCTTTCACCGCAGGGAACCACACCGACGCTGACGACCGCGTCGGCTGGCAATGATGCGGTCGCCGTGGGAGACCACGGGCGGAAGGCGGTCTTTCCTTCAACCGCTGACGAAAGACCGCGCCTGTGCCGTCAGTCGCCGGGAGGAGGTGTCCCGTCGGATCGGGCCAGAGCGGACCAGACCGGGGGCAGCATCATGCGTGCGGCGCGGTAGGCTTCGTATCGGGTCGCGTGCTGCCGGACGCGGGCGGGGTCCGGCGTGTCGGGGGTGCCGAGTTCGGCGCTGACCCAGCGGGTGATGCAGGCCTCCATGTCGGCATGGACGCCGGTCGCGACCGAGGCGATCATCGCCGCGCCCGCGGCACCGGCTTCCTGCCGCAGGGCGGGCCGCACCGGCACGCCGAGGACATCCGCCATGATCCGGCGCAGGCCCCGGGACCGGGCGGCGCCGCCGGTCAGCCGCACCTCGGGCGGCGTGCCGCCCATGGCCCCGTAGCAGTCGCGCGCGGCCATCGCGAGGCCCTCGACCACGCCGCGGACGAGGTCGCCGAAGCCGTGTCCGGTGTCGAGGCCGAGAAAGCCCGCCCTAGCATGCGGGTCGACGAAGGGGCCGCGTTCGCCCGAACGCGAGATGTAGGGGTGATAGACGGGCGGCAGGGTGCCGGTCTCGCCCAGCCAGTCCTCGAGCCGGGCGAGAAGGTCCGGCGGCGGATGGCCGCAGTCCGCGACGAGATCGCGCCCGAAGCCGAGGATCCAGTCGAGGTTCAGCGTGCCGGACATGTTCGTCTGCATCTGCGCCACGCGGCCCGGCATGGGCAGGACGAGGACGTATCCGCCCATCGCGCCGCCGAGGTCGACATCCCCGACCGCCATGCTCTTCATGTGGACGCCGGTCGATCCGACGATGGTGCAGCCGTATCCCCTGCCCCCTTCGTGCACACCCGAGCCGAGGGCGGTGCAGGTCGCGTCGAGATAGCCGAGCGCCACGGGCAGGCCGGCGGGGAGCCCGGTGGCCTGCGCGGCCCCGCGGGTGAGGGGATGGGTCGTCGTCGCGCCGTCGACGATCGGCGGCAGGAGACGCCGGAGGCCGGAGAGGCCGAGGGCGTCCGTGACCGCGTCGTCGTATGAGCGGGTGCGGAAGTTGCCGAAGGTGAAGCTCGCCTCGCTCGGGTCGGTCGCCCGGACGCCGGTCAATTGCAGGTAGAGCCAGTCCTTGCAGTGGAAGGCCGTCGCGGCCCGCCCGAGCGCCTCGGGCATGGCCTGCCGCAGCCAGTTCAGTTGCGCGCCCTGCTGGCAGGCGGTGATGCCGGTGCCGGTGGCCTCGAAGCGGATGCGGTCGGCCTGTCCGCCCGCATAGGAGGCGACCCAGCCCGCCGCGCGGCTGTCGAGCCAGGTGAGCCCCTCGCCGACGGGAGCGCCGGTTCCGTCGACCAGCCAGGTCCCGTCGCCGTGGCCCGTGACCCCGAGCGCGACGATCCGGTGCCGTCCGGGATCGACCTGGGCGACGAGATCGCGCAGCGTTGCGGCGCAGTCCTGCCAGCAGCGCGCCATGTCCTGCGTCGCCGCGCCGTCGCTGCCGAGGTGGAGCGTGTTCTTCGTGCCGGCGACGGCGATCTCGGCCCCGTCGAGGGTGAAGGCGACTGCCTTGATCACCGAGGTTCCGGCATCGAGGCCGACGATCACGTCCCGCATGTGTCCACCTTTCCCGGCGCGTGTGGCATCCCCGCGCCGCTCAAAGCTGGTCCGGCGCGATCTGGATCAGCCCGGGTCCGCGTTGGCCGGCGTCGAGCTGGCGGTAGGCTTCGGCCACGATGAGGTCCGCGCGCTGGCGCACCATGCGCAGCGGAAAGCGCAGGAGCTGGCCGAAGGGATCGTAGTCGAAGCAGCCGAAATCGCAGGCCGCGATCTCTTCCTCGGTGAGGCTGCCGAGATAGCGGACGACGCCTTCGAAGCAGTCGATCGAGTTGACGAAGAGGCCGGCCGGCAGCCGCCCGAGCCGGTCATACAGCCCGCGCAGTGCGGCCTCGGCACGCCCGCTGTCGTAGCCGCAGGCGATGATCTGGGCCTCGTCGAAGAGCGCGCCGGAGGCGCGGGCCTCGTGCCGGAAGCCGCGGATGCGTTCGGAGGAGGCCGGAAGCCGCGCCTCGCCGCCGAGGAAGTAGAGCCATGTCGCGGGGTCGGCCGGATCGGATGGCACCATGTCCGCCAGAAGCCGGCGCGTGAGCGATGCGGCGCCCGCGAAGTTGTCGGAGACGACGGAAGGCGCTTCGGCACAGGCATGGTCGACGAAGACATGCGGCAGATTCGCATCCCGGCAGGTCCGGGCGAGCGCTTCGGGGTCCGACGCGCCGGCGATCACCACCAGATCGACCGCATAGGCGATCAGGCTTTCGACCGAGCGCAGCTGCTCGGCCGCATCGCGCCCGGCGTGGACGATCGCGGGGCAGAAGCCGCGCGCGTGCGCCTCGATCGCGAAATGCTGGCTCAGCTCGGCGAAATAGCGGTTCTCGTGGTCGGGCAGCACCATGCCGGCCAGACCCGAGCGGGCCTTGCGAAGCCCGCGCGCCTGGAGGTTGACCGAATAGTTCTCCTCCCGCGCGACCTCGCGGATGCGCTCGACGGTGGCCTGGCTGAGGCGCCGCTTCTTCCAGCTTCCGTTGAGCGCGGCGCTGACGGCCGAAGAGGACACGCCGGCCTTCCGGGCGATGTCGTGGATGGTGCTCTTCTGGCCGGTCTTCATCGCGGCGGTGGGACTGCAAATTTCGGCAAAGGGCGCTTGACGAAAATATTTGTTCGGGTCTATCTCTGCTGCATCGATTGAGCAAGGGTTTTTGCAGTGTCGGTCACGCCGGTCGCCCCGCAGAAGGGCGGGCCGGGCAACACGAGCCGCGGTCCGGTGCCCGGGTCGCATTTGGGAGGACATCATGAAGAGACTTCTCGCCGCCACGAGCGTCGCAGCACTCTGCTGGGGTGGCGCCGCCATGGCAGAGACCACCATGGGGATCGTCGTGAAGATAGGCGGCATCCCGTGGTTCAACGCGATGGAAGACGGCATCACCGAGCGCGCGGCCGAACTCGGCGTCACCGCCGAGATGATCGGCCCGACCTCGGCCGACCCCGCGCTTCAGGTGCGCGCCATCGAGGACCTGATCGCCAAGGGCGTGGACGTGATCGGCGTCGTGCCGAACGACGAGGCCGCGCTCGAGCCCGTGCTCGCCAAGGCGCGGGAAGCGGGGATCAAGGTCATCGCGCATGAGGGCCCGGGCCTGCAGAACGTCGACTGGAACTTCGAGCTCGCCTCGGCCGACGGCTTCGGCGAGGCCCATGCGCAGCTCCTCTGCGAGAAGGTTCAGGAGCCCGGCAAGTATGCGGTGTTCGTCGGCTCGCTGACGGTGCCGCTGCACAACGCCTGGGCGGATGCCGCGATCGAGTGGATCGGCAACAACTGCGCCGACAAGCTGACGCTCGTGGGCGAGCGTTACGGCGTGGCGGAGAGCGTCGACGACAGCCGTTCGACCGCGCTCGACCTCATCGCGGCGAACCCCGACCTGCGCGGCTTCCTCGCCTTCGGCAGCCAGGGTCCGATCGGTGCCGGCCGCGCCATCGAGGAGCGCCGGCTCGGCGGGCAGGTGCACGTCATGGGGCCGTTCTCGCCCGGCCAGGGCCAGAGCCTGCTCAAGAACGACATCATCTCGGGCGGCTACATGTGGAACCCGGCCGAGGCGGGCCGCGTGTTCGTGACGCTGGGCAACATGGTGGCCAACGGCGAGGAGATCGTCGAGGGCACTGAGATCGAGGGTCTGGGCGTGGTCAGCCCCGATGCCGAGACCCGCAACATCATCACGGACAACCTGCTCGAGATCAACAAGGACACGGTGGACGAACTGGCGGCCAAGGGCCTCTGATCCCCGCTTCCCCAAGATCGAACCCGGGACCCGCGGCCGTGCGGGTCCCGGCCCTTCCGAGACCCTATCCCATGCAGGCTGCTCCTGAAGATCGCCGCCCGGTCGCGATTATTGGACAGCCTTCCCCGAGGACGTGCCGGGAATGACGAACCCTCAGGCGCCGGCGCTCAGGCTCCGCAACGTCTCGAAGACGTTCGGCGGCGTCCGGGCGCTCCAGTCGGTCGATTTCGAGGTCCGCCGTGGCGAGGTGCACTGCCTCGCGGGCGAGAACGGCTGCGGCAAGAGCACGCTCATCAAGATCGTGACCGGGGTCTATACCCCGGACCCCGACTCGGAGCTGGAACTCTTCGGCGAGAAGATCGCCGCGATCTCCCCTGCGCGCGCGCGTGCTATGGGCGTCGCCGTCATCTGGCAGGACCTCGCGCTCTTTCCCCACATGACCGTGGCGGAGAACATCGCCTTCGACGAGATGGTGGGCGTCCTTCCGCGCCTCGCGCTGCAGTCGCGCTACAAGGAACGGGTGCAGGCAGTTCTGGACCGGCTGGGCGTCGAACTCGACCTCGACGCGCGGCTCAACAGCCTGCCCATCGCGCAGCGGCAGGTCGTGGCCATCGCCCGCGCGCTCATGGGGGATGCGCGGCTCGTCTTCATGGACGAGCCGACGGCATCGCTCACGCAGAGCGAGACGGATGCCCTGCTCGATGTCGTGCGCGCCCTGTCGTCCCAGGGAATTGCCGTCGTCTTCGTCAGCCATCGCCTCGCGGAGGTCATCGAGGTGGCCGAGCGCGTGACCGTGATCCGCGACGGCCGGCTCGTCGGGGTCTATCCCACCAAGGGCATGACGCAGGTGCGGCTGGGCGAGCTGATGACCGGCACCACGCACGAACATGCCGTCAGGGCGCAGGACCGCTCGGGTGCTGCGCCGGTGCTCGAGGTCGAGGGCCTCACCCGGCGGGGCGAGTTCGAGGACGTGAGCCTCACCATCCGGAAGGGCGAGGTCCTCGGCCTGACCGGCCTGATCGGCGCGGGCCGGACCGAGCTTGCGCTGACGCTGACGGGCATGCGGCGCCCGGACGCGGGGACCATGCGCCTCGAAGGGCGCGCCGTGCGGTTCGGCTCGATCCGCGACGCCATCGATGCGGGCGTCGCCTATGTCAGCGAGGATCGCCTCGCGCTCGGGCTGATCCAGCCGCAGTCCATCGCCGACAACACCGCGATCTCGGTGCTCGACCGCATCCTCGGCGGGTTCGGGCTGCTGTCGCCGTCGCGGCAGGATGATCTCGTGCGACACTGGATCGCGGAGCTCGCCATCAAGATCGGCCGCCCCGAGGATCCCGTCTCGACCCTTTCGGGCGGCAACCAGCAGCGCGTGGTGCTGGCCAAGTGGCTCGCGACGGGGCCGCGGCTCCTGATCCTCGACAGCCCGACGGTGGGCGTCGACGTGGGCGCCCGCGCGGGCATCTTCCGCATCGTGCGGAAGCTCGCGGACGAGGGCCTCGCGATCCTGCTCATCTCCGACGAGGTGACCGAAGTGATGTTCAACGCCGACCGCGTGCTGCACATGGCCGACGGGCGGATCGTGGGCGAACACGATCCGCGCGTCACCGCGGTGGCCGAGCTGGAAGCGCAGATCTATGGGTAAGTTCTTTCGCGACCATCCGGTCGAGGCGCGGCTCAGCGTCGTGCTGATCGCCATGATCGTCGGCCTGTCGCTCGCGACCGACACATTCCTGACGATGGGGAACCTGACGTCGCTGCTGAACAACAACGCGGTCAACCTGATCTGGGCCGTGGGCCTCCTCGTCGTCCTGATCGCGGGCGGGATCGACATCTCCTTCGCGGTGGCCGCCTCGGTGGTGCAGTATGTCGCCGCGCAGATCTTCATGAGCATCGGGGGCGGGAACTGGTTCCTGGGCTTCGTGATCGCGGGGGGCCTCGGGATCGGCCTCGGGCTGATCAACGCGCTGCTGATCCATGGCTTCCGGGTGATCTCGATCGTCATCACGATCGCGACCTTCAATGCCTACTTCGGGCTGCTGATGTACTTCACGCGCGGGCGGAACATCTTCAACCTGCCCGAGTGGTGGACCGAGCGAATCTTCATCTTCGAGTACCAGGCGCCGAACGGCACGTGGTCCGAGCTGAACCTCGCCGTCGCGGTGATGGTCGTCTGCGTGCTGGCGACCTGGGTCCTGATCCGGCTGACGACGCTGGGGCGCCAGCTCTACGCCTTCGGCGACAATCCCGAGGGCGCGCGGCGGGCCGGCGTCAACATCTGGCTGATGCAGTGCCTCGCCTTCGGCTGGATGGGCCTGATGGCGGGCATCGGCGGCCTGATGCAGGTGAACATCGCGCAGGAAGTGGTGCCGAACGCACTCTACGGGCGCGAGCTCTACGTTCTCGCGGCGGTCGTCCTCGGCGGGGCGCGTCTCGGCGGCGGCCGGGGAACGGTGCTCGGCTGCATCCTCGGGGTGATGTTCGTGGCGATCACCCAGAACGGGCTCAACCTGCTCGGCGTGTCGCCCTTCGCCTTCCAGATGATCATCGGCGCGGCGATCCTCATCGCGATCTCGTCTTCGAGCCTCAGCTTCGCACGGCGGACGCAGCGGCGTCCGAAGGCAGGTGTCGCATGACGGCCTGGGAGCGACTGAATGCCCGGCTCGGGGCCGAGACGCTGCCGCTCGCGGCGTTTCTCCTGCTCGTGGTCGCGGGCTTTTCGCTGGCCACGCCGCTCTTCCTGACGGGCGCGAACCTGCGGTCCATGGCGTTCCAGCTGCCGGTGCTCGGGCTCCTGACGCTCGCGATGCTCGTCCCCATCCTGTCGGGGGGGCTGAACCTCGCGATCATCTACCAGGCCAACATATCGGGCCTGACCCTTGCCTGGGTGCTGATCCAGTTCGGGGGGCCCGAGGCGGGTTTCGGGGCCTTCGTGCTCGGCTCGATCCTCGCGATGCTCGTGGGCGCGCTTTCGGGCGCGGTGATGGGCGCGGTCGTGGCCTATGTCGGCGTGCATCCGATTCTCGTCTCGCTGGCGATGATGATCTTCCTGCGGGGCCTCGGCGAGTTCCTGACCCGTGGCGGCGACATCTCGGGCTTTCCCGCCTACATGAACGTGCTCGGTCACGGCAGCCTTTTCGGGGTGCCCGTCCCGATGCTCGTCTTCCTGTTCGCAGCGCTGGTCTGGCACGTCATGCTGAAGCGGACGCGGCACGGGTTCTCGGTCTACATGATCGGCTCGAACATCGAGGCGTCCGAGTATTCGGGACTTCATACGCGGCGGACGCTGACGCTCATCTACACGATCTCGGGCGTGATCTGCGCGGTGGCCGGCATCCTGATGGCGGCGAGCTTCAACTCGGTGCGGGTGGGCCATGGCGAGGCGCTGCTGCTGGTCACGGTCCTCGCCTGCTTTCTCGGCGGGATCGACCCGTTCGGCGGCTTCGGCCGGGTGCTGCCGGTGGTCGTCGCGCTGATGATCCTGCAGGCGCTGAGTTCGGGGCTGAACCTGATCGGGGCGAACCAGCATCTTTCGACCGCCGTCTGGGGGCTTTTCCTCATCGGTGTGATGGCGCTGCGCTATGCGGCGATCCGTTGGCAAGGCAGACAGAAGAGGGGACAGTAGGACCGATGCAAGGCTTTGGCGTACATACGAGCATGTGGACGATGCACTGGGACCGCGCCGGGGCGGAGCGCACGATCCCCGCGGCGGCGGCCTACAAGATGGACTTCATCGAGATCGCGCTCCTCAACACCGCGATCGTCGATGCGCCGCATACCCGCGCGCTGCTGGAGAAACACGGGATGCGGGCGGTCTGTTCGCTCGGCCTGCCGCAGGACAAGTGGGCCTCGGTGAACCCAGAGGGAGCGATCGAGCACCTGAAGGACGCCATCGACAAGACGGCCGAGATGGGGGCCGAGGCGCTGTCGGGCGTGACCTACGGCGGCATCGGCGAACGGACGGGCGTGCCGCCGACGCAAGGCGAATACGACAACATCGCCCGCGCGCTCGGGGCGGCGGCCAAGCACGCGAAATCGCGCGGCATCCTCCTCGGGATCGAGCCGGTGAACCGCTACGAGACGCATCTGCTCAACACCGGCTGGCAGGCCCGCGACATGATCGAGAGGATCGGCGCGGACAACATGTTCATCCATCTCGACACCTATCACATGAACATCGAGGAGAAGGGCGCGGCCAACGGCATCCTCGATGCCCGGGATCACCTGCGCTACATCCACCTCTCCGAAAGCGACCGGGGCACGCCGGGCGAGGGCACCTGCGACTGGGACGAGATCTTCGCCGCGCTCGCCGCCATCGGGTTCAAGGGCGGGCTCGCGATGGAGAGCTTCATCAACATGATGCCCGAGATCGCCTATGGTCTGGCGATATGGCGGCCCGTGGCGAACTCCTTCGAGGAGGTGATGGACAAGGGTCTGCCCTTCCTGCGAAACAAGGCGGCGCAATACAGGCTGGCATGATCGAGACCACGACCGAGGCGCTGGCCGGCCATCTGTCGGGGTTCGACCCCGGCAGGCGGGTGATCTGCGCGGTTGCCGGCGCGCCGGGCTCGGGCAAGTCGACCCTTGCCGAGGCGCTGCTTCATGCCCTTAACGCGCGCGAGGCCGGGTCCGCGGCGCTTCTGCCCATGGACGGCTATCACTACGACGACCTTCATCTCGTCCCCGCCGGGCTGCGCCCCCGCAAGGGCGCGCCCGAGACGTTCGACGTCGGCGGGCTCCGGCACACGCTGGCGCGGCTCCGGGCGCGGGACGAGGAGGCCGTGGCCGTCCCCGTCTTCGACCGGGACATCGAGATCGCGCGGGCGGGCGCGCGGCTGATACCGCGGTCGGTGCGGATCATCGTCGCCGAGGGGAACTACCTCATCCTGACGCGCCCGCCGTGGGACAGCCTGCTTGCCGCATTCGACGTCACGGTGATGATCGACGTGCCCGAGCCGGTCCTGCGCGCCCGGCTGATCGGGCGCTGGCAGGGTTACGGCCTCTCGGCCGAGGAGATCGCGGCGAAGGTCGACGGCAACGACATTCCGAACGGCCGGATGGTCCGCGACGGCAGCGCGGCGGCCGACTTCGTGATCCGGCAAGGCGCATGAGCGGTCCGGGCGAGATCGCGGTTCTCGACATCGGGAAGACCAATCTGAAGCTGTGCGTGACGGACCGCGACGGCGCGGTTCTCGAATCCGTGACGACCGCCAATGCGGTGCGTCCGCGCCCGCCGTGGCGGCATCACGATCTGGTCGCCCTCGCCCCGTGGGTCGGCACGACGCTCGCGGAGCTCGCCCGCCGCCATCCGCTGCGCGTGGTGGTGCCCGTCGGGCACGGTTCGGGCGGGGTCCTGACGCTGGCCGATCCCGATGCGGGCGGCACGGGCACGGCGCTGCCGATGATCGACTACGAGGACGCCTTTCCGTCCGAGCTCGACGCGGCCTACCGCGCCGAGGCCGGCACGTTCGAGGATCGCGGCAGCGCGGTCATGATGGCCTCGACGCACGCGGCGCGGCAGCTCTTCCGGATGCAGGCCGAGGAGCCCGGGTCGGTGGCCGGTGCCGCGCATTACCTCAACGTCGCGCAGTACTGGGCCTGGTGGCTGAGCGGCGTCGCGGCTTCGGAATTCTCCGCTATGGGCGCGCAGTCGCATCTCTGGAACGTCCCCCTCGGGCGGTTCGCCCCGATCGTCGGACGGCACGGATGGGCGCGGCTGATCCCGCCGTTTCGCCCGGCCTGGGAGACGCTCGGCACCGTGCGCAAGGCGCTCCGCGAGCGGTACGGCCTGCCGGACGGGCTGGCCGTGCTGACCGGGGCGCACGACAGTTCCGCGAATTTCTACCGCTACCGCGCTTCGGGCCTTGCCGGTTTCACGCTGGTGTCCACCGGGACGTGGATCGTCGCGATGTCGCGGGAGGCGCCGGTCGCGCGGCTGAGCGAGGCGCGCGGCATGACGATCAATGCCGACATGGAAGGCGCGCCCGTGGGCGGCGCCCTCTCGATGGGCGGGCGGGAATTCAGTGCGGTTGCGGGGCCCGACTGGAAGGGCGCGCGGGCCGACCCGGGGGCGCTCGCCCGGATCGTCGCGCGCGGCGCTATGGCGCTGCCGAGCTTCGGCGGCAACGAGGGCCAGTTCCCCGGCAGCGCCGGGCGGGGACGGATCGCGGGACCGCCGCCGGAATCGCAGGCCGAGCGCACCGCGCTGGCCGTGCTCTACGCGGCGCTCCTCACCGTCACCTGCGCCGAGGCGCTCGGCGGCGGCGAGAGGCTGATCCTCGACGGGACATTCCTTCAGGACCCGCTCTACGCTCCGCTGGTGGCGGCGCTGCGGCCCGGACGACCGACACAGGTTTCTCAGGACCCCAACGGCGTGGCGGCGGGTGCAGCACTCCTCGCCGGCCATGCGCGCCGCGCCGGCCCCGCCGCCATCGCACTCGCCACCCCTGCCCCGTTGCCGCCCCTGCCGGGGCTCGACCGATACGCCGCCGCATGGCGCGCCACAGCCGAAGGACAGATTTCATGAACCACATCGACCTGCGCCGGCAGATGATCGACACCTGCCGCAGGATGAACGCCTCGGGCCTCAATCAGGGCACGTCGGGCAACCTTTCGGTGCGGACCGAGGCGGGGTTCCTGATCACCCCCTCCTCGCTGCCCTACGAGGACATGGTGCCCGAGGATATCGTCGCGATGGACTTCGACGGCACGTACGAGGGACGCCGCCCCTCGTCGGAATGGCGCTTCCACCGCGACATCCTGAAGAACCGGCCGGATATCGACGTCGTGCTGCACTGCCATTCGGTCTATGCCACGACGCTCGCCTGCCACCACCGGCCGATCCCGGCCTTTCACTACATGGTGGGGATTGCGGGCGGATCGACGATCCGGTGCGCCGAGTACGCGACCTTCGGCACGCAGGAGCTCTCCGACGCAGCACTCCGCGCGCTCGAAGGGCGCACCGCCTGCCTTCTCGGCCAGCATGGCCAGATCTCGCTCGGCCGGACGATGGAGAAGGCGCTCTGGCTCGCGACCGAGGTCGAGACCCTGTCGCGGATCTACGTCCAGGCCCTGCCGCTGGGCGAGCCGCCGGTGCTCGACGAGGCCGAGATGGCACGCGTCATCGCGCAGATGGAACGCATGAGCTACGGCCTGGGCCCGGAAGCCGAGGGAAGCAACGACGTCGCGCGTCCCAAGGGGACTGCGAGGCCCTGACCGGGCCTGCACGCCTATCCGGTGTCTTGGGCGACTTTCAGTCGCGCCTGGTTCCGGTCCGATGTCGAGATGGCGTGGATCGATGCGGGGACCGCCTTCACGGTCTCGCGTCGCGTCGGCCGGGAGTGCGAAGGTCAGCCGATCGCCCGCAGTGAGGGCCGGAGCGAAGGTCTTGACCTCGGGAGGCTCGAACAGCGCAGGCCGTTCGGGAGGCGGACGCCGCGACAGGACGAGGAACGAACCGCCCCCGGCACTTGGCCGGAGGAAGTCGAGGCGGCGCTCGGCATGGTCGGCGGAGAGCGACCAGATCGGCCGGTGGTGGGCATCGATATGCCGACCCTGTTCGCGTGGATCGAGCGCGGTCCCCGGAATGCCTTCGGGATCGGGAAGCGGAGCAAGTGCCGCGACTTCCTGATTGCGCCTGGCCCGGACGCGGCAAGGATCGAGCGTCACGTCAGCCGCTTCAGGGCCCCGGTCGAACCCGGTTTGCGGGGTCCCAGAAATCGGGGCGGCGGGCGGGGGGCTCGATCCCCGCACGCCGCCCCGGGGCCTGCACGTCGCCTGCTCTCAGTCCCGGACGCCCTTTCCCGTCCCCCGACCGGAGGCGCCTCCTCTTGTTTCAGTCACCTGCCCCAGAAACGCTCGCCCAGATGGCCGTATCCGAAAGGACGGATGCTTCCTCGCCTGTCAAAGTCAACTTCTCGCGGAGTCCGGGTCTGCTCCCTACGAGATTCTCCTGATCGGACGTCCCCTTCGCGCGCTCTCAAGCCCTCGCGTGCATGATCCTGCCGATGAAGTTCAGCAGGACCTGCGCGGCGAGGATCGCGGTGGTCCCGGTGTGGTCGTAGTCCGGGGCGACCTCGACGAGGTCGATGCCGACCACCGTCCCGCGCTTCGCGAGGCCTGCGAGCAGTTCCAGCACCTCGTAGTAGAGGAACCCGCCGTGCGACGGCGTGCCCGTTCCCGGCGCGATCGAGGGGTCGAAGCCGTCGATGTCGATCGTCACATAGTAGCGCGCCCCTTCCGGAATGCGGGCGAGCGTCGCCGCCACGCCGAGCGTCCGGATCTGGCGCACCGAAAGGATGTCCGACCCCATCGCCCGCGCCGCCTCGTAGCCTTCCCGCGCGGTGGAGGAGACGTTGCGGATGCCGAACTGCGACAGGCCGGCGACATGGGCCTGCTCCGCCGCCCGGCGCATCGGATTGCCGTGGCCGAAGCGCACCCCGTGGCGTTCGTCCACGAAGTCGAGATGCGCGTCGATCTGCACGATGTGGATCGGCCCCTGCCCGTCGAAGGCGCGGATGCAGGGGATGTTGACCGAATGGTCGCCGCCGATCACCACGGGCAGCGCGCCGGCGGCGAGGATCGCCCGCACCCCGGCCTCGATGTTCGCGTGGCTCGTGACCGTGTCGGTGTGAACGATGTCGGCATCGCCGATGTCGACCATCCGAACGCCCTCGAGATAGGTCACGTCGTCCTCGTGGTCATAGGCGCCGGCGTGGCCGAAACTGAAGAGCGTCGAGGCCTCGCGCACCGCCCGCGGCCCGAACCGGGCGCCCGCCCGCCATTGCGTGCCGAAGTCGAACGGCGCGCCGAGGATCGCCACGTCGGCGTCGATCGCACCCCAGTCGGGCTGGTAAGGCGACTTGCCGAAGGTCGAGATGCCAACGAAGGGCAGGTTCAGCCGGCCGGACTCGTATCCGTGGGACATGATCAGTACCCCGTGACCGGAAGGTTCTCGCACAGGACCGCGTCCCGCCCCTTGCGGCGGGCGACGGCGGTGGCGGTGACGCAGAGGATCTCGAAGAGGATCGAGGCGCCGATCCAGGCGGTGACGCCCGAGGGGTCGAAGGGGGGCGAGACCTCCACCAGGTCGCCCGCCACGATGTCGACGCCGTCGAGCCCGCGGACCATCGCCTGCGCCTCGAAGGTGGTGAAGCCCCCGATCTCCGGCGTCCCGGTTCCGGGCGCGAGCGCGGGGTCGATTCCGTCGATGTCGAAGGAGAGATACGTCGGGCCGCGGCCGAGGATCTCCCGCGCCTCGGCCATCACCTCCGCCACGCCGCGGGCCCGGAACTCCTCGATCGCGACGATCCGGATCCCGTTCGCCGCGGCGAAGGCGCGGTCCTCGCCGTCGTAGGTGGTGCCCCGGATGCCGATCTGGATCATCCGCGCCGGATCGAGCAGCCCCTCCTCGACCGCGCGGCGGAACGGCGTGCCATGGGTGTAGCGCTGCCCGCCGAAATAGCCGTCGAAGAGATCGGTATGCGCGTCGAAATGCACGAAGCCGAGCGGCCCGTCCTTGGCCATCGCGCGCAGCACCGGCAGGCTGAGGAGATGGTCGCCGCCGACCATCAGCGGCGTCACGCCCGAGGCGCGGAGCGCCGCGAACTGGTCTTCCACCAGCGAAAGCGTCTGGCCGATGTCCGTCAGGTTCGCCGCGGCATCCCCGAAATCGGCCGCACGCGCGGTGTGGAACGGCGCGATCCGCGTCGCCTGATTGACCATGCGGATCATGGTCGAGGCCTCGCGCACCGCCCGCGGCCCGTGGCGGGCGCCGGGGCGGTTCGTCGTGCCCCCGTCCCAGGGCACGCCGAGGAAGCCGATCTCCGCGCCCCCGGCGGCCTCCGCCGTGCGCTGCGGCAGGCGCATCATGGTGGCGACCCCGGCAAAGCGCGGCACCTCGAGCGCGGAGACCGGAAGATAGGCGGTATCCACCGGGATCATGCCGGCTCTCCCGTGACAGGATCGGTGCGCAGAAGCTCACGGTGCGCCATGGCGTGCCGCGCGATCGCCTCCATCGGCGCGATCCACACATCGCCCCGGTCGAGCACGCCGTCGAGCCAGTGCTCCAGCGCCGCCCACCGCGCGAGGCGGCCCGTCAGGAACGGGTGCAGCACCGGCATCCAGAAACCGCCCACCGCATGGGCGGCCTCGAACTCCTCGACGAAGGCGCGGATGCCGTCCGAAGGCGCGCGCACCGGCATCAGGTAGCCGATCTCCTCGAAATGCGCGAAGGGCGGCCAGTCGTCCGCGCCCCAGTGCGGCGGGATCTCGATCAGCTCGCCCTCCGGCGCCTGCAACAGATACGGCAGGTCGTCGGCCATGAGCGAGCTGTCGTAGAGGAAGCCCTCCCCGATCAGGCGCCCGATCACCCCGGGGGTCGCGTTGTAGACCGGCGCGCGATAGCCCCGGGGCTTCCGGCCCGTCATGCGGACATGCGTCTCGAGCGCCCGGTGGAACAGCTCGGCCTCGCGGTCGTCGGAATGGCCCATCGGGTCCTCGTGGCGCCAGGAATGGTGCCCGATCTCGTGCCCGTCCTTCAGGATCATCTCGACGGTCGCGGGATAGGTCTCCATCACCCAGGCCGGCATGAAGAAGGTCTGGGTGATCCCCCAGCGGCGATAGGTCGCGAGGATGCGCGGCACGGCGACGGTCGGTCCGTAGCGGCCCATCGAGACCGGGGCGAGGCGCAGGTGCCCGTCCTCGGGCCGGGCATTGCGGATCAGGCTGTCGGCATCGACGTCGAAGGTGATCGAGGCGGCGAGCCGCTTGCCGTCGGGCCAGGGGAGCGGGTGGAGAAGCATGGGCAGGGTCCTTCAGTGCATGGCCGCCCCGCCGTCGGCGGAGAAGCATTGTCCGGTGACGAAACTTGCGCGGTCAGAGGCGAGGAAGGCGATGACCGCGGCGATCTCTTCCGGCCGGCCGATTCGGCCGAGCGGGTTCAGCGTCTCGAGCGCCTGCTGGTCGGGGGTCATCGCCTCCCAGCCGAGCAGCGGCGTGTCCACCGGTCCGGGGGCCACGGCATTGACGAGGATGTCCGGCGCAAGCTCCCGCGCCCAGGACCGGGTCAGCGCCAGGATGCCGCCCTTGGTCGCGGCATAGGCCGAGGCGCCGGCCCGCCCCAGATAGCCGAGTTCGGAGGCCAGGTTGATGATCCGCCCGCCCTTGGGGATCTTCGGCAGCGCGGCCTGCGTCACGACGAAGGGGCCGCGCAGGTTCACCGCGACCTGCCGGTCGAAATCGGCGAGCGGCATGGTGGCGAGCGGCCCCTCGATCAGCACGCCGGCGTTGTTCACCAGCACGTCGATCCGCGGCACGTCGGCCAGCGCCGCGGCGACCGAGGCGGGGTCGGTGACGTCGGCGATCAGTTCGGCACCGGATCGGTCGAGGCCCAGCACCGAGAATCCGTCGGCCCGCAGCGCGGCACAGGTCGCCGCCCCGATCCCCCGGGCCGCACCGGTCACCACCGCCACCCTCACCACGGCACCTCGCCGCGATCGATCCCCAGCGTCTGGCCGGTGATGTTGGCCGAGGCCGCCGAGCCGAGGAACAGGTAGGCGCCCGCGATGTCCTCGGGTTCCATCAACCCGCCGCCGAGCGGCTGCGCCGCCTCGACCCCGGCGATGATCTCGCCCTCCGACAGGCCCGTGCGCGCAGCCAGCACGCGGGCCGAGCGCACCGCGGCCTCCGTCCGCACCCAGCCCGGCGCCACCGCGTTCACCCGGATGCCGCGCGGCCCCAGCTCCTTCGCCCAGGTCTTGGTCAGCCCGATCACCGCATGTTTCGAGGCCACATAGGCGCCGAAGAGCGGCTCGCCGACCCGGCCCCAGATCGACGCGGTGTTGACGATCCGCCCGCCCGCGCCCATCGCCCCCAGCGCCTGTGCCGTCACGATCGCCATGCCGGTCACGTTGATGTCGAGGATCCGCCGGAAAAGCGCCACCGCCTCGGGCGAGCCGTCGTCGGCCGGCGTGATCCGCTCGAGGCCCGCGTTGTTCACCAGCACGTCGAGCGGCCCGGTCCGCGCCAGCGCCGCCGCGACCGCCCCCGGATCGGTCACGTCCGCCCGCAGCCCGGTCGCCCCGATTCCGCGCGCGGCGTCCTGCACCGCCTCGTCCTCGGCGAGCGTCCAGACCGTCGACCCCGCCGCCACGAAGGCCCGCGCGACGCCGAGCCCGATGCCCCGGCTCGCACCCGTCACCAGCACCCGCTGCCCGTCGAGGCCGCTCACGCCCCCTCCTCCTCGGCCGCCGTCGACCGGACATGGTGCAGAAGCTCGTTGCGCAGCGCGAAGAACTGCGGGCTCTCCCTCAGGTCCAGTGTCCGCTCGATGCCGAGCCGGGAGGTCACGTCCACCTCGGCGAGGATCCGCGCCGGCCGGCGGGTGAAGACGATCACCCGGTCGGCGAGGAAGGCCGCCTCCTCCACGTCGTGGGTCACGAAGACCACGGTCTTGCCCTCCTCGAGCTGGATGCGCCGAAGCTCCAGTTGCAGGAACTCGCGCCGCTGGGCGTCGAGCGCACCGAACGGCTCGTCCATCAGCAGGATCTCCGACCCGGCGGCGAGCGTGCGCGCGATCGCGACCCGCTGGCGCATGCCCCCCGAGATGCGATTCGGCCAGCTGTCCCGAAAATCGGTGAGTCCCACGAGCGCGAGGAAATGGGCAACGCGCTCCGCCTTCTCGGCCGCCGTCAGGTCGCTGCGGTAGCGCATCCCGTAGGCGACGTTTCCCGCCACCGTCAGCCAGGGGAACGCCGAATAGGACTGGAACACCATCCCCCGCCGCCGGTCGGGCCGCGTCAGTGGCTCGCCGCGCAGCAGGATGCGCCCCGAGCTCGGCGCCTCCAGCCCGCCCACCATCCGCATCAGCGTCGTCTTTCCGCAGCCCGAAGGCCCGAGGAAGACGACCATCTCGCCCTCCGCCACCTTCAGGTCGAAGGGTGCCACCACCTCCGTAGCGCCATACCGTTTCGTCACGCTGTCGAAGACCAGATAGATCATCGCACCAGGTACCCGAACCAGCGGCGGTGCAGCGCGCGGATCACCTGGTCGGTCAGGAGCCCGATGATCCCGATCGTCACGACCCCCGCCATGACCTCCGGCGTCTGGAAGAAGCGCCGCGCCTGCCAGATGACGAAGCCGAGCCCGCTGTTGGCCGCCACGATCTCGGCGATGATCAGATAGGTCCAGCACCAGCCGAGGGTGATCCGCATGTTGTCGACCAGCGTCGGCAGCATCGCGGGCAGTGAAACGTCCGTGAGTCGCCGCCAGCCGGGCGCCCCCACGGTCATCGCGGTTTCGTGGTATTCCTGCGGCACGCGGCGCACGTCGTCGGCCACCAGCAGGACGAGCTGGAAGAAGGTCCCCAGCCAGAGCAGGAAGATCTTCGTCCCCTCCCCCACCCCGAACCAGATGATCGAGAGCGGCACCAGCGCCGGGACCGGCAGGTAGCGGATGAAGTCCACCACCGGCTCGAGCGCCGCGCCTACCCAGCGGAACGATCCCATCAGGATCCCGATCGGCACGGCCATCGCCGCGGCGATCAGGAAGGCAGCCCAGACGCGCAGGGTCGACACCCCGGCGTGGTAGAGCAGGTCCCGCTCGAAGATCATCGTCCAGAGTGTCGCCAGCACCGTCGAGGGCGCGGGCAGGAAGCGCTCCGACACGAACCCGCCGCGCGACACCAGTTCCCACGCGAGCAGAAGCGCCAGCGTGCTGGCCGTTCCGATGATCGCCTTGGCGCGCGGCATGGCCGCCCGTCAGCGTGCGTGGCCGTCGAAGAGACCGCCCAGCAGCGAATTGTCGATCTCCTCCGCCGCCGTAAGCATCGTGTCCGCCGCGCCGAACTCGAGGTTGAGCTGCATGACCTGGTCGAAGACCTCATGCAGCCGGCCGGTCCCGCCCTCGACCCCGAGGAACTCGACCGCCTCCTCGTAGGTCGTGTAGGCGAGCGAGGTCTCGATGATCTCGGTCACGTCCGCGGGCGTCAGCCCGTAATAGGGCGCGGCGAGCTCCGAGAACTCGCCCGGGTTCGCGCGCTGGAAGTCCACGGCGCGGTAGATGCAGCGCAGGAGGCTCTCGAACTTGCCCGGGTTGCCCTCCAGCGACGCATCGCGGGCGGTGATGATGTCGACGATGATGTCCGGCTCCTCACGCGAGGAGACGAGCACGCGGGGATTGCGGTCCGTGACGATCTGCACCGCCTGGCCGAGGAACGGCTCGTAGGTGCCGACCGCGGCGATCGACCGGTCGGAAAAGACCGCGATCGTGTCCGCCGTCGCGATCTCGCGCAGTTCCACGTCGCCGATCGACAGCCCGACCTTGGCGAGTTCCATCTGCAGCAGCAGTCGCGCCGGAATGTTCGGCTCGATGGCGATGGTCTTGCCCTCAAGGTCCGCGACCGTCTCGATGGACCCGTCCACGATCACCCCGTCGCCCCCGACCGACACGTCGATGGTCCCGATGATCGTGCCGGGCGTCTCCGGCACGCGCGGGCGGCCCTGGTGCTCGCCCACGGTGCGCATGTCGGCGTCGATGTCGCCCCGCTCCATCGCCGCCATCACGTTGGCCCGGTCGTCCTCGAATCGGAAGTCGAGCGTGACCCCCTCCTCCTCGTAGCAGCCGAGGTCCTGGGCCACGAGGGCGGGCGCGAAGCCCACCCAGGTCGGGGCGAGGATGCGGATCGTGTTGTCCTGTGCCGCGGCCGGCAGGGCGAGGAGAATCGCGGCGGTGGCGAGGAGGGAGCGGCGAAGCATCTGTCAGGCCCCTTCGATGTAACACGGAGATTGGAAAGCCTAACACCCTTGCAGGCCGCCGAGGAATCATGGACTTTCGGCCGACTGCATCGAGAATCCTCGAACTGAACGGGGCACGGCATGCGCCGCCTGTCGGACATCGACCTCCGGTTGATCCGGATCTTCTGCACGATCGTGGACTGCAACGGCTTCCAGGGGGCGCAGATCGCGCTCAACATGGCGCAGTCCACGCTCTCGACCCATCTCGCCGCGCTCGAGGCCAAGCTAGGCTCCCGGCTCTGCGACCGGGGCCGCGGCGGCTTCCGCCTCACCCCCGCCGGACAGGACACCTATGCCGCCGCGCAGGACCTCCTGCGCAACCTCGAGCGCTTCGAGGCGACCATGGACCGGGTCCACCGCCGCCAGACGGCGAAGCTGCGTATCGGCGTGATCGACTGCGTGACGACCTTCGAGGCGCTGGACCTGCCCGGGGCACTCGGCCGCTTCTCCGAGCGCCATCCCGAGGCGCTGATCGAGCTCGAGACCGACACGCCGGCGGGGCTCCAGAACAGCCTTCTCAAGGGAAACCGCGACATCGTCGTGGGCGGCTCGCTCCAGCCGATGCCGGGCCTCGTCTACCGCGAGCTCGCCGCCGAGACGCATCACCTCTACTGCGGCCGCGACCACCCCTGGTTCGACCGCCCCGACCGCGACCTGACACATGCCGACTTCGTCAAGGCCGCCTTCTCGGTCCGCAGCTACATGCATTTCGACGATACCTATCGCCTCGGTCGCGTAACGGCGCGCGCGACCGTCGGCAGCATGGAGGCGCAGGAGATCCTCGTCCTCTCGGGCCGCTACGTAGGCTTCCTGCCGGAACACCGCGGCAGGCTCTGGCAGGGGCTCGGCCGGATGCGTGCGGTCAGGACAAATGACTGGTGGCTGGTCTCGCGCTTCTACGCCTCCCACACCGGCCGGCCCGAGGGCGAGGCGCTGCGCGGCGCCTTCATGGCCGAACTGGAGGGGCGTGCGGCCCTCCGCATTGCAGAGCCGGACGCCCAGCCCCGGGAAAGCCGTGCGGGGCCTCTCCCTTCCCGCTGAAGCCTTCGCCCCGCGGCAGCACCGGCGTCGCCGCGGTGAAAGCATCAGGACTCGGCGATCCCTTCCATAGGAAACTCGCCTGCGACGGGAATGCGGACCGCATGGCTCTCCGGATCAAATAGGGCTATGGCGCCCCTTGGAGGGGAGAGTGGCGCGGTTGACGGGGGCTCATGCGCGAAAGCTCGTTCCTGCAAGGTCATGCCCCGCCGCCGGCGATGATGACCCGCCGGCGCTGCCAGACGTAGACGGGAATGCCCAGCACCAGCAGGATCAGCCCGTAGAGGACGGCCTCGGCGCCGCAGCCGTAGAGCGTGAAGATCGCGAAGACAAAGGCAACCAGCTCGATGATGGTCAGGCGCGGTGCATGCCCGCCGCCGGCCGCCTGTGCGGCGATGAGGCCGGTCGCGAGCGCACAGAACGCATAGGGAATGACCGCCGCCATGGTGCTCAGCCCGACGACAAGGTTGTAGAACGCCGCGAAACCCGGCGTGCCGGCCGCCTGCACGAGCACGAGGATCGTGGCGAAGACTGCCGACAGGACGATGCCGGCCGCCGGCACGTCACGGCTCGACAGCCTGCCGAAGATCGCCGGGAAGAGACGATCCTGCGCCGCCGCCATGGGCACCTGACCCATCAGCGGCGTCCACCCGTTGAGTGCCCCGATCGCGGAGAGGATCACGGCCAGCGACACGATCGTCGCGCCCCACGGGCCCCACATGATGCGCGCGGCATCGGAGAACGGCGCGGTCGAGGTGACGAGTTCGGTATTGGGCACGACCCCCATCACCGAGATGGTCCCGAAGATGTAGAGGAGCGCGGCGATGCCGATGCCGAGCACGGTCGCGCGCGGAATGGTCTTGCGCGGCTCGTTGACGCTGCCCGCGCGGACCGTTGCCGATTCGAGCCCCAGGAATGCGAACATGGCGATCGGCGCGAGGGCCGCGGCGGCCGGCAGCAGCGGGGTGTTCTCGCGATCGAAGGGAACGAAGTTCGCGGGGTCGACGTAGAAGAGCCCGATCAGGGAGATTGCGACGAAGGGCACCAGCTTGGAATAGGTCGTGACCTCGGCGAAGATACCGGCGGCCTTCACGCCGCGCAGGTTGACAAGGACCACCGTCCAGATCGCAACGAGCGTCAGCACGACCGCCATCGTGCGGCTATGCAGCCCGGGGAACATGTCGATCACGGCACCGGCAAAGGCGATCGCGATGACCGGCAGCGAGGCCCAGATCGAGATCCAGTAGCCCCAGGCGATCAGGAAGCCGGCGAAATCACCATAAGCGAGGCGGGTATAGGCCTAGGGTCCACCCGTCGCGGGCGACAGGCGCGCGAGCTTCGCGAAGGTGAGCCCGAGGCAGATCGCCCCCAGGGCCATCACCATCCAGGCCAGGATGGCGAGGTTGCCGTAAGGCGCCATGGCTGCGGGCGAGAGATAGAACCCCGAGCCGACCATGTTGCCCACCACGATCGCCGTGCAGGCGGCGAGCCCGAGGCTCTTGCCGTTCGCGCTCAAGGCCGCCTCTCCCGGTTCATCGCTGCGTCTGCCCCCTCCCACGGGATCGGACCCGCGCGCGCACGGCCTCAGAACCTGAACCGGGTGCCGAGCGTTCCGACCACGATGTTCTCGACCCCGGAATAGGCCGAGGTGTCGAGGTCGTAGAACCGCAGCTGGCTGTAGAGTTCGAGGTCGATGCTTTCGATCTTCTGCACCGCGGCGAGACCCCAGGACGTGCCCTCGCCGCCGTCGCCGGTGAGGTTCCTGCCGTAGGTGTAGTCGATGCCGAAGCCGGTCGGGCCGATCGGCCAGATCTCGGTGTCGTAGCCGAGCTTGGCGTAGAGGTTGTAGGGATCGTCGCCCTCGTCCAGTTTGCTGCGCCCGCCCGAGAGGGTCAGGCTGAGGCCGCTCGGATTGTGCAGGAACGAGGCGGAGCCGAGATAGGTGTAGTCGATGTCGGGGCTGTCGCCGCCGTAGGCGCCCGCGGCGGCGAGCACGGTGAAGTCGCCCAGTTCCCAGCCGCTCCAGTCGCCGTAGTCGCCGCCGAGCGTGACCGCCGCGGCCCACTGATCGTCCGTGCCCCAGGAGACCGAGCCCTGCACCGGCCCGAACATCGGCGTGTCGTAGCGGATGCGGTCGGTCCGGCCGGGGTCGAAGTTGAAGAAGGCGTCGCCGACGGTGATGTCGGTGTAGTCGGTGCCGTCGGTGAAGAGCACGCCGCCCACGATGTCGGCGACGCCCGAATACATGATCGGCCCGGCAACGAGCGAGAGGTCGTACTCGGCCACGTCGTCGGCCGCGACCGAGCCCTTGCCGAACATCACCCGGCCCCAGCGGTCGTCGCGGAACGTCACCTCCGCCCGGCGCACGTCGAAGTCGGCATCCGCCGACTTTTCGATCTGCGAGACGGCATAGGAATTGTTCGGGCTGACCGCGATCTCGAAGGTGCCGCCCACCCGCGACTGGCCGAAGGGCGCGTCGACGTCGAAGCGCAGCCGGCTGTTCGAGGTGTCGTTGTCGACGATCATCACCTCGGTCGACTTGCCGTCGTCGACGATGTTGAGCGCGGGGTTCAGCTGGCCGGAGAAGGTGAGCGAGCGTCCGGCGGAGTCGCGCCAGACGAAGCCCTCCTCGACCATCTGCGCCTCCTGGTCCGCGCCTTCGGGCGCGGGGGCGGCGACCGCGACGGGCCCGGCGGCGACGGTCGCCGCGGGGCCGGCCTGTGCGGGGGCCGGGCGCTGTGCCTGTGCGGTCTGGGCGGCCTTCATCGCCTGGACCTCGGCGCGCAGGGCGTCGATCTGGGCCTGCTGGGCCTCGATGACCGCGAGCAGGCGGTCCATGTCGGCCGCGCTCGCCTGCTGCGCGACGGCGGGTGCCGCGGCGGCGAGCGCCATCAGCGTCGTGGAGGCCATGAGGCCGGCTGCGCGGCGACGCCGTGCATGCCCCGGCGCGGCGACGCCTTTCGGGTCGCCGGGGTTCGTCTCAGGGGTTCGGACCGGGGACATCGGACGGCTCCTTTGCGGCTACGACAGGGGCAGCGGCGGTCGCGGAGCGCAGCATCCGCAGGCCGAAACAGGCGAAGACGATCGAGATCAGCGGGTTGATCAGGTTGAAGAAGGCATAGGGCAGGTACGACGTCGTGGCGACGCCGAGCGTCGCGGCCATGTAGGCGCCGCAACTGTTCCACGGGATGAGCGGCGAGGTCACCGCGGCGGAATCGCCGAGGCTGCGGGACAGGACCACAGGCGCGTAGCCCCGCTTCTCGAAGGCGGGCCGGAACATGCGTCCCGGCAGCACGACCGCGATGTACTGGTCCGAGGCCAGTACGTTGGTGCCGAAGGCGGCCGCCACCAGCGTCGCGACGAGCGCGCCGCCCGAGCGGGCCGCGGCGATCATCGGGCCGATCAGCCGCTCGAGCACGCCCGCGCGCTCGATGAAGCCGCCGAAGGCGAGCGCGACGAGGATCAGCCAGACGGTGCCGAGCATGCTCGCCATGCCGCCGCGGGTGAGCAGCTGGTCGACCGCGGGCTCGCCGGTGGTCGAGACATAGCCCGAGGAGAGCGTCGCCCAGACGCCCTTGAGGAGCGCGAGGCCGTGCGGCAGCCCCTCGCCGGCAAAGGCGACCACCCGTTCCGGCGCGTCGACGACCGCGAGCACGCCACCGGCGAGCGCCCCGAGGAAGATCGCGACGAACGGCGGCCAGCGCATGACGGCGAGCGCCAGAACGAGGGCGAGGGGGATGAAATGCACGCTCGACGGCTCGAAGACCGCCTCGATCTGCGCGGTCGCGGCCGCCGGATCGAATTCGACCGGCTCGCCGAGGCTCCAGAAGAGCGCGAGCGCGATCAGGAGCGAGGGACCGGATGTGCGGAGCGATTCGGCGAAATGCGCGTAGAGGTTCGCGCCGGCGGCGGCACAGGCGAGGTTGGCGGTGCCCGAGAGCGGCGAGAGCTTGTCGCCGAAATAGGCCCCCGAGATGACCGCCCCCGCGGTGATCGCCGGGTCGAGCCCCATTTCCCGCGCCACGCCCATCAGCCCGATGCCAAGCGTGCCGGCGACCGTCCAGGAGCTGCCGATCGACACGGCGACGGCGAGGCAGATCAGGCAGGCGGTCGGGTAGAAGTAGTCGGGGTCGAGGAGATGCAGACCGTAGTAGACCATGGCGACCAGCGTCCCGCCGAGCGCCCATGTGCCGATCAGCGCCCCGACCGAGAGGAGGATGAAGATCGCGGGCAGGCCGGCGGTGACGCTCCCGACCGCCGCGTCGCGCAGGTCGTCGATCGAGTGGCCATGCCGCCAGGCGACCGTGATGGCGAGGATGGAGCAGAATACCAGCGCCACCTGGTTCGGCCCCGACGCGGCCCCGTCGCCGTAGAGGTAGAACGACAGGCCGAGCAACCCGACGAGCGCGACCACCGGGACGAGCGCGGCGGCGAGGCCGAGGGGCACGGGCAGGCTCGACCGGCGGATGGACATCGCAGACCTCTCAGTGGAACACGGTCTCTCCGGCGTCCATGGCGACGGTGGTTCCCTTCTCGCCCCGCACCGCGGCGGGCAGGTCGGCGAGCGCGCAGATCACCGCCCGGCCGCCGGTGGTGCGCACGAAGTCCTGGGCGGATTCGACCTTGGGCCCCATCGAACCGGCGGGGAAGTCGTAGGCATCGAGCGCGTCCGGGGTGGCGGCACGGATCCCGCGCTGCCCGGGCTTGCCCCAGTCGAGATAGACCGCGTCGGCGTCGGTGGCGCAGACGAAGACATCCGCGCCGATCTCGCGGGCCAGCAGCGCCGTGGCCCGATCCTTGTCGATCACGCATTCGACCCCGACGAGCCGGCGCGTGCCCTTCTCGTACATGGTCGGGATGCCACCGCCGCCGGCGGCGATCACCACGGTGCCCTTCTCCAGAAGCCACGTGATCGGCCTGATCTGGAAGATGCGTCTGGGCAGCGGCGAGGGCACGACCCGGCGCCAGTGCCTGCCGTCGGGCTTGAACGTCCAGCCCTTGTCCGCGGCCTCTGCCCTGGCTTCGGCCTCGTCGTAGACCTTGCCGACGAACTTGGTCGGGTCCCCGAAGGCCGGGTCGTCGGGATCGACCTCGACCATGGTCAGGAGCGTCGCGATCGGACGCTCGAAGGGCAGGACGTTGCCGAGTTCCTGCTCGATCATGTAGCCGATCGCGCCCTCGGTCTCGGCCCCCAGCACGTCGAGGGGCGCGTCCTCGCCGGGCCAGGCGAGTTCCATCAGAGCGAGAAGCCCGACCTGGGGCCCGTTGCCATGGGTGATGACGACCTCGTTGCCCTCGCAGAGCGGCGCGAGCGCCTCCGCCGCGATGCGGGCGTTGGCGCGCTGGTTCGAGGCGGTCATCTCCTCGCCCCGCTTCAGCAGCGCATTGCCGCCGAGGGCGACGACGATCCGTGCCATCGTCAGTTGCCCAGCGTCGCGACGAGGATCGCCTTGATGGTGTGCAGCCGGTTCTCCGCCTGCTCGAAGGCGACGTTCATCGGGCTTTCGAACACCTCCTCGGTCACTTCCATCTCGGAGATGCCGAACTTCTCGAACATCTCCTGGCCGACCTTGGTTTCGGTGTTGTGGAAGGCGGGCAGGCAGTGCATGAACTTCACGTTCGGATTGCCGGTCTTCTTCATCAGGTCCATGTTGACCTGGTAGGGCTTCAGGAGCTTGATCCGGCTCTCCCAGACCTCCTTCGGCTCGCCCATCGAGACCCAGACGTCCGTGTGCACGAAATCCACGCCCTTCACGCCCTTCTCGATGTCGTCGGTGATCGTGATGCGCGCCCCGGTCTCCTTCGCGCGCGCCGCGGCCATGTCCTGGTATTCCTGTTCCGGCTGGTTCGCCTTCGGCGCGACGAGGCGCACGTCGCAGCCCATGATCGCGCCGAGCATCAGCAGCGAATGGCCCATGTTGTTGCGGGCGTCCCCGAGGAAGGCATAGGCGATCTGGGTGCGCGGCTTGTCGCAGTGCTCGACCATGGTCAGCATGTCGGCGAGCATCTGGGTCGGGTGCCAGTCGTCGGTCAGGCCGTTGTAGACCGGCACGCCGGCCCATTTCGCCAGTTCCTCGACCTTGTCCTGGCCGGCGCCGCGGAACTCGATCGCGTCGAACATCCGGCCGAGGACGCGGGCGGTGTCCTTCATCGATTCCTTGTGGTCGATCTGGCTGCCCGCCGGGTCGAGATAGGTGACATGCGCGCCCTGGTCGTGGGCGGCGACCTCGAAGGCGCAGCGGGTGCGGGTCGAGGTCTTCTCGAAGATCAGGCAGATCTCCTTGCCCCGCAAGGTCTCGCGCTCGATGCCGGCGTATTTCGCGCGCTTCAGGTCGCGCGACAGGTCGAGGAGATAGAGCATCTCCCGCTGGCTGAAGTCGGCAAGCTTCAGGTAGCTCCGGCCCTTGAGATTGAACGACATTGCGGGTTCCTCCCCTCGGATTTCGGCGTGCGTCAGTAGGCCGGGTCGCGCAGGATCGGGCAGGTCATGCAATGACCGCCGCCGCGACCGCGCCCGAGTTCCGAGCCGTTGATGGTGATCACCTCGATGCCCGCCTTGCGCAGCAGCGAGTTGGTATGGGTGTTGCGGTCGTAGCCGACGACCACGCCGGGCTCGAGCGCGACGACGTTGTTGCCGTCGTCCCACTGTTCGCGCTCGGCCTGGAACTCGTTGCCGCCAGTGCCGATGACATGCAGGTCGGTTATTCCGAGCGCCTCCTTGTAGACGTCGAAGAGGTGCCCCTCCTCCTTGCGGATGTCGAGCACGCCGACATTGTCGCCGTCGCTGGGGCGCAGCGAGAAGCAGGTGATCTCGTCGACCACCTCGCGGAAGGCGGTCACCTTGTCGTGGTCGAGGCAGGAGAACACCGTGTCGAGATGCATCGCCGCGCGGGACTTCGGCATCGCGCAGGCGATCACCCGCTCGGCTGCGCCCTTCTCGAAGAGCCGCGTCGCCACCTGGTTCACCGCGAGCCGCGTGGTGCGCTCGCCCATGCCGATCAGCACCACGCCCTTGCCGATCGGCATCACGTCGCCGCCCTCCATCGAGGTATGGCCCCAGTCGGCATCCTCGTCGCCCCACCAGATCTCGAACTGGTTGCCGGTGAAGACCGGGTGGAACTTGTAGACCGTGCGCTGGAACAGGGTCTCGGGCTTGCGCGCCGGCCAGTACATCGGGTTGCAGGTGACGCCGCCGTAGATCCAGCAGGACGGATCGCGCTGGAAGAGCGCGTTCGGCACCGGGTCGACGATGAAGTCGCTCGGCGTGAGCAGCTCGAACATCAGCGGGGACAGGAGGTCCTTGGGCAGGTCCGGCAGGACGATCCCGCCCAGCAGGTGCCGCGCCAGCATGTGACCGTCGAGTTCGTCGAGCCACGGCCGGATGATCCTCGCGATCACCGGTCCCACGTGGTTGTCGTTGATCCGGCGGTCGAGCACGAAGGCCCGCGCCTCGGGCACGGTGTTGAAGACCTCGGTCAGCAGGTCCTGGATGTCGTAGACCTCGACGCCGCGGTCCTTCATCTTGAGGACGAAATCCGCGTGGTCGGCGCGGGCCTTCTGCACCCAGATCACGTCGTCGAACAGCAGGTCGTGGCAGTTGCCGGGGGTCAGCCGCTCGTGCGCGAGGGACGGCCGCGAGACCATCACCTTCCTGAGCTTGCCGATCTCCGAATGGACGCCGAGCTGCATGGTCATTCCTCCCCGGTGGACGCACGGCTTCGCGCCGTGTGCGGCGCCACCGCGCGGCGGCGCCATGTGATCAGGACGTGGTCGGGCGCCCCCGCGACCTGGGGCGGGGTGCCGGCGAACAGGGTCCGCGTTGTGGCGGGCATGCCTCAGTTCCCCGCGGGCGCGGCCGGCTCGGGCGCGGCTTCCGGCGTGGCTTCCGGCGCCGCGGCCGGTTCGGCCGCGGGGGCCTCGACAGCGGCCGGCGCCGGCGGAGGCGCCCCGCCGCCGCCGAGCGCGGCCACGCTCAGCGCCGCGGCGATGATCACCGCAAGGATCACGAGGAGCGGCGCCACGAACCGCAGCCAGCGGTCGTAGGACACCCGGCCGATGGCCAGCCCGCCCATCACCACGGCGAAGGTGGGGTTGAAGAGGTTCACCCAGCCGTTCGCCGACTGGTAGGCGGTGACGGTCAGGTCGCGCTGCACCCCGGCGAAGTCGGAGAGCGGAGCGAGGATCGGCATGGTCAGCACCGCGAGGCCCGAGGACGACGGCACGAGGAACGAGAGCAGCGTCTGCACCCCGAGCATGGCGTTGATGAAGGCGACCTCGCCCAGCCCGCCGAAGACCCCCGCCAGCGCGTTCAGGATCGAGTCGGTGATCTTGCCCGCGTCCATCACCACGACGATGCCGCGCGCCACCCCGATGATCAGCGCCACGGCCAGGAGGTCGCGGGCGCCGTTCACGAAGGTCTCGACGAAGGTCGTCTCGTCCATCCGCGTCTCCTCGGCGAACTTGCCGACGATCCAGACGACGATCGCCATCCCAAGGAAGAGCGCCGACATCTCGCCCATCCACCAGCCCTGGCCGATCACGCCCCAGAGCATGATCACGAAGGTCAGCGCGAAGAGCATCAGGATGATGCTTCGCGATCGGGTGAAGGCGGGCAGCGTGCCCTGTTCTGCGCCGCCTCCGACGAAATGGGCGAGGTTCTCCTCGCGCATGTGGGCGACGACCGAGCGCGCGGGATCGGCCTTCACCCGCCGGGCGTACCGCATCACGAAGAGGATGCCCGCGGTGAGGCAGGCGACGAGGATGACGACCCGCAGGATCAGGCCGTCGGTGAAGGGCACGCTCGCCGCGTTCGAGGCGATCACCGTGGCGAAGGCGTTGAAAGTCGAGCCGAGCGTGCCGATCCCGGCGCCGAGCATGATCACCGCCACGCCCGTCACCGCGTCGTAGCCCGCGCGGATGAAGACCGGCAGCACGATGGCATAGAAGGCGAGGCT
The DNA here is from genome assembly GCA_964575795.1 of uncultured Rhodobacterales bacterium. GTDB lineage: Bacteria > Pseudomonadota > Alphaproteobacteria > Rhodobacterales > Rhodobacteraceae > Amaricoccus. The sequence goes on from CAZNSP010000018.1 coordinate 69,938, forward strand.
CTCCTCGGCCATGCCGTAGCTGGTCCCCCCCAGCGCGAAGGCGGTCATCAGGATCGGGATCATCAGGATCTCCCGGCCCTTCAGCTTCTCGAGCAGCCGGCCGATGCCCGCGTCGATCGCGCCGGTCTTCGTCACCACCGCGAGAAAGCCGCCGATGATCAGCACGAAGACCGCGACGTCGATCGCCCGCGCCGTGCCCTCGAACGGATCGTAGAGCCCCGCGATCGGCGCCATCAGGACGTCAGTCCAGCCCTGCGGGTTCGGCTCGACGAGGTGGAAGGTGCCGGGCACCGGCGCCTCGCGCCCGAGCGTCTCGCTGAAGGCGTGCTCGTACTGTCCGGCCGGGATGATCCAGGTCAGCGCGGCTACGACGGCGATCAGCACGAAGAGGATGGTGAAGGCGGTGGGGAACTTGCGCGCCTTGCGCTCGGCACTCCGACCGGGCTGCGGGGCGCCCGTCTCGCCGGTGGTTCCAGGTTCTTGCATTGCAGGTACCTCCCGTGCGCTCAGCGCTTCACCCTTCCGTATCCCCGGCCGCGAGGAACCGCGCGATCTCGCTCTCGAGTTCCCCGATGACCACGCGATAGTCGGCGATCTCGGGCCGCTCGGCGGCGTCCGACCGCGCCTCGAAGCCGGCAAGGCTCGCCTTCGCGAGGGCATAGTCCTCGCACAGGCTCCGGAACGACTGGTCCCGGATCGCCAGCCGCCGCAGATGCGCCGTCTGGTCCGGAAACCGCGCGATCGCCTGCGTCAGCCAACCCTGCGTGCCCTCGCCTTGCATCGCTCCACCAGCAGCAAGCCGCTTTCGGAAAGGTAGCGCCCGGCGGCCCGCCGCTCCAAGTACGTCACTGTTGCAAAAGGGCGCGCGACGCATTTCGCTGTGGCGCGCGATGTGGCATTATCGGGTTCCAGGGGAGAGATAGTGCAGTCGAGTATGACAGGGCCCGACGAGTCCATCGCCGAGGAGGCGACCCGCGCGCAGCTCGAGCGCATCCTTCGATCGGCGCAGTTCAACGCCTCGGAGCGAAACCGCAAGTTCCTCAGCTACGTTGTCGAGGAGGCGCTGGCGGGTCGGGCAGATCGCATCAAGGGTTACACCATCGCCACGTCCGTCTTCGGACGGGACGAGAATTTCGACCCGCAGCTCGACTCGATCGTCCGGATCGAGGCGGGTCGCCTGCGCCGCTCGCTGGAGCACTACTATCTGACCGAGGGCCGCGACGACCACGTCCGCATCGAGATCCCGCGGGGCTCCTACGTCCCCCAGTTCGCGCTGCGGCCCTCCGAGCATCGCCCGGCGGCCGCCGACGGACCGCCGTCGATCCTGGTGACCGCTTTCGAGGAGGAGGGCGACCAGTCGGCCTTCCCGAGCTTCACCCGCGGCTTCACCCGGGCTCTGATCATCGCGCTCACCCGGTTCACCGGCCTCTGCATCTTCGGCGCCGAGATCGCGCTGCGCCACACCGCCGGCGCGGAATTGCCCAGTCACGAAAGCCCGGTCGCCGCCGACTATCTGCTGACCGGCGGCACCTCGCTCGGCCCGGACCGCTTCGAGGTCGACGTGCTGCTCGTCGAGGCCGGGACCGGTCGGACGGTCTGGGCGGAGTCCTTCGAGCGCCGGCTGCAGCCCTCGGAGATCATCTCGCTGCGCAACGAGGTCGCGAACATCGTCGCACGCACGCTCGGCCAGCCCTACGGCGTCATCCAGAGCGACCGCGCGCGCGACGCCGACGGTGCACCGCCGGAAGCGTTCCGGAGCTACGACGCCGTGCTGCGATTCTACGCCTACTGGCGGACCTTCGACCGAACGATGCTAGAGGAGGTACGCAGAGGACTCGAGCGTACGGTGGCCGCGGAGCCGGACTACGCGGAGGCCAGCGCCTGCCTGTCGCTGCTCTACTCGAACGCCCACCGCTTCGGCCACGCCACCGACGCGCCCGACCTCGACCCCTATGAGCGCGCGCTGGCGCTGGCGCGCCGCGCCGTCGACCGGGCGCCGAGCTCGGCCTGGGCGCATTACGCGCTCGGCCTCGCCCGCTGGTTCGCGGGCGATCCGGAGGGCGGGCTCGCGATGCTCGAGAAGGGCCGCGCGCTCAACCCGAACGATACGACGATCCTCGCCGATCTGGGCCAGCGCTACGCCATGCTCGCCCGCTGGGAGAAGGCGGTGCCGCTCCTCGAGGAATCCTACGCCCGCAACCCGTCCCAGCCCGGCAGCTACCGGATCGGCCTCTTCCTCTACCACTACGCCCATGGCCGCCACGAAGCGGCGTTGACCGAGGCCCGTAGGGTGGAGGCACCGCACGTGCTCTACGGCCACGTCGCAGTCGCCGTCGCCGCGGCCCGGCTCGGCCGGCACGAGGAGGCCGCGGGCGCACTGGCGGCGATCCGCGGTCTCGATCCGGACTACGGCCAGCGCGTCATCGCCGACCTCGAGAGCCGGAACGTCGCCCCCGAGCTGATCCGCGGCCTGGTGGAGGGACTGGTCGAGGCGGGACTGCCCGTCCGGGAGCCGTCGATGCCGGCGGCGGACGTCGCGCTGCGGCGCTGACGGAGCGACGCCGAGCGGCAGCCATGTCCGCAGACGTGCAGTAGGTCGAAGCTCGGGTCAGCGATTTCGTGGCGCGCCTCGCGGTCCTCGGGCTTTTCGCGCATTGGTCGCTCGAGCTCGGGCGCCCCTTCCTCGCAGTGGTCGCGTGGGGTGCTCTGCTCACGGTGGCACTCTATCCGATCTACGACGGTCTCGGCCGACGGCTCGGTGGCCGGACGCGGATCGCGGCGTTCATCGTCGTCGCGCCGGTGCTCGCAACCGTGGCCGGACCGGTGAGTTTGCTTGCCGACCCGGTTCAATGGCTCGCGAGCGGGTTGCGGACCGGAACGCGACGCCTCCCACCCTCGACCCTGCAGCCGAGCCTGCACGACGCCTTGACGTCGTGGCAGCCCAGTATCGGGGCAGCAGGATCGCATTCCATCGCGGCTCCACCAACACGAATCGGCGCGGCGGGCGGGGGCCTCTCCCCGCACGCCGCGCCGGCCTGCACTTCGCCTGCTCTCGACTATGACGCCCGCTGGTTTTCCCCGAGAAGGATGGGAGGGCGCTCTTCTTTTATTTCAACCACTTACCTTCCAGAGGGCGACAATCGGGTGGCAAAAGGACGCCAGAACCGGCCGAAAAAGGCTACATTCGGGTGTCACGACATGTCGCTGCACCCAATTACAGCCCTCCGCGATCCGCCAAGACATTGAAATTCCTTGACATAAGGTGGATATCAGCCGTCATTTCGCCCTTTCTGCCACCCAATTATCACCCTTCGACGATCACGCCCGGCGAAGGGCGCACGCGGGCTTGGGCACAAAAAAAAACCGCACGGGAGCAGGCTGTGTGGAAAGCCGGGCAAATCTGATAGGATGGCCGCCACGGGAACG
>CAZNSP010000019.1:0-73169 GCA_964575795.1 uncultured Rhodobacterales bacterium
CGCAGCAAGATCAGCCCTTGACCAACGCGATTAGAGAACCACACGGGACACGATCCGGGCCGCACCACCTGCCTGAACAAACGTTCGATAACGCGTGACGGAAACCTATGGGTGAAAGCGTGGCGGGGCCCGCTGCTGCCTTCAGCGATCGAGCCCCTTCAAACCGCCTCGCCCAAGCGCTACATTCCCACTCGGCGGGTGCTGGCCTTCCCGTGAGGGGCCTATATCCTGGTGGCCTTAAACATTCTTGAGGGAGCTGGCTCTGTGACTGGTCCTGGCCTATCGCATCCGGTGCCCACCTGGTACGCCAGGCTCTCAAGGATAAGTCGCCTCCACGGTCGCGCCGGGCCCGCCGCCCGCATCTCATTTCCCGACATGACACGTGCCGCCGTCCCGGACGCGCCGCCGGTGGCATGACCGAACCTGCCGAGGAGAAGCGCGCCGCCCGGGCTGCCGCCTTTGCGCGGCGCGCGGCGCTGCATGCAAGTCTGACCGGCGCGGCGCGGCAGGCGGCGGGGCATCTGCTCGTCGAGGTGGCGCGGGCGCGGCACGTCGGCATCGTTTCGGCCTATCTTCCGATCCGCGACGAGCTCGACCCCATGCCTGCGATGCTGGCGCTGGCCGAGCTCGGCTACCGGCTCTGCGTGCCGGTGGTCGAGGGGCGTGGGCAGCCGCTCAGGTTCCGGGAATGGCGTCCGGGTGTTGCCACGGTGCCGGGACCCTTCGGGGTGGCGGTGCCCGAGGCGGGGGAGTGGCTCGTGCCCGAACTGCTGGTGGTGCCGATGCTCGCCTTCGACGCGCGCGCGTACCGGCTGGGCTATGGCGGCGGGTTCTACGACCGCACGCTCGCGGCGCTGCGCGCGGAGCGAGAGGTGGTGGCGCTCGGCTTCGCCTATGCCGGGCAGGAGGTGCCGCGGGTGCCTCACGGGCCGCGCGACCAGCATCTCGACGCGGTGGTGACCGAGGCGGGCGTGGTTCGCCCGGACTGATCGCGGCGCGGTCTCCGGCATGACGCGGCTTGCCCGCGGCCGAGAGGCGCACTAAGGCCGTTGCTATGAAGATACTGTTCCTGGGCGACGTGATGGGCCGGACCGGCCGGACGGCGGTGGCCGAGACCCTTCCGGGGCTGCGCGAGCGGCTGCGGCTCGACTTCGTCGTGGTCAATGCGGAGAACGCCTCTGGGGGCATGGGGTTGACGCCGGCGCATGCGCAGCTGCTGCTCGCAGCGGGAGCGGACTGCCTGACGCTGGGCGACCATGCCTTCGACCAGAAGGAGATGCTGGCCTATATAGAGACCGAGCCTCGGATCCTGCGGCCGCTCAACTACGCCAGGACGGCGCCGGGTCATGGCGGTCGGTTCTTCGAGGTACGTGGCGGACGGCGGGTGTTTGTGACCCAGGTACTGGGGCAGATCTTCATGAAGCGGCCGTTCGACGACCCGTTCTCGGCGCTGGACCTCGCGCTGAAGCCTGCCACGCTGGGGGGCACTGCGGCGGCGGTGATCGTGGACATTCATGCCGAGGCGAGTTCGGAGAAGATGGCGCTCGGCCACTGGGTCGACGGGCGGGCGAGCCTCGCGGTCGGGACCCATACCCACATCCCGACGGCCGATGCGCAGATCCTCGCCCGCGGGACGGCCTACCAGACTGATGCGGGCATGTGCGGCGACTATGACAGCGTGATCGGCATGGACAAGCTGGAGCCGATGACGCGCTTCGTGACCGGCATGGCCAAGGGGCGGTTCACTCCGGCCGAGGGCGAGGCGACGATCTGCGGGGTCCTGGTCGAGACCGACGACCGGACGGGGCGCGCGCTGGCGGTGCGGCCGGTGCGGATCGGCGGGCGGCTGAGCGGGGCGGCGCCGGCCTGAGATGTCGCGCGCGCGGCTCACGCTGGTGCTGACGGCGCTCGGCTGCGCCTGGGGGCTGTCCATGCCGCTGACCCGCATCGCGGTCTCGACCGGGCATCCGCCACTGGGGCTGCTCGTCTGGTCCCAGGCCTTCATGGTGGCGATCCTCGCCCCGCTGATGCTGGCGACGGGGCGACGTCTGCCCTCCCTCCGCCGGTTCGGTGGAGTCTTCGTGACGGTGGCGCTGCTCGGCAGCGTGCTGCCGGGCTATTTCACCTATCTGACCGCGGTTGACCTGCCCGCGGGGGTGCGGTCGATCATCATCGCGATCGTGCCGATGTTCGCGCTGCCGATCGCGGTGCTGGCGGGGTTCGAGCGGCTGGAGGCGGTGCGGCTCGCCGGCGTTCTGATGGGTGCGGCGGCGATCGTGCTGATCGCGCAGCCGGGGGCGGGGCTGCCGCCGGAGGCGACGGTGGGGCTGATCCTGCTCGCGCTGATCGCGCCGCTAAGCTACGGGGTCGAGGCGAACTATCTCGCCTGGCGGGGGGCGATGGGGCTCCATCCCTTCCAGCTGATGGTGGGGGCATCGGCAGCGGGGATGGTGATGGCGCTGCCCCTCGCGTTGGCGAGCGGGCAGATGGTGGACCTGGCGGTGGCCTGGGGGCCGGCGGAATGGGCGTTGGTGGCAGGCAGCTTCCTCAACGCGCTGGCCTATTCCGGCTTCGTCTGGCTGGTGGCGCAGGCCGGGTCGGTCTTCGCGAGCCAGTGTTCCTATCTGGTCACGGGCTTCGGGGTGGTCTGGTCGAAGCTGATCCTCGGGGAGAGTTATTCCGCCGCGGTCTGGGCGGCATTCGCGCTCATGCTGGCGGGCGTTGCGCTGGTCCAGCCGCGCGCTGCATCTGCGAAGAATCCTTGATGCACCCGGCGGCGTCGGTCATCTTCGCCAGTGGCCCGTGGGGTCGGGCCTCGGATGAGGGACCGCATTGCCCGATCTCCTGGACAGCGAATACCTGCCCGCGATCCTGACGCTCGCCGTTGTCGCGGGCATGTTCTTGCTGTTCGTGCTCGAGGTCTTTCCCCCGGCGGTGACTGCGCTTGCCACCGCGGCGGTACTGGTGATCCTGGGGCCGCTGCCGGGCGAGCGGGTGCTGGAGGTCTTTGCCAATCCTGCGGCCTGGACGATTGCCGCCATGTTCATCCTGTCCGGCGGACTCGTGCGGACCGGCGCGCTCGCCTATGTGACCCGTGCGATCGGGACCGGCGGTCCACGGAGGCGCGTTATCGTTCTGGCAGGTCTGGCAGCGTTCACGGTAACGGCCTCGGCCTTCATGAACAACACGCCGGTGGTGGTGGTAATGCTGCCGGTCGCCGTGCAGATGGCCCAGTCCATGGGGCTCGCGCCATCGAAACTGCTGATCCCGCTGTCCTACACGGCGATCCTCGGCGGGCTCTGCACGCTGATCGGCACCTCGACCAACCTTCTGGTGGACGGGGTGGCACGGGCGCAGGGGCTCGCGCCCTTCACGATCTTCGAGATCACGCCGCTCGGGGTCTGCCTTGTTGCGGTGGGGCTGATCTACATGTGGCTTTTCGTTCCCAGGCTGCTGCCGAACCGCGATTCGATGGCGGATCTGCTGGGCGGCCGCAAACGCATGAAGTTCTTCACCGAGGTCGTCGTGCCCGAGAAGTCGCCGCTGATCGGCCAGCGAGTGGTGGAGGTCACGATCTTCAAGCACGAGGGCATGCGGGTGATCGATGTTCTGCGCGGCGAGGAGAGCCTGCGGCGGCAGCTTTCCGAGGTGGCGCTGGCCGAGGGCGACCGGGTGGTGCTGCGCACCGAGATGCAGGAGCTGCTGGGGCTGAAGGACAGCAACGCCGTGACGCTGGTCGACCGCGTCGGCTCGCGTTCCACGACCACGGTGGAGGCGCTGATCTCGCCCGACTGCAAACTGGTGGGGCGCAGTCTCGGGAGCCTGCGGCTGCGCCGGCGCTACGGCGTATATCCGCTGGCGGTGCACAGGCGGAACCAGAACATCGGTCGCCAGCTCGACGAGGTGATCGTGCGGGTGGGCGACACGTTGCTCCTGGAAGGCGCGCCCGAAGACATCCGCCGCCTGGCGGTGGACATGGACCTCGTGGACATCGCCGCGCCAAGCGAGCGGCCCTATCGTCGCGAGCGGGGACCTCTGATGATGTTGGTGATGCTGGCGGTGATCGGCCTCGCCGCGCTTGAGGTTGCGCCGATCCACCTGCTGGCTCTGCTCGGCGTGGCGGTGGTGCTGGTGTCGCGCGTGCTGGACGCGGACGAGGCGTTCTCGCTGATCGACGGACAGTTGATGGCCCTGATCTTCGCGATGCTGGCGATCGGCATCGCGCTGGAGGAATCCGGGGCGGTGCGGCTGATCGTCGAGGCGATCGCGCCGCAGCTTGCCGGTCTGCCGGCTTGGGCGGTGCTGCTGACGGTCTATCTGATCACCTCGACCCTGACCGAGTTGGTCACGAACAACGCGGTCGCTGTGGTGGTGACGCCGATTGCGATCGCGCTCGGCCAGTACCTCGGCGTCGATCCGCGCCCGCTGGTCGTGGCGGTCATGGTGGCGGCCTCGGCGAGCTTTGCCACGCCGATCGGATATCAGACCAATACGCTGGTCTACGCACCGGGGGGTTACAGGTTCGTGGACTACCTCCGGGTCGGCGTCCCGATGAACCTGGTCATCGGCGTGACGGCTTGCCTGCTTATCCCGCTGTTCTGGCCTCTCTGAGCTCGGGCACGTACCTTCACTTCGCGGCGAAGGACACCGCGGCCGGAGCGGCCGAAGCGGGCCTCGTGCCATTTTGCAGCAGGCGGTTGGTGACGAGGCGGAGCAGGTGGAACGCCATCGCCGGGTTCTGGTAGCAGAGCTGCTGCAGTTCGGCCTAGTCGATCCAGAGCAGCTCGCAGTCCGTCACGCAGCGGACGGAGAGTGTGCGGCGGCGCTCGGCCGAGAAAAGAGCGATCTCGCCGAAGATGTCGCCGGGACCGAGGCGGACGCCGATCTCCGTAAGCTCGACCTCGCCGGAGACCACGTAATACATGCGATCGGCGGTGTCGCCGAGACGGAAGAGCTCATGGCCGGCCGGATGGCGAACCGAGTGCATGAAGGGCTTCAGCGAGTCCAGCGAGAGATCGCCCCTCGATGCGGCCTCGACCCGGCGGGTGAGGCGCACCATCTCGACTGTGCGCCAGACGTTCATGGGCAGGAGCGCGAGGTGCAGGATCAGGACCGGCAGGATGCCGGTGCCGTAGCCGAAGGCGATGAAAGCGATGTTGCTGCCGATGGCGACGACGCGCAGCGGGATCATCCGCCGCATGTAGAAGCTGGAAAAGACGAGAGCAGAGGCGAGATAGCCCGAGGTCTCGATCCAGTCCAAGCGTTCCTCCCCCGGGTGCGGGCGCCCCGACGTTCCTTTTCCGATCGCGCCGGCGTTCGAGCCAAGCAGGAAGACTAGCGGGGCGCGGGCGGTCTGCTTCGCGCGTAATGACCGACGACGGGGCACTTGAACCCCTGCGGGGCCCTCGCCTATACAGCCGCCCTGTTCACACGCGCGCAGATCGGAGCACGCCATGGCCGGGCATTCCAAATGGGCCAATATCCAGCATCGCAAGGGCCGGCAGGACGCCGCCCGATCCAAGCTGTTTTCCAAGCTGTCGAAAGAGATCACCGTCGCGGCGAAGATGGGTGATCCCGATCCCGACAAGAACCCGCGCCTGAGGCTGGCCATCAAGGAGGCCAAGGCCAATTCGATGCCCAAGGACAACATCGACCGCGCGATCCGGAAGGCGCAGGGCGGGGATGCGGAGAACTACGAGGAGATCCGCTACGAGGGCTACGGGCCGAACGGGGTCGCGATCATCGTGGAGGCGATGACAGACAACCGCAACCGAACGGCATCGAACATCCGCTCGACCTTCTCGAAGCGTGGCGGGAACCTTGGTGAGACCGGTTCGGTCGCGTTCATGTTCGACCGCAAGGGACAGATACTCTACCCCGCGGGTGCGGGCAGCGCCGATGACGTGATGATGGCGGCGATCGACGCGGGCGCGGAGGACGTGGAGTCGGGCGAGGACGGGCACGTGATCTGGTGCGCAGTCGAGGACCTGAACGAAGTTTCCACCGCGCTCGAGGGCACGCTGGGCGAGGCGGAATCCACCAAGCTCGTCTGGAAGCCGCAGACCACGACCGAACTCGACCTCGACGCGGCGCAGAGCCTGATGAAGCTGATCGACGCGCTGGAGGACGACGACGACGTGCAGTCGGTCACGGCGAACTTCGAGATCTCCGACGAGGTGATGGCTCAGCTCTGAGCCCGCTGGAAATTCGTCGCGCTCCGGTCCATGCTGGGTCCCGGTCAGAACAACAACGACTGGGAGGAAGGTGATGACGCGCACGATCGTTGTGCTCGGGGCGGCGAGCACCGGAAAGTCGACGTTGGTCGACCAGATGTGCAAGCTGGAAGGCCGGGCCGAGCCGGCAGCGCGACCCGGTGAGTTGCGCGTCGCGGGCTTCGGCCATTTGGGCGAACGCTGGCAGGCAATCGACACGCCCGGGTCGATCGAGTTCCTGCACGTGGCCGCCGATGCGCTGCTGGCGGCGGATGCGGCTCTGGTCTGCGTGTCGCCCGACCCGGCGGATGCCGTGCTGGCCGCGCCCTATCTGCGGCTAGTCGAGGCGGCGGGCGTGCCCTCGATCCTGTTCGTGAACCGGGTCGACGAGGCGAATGCCCGGATCCGTGACATCGTGGCGGCCCTTCAGGACTATGCGCAGCATCCGGTGATCCTGCGGCAGGTGCCGATCCGCGAAGGCGGGCATGTGGTCGGCGCGGTGGACTTGGTCTCAGAGCGGGCGTGGCAGTACCGCGAGGGGCAGCCGTCGCAGATGATCGAGATCCCGGCCGGCGTTCTGGAGCGCGAGCACGAGGCGCGCAGCGAACTGCTGGAACATCTGTCGGAGTTCGACGACCATCTGCTCGAGGAGCTCATCGAGGACAAGTCGCCGCCGAGCACCGAGGTGCATGCGATCTGCGCGCGGGTGCTGGGCGAGAACAGGGTGATGCCGGCGCTCTTTGGCTCGGCGGGGCACGGCAACGGCATCGTGCGGGTGCTGAAGGCGCTGCGCCACGAAGCGCCGAAGCCCGATGTGCTGCGCAAGCGGCTGCAGGCGCAGGCGGGGACGGACGAGGCGCCGGCGGCGGTGATTTTCGGCGCGGCCTACCGGAAACATGTGGGCAAGGTGCTGATGCTGCGGGCGCTGGAGCCGCTGCCGGCGGGCCGTCCGCTGGGCGGCAGGCCCGCGGGGCAGTTCGTGGCGCTCGACGCGCAGGGAACGCGGCAGGTCGAGACGGTACCGGAGGGCGAGATCGTCGGGGCGGTGAAGTCGGACCATCTGTCCGCGGGCATGCTGGCGATGCAGGGCGCGCTGCATCCGGCGCCGGACTGGCGGCGGCCGCTGCCGTCGATGGTGACGCGGCTGATCGCGCCGACGAACGAGCGCGACGGGGTGAAGCTGTCCGGGGCGCTTGCGACGCTGGCCGAAGGAGATTCGGCGCTGGCGGTCAGCCAGGACCCGGCGACCGGCGGGGCGCTGGTCGGCGCGCAGGGGCCGCTGCACCTGCGCCTGATGCGCCAGCGGCTCAAGGAGGCCTTCGGCCTCGAGGTCGAGGAGATCGAGCCGCATCCGGCATATCGTGAGACGATCACCAAGAGCCACGAGATCGCCTATCGCCACAAGAAGCAGACCGGTGGTGCGGGGCAGTTCGCCGATGTGAAGCTGACTGTGGAGCCCGCCGAGCGCGGCGTGGGATTCGTGTTCTCGGAGGTGGTCAAGGGCGGGGCGGTGCCGCGCAACTACATCCCGGCCGTGGAGCAGGGGGCGCGAGACGCGATGGAGCGCGGGCCGCTCGGCTTTCCCGTCGTCGACGTGAGCGTGACCCTGACCGACGGCCAGGCCCACGCGGTCGATTCCTCGGACATGGCCTTCCGCATCGCCGGGCGGCGCGGGGTGGGCGAGGCGCTGGAGGCGGCGGGGCCGGTGCTGCTGCAGCCGATCTTTGCGGTGAAGGTGCATGCGCCGGCGGTCTTCACCGGCAGCATCGGGCCGATCGTGTCCTCGCATCACGGTCAGGTGCAGGGCTTCGACGCCGATCCGGAGGGCCGCGGCTGGGAGATTTTCCGCGCGACGATCCCCGGGGCGGCCCTGCCCGCGTTCTGCACTGACGTGCGTTCGGTCACCCAGGGCGTCGGTTATGTCGCGGCGGAGTTCGACCATTACGACCCGCTCTACGGCAAGGCCGCGGAGAAGGTCGTGCAGGAGCGGGCGGAGAAGGTCGCCTGAGCCGGTTCAGCGGCCCTTCGCGAGTTCCATAAGCCGTTTGAGCTCGGCCTGGGCGGCGTCGGCCGCCTCGGCCAGTGTATTCAGTCGGGCGTCGACGGTTTCGGCGCGTTCACCCTGCGCCTTGCGCGCCGCCTCGAGCAGCTTCTCACCGTTCGGCGATTGGCTGGTGACCGCGCGGCGGAACCTGTCGTCGTCGATCCGGGCGAGATAGGCCTTTGCCTCGGTGGCCTCGGCCTTCAGCCGGTCTCGGGCGAGTGCGATGATGAGGTCGAGGCGTTCGGCGGATTCGGAGAGGAGGCCGCCGATTCCCTCTGCCCGTACCGCGACACGCTCGGTTCGCTTGTTCCCGATGTCCGCCGGGATCGCGACGACGGTGCCCGCCGTGAAGTTCTCGCGGTCGGCGAGATGGGGATTGGCGCGCAGGAGTGCCGCCTCGGCGCGGCGGACCTGGTCGGCGGCATCGGGCCCTTCGAAGACGAAGAGGTTTCGCGCGAGCGTGGAAAGCGTGCGTTCGCGGGAAATGCGGGCGGTGGCGAGTGGCATGGAGGTTCTCCTCGCGGGGGATCAGGGAGAGACGAGGTTGAGGTCGCGGAACGGCGGCTGGAGGCCGGGCGGCGGAAAGAGCTCGATGTTGCCGAAGGTGATGTTGCCGAGCACCGTCGCCCGGCCGTTACGGCCGATCGAGAGCAAGACCGCCCGCTGTTCGTTGCCGCGACGGATGACGTTGTTGGCACAGGCGATGCGTTCGCATTCCACAACGGTGATGGCGTCAACTTCGCCCGGACGGTCGAGCCGGACGTGGTTCTCCGACAGGATGGTGCTGCAGCGCAGTCCCTCGGCGACGGTGACGAGTGGCCTATTGGCCTGCCCGCCGTGGCGGATCTGGTTGCCGGCGACGGTGATCTGCGGCTCGATCCGGATCTCAACCGTGGAGAGGCGTGACGGCGAGGCGGCGAAGGCCTGCTCGCCCACGACGGCGAGCACGAACGTGTCTGTGAAGCCAGGGAAGAAGGGGGCGCTGGCGGAGACCTGCTGCAGCGTGGTCTGGGGCTGGAAGCTGCCGGGCACGAGGCCGCCGATCTCGATGGCGCCCCAGCCGTTGCCGAATTCGGCGAGGAAGGGCGCTCCCTCGATCTGGTTCGCCTGGACCGAAACCGCTCCATAGGGCCTGCGGAGTGCGATTGCGGTGACGTGCGACTTGCCCGTGGCCGTGCCGATGCCGGCGAGATTGTTCGATTCGATGGTGATCTGGCCGGTGCCGCGCAGCGCCATACCGGCAAAGTTGCCCTCGCCTTGGTCGGCGGGGCCGACACTGCGGATGGTATTGCCGGCGATCCGGCCGGCGGCGATGCGGTAGCCGAGCACGCCGAAGCCAGGGGATCGGGTAAGTGCTATTTCCTCGATGACGTTGTTGTCGACGGCGAGCCAGCGGACCGCGGCGTCCGGCGTGACCGTGAGGCCGGCCGCACCGCAGCGGCGGATCAGGTTGCGCTTGACGAGCAGGCTCTCCATCGCCGCCTCGACGCGGATGCCGCTTTCGGCGAGATCGGCGATGCGGTTGCCGATGATCTGGGCCTCCTGGGTGAGTTCCGGCACGAGACCCGCCAGGACGCGGACACCGTTGCCGGCCTCGGCCCCACCGGTGATCTGGTTGTCCTGGACCCGCGTGAGGGCGCCCGAGACCTGGAGCGCGTCGAAGATGCCGCCGACGAGGGTGTTGGCCTCGATGGCGGTGGAGACCGACGGCAGTTCGATCCAGGCGATCGTGGCTCCCGTCGCAAGGCCGAGCACGAGGTTCCGCGTGAAGCTGGCGGACGATAGGTTGAGCGCGGCACCCTCGATCCGGATGCCATGTTGGGCGCCGAGCAGGATGCAGCCGGCGACGGCGGTCTCGGCCGCCACCAGCCAGGCCGGTGCATCGGCGATCTTGGGGTCGAGCGTGTTGCCGAGCGCGATCGGGGCGGAGACGAGGCAATCCTCGATGCGGGTGCCGAGCGCCACACCGGCGAGCGCGATGCCGTGGCCGCCGGTGCCGGTGACCAGCGTGACGACGCGGGTGAGGGTCACCAGCGCGGAATGCACGATCTGGATACCGGCGGCGGGCGGCGACACGTTTGTCGGACTGTCACTGCTGCGGGCGAGGACCGAAAGCCGGTCGATGACCACATCGATGCAGTTGCGGATCTGCAGGGCGCCGCCGGTGCTCTGGTAGTTCAGCACCGTGAAGCCGCCCTGGCCGCGCAGGGCGACGGCGTTCTTTCCCTGGATTCGGACGGGTTCGCGCAGTTCGTAGAGCCCGCCCTCGAGGCAGACCGTGCCGCCGGTGGTGGGCAGGCTGTCGATCGCGGCCTGGATGGTCAGCGCGCCGGAGGCATGGCTTTCGGGGGTCACGCAGACGGTGCAGCCGCAGCACTCGCCCCCGCCCTGGGTGATCTCGGGCGGCCAGAACACCCTGCAGTCGTCGACGCGGGTCTTGGGCATGTCGAGGATGGCGAGGCGGGTATAGTGGCGGTGGATGCCGTCGGGCGGCGCCTGGGTCAGGATCTGGATCCGGGTGCCTGCGGTCCGCGCCCAGAAGCGCCAGTAGTCCATCTCGCGGAAGCGTCCGGGGGCGGGCGCGGTGTCGAAGGCGACCACGATGCCGGATTCGAGTATCAGCCGCGTTCCGACGGGGGGAACCGGGATGAGGCCGTCGGAACTGGCTGCGTCGAGATCGGTCCAGACGGTGCCGTCCTCGCGCCGGATGACGCCGCGCTGGTCCCAGCGGATCAGCCGGGAGTGGCGGGCAGTGAGCGTATCTTCGGCGCCTGCTGGGATCAGGTCGGCGTGGATCGTGCCGTCGAACTCGATCTCGCGGGTCTCCGCATGGACGACGGCGACGCGCAGCATCTGCCCGGAGCGGTGGTCGAGCTCGCGCCGGTCGTCGGTCAGCTCCACCCAGTCGCCTTCGCGGAAGGCGAGCAGGCGGTCTCGACCGATCCGGTTGACGGTCATCCGCCCGGCGGCGGTATCGATCGCATCGACCGCGGCCATCACGGAGGCGTTCTCGCGGCTGAACTTGAAGCGTGCGTCGGTCTGGGAGGCGCCAACACTGTGCAGCTCGACCCGATAGAACTGGTTCTCTAGGCCGGTGTAGCCGTCGGTCGGGGGGATCAGGCAGGGGTCCTCCGGATCGTCGATGTCGATGGTGTCGGTGGTAAGCCGGGCGGTCGAGGGCGCGATCTCGTTCTCCCATCCCGGGATGCCGAGGGCGTCGGCGGCGGTGGTGCAGAGCGCGGTCTGGTTCACCGATGCGAGGCGGACCTGCCAGGCATTCTGGATGCGGGTCGTGGTGTCGATGCCGCCGAGCGCGGGTTCCAGCAGCTCCGGTGCATGCAGCGCTGTGACCTCGCGTTCCCAGCCGACGAGACAGGCGAGGTGGCGGCCACCGGTCGGCAGTGGTGCCGGTACGGGCCAGTAGGGTTGCTCGGAATAAGGCAGGAAGTCGGAGTCAGCGGCCGAGATCGGCTCGTCCAGCACTCCGGTCGCCGCGCCGGAGGTCTGGCGCGCGCGGTCGAGCACCGGGGCGGGCGCCGACGCGGGCACGCGGGGAAAGCCCGCGGCGCGGCCATGGCATTCCATGAGCATGCCCGAGAGGTAGAGCCGGCCGCGGCCGATGCCGAGCGTGCCGTCGGTGGGCTCGATCTGGAAACCGAGAGGCGTCTCGCGCGGGACCACCGCGCGGCCGATGGTGTCGACGGTACCGGCGCGGATGCGTCGGGTGAGCGTGCTCACCATCTCGTTCCAGTCGGCGTCGGTGACCGGGCGGCCCTGCTGGAGCCGGGTCGCCGCATAGTCCCGGAGGGCGTCGAAGCTGTCCCTGCTGTAGTCGCCGCTCATGGTCATCGCCTCCGGTCAGGTCTCGTAGAACACGCCGGCCTCAAGGCCGAAGCGCAGGTATTCCTCGAGCCGGATCGCGAGATTGGTCTCGCGCTGCGGCTGGAAGAGCTGGTGCCAGGCGCCCATCTCGCCCTCGTCCGAGGCGCCCGTGCGGATCTCGGCGGGGGCGACCTCACGCAGCTGGGCATAGGCGGGCGCGCCGTAGCGAAGGGCTGTGAAGGAGGGTAACAGCCAGCGGGCGACGCGGGCGGCGAACTGGCCCTTCTCCGCGGGGGTGAGTTCGGTGCCGAGTTCCTCCTCGCGGGCGGCGACGGCCTTGTCGATGGCGAGTTGCGGCTGGCAGCGGTATCGGCGTGGGGTGACCGCGCCACGTGGCACGAAGGAGAAACGCAGGCAGCCGTCCTGACGGCGGAGGCTGCGCACCGGGGCCTCGCCGGCGGGGGCGCGGGCGAAGAGGATCGAGTCGGAGACGAGTGGCAGACCGCGGGCGCGGATGCGGCCGACCACAGTGCTGGCGAGGATGGTCACGCTGCCGGCGGTCTCGTCGGCGAGGCCGGCGATGGCGAGGCCATCGGCGCTGTCGATCGGCTCTGCGGCTGCGGCGTCGGTGATGCCGTCGCGGATGGTGGCGTTGGTCGTGTCGGCGAGACGGATGGGGCCGGTGATGCAGCGGTCGAGCAGGAGTTCGACGCCGGTGGCGGTGACTTCGAGGCTCGTCGCGCCGGGACTCGCGGGCTGGCCGGTGGCGTCGAGGCTCAGGCCGGGAACGAGGGTCGTGTGACGGAGCGTCACCGCGCCCGGGGAGTCGCTGCCGTCGGGCAGGATCCGCAGGGTGCCGCCGGTGATGACGAGACCGTCAATGGTGAATCGGGAGTCGGCGCTGCCGCTGACGTTGAATGCGCCGGAGAGGAGCAATACCGGCCGGACACCGTCGGCGGCGCGCAATTCCATCGCGGCTGAGGCAGCGAGGGTGACCACAGGGGTCTCGGCTATTGTGTCGTTGGTGACGATCTCGACAATGCCGCCCGTCTCGGGCAGTGCATCGATGGCGTCCTGCAGCGTGGCGAATGCGGCGTCGGGGAAGCGGACGAGCGGGCGCTCGGCGGTGGGGAGTGCGAGGGCGGCGGCACGGTTGTATTCGCTGCCGCCTATTTCACCGGGGAATCCGAGGTGGAAGCTGGTGCGGACTTCGCCGGACTCGGCATTGGGGAAGGCGATCCGGCCGAGGACGGGGTCGACGCGGACGAGGGCGTTCGCGGGCGGAACGAGCGGCGCGCCGCCCTCAATGGCGGCGAGGTCGGTGGAGGAGATCGCGACATGCGGCGAGTGGTTCCAGCCGGCGCCGTCGTCGGAGAGGTCGCAGGCGACGATCCGGGTCGGCGGGATCGGCGTGCCGTCGAGGGTGATCTCGAAGCTGCGGAGCGCGCCCTCGGTGTCGTGGCCGTAGTAGGCGGCGACATCGCGGTCGAGAGCGCGGCGGGTGATTGGCGCGGGCACGTTGAGCGGTGTGGCGAGGGTGGTGATCGTCTCCTGAGCCTCGGGACGGGTGAAGAGCTGGCGCGGGGCACCGAGCGGGTCGAAGAGGAAGCGGCGGTCGTCGACGCGGGTGGCGGGCACGTCCGAATGGCGCTGGGCGGCGAGGCGCCAGAGGTGGATCCCGACGTTGGGGAAGTTGTGGCGGCCGCCGAGCCCGAGCCGGCCGGGGGCGCGGGTGATCGCCCGCATCTCGGCCATGCGAGATACGGTTTCGAATGCGCCGCCGAGGGCTTCGAGCGGCAGCGGGTCGCGCAGGTCGGGGGTGAGGGCGTGGGCGGGGCGCAGCACGTTGACGTGCTGTAAGCAGGCGGTGGTCTGGAAGTATTCGACGGCACGGGCAGGCCAGCCGGTGACGTCGTGGGCGAGTTGTTCGAGAACTGCCGCCGTGCCCTTGCGGCGGCGGCGGGCGATGGTGTTCGCGGCATCGGCGCGCGCCGAGAAGGCGATCGCGTCGATGTGGTGCAGTGGACGATAACCGATCAGCGCGCCGAGATAGGGGATCGCCCAGGATGCACAGGTCTCGATGAACTGGTCGTCGAGGAGCTGTGCGATGCTCTCTTCGACGACTGCGCCCTCGCGGGCGAGGATCGCGGTGAGCGCCCGCAGCGGCTCGCCCTCCTCGGCATCGCGGATGCGGACGATCGCAGGCAGCAGGTCGTAGAGAGCCTGGGGCGTGATGCGGTTCATGGCATGACCTCGAGCTTGTCGAGCGGACCGGGCGCGAGCGTGAGGATCTCGGCGGGAAGGAAGGCGCCGTCCGCGAGCCGGGCACCGCGGGCCGCGAGCAGCGGATGAGCCGCGAGGCTGCTCTGCGGCCCGCTTTCGCGGCGCAGGAGGTCGATGTCGACTGCGGCAACGCCGGGCACCCGGTGCACCACGGCGGCGATGCCGCTGAGGGAGACGGGCCGGGCGAAGTCGCGGGCTTCGAAGGCGAAGGCGGTGCGCAGCGCGGCGTCTAGCGCGAGAAGGACGATCCCGGCGGCGTGCCCCGCGGCGACGGCGACCTTCAAGCCGAGACGGAAACGGGTCGGCTGGTAGGAGACGATGTCGACGAGCGCGAGCGGGTCGCCGAGGTCGCGCAGCGCCGAGAGCAGCTTCGGCAGGATCGGGCCGGTCGGGTCGAGCGCGGTACCCCCTCGGCCCGCGACGCTGACCACGATGCGGCGGGCCCGGCCGTCCCAGATCCAGCGGGCATCGGCCCGGGCAATGCCGGGATAGCCGACGGCGAAGTCGCGGTAGTCCGTGATCGAGACCACGCGGCCGAGGGTGAGCGTGTGAATTGGCGCATTGTGGCGGGCGTCGGCGAGAGTTTCGGCGTCGTCGCCGCCGGTGGCTGCCAGCGGGTTCGTGGCCTCCTTCAATCCGAGCGGGCGATCGAGGAGTAGCGAAAGCTGACCCGGGCGGACGTTACCTGCGGCGCCGAGGCCGCGACGGTATTCTGCGACGATGTTGTCACGGCCGGCGGGGGGCCGGGCCCCGGAGTGGCCGTCGCCGAACTGGATGATCGTCTCGGCCTTGTCCGTCTCGCGCGTGGTGAAGACGCGGCCGCGCGGGTCACGGGCGTAGAGATCGGGAAGCTCGGACCATTCCACCCCGTCGATGCGGACGGAGAGCGTGCTCCGGACTCCGGTCTCGGTAGATGCGAGGCGCTGGGTCACCGGGTTCTGCTTCAGGAGAAAGCGCTGGAAGGGCCTGCCGGGATTGCCCGCGCCGAGGATCTCGGTGACGCTCTCGCCATGGCTTGCCGGGGCGACGTTGCCGTGGATGCGGAAGCTCGTGCGGTCGTAGGCGGCGCCGAGCGCGGATTTCAGGACAAGGCGGGAATGGGCGGGATCGGCGGCCTCGACGCGGTCCAGCACCACCCGTTCGGCGATGCTTTCGGCACCTATGGGGGCGGGGACCGGGCCGAAGGCGTCACGATCCGCGGCGACGGTGAACTCCGCGCCGTCGCTGTCGCGCAGCGTCCAGTCGTAGAACTCGTCGGGTCGCACGGAGGGGGCCGCGAGCAGCGTGAGAATCCCGCCGCGCCGGATGCTTCGCTCCGGCGAGAGCACGAGTTCGCGAAGGGTCAGCGCCACGGTGGCACGCCGACCGGTGACCATGAGCAGGCGGTCGGGGGGAAGGTCGGCGAGGCCGTCGAGTTCCACCTCGCTGCCTGCGACCCAGTCCTCGATCGGGGTCTCGGCGAAGGCGAGCTCCACGCTGTTGCCGTAGACCGAGACCCGGCGGTAGTTCGATTCGGCCGACGTGAGACCGACTTCTGTGTCGAGGGTCAGTCGGGTTGCGCGGCCACTGAGCGCGTAGCGGCTCTGCCCGTCGTCGCTGACTGCCGTGACGCGGAAGACGCGGGTGCTGGTCGGCCAGGTCAGCGCGACCCAGCCGTCGCGCAGGAAACCCTTGTGAATGGCATCGAGCACGATCCGCTGGTTCGTGACGTCGATGTCGAAGGTCCAGTCGTCCGGGGCGGTGGTGGTGCTGGAGCCGAAGAAGTTCTTCAGCTGCTCCAGCGAGAACACCTTGGGGCTCGGGGCGTTGTGGCCGAAGAGCGAGGCGCGGTCGCGCAGGTGAAAGATGCGGTGGTCGGGCGGCGGCTCCTCGGTCGAGAGCGTGACGGAATCGATCGGATCCGCCCAGTCGATCCGGGTGCGGTCGAGAGTTGCGCACGGCGTAACCGAGGTCAGGCGGCGCAAGTCCCAGCGGGTCGAGTCGGTGTCGAAGTCCGACGCGCCGGAATCGCTGCGCTGGCGTCCGACGACGAGGATGATGTCGCCGGACTGAAGGCCGGTCGCGATGCCCTGAAGCCATGTGGAAGTGGCGCCGAAGGCCGGGGTCAGGCGGCGGCCGCGGCGGGCGGAGAATGCGTTCCAGGCAACGCGGGCCTCGAGGTCCGCGAGCGTCTCGAATATCTGGGGTGTCTCGTCCGGGCCGGGCTGGCTCTGCACCCGGGTGCCGGCGGGAACGGTCAGGGCGGCGACGCCTGGCTCGGCGCCGGGCGGGTCGTCCATGGTCAGGACGAGATCCGTCTCGGCGGCTGCGCCGGGATGCGGGCGGTAGCCGATGAGGCGGGCGAGTTCCAGGACGGAGGCCTGTTCGGTCGCGGTGCCGAGGAAGGCCTCGTTGGCGAGGCGTTCCTGGTAGAAGGTCAGCACGTCGCAGACCGCCGCGAAGCCGTCGACCAGCGCCACGGTGAAGTCGTCGTCGGCGCGCGTGCCGAGGCGGCCGAAGGGCGCGAAGGCGGAATTGCCGAGGTTCGTCAGCATCGAGGCCTTGAAACGACCGTGATCGCCCGCGCGGTAGGCGACTGCGGGAAGGCCGGGGCGATTTTCGACTGACCCGACGGTGCGAAGTTCGGTGCCGGCGCAGCAGCCGCAGGAGTCGCCGGCGAGCGGCGTGTCAGGGCGGCCGATGAGGATGGGTCGCTCGCTCATTTGCCACCTCCGAGTTCGAGGGTCAGGGTGCCGCGCTCGGCGAAGTTGGGGTCGTTGTCGAGCCGGGCGATCTCGAGTCGGTCGACCGGCAACGTGCCGTCGTCGAGCGGTGCCGGGTCCGGCCGGCCGCGGCGCTGGAAGACCTTTGCCTCGAGCGAGGTCACACCCGCGACCTCCATGACCGCCGCGTAGATTGCGCTGAGCCGGACGGGATCGCCGAAGCTGAAGTTGTCGGGGTGGAAGAAGCCGCGGCGGCCGCCGGGCAGGGTGCGGGCGGAAAGGCGTTCGAGGACCGCTTGGCGGACGGCGGCGCGGAAATGGTCGGGACAGACGCAGATGAAGAGCTCGATCTCGAGCGCGACGAAGCGCGGCGCGTCGACCTGTACGTCGTAGCCGGCCATGCGGAAGCGGTCGAGAAAGGCGACCATCTCGGTGCGAAACGCTTCGGTGACCGGGCGGCCGCCGAGGCGGTCGACCGAGACGAAGACGGTGTGGCCGTGGCCGTTCCAGCGGAACGTTGCCGCCGCACGCTGCACGTCGGGATGACGGAGCGCGACCTCGGCATAATCGGCCTCGGTGACCGCGCGTTCCTGGCGGCGGTAGGCGTAGGGTGCGGCGCAGCGGACCTCCTCCATGCTCTCGGGATTGAGGCCGCCGGTTGCGGCGAGCGGATTGCGGACGTTCTCGATGCCGGACTGGGCGGTAACGAGATGGTGGATCGCGCCGGCGCCGACGTTGCCGGCGGTGCCGTTGCCGGTGCGGTAAGTGGCGCGGAACGCTGTGCCGGAAGCGGGGCGTAGACCGCTGATGTCGTCACCGAAGCGCAGGGAAGCGTGGCCGTCGCGTTCGAGTTCAACGACGAAATGCCTGTCCGAGGCGAGCGAGGCGAGAAGGTCGCGCCGTGCGCTCCAGGCGCCCGTGCCGGTCGGTGTGATCGAGGCGAGCGTGACCGCCGGCCGCCGGGTCGCCGGCGAAGGGTTCAGCATGGCGAAGGCAGAGCGGGGCGTGCCGAGCGGGGCAGACTGGGTGATCGGGCCTTCCGCGAGGCGGGGGGCATAGCGCGGCGGGACGGCGGGCGGCGCGGGCCGGTCGCAGGGGTCGGTCGAGGCGGGGACGAGATGCAGATGGGGCTGAGGCACGGCGCCGAGATCCTCGTCGGGCATGGTGCGGCCGTGGTCGCAGAGCACGATGTTGCCGAGCGCGAGGCTGACGTCCGCGACGAGGCCGCCGCCGGCCGTCTCGTCGAGACGGGCCGAGAGGCACAGCGGGAAGGGCAGGGCGTCCTCGGCGGCCCAGCGGATCTCGACGATCGGCGTACCGTCGAGCTCGTCGGTAATGCCACGCTGGACGGCGGTCAGGCGGACGGCGTGGCGATGCAACGGATGGGCGTCGGTAGTCTCACCCGTGTGCGGGCCGAGGCGTTCCTCGAAGATCAGCACATCGCCCGGGGCGAGGGCGAGCGGGCCCGCCGGCCCGTCGTCGCGTAGGGTGGCGCGGTTGGCGCCTGCGGGCAGGCAGCAGGCGCTGCCGCCCCAGTCATGGAAGCGAATCTCGTTGTGGGTGATGGTGAGGGTCTGATCGTGCAGAGGTTCGAACACCTCCGGATCGCGGTCGAGGGCTCGCTGTTCGTCACCGGGCTCGACCACCGGGCCGAGGCCGGTCAGGCGGGTGAGGAAGCGATCCTCGCCCTTGCGGATCGTGCGACCGTCCTCGGTGACGCGGACATGGACGAAGGCGCGGGCATTGGCGCCGTCGTGCATCGCGTAGTCGACCAGACGGGCGTGGCGGCGGACCGAGACGCGGCTGCGCGCGGTGCCGAGATAGGCCTCGGTCGCGACGGCGTCCTGGGCGTAGGAGAGGCGGTCGCCGACATAGGCAAGCATCTCGACCAGCGTCACGCCGAGGTCGGCCGGGCTGCGCTCGCGCCAGTCTGGCATGATCTGGGCCATGCGCTGGAGCATCAGACGGCGGAAGCTGCGGTAGTCCTTGGCGAGGTAGGAAATCGTCGGAGCAGGAGCCTCGTCCTCTGCGCAGTCGGGCACGGTGGCGCAGTCGAAGTCCGTCGGGCATTCGACCTTGAAGGAGAAGTCGACTGCGGCGAGCAGGAGATCGATGCCGGGGGGCGGCACGAGTGCGCCCGGGCTTGCCACGAGGCGCAGCGTGTATCCGGCATGGTCGCCGCTGGAACTGGTGCGGAGCGCGAGAACGTTCTCCGGTTCGGGTAGGGCGGCGAGCAGGGCCTCGAGCGCGGCCTCGCCGGGGATCGCTGGTGCATCGGCACGGGTGAGCCATTCCAGCGTCACGCCGGTCACGCGCTCGCCGCCGGTCAGTTCGAGATTGGCGAGGCCGAGCGCGGGGGCGGATTTCAGGAAACGCAGGATGAGGGTGCGCTGGCGCGGGCTCAGCTCGGGCGTTTCGGTGTCGAGGACCTCGAGGAAGTCGATGCCGTTGAGGCTAGGATGACTCAGCACCAGTTCCCGGCGGCGGGGATCGCAGCAGCGGTAGATCACGCGACGCCCTCCTGCGTGAAGTCCTGCGTGACCTCCTCGCCGGTACGGAGGATGCGGTAGCGGATGCGGATGCGCAGGGTCGAGTCCTCGGCCTCGGCGGCGACGCCGAGAAGCGCGATCCGGTCGCCGATATACTGCTGAAGCGATCCCTCGACGATGAACTGGGCGGCGGCAGCGGTCTCGGGGCCGAGCGGGGCGAAAACGAGCTGGAGGATGCCGGCGCCGAAATCGGGGCGCATCACCCGTTCGCCGGGTGCGGTAAAGAGGATCAACTCGATCATGTCGCGGATGTGGTCCGCCTCGGAAGTGGTGGCGGTCCGCTCGCGCCCGTCGATGTGGTAGGGGTGATCGAGTTGCATCTCCTCAGCTCCCGATCACACGTGTCTGGGCCTGCACCGGTATCATGGGCGTCCCGGTCGGGGCGCAGGTGCTGACGCTGTCCATCAGGGCGACGGGGACGCCACCGGCGAGGACGCGGAGCGCCGCCGTGACGAAGGTTCCCGTGACGCAGGGTCCGTTGCCGCCGGGCGCAGCGAATCCGCAGCCGGCGATCGTCCAGGGTGCGGCCTGGGTCACCACGGGCTGGCCGGAAACGAGCACCCGCGGGAAGGGTGTGGCCGGCACCGCCTGGCCCCCGTGGCTGCAGGTGAGGGTGGCGCCGAGATGCAGGATCGGTCCGGGCATGGCGTCGCTCCTCAGATCACGGTCAGGGCGCCGTTGTTGACGGTGACGCTCGGCCCGACCATGACGATGCTCGCCCCCTTGCCGTTCTGGATGTAGATTCCGGTGTCGTTGACGATGAGCGAGGCGCCGGTTGTCGTCTTGATCACGATGCCTCCGGTGGGACCCGGCAGGTCGGTGACGGTGATGCCGTTCTGAAGCATGGTCTGGAGCGTGATCGCGGAGAGGCCGGGCGGGGTCAGGAGGTGGAGGGTGGGCATCTCGGCGGCGGTGCCGAAGAAGCAGCCGGTCCAGACGGGATAATCCGGGTCTCCGCGTTCGAACTCGACCCATACCCCCGCGCCGATGGGGGGCACGGCGATCGTGCCGGTCTGGATGCCGGCCATGGGAAAGCACGGCATCGCCCAGCTGGTGGGCACGACCGAGGAGACGTCGGGCACGATCGCCTGGATGCGGCCGATCATCATCGGATCGACGTTGTTGAGGACCGTGCCGCGGTATTTGCCGAAATAGCGCTCGGTCATGCCGGGACCCTCACCTCGGCGGGCAGGAGGCCGCTGCGCTTGAGAGTGAAGCTCTGGCTGTACGAGCCGCGCTTCAGTTCGTGGCGCACGGTCTCGAGGTAGTGCACACCGTCGAAGGCTGCACCCGCCCCACGCACGCCGACGAGACCGCGGGCGCGCAGGACGCGGCCATAGCGCAGCACGTCGATCTTGCCGCGACCGCGCACGGCGTCGGAATGGCGCGCCGCATGGGCGAGGCCGCGTACGACCGCCTCGAACGGGGAGAGGCGCGCCGTCTCCCGCAGGCGGGCGATCCTGGGCGGCAGCGGCGGCACGAGGCCGAGCGGCGGGTAGAAGGGGATCGCAGAGGGGATCGGGATCGGGATCGGGGCCTTGGTTGCGGCATTCTGGATGAAGACGATGGGGATTTCGGTGCCCTCCTTGTCGAAGGAGAAGCTGAGCTCCTCGCAGTTGGTGGCGAAGCCGCTGTCCACGGTCAGTGCGGGCTGGACTTCGCCCATGCGCACCTCCGGACCCCAGTAGGCGAAGCTGGTGGCAGGTGCGGGGCCGGGCCTCATGAAGAAGGTATAGCCTGCCTCTTCCGCCAACGCGCGGATGTAAGCGAGGTCGTTGTCCTGATGCCGCGGGATGCGGTCGGTCGGCAGTGGCGGGCCTTCGAGCGAGGGGATCACCTGCGGGATCACGCCGAGCCAGGCGTATTTCGCCAGCACCAGCGCGACGCGGGCAAAGGGTGGCATGGCAGGGTAGGGGATGCCGGAGAAGTCGAAGACCGTCATCGCCGCGGTCAGGTCCTTGCCCATGACGCGCAGCGTCGCCGGCGCGCCTCCGCTGCCGGGACTGAGGTCGGTCCGGGTGACGACGCCGTTGATCAGCGGCACCGCGCGGCCGTTCACCGTAGCGACGAGGGCGACGCGCAGGATCGGCAGTGCCGCGCCGCCGGCCAGCAGGAAGGCGGTGTTGATGGGCGAGTTCTTCTCGACGTGGAAGCGCAGGTCGAAACCGCTCGGTGTCTCGCCGCTGTTCTCCTCGATGGTGACCTCGGTAAGCGCGTCGATCGTGCCCCGCGGGGCAGGGACCGGGACGCCCGGGCCGAAGAGGAGCTGGAGATCGATGCCCTTGATCATCGGCTCAGCCCTCGTCCTCGGCGACGGGCACGCCGGCGGGCAGGGTGATGCAGATGCGGGTGTCGGTCGCCTCTAGATCGTCGGGCCAGATCGCGCCGTTCGCGTCACAGATCCGCCACCATCCACCGGGATCGCCGCTCTCGACGGCGGCGATCTGGTCAAGGCGCTCGCCCTCGGCGACCCGCCGCTCGCGGGTCGTGGCGAAGTTGTCGGGATCGGGCACGAAGCGGCGGGCGAGGTGCGGGACCGGCGCGCCGTCCGGGCCGGTGGCGATGCGGCGGGGGATGCCGTGGTAGCGGCTGTCAGGGGGGTAGTCGGTCGCCTCGACGACCCCGGCCTCGAACATCGCCTGGATCGGGTTCTTCATGGCAGCCCCCGGATGCCGAGCACGTCGAGATGCGGCTGCTGGGCGGATTCGGCCAGTGCCTCCCGCCCCTTCAGGAAGGCCATGTAGAGGCTGCCGCCGCGGTGGCCGAAGCCGAGGTCGTCGACGCTGAGCGTCCGCAGGCCGAGGCTGACCGTCGCGCGGATCGGGATCAGTTCTGAATCGAAGGCCTCCTCCGTGATCGAGAGGCTGGTGACGCGGACCGGGACGATGCGCCGGGCGCTCCAGACGAAGAGCACCAGCGGGGTCTCGACCGGCGCGATCTCGAACATGCCGGCGAGTGCACTGCGGTTCTGCCGTTCGAGCTGGGCCGTGGTGGGCTGGACGAGCAGCTCGAGCGCGGCGAGGTCGGGGAAGATGCCGAGTCGCACCTTGACGGGGCTCTCGCCCGGCCTGTCCATCCGGTCACTGGCATCGAGCATGGCCTCGATGGTGAAGGTCTCGACCGCCGGTCCGCGGATGCGCAGCGCCTGGCTGCGGCCGGGCTGATCGGCGACCGGCTGAACCTCGAGCGTGCGCTGCAGCCGGTGCGGTGCGTATTGCAGCGCGATGACCCGCTGGACGTTGCCGCTGCCCGGATCGAGCAGCACGAGGCCGGCGCTGGTCAGGCGGGGCGAGACGGTCATCGCCGCGCCTTGGGATGCGGTGCGGGGCGGACGGAGCGAGTCATCCGGTGATCCTGATCTGGACGCGGTCGGTGTTGGTGCCGGTGTTCTCGGCGATCTGCACCGTGACGGTTCCCGCGGTGGTGCCGACGGTCAACGTGGCCTGGGTCGGGTCGGCGGCATCGGGTGTGACGGTGCAGCCGAGATTCGGAGCGATGACCGACCAGGTGAGCGATGCGCCGGCGGGGAGGGTGGCCGGCAGGGTCCGGGCGGTCAGCGCGACCGTGCGCGGCGCGGGGGCGGTGCCGCCGCCGGCGGGGGCCGAGGCGCTCTTCGGCGTGTTGACCGGCGAGGCGGTCAGGCCGAAGACCGCGGGGCGACCCTCGTAATCCTCCTCGTTCTCGACGCCGTTGACGGTGGTGACGAACTTCGCCTCGTCGCCAGCCAGGCGAAGGCTCCGGCTGTGCGCGGTGGTGGTGAAACGGGTCCAGCGGCTGCCGGAGGCGGCGCGCGGATTGAAGAAGTGGAATTCCTGGTCGAGGGTCATGGTAACCGGCAGGCGGTTGCGCGGCGTCGGGTTCGAATGGCTGGCCACATGGTCGCCGATGTTGATCAGGCTTTTCGCGGTGGAGACGTTGTCGCCCTGCGCGAGCGTCGATCCGGCCGCCGGCGGACCGAACTGGCCGTTTGCGTCGAGCGCCCAGGCCCCCGCGGCGTCGTTGGCCAGCGTTCCGGTCGAGAGGGTGAAGCTGTCGCTGCCGCGGCCAAAGGGCCAGGCGGCGCCGGTGAAGGTGTGGCTGGCGGCGTTCGGGGAGGGGGCGTTCGGGAACTTCTCGCCGATGCGCAGGTTCTCGAGCACGGTTGCCGAGCCAGCGGCGCTGGTGAAGGTGTGCTGGAAGGCAGCGCCGTAGTCGGTCGCGGCGGAGTTCAGCGCGGAGAGGGCCGAGGTCGCGTCGATGCCGCTGGGCACTGCGGCGACGGAAAACGGGCGGGCGAAGCTGCCCCCGGCGTTCTCGGCCTTCACGCTCAGGCTGCCACCGGCCTGGGCGGCATCGAGGGTGATCGTGCCGTCGGCGGCGATCGAGGTGCCGGCGGCCTTGGTCGCAGTGCCGTCCTCGATGCTCCAGGTGATGCCCACGGTGGCGTCGGTCGTCGCGCGCAGCGTCGCGGTCCCGCCCGCGCCGGCCGGAATGGCGTTGGTCGGGTTGAAGTTGAAATCGATGCGGGTCGGGGGTGCGGGTGGTGGTGGCGCCTCCACCTCGTTTTCGCCTTCGCGCTGGATCGGTGCGGTCTCTGGGTCGAGGCCGCGCTGCTGGAGCGTGTGGACGAGTTCGTGCGCCAGCAGCTGCCTGCCCTGTCCGGTCTCCGGACGGAAGCGGCCGGCTCCGAAGTAAATCGCATTGCCCTGCGCGAAGGCCCGCGCGCCGGCAGTCCGGGCGAGGGCCGCGGCATGGGCGTCGTCATGAACGCGGACAGCGGCCAAGTCGTGCCCGAGGCGTTGCTCGAAGTGGTTGCGCAGTTCGGTCGGCAGGGGCCGGCCCGGCCCCGTGGCACGGATACCGCGGGCGAGCTGGGCTGTCCGGGCAAACGGCAGCGGTGATGCGTCGGTGCGGCGTGGAAGCGGCGCGCTGACCGGGATTGGGCGGGCCGGTTCGGGTGATGCATCCCGCGTGACCCTGGCCGCGATCGCCTGCGCTTCGCGCTCGGCGGCATCGCCGGCGCGGCCGACGGCCGGCAGCCGGACGGCCTCCTGCGGGGTCGCCCGAACCATTGTCGCGGTCTTCATGTCCCGAGGCTCCGCGCGATGGCGGCGGCGAGTACGCTTTCGTAGTCGGGGCGGTCCGGTGCAAGGGCTGGGACGGGCCCCGCCGCCACCCGATCGACGGTGCGGGCGCGGCCGAGCGCAGGAGCGCCACCGGATGTGAGCGCGCGCCGCAGTTCTTCCTCCAGAGCCGCGGACAGGGTTGCCTGGTCGAGGTCCGTGCCCGCGGGCAGGGTGAGGCGGTCGATCCGCAGGGTCACGTGGCGGGTCATGCGAAGCCCTCGATCTCGGCGGCGGTGAGGGGCTTCTCGAGCTTGGCGTATTCGCGGCGCGCGGCCTTCAGCGCGTGGGCGGCGGTGACGGGTCGGCCTTCGGCTGCGGCGAGGAAGCTGGCGTTGAGAGCGATCGAGCGGATCGCGCCCCCGGTGATGCTGAGCCGTGCGAGACGCGCCGGATCGAGCCCGTCTTGCGGTGTCTGTGGCGGAAAGACGCGGGCCCAGATCGCGGCGCGGGCGGGGGCGTCGGGGAAGGGGAAGGCGACGACAGCGGCGAGGCGGCGCAGGAAGGCCTGGTCGAGCGTCGATTTCTGGTTTGTGGTGAGGATGGCGAGGCCGCGGTAGCTCTCCATCCGTTGCAGCAGGTAGCTGACCTCGACATTGGCGTAACGGTCGTGGCTGTCGCGCACCTCGCTGCGCTTGCCGAAGAGCGCGTCGGCCTCGTCGAAGAGCAGGATGGCGCCCCCATACTCGGCGGCCGCGAAGATGCGTTCGAGGTTCTTTTCGGTCTCGCCGATGTACTTGCTGACCACCTGGCCGAGGTCGATGCGGTAGAGGTCGAGGGCGAGGTCGCCGGCGAGCACCTCGGCGGCGAGCGTCTTGCCGGTGCCCGAGGCGCCCGTGAAGAGGGCGGCTGTGCCGAGACCGCGGCTGCCGCGTGTTTCCCACCCCCAGTCCGCGCGCACGCGCCATGACTGGCGGACGCGGTCGGCGAGGTCACGCAGTTGAGTAGTCTGCTCGGTCGGCAGGACGAGGTCGCCCCAGACCGCGCGGCTGTCGATGCGCTCGGCAAGCCCATCGAGCCGGCGGCGCCCCTGCGCGCGGGCGGCAGCCCAGAGCATCGGCAAGAGCGTGTCCGGGCGGGGCGTTTCCGCGGCGGCAACCCGCGCGGCGGCCTCGATCGCCCCCCTGTCGAGGATGAACTGGTCGCTCAGCTGCCCAAGTCCGTCCCCGAGCGCCTCGCACCGGTGCCCGAGTGCCCGCCGCCAGATGGTGGTGCGCCCGGCGCGGGCCTCGCCGACATGGTCGACGCGGAGGCGATCGCGGATCGCGGGGGGGACGGGATCGGCGCCGGTCAGCACAACGGGGCCGAGGAGATCGTCGGCGAGGCTGGCTGCGGCGCCATCGGCATGCTCCACGACGAGCGCGGCGCCGGAGAGGGCGAGTTCCCGGTCGATACGGGTCGCGAGATCGGCGAGGGTCGCTGCTTCGGCAGGGAGGCGCCGTGCGTCGAGGACGAGGGGGAAGAGGCCTGCGTGCTGCGTCAGCTTACCGGCCGCGACGGTCAGGGCGGACCGGTCCACGCCCGCCGCGATCAGCACGGGCCAGGGTGCAGGGCCGGACCAGGCCGGAGCGAGAGCCCGTGCGAGCGCGGATTCGGAGGGGCTGGCCTCAAGGTGAATGGGCAGGGGGCGGACGAGCCCGGCGATGCCGTCGTCGACATACCCGATTCCCATCAGGAAATGCAGGATCCGTTCGTCCACCACGAGTTCTCGGCCGAGGTAGGGACCGGTACCCACCAGTTCGAGGAGGCGCCAGCGGCGGAGCGGGGCGGCGGGGCAGAGCGCCTCCCAGCCGCCATCGCTTGCGAGGGCGAGTGCGGTGCCCACATCGGCTCGTGCCGGACCCGGCAGCCCCCGCAGCCGACCCGACTTCGCGGCGATGTCGCTGTCGAGATCTGGCCCGGCAGCGAACAGCAGGATGTGCCGGGCGGCGTCCGAGAGGTCGAAGAGCGCGGCGATCGTATCGAGTGGAGTGTTGGAAGGCTCGGGGAGGGCCGGCTGTGCCCCGGTCGCCAGCGCCTCGAGCGCGCCGGCAAGAACTCGCAACTGGCCAGCGAGCGCGGCGGCCGGGGTCGCCGCTCCGGCAAGGTCGCGCTCGGGCTTCACGGGATCACCTCGGTGAGCAGGACCGGCGGCTTGGCGGCTCGGTCGATGATCGGGCTGTCCACACCGTCGACCCGGAGTCGCACCGGCAGGCTGGTACCACGGGCGAGGCCCGGGAACGTCGCGGTGACATTGTCCGTGGCCGTAACGGTCGAGGGCAGGAGTACCATCTCCTGTCCCGCAATGGCGGCGAGGGCCTGGCCGGGGCGGACCGGCGGCGATACGGCGAAGTCAATTTCGGTCGCGCCGCCCGCATGGACTAGGCTTGCCGTCACCGCGGGGGCGAGTACGGACGCGAGCGCGTTCGAGGCGAGGCCCGCCCGGTCGGGATCGTCGTAGACGATGTGCACGACATAGGGGCCGATGCGCCAGGCGCCGGGATCGGCGGCGGTCCCCGCGAGAGGATGCCCCGCTGCGAGCGGTGCGCCTTCGGGAAGGCGGACGCGCATGCGCCCCGAGGTGACCGGGGCGTCGGGGGCGAGTTCGAGCACGGTTCCGGTGCCCGGCTCGGTGAAGCGGACCCGGGCGCCGGGCGCGTCCAGCGCCTGGCCGATCAGATCGACCGCACCGCCGAGACGCATCACGACTTGGCCATCGAGCGGCGCGATCAGCTCGAGGGCCGGCGTCGTGCTGCCGGTGCCCGGGCGGACCCTGACGCCGGGATCGCGGCCGGTGATCGGGTCGCGCAGGCCGCCGCGGGAGAGCACGGGGAGGGCGGGCCGGACGGGTAGCTCGCGTTCGATCAGCACGACCGAGACGTCGTAGCCGACGGTCGTCCGGTAGCTGACCTGCAGCGCCGTCCAGAGGCGTGACATGTCCTCGAGGCTGAGACTGCGCGGGGTGATCTTCAGGAGTTCGAGTTGGTCGGCGATCTCGGACGCGCGGATCAGGCCTGCATCGCCCGGCAGGATGGCGTCCGATACCGAAGCCATTGCGGCGGCGGTCGAAAGTGCTGCGCGAACCCGTTCGCGTGGCAGGAGCGCGGTCTCGTGGAAGAGCTGCATCGCATAGCCGAGCAGGATCTCGGCGTGCAGTTCCTGCGTGGAGACGACGGTTAGGATGTAGTGGAGGTCGAGCGCGAGCGTCGGGCGACGGAGGAGGTCTCCGCCGGCACTGCGGGTCGGCAGGTCCATGTTCCGGAGCGCCGCGTTCGGAGAGACGGAATGCAGGAAGAGGTTCAGGATGGTGGGCTGGCCCTCGCCTTCCTCGGCAAGGACGAGGTGCGGCGGCAGGGCGCTGACGGTGAAGTCGGTACCAAGAGCGGCGGTCACGTCGCCGTTGATCAGCGCGTCGTTGACCAGGTCCTTCAGAAGCTGCGTGACCGCGGCGATGGCGAGGACGTTGCTCATGGCCGCAATGCTCGCCCGCGCAGGTAGTCGCCGAGATCGGCGGCGGTGGGGGGCGTCGGCGGCGCGGGGCGTGGCGACGGGGCGGGTGGAGCGACGGGTGCGGCGACGTCGATGCGGCCGATATGTATGACGATGTCGGGCGGCGGCTCGGGCTTCACCCTGGGCGGAGTGCCCTGCTGGAGGTCGGGAAGGGATGTGACGGGGGTGGGGCGGAACGGGGGATGTTCGCGGAGCGGTTGCAGCGGTGCGGGCGGTGTCGGCGTTGCGGCCCGCGAAGATGCTGGCGGAGTGGGTGGCGGCGCACCGGTGGCAACCTGAGTGACCCACGCAGTGTCGGGCCGAACGGGCGGCGGTCCAAGTGCGGCCGCAACGGGGGGGCCTGTCGCCGCGACTGCGGTGGAGGCAAGTGAAAGCGGTCGTGGCACGGCTTCCAAGTCTGCGGGTGAGACGTTCGGCGGGTCCGGTGGCCGCCACCGCGGTGCGGGGGTGGCATGCGGCCCCACTGCGGGCGCGGGGCGGGCGGTTGCCACCGGTTCGGTTGCGCGGGTGTTGTAGGCCCGGGGCAGAGGTTCCGGTGCGGGGATCTGCAGGCTCGGTCCAGCAGGGCCGCTCACGTCGTCCGGCGGCGGTGCAGGCACGGCATCGGGCTCGAACCGGACGAGAAGGCGCGGGCGGATCGCGGCGGCTGGATTGCCCGTCATCGGCGCGGTTGCGCCGAGGGCACGAGCAGCGAGGCGGGCGAGCGGGCCGGTCACGTTGCCCTCGCGAGTGCGAGATAGGCGCGGCGGCGGCGCGGGCCGAGGGCGAGCACTTCGGCCTCGGACCAGTGAAAGGCACGGGCGAGTTCGGCGACTTCGGTCATCAGGCGCAGTGCGGCGGCCTCGATCTCCTCCCAGACGAAGCGGGCGACGTCGAGGAACTCGGTCCAGGCGTTGCCGCAGTCCGGGCATTCCATCGCGAGCGCGAGTTCGGCGGCTTCCGCCTTCGCTGCAACGGCGTCGTCAAGGCGCCGCCGCTCTTCGGGGAGCAGGCCCGGAATGGGCGCGGCGAGCGAGCGTTCGAAGAGCAGGGCCTCCGCCTCGCCCAGGTCGGAGCAGCCCGCGACGGCGGCGAGATCCGCGCTGTCGAGCGGGCGAAGATCGATCCGGTGCGGCCCGATGCGGAATTCGGTCGTCGCGGTCTCCGGGAGTGCGGCGGCAAGGGTCTCGGCGGAGGTCGTCACCTCGACATTGGCCCCGCAGGCAGGGCAGGCCGCGAGGCAGTCCATGCGATCGCCGAAACTCGCGGCGCGGAACCGGAGAAGACGCCGGTCCCGCTCGGCCAGCGGGATCGCGGCGAGGTCGTCTTCGCGATCGCCCACCGTCCAGAGCAGGAGGAGCGCCCGATCGATCGGGCCGCGGTCCGATCCGAGGTCCCAGATCGCGAGGAGATCCGTATCGGTGAAGCGGGCGTGCATGCGCGGTCCTCAGAGAGAGGGTTCCGCCGGCTCCACGACTTCGCGATCCCGGATCCATCCCTCGTTCTCGAGCTTGATCGACTGTATCGCGACGGCGTTGGCGTTGGCATCGAGTTCCGGCAGGGCCTGGTACTCCGAGACCCAGGCTCGGAACACCTTGTAGGTCAGCACGAGCTGGCCGGCCTCGTTGAGCACGTCGATCAGCAGGTCCTTGCGGAAGTCCTTGAGCGAGACCTCGGCTCCGCCGCCGGCCTCGACGTTCCAGACCTTGCGGGCCCATGTCTCGAATTCGGTGTCGTGGGTGACTCCCCGCTCTAGCGTGATCGGCTCGAACTTCGAGCGGCCGGGGGACTTGCGGCTGGTGGAATTGTCGCCGCCGACCCTGTGTTCGACGACTTCGGTCGACATCTTGAGCGAGCCGACCTTCGAGATGCCGGCGACCACCCTGCCGTCCCAGCGCACGAGGAACTTGAAGTTCTTGTAGGGGTCGAAGCGGTGGGTGTTGACGCTGAACTGTGCCATGGGTCTCGCTCCTTGCCCGTCAGGCTTGGCTCTGGCCGGCCAGCTGCTGGATCTGGATGATCACGAACTCGGCCGGCTTCAGGGGTGCGAAGCCCACGAAGATGTTGACGATGCCGAGGTCGATGTCGGCCTGGGTCGTCGTCGTCGCATCGCATTTCACCAGATAGGCCTCGTTCGGCGTGGCGCCCTGGAAGGCGCCCTGGCGGAAGAGGTTGTTCATGAACGTGCCGACACTGAGCCGGATCTGGGCCCAGAGCGGCTCGTCGTTGGGCTCGAAGACCACCCATTGCGTGCCGCGGTAGAGGCTCTCCTCGATGAAGAGAGCGAGCCGTCGCACGGGCACGTATTTCCATTCGTCGGCCAGTGCATCGGCCCCGACCATGGTGCGGGCGCCCCAGGAAACCGTGCCGATGACGGGGAACGTGCGCAGGCAGTTTAGGCCGAGCGGGTTCAGGACACCGTTCTCTGAATCGGATGCCACGTATTCGAGGCCCTGCACCCCGGTCAGGCGTGCTTCGGTCCCGGCGGGCGCCTTCCATACCCCGCGGGCAGCGTCGGTCCGAGCATAGAGCCCGGCCATGAGGCCGCCATTGGCGAAGGTGCCGAGACGATTGTTCTTCAGCGGGTCGGCGGCTCGGATTCGCGGCCAGTAGGCGACGGCGTTGCGATGACGGAGGCCGGCATTGACCGGGTCGTTGATCCAGGCTCGCGCCTGGTCGAAGGTGGCGACATTGCCGGGGACGTCGATGAGGATCATCGAACGGCGGCTTTCGGCATAGGCGATCGCCTCGGAGAGCACGCCGACATCCGAGACGCCGGGCAGGTTCAGGATGTTGAAGAGGTCGGCATCCTCGAGCGCGAAGATGCCGGTCTTGGCGGCAGGCGAGCCCTGGATCGCGAGGGCGGTCGGCGGCGTACCGTCGTTGCCGGGATTGTCGGCAGTCATGGCGAGCGCGCTGACGCCAGCCCCCATCCGGTAGGCGGAGACGTTGATCACCGCCGCCGGATCTCCAGGGTTTGCGGCAGGATCGGTCAGGAACAGCAGTTCCGCGCCGTCGCCGGAACAGACGAAGCGGTTGGAGAATCCGTCGCCGCCCGGGGCAAGAACGAGCGCATCGTCGACGACGGCGACGCTGGCGCGGGCAAACTCCGCCCTTGTGCTGGCGCGGCACGCGGTCTCGATCCGCGCGCGGGCTGCTTCGAGCGATGTCGGCGCTGCCACCGGGGGCAGGGCGGCCGTGTCGTGCAGCGTGACGGTGACGGTCGCAATCGACGGGTTCGCAGCATCGGCCAGCGTCACGGTCATTGTCGTGCCGTCGGGGATGGCGACCGTGGAGAAGTCAGGGATGCGCCCGCCGACGGTGCCAGTCTGCGCAGGGCGGATTTCTGCGGCGGCATCGGTCTCGCGCCCGGCGAACGGGGTGCCGAGGCGCAGGATGGCCGCGGCGTCTAGGCTGGAGGCGCGGGCGAAGCGGACCGAGGATTCCTCGTCGCCCGCCGTGCCCGAGGTCGCCACGAGCGTGTCGTCGGTCGCGCCACGGGCGCAGCCGAAGCCGGAGAAGGCGGGGTTGCCGGGTTCGAGCGCCTGCACGGCGGCTTCGATCGCGGAGGCCACAGAGTCGAGCCGGTCCTCTAGGGTGGCATCCGTCGGAGCTCCACCGGAGCCGAAGATCGCGAATTCGTAGAACGGTCCTCCGTCGAGCGAGATCGCCAGCCGACGGTGGTCGTCGTCGAGCCGGTCGAGATTACCCGTGAGCGAGAGGACCCCGCTCTCAGAGGTGCCCGCCCCTGCGATGGCTGCACCGAGCGCGGTCAGCCGCACGAGTTCGGAGCCGGCACGCACCGCGTCGACGGCATAGTTCGCCGAGCGGGAGTTCATCGAGAGGTTCCGGTGCGTCTCGACCCGACCGGGAACAAGCGTGCCGCCGCGATCGACGAGTTCGGTGACCCTTAGGTTGAAGGTGCTGGCCGGGTTCGAGGTGGCGTAGTCGACGGCAAGGCGCAGGCTGTTGCCCCAGCCGCCGGGACTGGTCGCCTCGACCCGAAGCGTGGGCGTGCCGCCGGGGGCAGTCAGGAGGCCTACTGACGCAGCCGAGTCCCCCGCGGCCACCCGGACGATCCAGGCCGTCGCACCGCCGTTCAGAAAGAAATGGCTGACCGCATAGCTGAGGGGACTGTCCTGATGCAGCCCGCCGAAGCGCCGCTCGAAATCCGCGAAACTGAAGATCTGCACCGGTGTCTGGGTCGGGCCGCGCGAGGTGTAGCCGACGAAGGCCGCGATCGAGGTCGGTACTCCGGCGACGGTCCGGACGCCGCTCGGGACCTCCTGAATATAGACCCCCGGATAGGATACTGCGACGACCATGACGGTGCTCCTCGATCGAAAGTCAGCGCGCGGCGAAAGGGGGAGGCTGTTCGATGCCAGGTGGCGGACGGATCAAGTTGCAGTCCTCGCCCGGGAGCGTTGCTGCCGATTGTTCGCAGCCAAATGATGAATTCCGCCCCGAGTAATGCATTCATTTAGAACAGGCATTACAATCGCCTCTTTGGCAAGGAACGGCGCTTCTCGATCGATCGAGATGGAAGAGGAAGATTTTCAAGAATAAAATTACGTCAGGATTCGCGGCAAGTCAATCAAAAGGTTAACGGAGCGCGGATGCCCGTCGCGGACCGAGTGCGGTGGCCGCCGCACTCAGCAGGGAGGACGGGTCAGGGGCCAAAGGTCGCGACGACGCCGGCGTGGTAGGAACCCGCGGCGCCGGCGCCCTTGCCATAGGCCACGGCCTCGTCGCCGAGTGCCTCGTTGTGGATCTCGAGGCCCAGGAACCGGCCGAACAGGGCATGGCTGGCGAGGATGTGGTCGAGCATCTGGGCCCGGCCATGGTGCAGGACGCTGTAGCGACGTCCGGGATCGACCGAGCGGTCAAGCAGGACGAGGCCGCGGTCGGCGAGGGCAGGGTTGCCGGTATCCTCGGCCGCGCCGATAAGGATGCGAAGCGGCGTCTCGTGCTCTTCGGCGTTCAAGTCGCCGGCGATGATGATTCTGGCGTCCGGATCTTCATCAAAGATGCTGTCTATAAGGAGCCGCAGTTCCAGCGCCTGGCCGCTGCGCTTCACGCCGGAGAGGAAGAAGCCTTCGGCCCAGCCCGGCAGGGACTTCCAGACGAAGGGCCCGAGCTTGCCGCCCGGGATCACCGAGGCGAGCCCGGCACGCAGGTGCACGTTGACCACATGGACGGCCCCGCTCGGGCAGTTGATGCGACAGAGGAGGAGCGGACGCTCGAAACGGATAGGGACTGCCCGTTCGAGGGGCGGGCTCGCGGTGACCTGCGCCGCCGCGGGCGGTGGCAGGAGATCGTGCAGCACCTGCCGCTGCTCGAGGATCGCCCAGCGCGAGAGCGTGACGAGATTGTGCACGTCGGCGACACCTTGACCCTTAGGCGTGGTCGTGGTGGCGCGATGGAATCCGGCATAGGCGGTACCTTGGAGCAGTTCATCTAGCGCCCGTAGCATCCGGTCCTTCCGTCCCGGAACGCGCTGGCCGTTCACCTCCTGCAGGCAGAGGATGTCGGCCGCAAGCCGTTCCAGTGCGGGGCGCAGCACCCGCGCGCGGGCCCCGAGGGGCAGGTCGAGATTCTCGAGATTGAAGGTGGCGACGCGCATGCAGCGGCAGTCCGGCGGCTAGGCGCGGGGTGGGGCGCCGGCCCACCGCGGCGGATGGGCGGCGCGTCCGGAACGGGGACGCGCCGCGCAACGGATGCTCAAGGCAGCGTTTCGAAGGAGACGTCGATGGCCAGCCGGTCGCTGGTGACAGCATCTTCCTTCAGTTCCTCAAGCAGTGCGTTGACACCCTGCGGCTCGTCGGTGGAGAGCCGGAACCGGAAGACCCCGGGGCGATCGTAGGCATTCAGCGCTTCGGTGGCGACTTCCAGCAGTCGTGCCTGCGGAGTTCCGGGCTCGGCAGGGGCTAGCAGTTCCGTCAGGCCCGCGATCGCCTGGGCGACGAGTTCCGCGGGTGTCGTCCCCATCTCCTCGGCCTGCACCTGCAGAAGCGCGGCGAGGAAGCCCAGGTTCTCGAATTCGATGCCGACGCTCTCGGCTGGGGCGGATTCGAAGTCGATCATCTCCGCGGAACTTTCGGGCCAGCCGACGCGGGCCTCGAGCCCGAGGGAGAACTGGCCGTCGAGGCGCATGGACAGGTTCACGTCCCTGCGGTCCGGGGCGCCCTCCGGCGGCAGAAGGCTGGCGGCGAAGGACAGCGCCGGCTCGCCGGCGAGGATCGGCAGGGACGGCATTGCCAACGTTTCTCCCGCCTCGACCAGCGACGAATAGTCTACGTCGTCCAGTTCGATGGTGAACCGGGACGGCTGGCCCGTCGCGGAGAGCCCCTCAAGATCGATGTCGGCGATCCGGACCCGCCCAATGCGCAGCGGTTCGGTTTCACCGGTCGGGTCGGTCAGCACGACGTCGCTGAGGATGAAGCCTTCCGTCCCTTCTTCCTCGAGGCTCCCGTAGCTCAGGACATCGGAGAGGCCCTGCTCGTCGAGGAGGATCTGAAGAGCCTGCGTTGCGGATTGCAGCTCGCGCCCCTCGAACGGGTTCTCCATGCCGCCGCCGAAGTCTTCGCCCGCGCTCGTGTCGGTCGTGCGACCGGCGAGCAGCGTGGCACGGCCGCCCGCCTGGTCGGAATAGACACCAACCCAGATGGCATAGTCGCCGGCTGCCGCGGGGCTGAGCGCCAGCGCGGGATCGAGGCCGTAGGTGTCGTCGTTGCACTGGATCGCGCCGTCCGGCCCGACGACCAACAGGGTCGTGTCCTCGCTCGACCGGGCGCGCAGGTGCAGGGCGGGCTCGTCCGCCTCCAAGCGGATCACCGCGTCAGGACGGCCCGGATCGAGGTTTCCATAGCAGCCGTCGGAGAAGTTGTAGGCGGACTCACCTGCTGAGAGTGTGATCGGAATCTCGTTGGACCCATCGGGGAGCAGAGCGTGTACCCCGGCGGCCGGCTCGGCATCGGGCACGAGATCGCCGCCGCCCGCGAAGGACTGTCCCCCGCCGCCCGTGGTGCGGGAGACTTCGATCACGGCGGACTCGCCACCGCTGCCGGAATAGACGCCGGCCCAAACTGCCCATTCGCCGGCCATGGCGTTCGTCAGGCTCACCTCGGGATCGAAGCCGTAGGTGTCGTCGTTGCAGTAGACCTGCCCGTCCGGAGCCTGCACCACCAGAGTCGTGTCGACATCGGAAACCACTCCGATCGCGAGCGAGTCCTCGGCGCCACCGAGGCTGAGCACGATGTCCGGACGGCTCGGATCGATCTGGCCGGTGCACTCGCCGCCGGCGACGTCATAGGCGGAGGCGCTGCCGAAGAGGGTGACGGCGACCTCGAAGTAGCCGTCTTCGGGCAGGGTGTGGCTGCCGAAGGCGGGCGGTGCATCGGCCGCGAGCCGGCCGCCGGTGCCACCCGAGC
Organism: uncultured Rhodobacterales bacterium; assembly: GCA_964575795.1. Taxonomy (GTDB): domain Bacteria; phylum Pseudomonadota; class Alphaproteobacteria; order Rhodobacterales; family Rhodobacteraceae; genus Amaricoccus. The sequence goes on from CAZNSP010000019.1 coordinate 35,613, forward strand.
CGCCGATACCGGGATCGAGTTCGGATATCTGGATCTCGGCAAGAGCGCTGTCGCCCGCGCCGACGAGTGCCGGCCATATCGCATAGTCGCCGGAGAGCATCGGATCGACCCGCACAAGGGCGCGTCCGGTATCGTCGACGGGCGCGCAGCGATAGACGCCGTCGGGGCCGGCGACGACGAGGCTTTCGAAGCCGTCGCCGAGCAGGCTGAAGCGGAGCGGGTCTAGCGGGTTCATCAGCGAGATGGTCAGCGGTGGCACTTCGGACACCCAGCCCGGGCAGCCGCGGACCCAGTCGCCGGCTGCGACTGAACCGGTGGCGGTGAGCTGCATCGACATCGGATCGGGCATGAAGCCGCCGGAAAGCCCGAGCCGCTGCTGGGCCTGCACGGGCAAGCCGGCGGCGCCGAAGGCGAGCACGGTTCCGAACGCGCACCTGGCGAGAAGAGTCCGGCAGCTCATGATGTCCTCCAGATCGGATTCGGTATCCCTGTCGAACGGTACCGCGTTTTCACGCGCCGGGATATGTCCATGGCGATCTCTCGTTAAGCGTAGTCAACGCGGGGCGAAGGCCTTTCATCGGCCGGAAAGACTCTAAAGGCAAACCGTTTGACTACTCGGCCGAGTCACGCCACGCTCGGGAGATCGCTATGGGGGCATGTACCGTGGCCGACAGCGAGGTTCAGCTGCTCGTCAAGAGCAAGGCGCTCCCGCAGCGGTTTGCGCTCGGCGAGGGACGTGGCGCGCCGCGGGTGATGGCCGAGCCGCTCTTCGCGAGTATCGGTCAGGCCGTGCACGACCTGGCCGCAGCGGAGACGGAGCAGTGGCATCTGGTCGCCGCGGAGGAGCCGGATGATCGGTCGCCCTGGGACCTGTGCCACCGAATGCTGAACGAGGGACTGGGCTTCGCGGGGGCGCCTGCGGTCGCCTTCGCCGAGCCGGATCTGGTTCAGCAGTTCATGACTGGCGACGGAACCCGGGACGCGCGAAAGGCCGCGACCGGATGCCCGGCCTCGGGTGACCCGCAGGACGCGCGTTTTCCGAGGGTGGAAGCCGGTGGTGCGGACGTCCCCCTGTGGTTTGCACGGCCCGAGTTCTCGCAGTTTGCGGCCATTCCTCCCGATCCCGATCCGCGGCCGGTCCGGGTCGCCCATATCGACACCGGCTATGACCCGGGCCATCAGACCCTGCCGGCGGGACTGCGTGCCGACCTGCAGCGCAACTTCATCCAGGGTGAAAGGACCGACAGCGCAGTCGACACGACGCAGGGGCCGCTGACCAATCCCGGGCACGGGACCGGCACGCTGAGCATCCTCGCCGGGAAGGGCATGGGGGCAGCACCGGGGGTCGAGGTTGTGCCGATCCGCGTTGCAGACCGTGTCGTTCTGTTCCGCAACAGCGCCGTGGCGCGCGCATTCGACTACGTGCACAGTCTGTGCGCCGATCCCGCGACCTTCGTGCACGCGATCACCATGAGCATGGGGGGCGTCGCCTCGCAGGCCTGGGCCGAGGCCATCAACGCGCTATACGAGCGTGGCGTGTTCATCGCCTGCGCGGCGGGGAACAACTTCGGGAACCTGCCGACGCGTCACATCGTCTATCCGGCGCGGTTCAACCGGGTGACCGCTGCCTGTGGGGTGATGGCGAACCTGAAGCCCTATGCCGATCTCGCCATCAACCTGATGGCCGGCAACTACGGGCCGCCCGAGAAGATGAGCACGGCGATCGCCGCCTGCACGCCGAACCTGCCCTGGGCGCGAAGGGGATGTGCGGCGATCGTGGACCTCGACGGTGCGGGAACCTCGGCGGCGACGCCGCAGGTCGCGGCGGCGGCCGCCCTCTGGATCGGGCGGCATCGTGATGCCTGGGAGGCGTATGTCCAAGGGTGGATGCGTGTCGAGGCCGTGCGGAAGGCGTTGTTCGAGAGCGCGACGCCCGGCGATCCGGTCCGCCTGGGCCACGGCCGGCTTCGCGCTGCCGATGCGCTCGCATTGCAGCCGGCGACCGCGGCGGCCCTTCGCAAGCAGCCGGCGGACCGGGCGAGCTTTGCGGCGCTGCGGGTCCTGACGGGACTCGGGGCCGGGGCGGTACCGGATGCGCGGCAGGAGATGCTGGAACTCGAGGCGCTTCAGCTCTCGGCCGTGCCCGAGATCGAGGCGCTGTTGCCGGACGGTCCGGATGTTGCCCCGTCCGATCCCGCGGATCTGCAGCGTCTGCGGGAGGCGCTGGCGGACCAGCCCGGGGCTTCGAAGGCACTGCGGCTGGCCCTCGGCGCGGCACCGACCGCACGGCGCGGTGCCGTCGGAGTCATGCAGGCACTGTCTGGCCTCGACACGATCGCGGCGAGCCAGCTCGCCCATGCGCTCGATCCGCCTGTGCCGACGCCAGAGCGACGCAGGCTGAGGGTCTTTGCCTTCGACCCCTCCCTCGGCGAGAAGCTCGAGACGCTGGCGCTGAACGTGGCGACGGTCGAGGTTCCCTGGGAGCCGCTTTCGCCCGGCCCTGTGGGCCGGTATCTCGACGTGGTGGACATCGACCCGCCGAGCCGCTGTGCCTATGCACCGGTCGACCTCGACCAGCCGGCCCTGCTCGCCAGCGAGGGGCTCGCGCCCTCCGAGGCCGATCCGCGGTTTCATCAGCAGATGACCTATGCGGTCTCGATGCGGACCATCACGGAATTCGAGAACGCGCTGGGACGGGTGGCGCTCTGGGCGCCGCATGTCGAGACGGGGCGGCGGGGCAAAGCCGTCGAGCGTTTCGTGGAGCGGCTGCGCATCCATCCCCATGCGATACGGGCGGCGAATGCCTATTACAGCCCCGACCGGAAGGCGCTGCTCTTCGGCTATTTCAGGAACAGCCCGGCGGGCGCGACGCCGGAGGCGGCCGGCCTCGTCTTCACCTGCCTTTCCCATGACGTCGTGGCCCACGAGACGACGCACGCTCTGCTCGACGGCCTGCACCGACGCTTCCGCGATCCCACGAATCGCGATGTGCTGGCGTTTCACGAGGCTTTTTCCGACATCGTCGCGCTGTTCCAGCATTTCTCGATACCCGAGGCGCTCCGGGCAGAGATCGCCCGAACGCGGGGTGATCTGGGACAGCAGAACATGCTGGGGGCGCTGGCGCAGCAGTTCGGGCAGGCGCTGCAGGGGCACGGCGCACTGCGGGACTTCCTCGGGGGCTACGAGGAGCGGGATGGCGCGCGCGTCTGGGTGCCTCGGGCACCGCAGGTCACGGACTACTATGCATCCGATCAGCCACATGCGCGCGGGGCGGTTCTGGTCGCGGCGGTCTTCGACGCCTTCCTGCAGATCTACCGGCGGCGGGCTGCCGACCTGATCCGGCTGGCGACCGGTGGTTCGGGCATCCTGCCGCCGGGAGAAATACCCCCGGATCTGGTCGGCCGGCTGGCCGAGGAGGCGAGCCGGGCGTCGCGGCACGTGCTTCGCATGTGCATCCGCGCGCTCGACTACTGTCCGCCAGTCGACATCACCTTCGGCGAGTATCTCCGCGCTCTCGTCACCGCCGACAACGACATGGTGCCGGAAGACCCGCTCGCCTATCGCACGGCATTCGTGGCGGCGTTCCGGGCCCGCGGCATCCGTCCGGAGGGGGTTCGCTTCGTCGCCGCCGACGCACTGCTCTGGGACCCACCGGCGGCCCAGCCGGAGGCACTGCGCGAGATCCTGCCGCAGATCGACCGGGGCTGGCGGCTGCGGTCGGACCGTGAAAGGATCCACGCCATCTCGCTGGAGAATGCCGAGCGCTTCCGGCGCTGGCTCATATCCGCCGCAGTTGCGGAGCACGAGCTTTCGGCCTTCGGACTGCGGCGCAAGGCCGGACCGCTGACGCTGACGTTGCCCGACGGGCGCAGGCTTTCGGGTTCCCTCGGCCCGATCGAGTTGCATTCCGTGCGGCCGGCGCGCAGGGTCGGGCCGGACGGCGAATTCATCCGCGACCTAGTCGTGGAGATCACTCAGGGCTGGACCCCGGATGCGCCCTCCACGCGCGCGTTCCGCGGAGGCTGCACGCTTCTGATCGACGTGGACGGCGCGCGTGTGCGGTACTGCATCCGCAAGAGTGTCGCCAATCCGCGGCGGGTGGCGGATCAGCTGGCGTTCCTCACGGAGCCGACCGGCCATTCCGATGGCGGGAGCTATTTCGCTCGGGCGGACAGGGGGCGCGAGCCCTTCGCGCTGCTGCACGGTGCCTTCGGCCTGGAGGTGGACGATGGCGGTCACACGTAAGCGCGGCAAGACCGGGCATGCGGTGCGCCGCGCCCCGGCGAAGAAGCGCAAGGCGGCGCCCGCGCCCGCCGTACGCGCCGTGGTGCGGATGTACCGGCAGGGGTTGGGAGACTGCTTCCTCGTGTCGCTTCCACGAGACGGCGGTGGCGATGCCCATATCATGATCGATTGCGGCGTGCTGCTCGCGACCAGGAACGCGGCGGCGAAGATGAACGCCGTGGTGGAGGATGTCGCCGCGGTGACCGGCGGCGAGGTCGACCTGCTGGTGGTGACACACGAGCACTGGGATCACCTGTCGGGCTTCCTCCAGGCCAGCGAGGCGCTGGACCGGATCAGGTTCGCCGATGTCTGGATGAGCTGGGCCGAGAACCCGGACGATCCGCAGGCGCGGGCGCTGGAGGCTCGCCGGGCGCAGATGGTCGCGACACTGCGGCTGGCAGAGGCGCGGCTGGGGCTGGCCGGTGCGCCGGAGACGGAGGTTCTTAGCGGGCTGCTGTCCTTCTTCGGTGCCGCGGGGCGCAGCACGCGGGATGCGCTGAATGCGGCGCGGGCACGTGCGCCGGAAGGTAGGCCGCGTTACGTGGAGCCGGGCGAGCCGCCTCTGGTGCTGCCGGGTACCAAAGCGCGGCTCTTCGTGCTGGGGCCGCCGCGCGACGAGGGGTTCCTGCGCCGCTCCTCACCGTCGAAGAGCAATCCGGAGACCTACGGCTTCGGCATGGCGGGCTTTCCGCTCGACGAGGTGACGCGCTGCCTCGAGGGGGACGAGTCCGACCGACCCTTCGCGGCCCGCTGGTGCATTCCCGTGGAGATCGCGCGGGCCCAGCCCTTCTTTCGGCGCCTGATCGACGGACCCGACGAGGCTTGGCGGCGCATTGATCTTGCGTGGCTTGAGGGGGCCGTGGACCTCGCCCTGAAACTCGACCGCGACACCAACAACTCCAGCCTCGCGCTGGCCATCGAACTTGCGGACGGCGAGGTGCTGTTGTTCGCGGCCGATGCGCAGGTCGGGAACTGGCTGTCCTGGCAGGAGCTCTCCTGGGACGACGAGGGAGTGACGGCGGACGACCTTCTGGCGCGGACGGTCCTCTACAAGGTCGGACACCACGGCAGCCACAACGCGACGCTGCGTGAACTCGGCCTCGAGCGGATGAAGCGGTTGCGAACCGCAATTGTCCCGGTGGACGAGGAGGTCGCACGCCGGCAGGGTTGGACGCAGATGCCGCTTCCTTCGCTCATGGCGCGGCTTCAGGAGATGACGGGCGGACGGGTCCTCCGGTCGGATGCGCCCGCGCCGCCGGACGCGCCGGACATAACGGAACGCCCGATCTGCTTCGAGATCAGGTTGACCTGACGGATTACAGGTCAGGCTCCGAGCCCGCCGGAACCGCCCTGCACGGGCCGTGGGCTCAGACGGTCGCGGATCACCATTCGAAGCGCCGCGTCCAGATCCTCGGCGGTCAGTCCGGGACCGGCTACCGAGCCAGCCGCGCCATGCAGCCAGACCGCGGCGCAGGCCGCCTTCCAGGCCGGAACGCCCTGGGCGAGCAGCCCGATGACGATCCCCGTCAGGACGTCGCCCGAGCCGGCCGTGGCAAGCCAGGGAGGGGCATTGGCATTGATCGCGGCGCGGCCGTCCGGCGCCGCGATCACGGTGTCGGGACCCTTCAGGATGACCACGGCGCCGGATCGGCGCGCGGCCGCGGTGGCACGGTCGAGTTTGGTGCCGTCACCGGATTCCGGAAACAGCCGGGCGAACTCGCCCTCATGCGGCGTCAGGACCACGGGTGTCGGCGCGGCGGCAATCGCCGCGAAAAGCCGGTCGGGCCCGTCCGCAAAGGCCGTCAGGGCGTCGGCATCGAGAACCGTTGGCTGCGGGGCCGCGAGGGCGGCGAGGACGAGCGCCTGCTGATGCTCGGTCAGTCCGAGCCCCGGGCCGAGGGCGACCGCGGTGAAACGGCGGTCTTCGAGGAGGGCGGTCAGCGCATCCGCGTCGTCGATGCGGCGCAGCATGACCGCAGTCAGATGCGCGGCGTTCACGGCCAGTGCTTCGGGCGGACTGGCGAGGGTCACGAGACCTGAGCCGGAACGGAGCGCCGCCCGGGCCGCGAGTCGGGCCGCGCCGGTCCGGGTCGATCCGCCGGAGACGACCACGCTGTGCCCGCGTGTGTACTTGTGCTGCAGTTGGGAATGCTCCCGCAGGGCATCCGACCAGAGCGCAGGCGCGTTCTCGAAGACCCGGGTGCCGATCGCCGGCAGCACCTCGTCTGGTATGCCGATCTGGGCCAGCCGGATCGTGCCGCAGAGGCCGCGCCCCGGGTGGAGGAGGTGGCCCGGCTTCTTGCGGAAGAAGGTCACCGTGGCCTGCGCCCGGACCACCGCGCCCTCCGCGCGTCCAGTGGCGCCGTCGAGCCCGCTCGGCACGTCGACGGCGAGGATCGGCGCGCCGTGCCGGTTCATCGCGGCCACGATCTCGGCTGGCACACCAGCAACCGGCCGGTCGAGCCCGGCACCGAAGAGCGCGTCGATGACGATGCGTGCGGGTGCAAGCGGGCCGGTCGCCGCAACCACGGGGCCACGCCATCGCCGGAAGGCAAGCGCAGCGTCGCCGCGCAGTCTTTCGGTTTCGCCCCAGAGGGCGACCGTCACGTTGTGCCCCGCCGCCGCAAGATGCCGGGCCGCCACGAAACCGTCGCCGCCGTTGTTGCCGCCGCCGCAGACGACGAGGATCGGTCCTCGGTGACACATGTCGAGCGCGACGCCGGCCACGGCCCGCCCAGCGGCCTCCATCAGCTCGATGCCCGGAATTCCACCGGCGATTGCGTCGGCGTCGGCGCGGGCCATCTCGGCGGGGGTCAGGAGCTCGATCAACGGTTCAGTGATCTGCGAGCGCCTGCTGGATGCGCAGGAACTCCCCGACGTTCTCGAGATCGACGAGACCGACCAGCCGGTTCTGTTGCATTATGCAAACGAGCTGGGTCTCGGAGCTCTGGAGGTTCGTCAGGAGGTGGGACAGCGTGTCGTGGATGTCGGCCACGGTGGGCGGCTGCATCACCTCGCGCACGAGGCCGTGGGCCCCGCGATCGCGCAGGCCTCGGAGGATGGCAGCCTGGGTGAGGACGCCGACGATGTCCTCGCCCGCCAGGACCGGGAAGTCGCGCTGCGTGCCCGAGAGGGTGAGGTCGACGGCATCCGAGAGCGGCTGGTCGGGAGAAAGGGTGCGGAAATCGGTGATCATCGCCCGACGCACCGGCTGATTGCGGAGCCGGGCGTCGACTTCGGTGGCGCTCGCCTCCGCGGCGGCGCCGATCCAGATGAAGACGGCGATCAGGACCAGGATCGGATTGCCCATGAGGCCGAGAAAGCCGAAGCCGATCGCGACGGCCTGCCCGATGGCGGCGGCGACCCGCGTGGCACGAACCCGGTCCATGCGCATCGAAAGCAGTGCGCGCAACACGCGGCCGCCGTCCATCGGAAAGGCCGGGATCATGTTGAAGATCGCGAGAACGAGATTGGCCACCAGCACGTTCGCGAGGAATCCGCCCTGAATGATGTCGAGGTCTAACAGCGCGCCGGGCCGTCCGGCGATCTGGATCAGCAGGTAAAGGAACGCCGCGATGACGATGTTCACGGCCGGGCCGGCGAGGGCCACCATTACCTCCTGCCGCGGATCCTTCGGCATCGATTCGAGCATCGCCAGCCCGCCGATCGGAAGCAGCGTGATGTGTTTCGTCCGGATCCCGTAGCGCCTCGCGGTGAGGGCATGTCCGAATTCGTGCAGCAGGACGCAGACGAAGAGCGTCAGGATGAGAAGGATCCCGCCGAAAACCCCTGCGAGCGTGCCGGTCTCGGCCCAGAAGACCAGCGCGAAATAGAGGATGAGGAGCAGGAACGTGGCGTGGACATAGACGTCGATGCCCGCGAAGGTCCCCAGTCTTGCCGACCATTTCACGGGTGTGGTCTCCTCACGCCGATCTCATCCATGCGCGCTTGACCTCGATCAAGGTTGCGTTCGCAGTTGCAGATATGGTGACTCCGAAATCCGGACAGATGCAAGGAAGGAGCAGCGCATGAGTTGTGACTGCGACATCGAGATCGCGGCTGTCGAAGGCCTGCGGCGGCGTTTCGTTGCGAGCGGGCAGCAGCCTTTCGATCCCGCAGCGCCGATCCGGCCTTGCCGGGAGGATCGGCCCAGCATGGATGCAGGGTGGTCCGATACGTCTCTGCGGCCGCGCGTGGGTCCGGCATGAGCATCCGCAACCTGGAGAACGCGCTGCATCCGCGCTCGATTGCCGTGTTCGGAGGATCCGAGCGGGCGGGCTCGGTCGGCGCGGTCGTGATGCGCAATCTCGTCGAAGGCGGCTTCGACGGGCAGATCTGGGCAGTGAACCCGAAGTATTCGCAGGTGATGGGACGGCCGTGCTTTGCACGGGCCGCAGACCTGTCCGAGGCGCCGGACATCGCAGTGGTGCTGACGCCGCCCGATTGCGTGCCCGAGGTCATCGCCGATCTCGGTCGGCGCGGCGGACGGCTGGCCGTGGTCGTCACGGCGGGCCTGACCGACGGCAATGGCCTCCGGCAGGCGATGCTCGATGCGGCGCGGCCGCATCTTCTCCGGATCGTCGGGCCGAACACGCTGGGATTGATGATCCCACCCATCGGCCTCAACGCGGGGTTCGCCCACATGGCGGCGCAGCCGGGCAAGCTGGCGCTCCTCTCGCAATCGGGCGCCATCGCAACGGCGCTGATCGACTGGGCGGCGGAGCGCGGGATCGGGTTCAGCCAGATCGTCAGTCTGGGCGACATGGCGGATGTCGACGTCGGCGACTACCTCGACCTGCTGGCGGGGGATGGAAGGACCGCCGCGATCCTGATGTATCTCGAGAGCATTCCGGCGCCGCGCAAGTTCCTGTCGGCGGCCCGGGCGGCGGCACGTCTCAAGCCCGTCATCGCGATCAAGGCGGGCCGGCATGCGGCGGGGGCGAAGGCGGCCGCCACGCATACCGGTGCGCTGGCGGGCGTCGACGCCGTGGTCGATGCCGCGCTGCGACGGGCGGGAATCCTGCGGGTCCGGGGGCTGGCCGAGTTGTTCGACGCGGCGGAGACGCTTGCGCGGTTCCGGCCGCTTGCCGAGGGGCGCGTTGGCATCGTCACCAATGGCGGCGGGGCGGGTGTTCTGGCCGTCGACCGGCTGATGGACGAGGGCGGGGCGCTCGCCGAACTCTCGTCCGCGACGATCGCCGCGCTCGATCCGATCCTGCCGCCGAACTGGAGCCGGGGCAACCCGGTCGACATCATCGGGGATGCGTCGCCGGAACGATATGTCGCCGCGCTGGAGCGCGTTGCCGCGGACGATGCCGTTGACGTCGTGCTCGTGATGAACTGTCCGACGGCGCTGGCCCGGCCGGAAGACGCAGCGCAGGCGGTTGCGGAGAAGGCCACCAAGGGCACGATCGACAGCAAGCCCCTGCTGTCCTGCTGGCTCGGGGGCGCGACCGCGCGTCCTGCCCGCGCCGTGCTGCGGGGCGCCGGCGTCGCCAGCTTCGACACGCCGGCGACAGCGGCGGCGGCGGTCGCTCACCTGACGGATTGGGGCAAGGCGCAGGCCGCGCTCCTGCGCGTCCCCGACCGGGGCGCGGAGGAGGCCCTGCAGCGCACGCCGAAGGATGCGCGGAAGCTGGCGGGAGCGGTGATGGCGTCGGTCGCGGCCGAGGGACGCGCGATGCTGACCGAGCCGGAGGCGAAAGCGGTCCTGACCGCCTACGGAATCCCGGTGTCGGAAACCCGGACGGCCGCCACGCCGGCCGAGGTCGGCCGGATTGCCGCCGAGATGCTCGAGGCAGGGGAGGTTCGACTGGTCGTGAAGCTGGTCTCGCACGCGATCACGCACAAGTCCGATATCGCCGGCGTCGTGCTCGACGTCGAGAGCAGCGCGGCGGCCGAAGCCGCGGCCGAGGCGATCGGCACGCGGGTTCGCGAGCGGTTCGGCGCCGAGGCGCTCGACGGCTTCTCGGTCCAGCCGATGATCCGGCGCAGGGGCGCACATGAGCTGATCGCCGGCATCGGCCGCGATGCGGTCTTCGGGCCGACGATCCTATTCGGCGCGGGCGGCGTCGGCGTGGAGACGATCCGCGATACCGCGGTCGCCCTGCCGCCGCTCGACACGGGGCTCTGCACCGACCTGATCGGGCGCACCCGGATCGGCGCACTCCTCGCCGGGTTCCGCGACCAGCCGGCGGTCAATGCGGCGGCGCTGCACGGGGCGCTGATCGCCCTGTCGCATCTGATCGAGGATTTTCCCTGTGTTCGCGGCGTGGACATCAACCCGCTGCTGGCCGATGCCGAGGGAGTGATCGCGCTCGATGCGCGCATCGAGATCGATCCCGCGGACATGGACCGCAAGGGACCGAACCCGGACCTCGCGATCCGTCCCTATCCTTCCGACTGGCGACGCGAGGTCACGCTGAAGGGGGTGGACTTCGTGCTGCGGGCGATCCGGCCGACCGACGTGGTGCACTACCCGGACTTCCTTGCCCACCTGACGCCCGACGACATCCGGATGCGCTTTCTCGCGCCGCGCAAGCATTTCCCCGACGAGATGGGCCTGCGCCTGACCCAGCTCGACTACGACCGCGACATGGCCTTCATCGCGCTGGATCCTTCGCGTGTGATGGCGGGGGTCGCGCGCATGTACTGCGATCCCGACCGGCGGCGGGCCGAATACGCACTGATCGTGCGGAACGACATGCATGGACGGGGGATCGGCTCGGCCCTTCTGGCACATCTGATCGATTACGCGCGGGCGGAGGGTCTGGAGCGGCTGGAAGGCATGATCCTGGCCGAAAATGCGGCCATGCAGGGGCTGGTGAAGCGCTTCGGATTCGAGATCCGTCCCGATCCCGACGACCGCTCGGTCGTGCAGTCGAGGCTGGTCCTGTGAGCGGTTCCGGCGACCGGAGTGAAATGGTGATGCGGCCTCACGCCGAGGATGTCGAGGCCGTGTTGGCCTCCCTCGAGTCGCGCTCCGCGGGGCTGAGCGATGCCGAGGCGGCCGAGCGGCTGGACCGGTTCGGGCCGAACACGCTGCCCGCCGCGCCGGGACGCAGTGCGCTCGAGCGGCTGGCCGGACAGTTCAAGAACCTGCTGATCCTGATCCTTATCGCCGCGGCGGTGGTGACCGCGCTGATGGGGCACTGGCTCGACACCGGCGTGATCCTGGCGGTGGTCGTCCTCAACACGAGCATCGGATTCATTCAGGAGGGTCGCGCGGAGAAGGCGCTCGACTCGATCCGGCACATGCTTTCGGCCAGCGCGATCGTGCGCAGGGGCGGGCGGAAGCGGGAGGTGGCGGCGTCGGAGGTGGTGCCGGGGGATCTGGTGATCCTGGCGGCGGGCGACCGGGTGCCGGCGGATCTGCGGCTGATCGAGGTCCGCAGTCTGCGGATCGAGGAGGCGGCGCTGACCGGGGAATCTGTTCCGGTCTCGAAGGGCGTGGAGCCGGTCGGGCCGGACACGCCGGTCGCCGATCGCAGGTCTATGGCCTGGTCGGGCACGATCGTCGCGGCGGGCACCGCCGAGGGCGTCGTGGTGGCTACGGGCGGGCGGACCGAGATCGGGCGGATCAGCTCGATGCTGGGGTCGGTGGAGGTCCTGACCACGCCGCTGATCGCGCAGATGGAGCGGTTCGCGAAATGGCTGAGCCTCGCCATCCTGGTGGTGGCGGCGGCCGTCTTCGCCTTCGGCCACCTCGTTCGCGGATATGAACTTTCCGAATTGTTCATGGTGGTCGTCGCGCTGTTCGTGGCCTCGATCCCCGAAGGGCTGCCGGCGATCCTGACCGTGACGCTGGCCATCGGCGTGCAACGGATGGCGGAGCGGCATGCGGTCATCCGGCGGCTGCCGGCGGTCGAGACACTGGGATCGGTCAGCGTGATCTGCTCGGACAAGACCGGGACCTTCACCCGCAACGAGATGACGGTGACCCGGCTGGAGAGCGCGCGGGCGGGCGCCGTGCTGGTGAGCGGGGCCGGCTATGCGCCGGAGGGCGGGTTCCGGACGCCGGAGGGCGAGGAGGTGGACCCGGCCCTGCTGATCGAGATGCTGGAGGTCGCGGAACACTGCAACGACAGCGGGATCGTCGAGGACGAGGCCGGGGACTGGCACGCGGTCGGCGACCCGATGGAGGCGGCGCTGATCGCGCTCGCCCGCAAGGGTGGCGCGCCCGGCGAGCGCGACCGGCACGACGCCATCCCGTTCGACGCGGGCCATGCCTTCATGGCGACGCTGCACGATGGGCTGATCCTGGTGAAGGGCGCACCGGAGCGCGTTCTGGAACGCTGTTCGGCGGAACTGACGGCGGAGGGCGAGGCGCCGCTGCGGACGGAGCACTGGCTTTCGCGAATTGACGCGCTGGCGGCGGAGGGCTCGCGGGTGCTGGCGGCGGCGGTGAAGCCGGTGCCGCCGGAAACCCGCGAACTCGGCTTCGAGGACGTGGAGGAAGGCCTGGTCTTTGCGGGCCTCTACGCGCTGATCGACCCGCCGCGCGAGGAAGCGATCGCGGCGGTGGCGGACTGCCGGGGGGCGGGCATCCGGGTCAAGATGATCACGGGCGACCATGCTGCCACCGCCCGGGCGATCGGCCGCCAGCTGGGGCTGGAGCACACCGACGAGGTGATGACCGGGACCGAGATCGAGGCGATGGACGACGCGGCTCTGAAGGCGCATGTGCTCGATTGCGACGTCTTCGCGCGGACGAGCCCCGAGCACAAGCTGCGGCTGGTGACGGCGTTGCAGGCGCACGGCCTTTCGGTGGCGATGACCGGCGACGGGGTGAACGACGCGCCGGCGCTGAAGCGGGCGAACATCGGCATCGCCATGGGCAGGAAGGGCACGGAAGCAGCGCGGGAAGCCGCGCAGATGGTGCTGACCGACGACAACTTCGCCTCGATCAGCGCGGCGGTGCGCGAGGGGCGGACCGTCTACGACAACCTGCGCAAGGCGATCCTGTTCCTGTTGCCGATCAACGGGGCGGAGTCGATGGCGCTGATGGCGGCGGTGCTGGCGGGCGTCACCCTGCCGATCACCGCGCTGCAGATCCTCTGGATCAACATGGTCAGCTCGATCGCGCTGGCGCTGCCGCTCGCCTTCGAGAAGGGGGAGGAGCGGTCGATGCGACGGCCGCCGCGGCCGCTCGGCCAGCCGCTCCTGACCCGGCTGGTGATCTGGCGCGTGGCGCTGGTCTCTACGCTCTTCACTGCGGGCATCTTCGGGATGTTCCTGCTCGCGCAGGCGCAAGGATTGTCGCTGGAGCAGTCCCGGACGGTGGCGGTCAACACGCTGGTGATGATGGAGGTCTTCTACATGTTCTCGGTCCGCTACCTGCACGGCGGGTCACTGAGCTGGCAGGGCATCCTCGGCACGAGGGCGGTTCTGATCTCGGTCGGTCTGGTGGCGGTGCTGCAGGTCTTCATGACCTTCACCCCGCTGATGAACACGCTGTTCGGCACGGCGCCGCTGCCCCCGGTCTGGGGGGTGATGATCTTCGGGGTCGGCATTCTGGTCTTCGCCGCGGTCGAGTTCGACAAGTGGGCGGCGGGGCGCAGGCGGAGAGCGGCCCGGGCGGCCTGAGCCGGCGCCCGGTCGAGCGCAAAGGAGGAGGGGCGCGCCCGCCCCCGACGCCTCGACCGTGCGGCAGCACGGTCAGCGTCCGCCCGGCCCCCGCGGGCGCTTCACGCTCGCCGGGTAAGGCACCGACACTCGTGAACGGGAGCAGCGTTGCGGGGCAGGAAACCGAAGGGATCACGCCTCCCCGGGCGGGAACCAGTGGCGCGTCCGGTTGGCGAAGGCGACGAGCGTGAGCATGACCGGCACCTCGACGAGGACCCCCACCACGGTGGCGAGCGCCGCGCCGCTGCCGAGGCCGAAAAGGCCGATCGCCACCGCGACCGCCAGTTCGAAGAAGTTCGATGTGCCGATCAGCGCGCAGGGCGCGGCGATGGGGAAGGGCAGGCGCCACGCGCGTGCGGCGAGATAGGCCACGGCGAAGATGCCGTAGGACTGGATCAGCAGCGGCACGGCGATCAGCAGGATCACCAGCGGCTGGGCGAGGATCGTCCCCGACTGGAAGCCGAAGAGCAGCACCACGGTCGCGAGAAGGCCGAGCACGGTGGCGGGCTTCACCCTTGCGCGGAAGGCTTCGACCGCCGCGGGGCCGCCCCGTGCCACGAGCCGTTCGCGGGTCCAGATGCCGGCGAGGAGCGGCAGGACGACGTAGAGCACGACCGAGATCACCAGTGTCTGCCACGGCACCGCGATGTCGGTGACGCCGAGCAGGAAGGCGACGATCGGCGCGAAGGCGAAGACCATCACCACGTCGTTCACGCTGACCTGCACGAGGGTATAGGTCGGGTCGCCGCGGGTCAGCTGCGACCAGACGAAGACCATGGCGGTGCAGGGTGCCGCGCCGAGCAGAATCAGGCCGGCGAGATAGGCCTGCGCGTCGTCGGGCGGGATGAGACCGGCGAAGACGTGCTCGAAGAACAGCACGCCGAGCGCGGCCATGGTGAAGGGCTTGATGAGCCAGTTCACCACCAGGGTCAGGATCAGGCCGCGGGGCGCGGAGCCGGCGCGGCGCAGGCTGGCGAAGTCCACGCCGATCATCATCGGATAGATCATCGCCCAGATCAGCACCGCGACGACGAGGTTGACCGAGGCGACCTCGAGCCGGGAGAGCGCGGCGAAGAGGCCCGGCATCACGGTGCCGAGCAGCATCCCGGCGAGGATGGCCGCGCCGACCCAGAGGGACAGCCATTTCTCGAAACGTCCGAGCCCGCCGGGGGCGGAAGGCGCGGCGGCGACGGTCATGCCGGCTCCTCCGCCCGGGGCAGTTCGCGGCCGATGGTATCGAGCCGGTTCTGCAGGGACAGCCGGTCGAGGGTATCGAGGGGCAGGGCCATGAAGGCGCCGAGGCGGTGGCGGAGAGTGCGGTAGGCCTCGCGGAAGGCGAGCGCCTTTTCGGCGGGGGTGCCCTCGGCGCGGGCCGGGTCGGGCATGCCCCAGTGGGCGGTGACCGGCCGGCCCGGCCAGGTCGGGCATTCCTCGTTCGCGGCGTGGTCGCAGACGGTGAAGACGAAGTCGAAGGACGGGGCGCCGAGACCCGAGAACTCGCTGATGTCCTTGGAGCGCAGGCCCGTGGTGTCGTGGCCGAGATCCTGCAGGAGCGCGAGGGCATGGGCGTTCGGGGCCGTGGCCGGGTTCGTGCCGGCGGAGAAGGCCCGGAACCGGCCCGAGGGATCGTCGTTCACGATCGCCTCGGCGAGGATCGAGCGGGCGGAGTTCCCGGTGCAGATGAAGAGGATGTCGAAGGGTTTCATGGGGATGCGTCGGATTCCTGACGCGGGTTGGAGCGGGGTCTCCGGGCGGAGGACCGGCAGGCAGAGGTCGGGCCGCCCGCGGCAGCAGTCGTCGACGAGATAGCCGAGGACATCGGCGACGCCGGGGGCATCGAGGCTGTAGAGGATCGACTTGCCGTCGCGCTCGGACCGCAGCAGGCCGGCCCGGGCGAGGGTCGCGAGATGGACGGAGAGGGTACTGGCGCGCAGGTCGAGGGCCGTGGCGATCTCGCCGGGGCGGAGCGCGTCGGGGGCGCGGCGGACGAGGAGGCGGAAGACGGCCAGCCGGCCCGGATGGGCGAGGGCGGAGAGGGCGGCGATGTGGTCGTCGGGCTGCATGCTTCGTCATTACGTGAAATGACGAAACGAGGCAAGCGGGGCCTGCCGGGAGGCCGATCCGGCAGGGTGATATTTGGGTGCTATTTGGGTGCTATTTCGGTCCCCCGATGGCTCGGTTGCCGGCAGGGTTTCGCCAACACCTCAGAGCAGCCCGCGGGGGATGGTGACGTCGTGGTCGCGGGCGAAGATCTCGCGCCCGCCCTCGAAGGCGGTGACGCGGCCGGTGATGCGGAAGGTGGTGGCGTCGCAGGTCATCGTCGTCTCGGCCTCGGTGCGGACCGACCAGTCGCCGCGGGCGAGGGTCTGGGTCCAGCGCGCCTCGGCCCGGGCGGAGAGCGGGTCGTCGGGGTGGATCGACCAGCGCTCGGCGAGCCGGCTGCCGGTCGTGAGCCCGTGGTCGCGGTCGCGCAGCTCGCCGAAGTCGTCGTCGATCTCGAGGGTGACGCGGCCGGTCGACTGGTCCTCCACGATCACCCGGCGGTTCGAGGGCGGGCGGAGGACGTCGTGGGGCCAGGGCGGTGCCGCCTCCGGCGCGGGCAGGGTGGTCTCCGGGGCGTCGGGCAGGGGGCGGGTCGGCAGGTCGAGGCGGCCGGCGGTGAGCGTCAGCGTGACGGGGGCGGGCGCGGGCCAGATCATCGGCCAGTAGGCCGAGGAGATCGCGAGGCGCAGGCGGTGACCGACGGGGACGGCATAGGCGATGTCGTCGAGCTGGAGGCGGAGGGTGACGGCCTCGCCCGGGACGAGGGGGCGGGGGTCGGCATGGCCGTCGCGGTGGGCGAGGTTCAGGACGCCCCAGGTGATCCGGGTCGAGGCGCCGTCGGGATGGAGGTCGCAGAGCCGCACCGCGATCTGGGCCACGGGGCGGTCGGCGGTGAGGGTGAGTTCCACCACGGGCGCGCCGACCACGGCGCGGGGCGCGTCGAGGGCCGGGCTGTCGAAGCAGGCGGAGAGCGCGTCGTCGCGGCGCTGGTCGCCGGGCAGTTCCGGCCCCCAGTGCATGGCGCAGTATTCGCCGCCCATCAGGCCGCAGGTGGCGGGCGAGGCGACGGTGGCGGTGAAGGCGGCCGGCGCGCCGAGCGTGCCGGGGCCGAGGTGCCAGGTCTCGGGCGCGATGCGCGGCGAGGGCCAGGCGGGCTCGGCGATCCAGGTGCCGGCGCGGGTCTCGTACCAGGTCTGCGGCCGGGCGCTGTCCATCAGGTGGAGGCGCATGGCGGGGTCGGCCTCCACCCCGGTGTCGATGCCCTTGAGCCAGCGGTCCCACCAGCGCAGCGCCTCCTGCAGGAAGCCGGCGGGCTCGGGCCGGGCGATATGGGGGTACTTGTGGATCCAGGGGCCGATGATGCCCTTCGCCGGGGCCTTCAGGTTCGCGACGATCCGGGGCACGGCGTTCTTGTAGGCGTCGTTCCAGCCGCCGATGGCGAGGGTCGCGGCCTCGATGGCCGCGTAATCCTCGCAGACCGAGCCGTGGCGCCAGAAGGCGTCGCGCGCGGGGTGTTCGAGCCAGCGCGAGTGCAGCATGGTGTCGGCCGCGAGCCGGTCGTGCCACATCGCGCGCCAGCGGTCGCCGACGATCAGGGGATCGGGCGGGCGGCTGGAGTAGGAGAACATGGTCGCGCCCCAGCCGAAGTTCTCGGTCAGGAGCGCGCCGCCCTTGTAATGGATGTCGTCGGCGTAGCGGTCGTCGGTCGAGCAGAGGGTGACGATGGCCCTGAGGGCGGGCGGGCGGAGGGCCGCGACCTGCAGCGCGTTGAAGCCGCCCCAGCTGATTCCCATCATGCCGACCGCGCCCGAGCACCAGGGCTGGGCGGCGATCCAGGCGATGGCGTCGACCGCGTCCTGCAGTTCCTGATCGGTGTATTCGTCGGTGAGGATGCCGTCGGTGTCGCCGCTGCCGCGCATGTCGGTCCGGATGCAGGCATAGCCGTGGCCGGCGAGGTACGGATGGGTCAGCCGGTCGCGCGCGACCGTGCCGTCGCGCCGGCGGTAGGGAAGGTGTTCGAGGATCGCCGGGACCGGGTCCGCCGCGGCATCCTCGGGCATCCAGAGCGTGGCGGCGAGTTCCAGACCGTCGCGAATCGGGATGCGCAGGTGCTCGTTGATGCGGACGGGGCGGGGGAAGTCGGTGACGCGGCGCATGGGGCCCTCCGGCGGTGCCGGCGGAGCCTAGGGCCGGCGGGCCGGCGGCGGCAAGGGCGAGGTGGCGCCGCTGCAGGGGGGGCCGGGCAGGGGTCGGTCGTGATCGCATCTGTCCGGGCCTTGTTCGGGACGGGACCCGTTCGTTGCCGGTGGATGATGATGGTGCGCGGCACGGGGCTTGCCGCCGCGAGCCGGGGGCGGGATAACGGAGGCGAAGGCCGGGGCGGTGCCCCAAGGGAGGGAAAGAGATGACCGAGGCCGAGCAGAAGACACCGCTCCATGCCAAGCATGTCTCGATGGGCGCGCGGATGGTGCGCTTTGCGGGGTATTCCATGCCGGTGCAGTTCCCGGCGGGGGTGCTGAAGGAGCATCTGCACACGCGCTCGGCGGCGGGGCTCTTCGACGTGAGCCACATGGGGCAGGTGATGCTGGTGCCGAAGGGCGGCATGGAGGCGCTGATGACGGCCTTCGAGGCGCTGATGCCGGTGGCGGTGGTGGGCCTGGCCGAGGGGCGGCAGCGTTACGGGCTCTTCACCAACGAGGCGGGCGGGATCCTCGACGACCTGATGTTCGCCAACATGGGCGATGCGCTGTTTGTCGTCGTCAACGCGGCCTGCAAGGAGGCGGACATCGCCCACATGCGGGCGCATCTGGAGGGCGTCGCGGAGGTGCGGGTGCTCGACCGGGGGCTGATGGCGCTGCAGGGGCCGAAGGCGGAGGCGGTGCTGGCGCGGCTGAACCCCGACGTGGCGGCGCTGCGGTTCATGGACGTGCGGCGGATGCGGCTCGGCGACTGGGACTGCGTGGTGGCGCGCTCGGGCTATACCGGCGAGGACGGGTTCGAGATATCGGTGGCGGCGGAGGCGACGGTCGACCTCGCCGAGCGGCTGATGGGCTTTCCCGAGGTGCTGCCGATCGGGCTCGGCGCGCGGGACAGCCTGCGGCTGGAGGCGGGGCTGTGCCTCTACGGCCATGACATCGACGAGGGGACGACGCCGGTCGAGGCGGCGCTGGAATGGGCGATCCAGCCGGCGCGGCGGCCGGGCGGCGCGCGGGCGGGCGGCTTTCCGGGGGCGGACGTGATCCTGCGCCAGATCGCCGAGGGGGCGACGCGGCGGCGGGTCGGGCTGATCCCCGAGGGCCGGGCGCCGATGCGCGAGGGCACGGAGCTTTTCGCTGCCGAGGACGACGCGGAGCCGGTCGGGCGGATCACCTCGGGCGGGTTCGGGCCGAGCGTGGACGGGCCGGTGGCGATGGGCTACGTGCCGATCGCGCTGGCGGCACCGGGGACGCGGCTCTTCGGGCAGTTGCGCGGCAGGATGCTGCCTGTAACAGTGGCGAAAATGCCCTTCATCACCCCCGGCTACAAGCGGGCCTGACACGGAGAGACCGATGCTGAAATTCACCGAGGAGCACGAGTGGCTGAAGGTCGATGGCGACGAGGTGATCGTCGGCATCACCGAGCATGCCGCCGAGCAGCTGGGGGATCTCGTGTTCGTGGAGCTGCCCGAGGAGGGCACCACCGTGGCCAAGGGCGACGAGATCGTGACGATCGAGTCGGTGAAGGCGGCGAGCGACATCGCCGCCCCGCTCGACGGGGTGATCACCGAGGTGAACCCCGCCATCGTGAAGAACCCCGCGCTGGTGAACGAGGACCCGATGGAGGACGGCTGGTTCTTCAAGATGACGCTGAACGATCCCTCGGAGCTCGAGGGGCTGATGGACGAGGACGCCTACCGGGAATACATCGCCTGAGGCGGGTGCGCGGCCGGGGCGGTTCCTAGATCCCGTCCGGCAGCTTCGAGCGCATCATCTCCTTCCGGTCGATCCGGCGGCCGTCGACGATGAAGGTTCCGTCGCCGACGGCATGGAGCATGCGCTTCTCGCGCCGCGCGGCGTCGATCCAGGCGGCGACGCCCTGCAGCACCACGATGCCGTGCCGCTCGACGATGTCGGTGACGCGGCATTCGATGTTGGCGAGGCATTCCCCGATCAGCGGCGCCGCGACGTGCCGGGCCTTCACCGGCGTCAGGCCGAAGCGTTCGAACTTGTCGGTGTCCCGGCCGGAACAGGTGCCGATCCCGACCGCCGTGTCGATCAGGTCGACCGTCGGCACCGCGAGCACGCATTCGCGGGTGTCGCGCAGCGCGGCCCAGGAGTGGTTCCACGGGCCCGTCGTGATCGCGAACTCCGCCGAGAAGCCGAGCACCATGGTCCAGGTGATGGTCATGACGTTGTGCCGCGCGCCGTCGTTCGTCGTGACCAGGACGACCGGTCCCGGTTCGATCAGCGTGAATGCCCTGCCGAGGTCGAGTTGCTCCATCGCTCCCTCCGTTTCGGGGAGGGTAGCACGGGGGCGGGGGATTCGGGTGGGGTGATCGGGGGCGGAGGGGGCTCTGGGAACGGCTTGCCCCGCCCCCCGCTCTCGGACCATAGTGCCGGCATTCCCAACCCTCGGGGCGCGCGGAGACATCATGGCCTTTCAGGAATCGACCTATCACCCCTACGACTTCGCCAACCGCCGGCACATCGGGCCTTCGCCTTCGGAGATCGCGGCGATGCTGGAGGTGGTGGGGGTTCCGAGCGTGGATGCGCTGATCGATGCGGTGGTGCCGGCGGATATTCGGCAGGCCGAGCCGCTCGACTGGGGCAAGCCGCTGTCCGAGCAGGGGGTGCTGCACCAGTTGCGGCTGACGGCGGCGAAGAACCGGGTGATGACGAACCTGATCGGCGCGGGCTATTACGGGACGGTGACGCCGCCGGTGATCCAGCGCAACATCCTGGAGAACCCGGCCTGGTACACGGCCTATACGCCCTACCAGCCGGAAATCAGCCAGGGGCGGCTCGAGGCGCTGCTGAACTTCCAGACCATGGTCTGCGACCTGACGGGGCTCGACGTGGCGAACGCGAGCCTGCTCGACGAGGGCACGGCGACGGCAGAGGCGATGGCGCTCTGTCACCGGAGCGCGAAGTCGAAGGCCGGCGCCTTCTTCGTCGACCGCGACTGCCAACCCCAGACGATCGAGGTGATCGCGACGCGGGCGGCACCGCTCGGCTGGGAGGTGATCGTCGGTGATCCCTTCACGGAGCTGGAGCCGGGCAGGGTGTTCGGCGCGATCTTCCAGTATCCCGGGACCCATGGCGACTGCCACGACTTCGGGCCGCTGATCGAGGCGCTGCACGGGGCGGGGGCGCTCGCCTGCGTCGCGGCCGATCCGCTGGCGCTGACGCTCCTGAAGCCGCCGGGCGAGATGGGGGCGGACATCGCGGTGGGCTCGACCCAGCGCTTCGGCGTGCCGATGGGCTATGGCGGGCCGCATGCCGCCTACATGGCGGTCAGGGACGCGCTGAAGCGGTCGATGCCGGGGCGGATCGTGGGCGTGTCGATCGACGCGCGGGGGAACCGGGCCTATCGCCTCGCGCTGCAGACCCGCGAGCAGCACATCCGGCGGGAGAAGGCCACTTCCAACGTCTGCACGGCGCAGGCGCTTCTGGCGGTGATGGCGTCGATGTACGCGGTCTTCCACGGGCCGGAAGGGCTGAAGGCGATCGCGCAGCGAATCCACCGCAAGACGGTGCGGCTGGTCAAGGGGCTGGAGTCGCTCGGCTTCGAGGTGGCGCCGAAGGCGTTCTTCGACACGGTGACGGTGAAGGTCGGCGCGCTGCAGGGGGTGATCCTGAAGGCGGCGGCGGCGGAGGGGATCAACCTGCGGAAGGTGGGCGAGGACCGGATCGGCATCTCGCTCGACGAGCGGACCCGGCGCGAGCACACGCAGAAGGTCTGGCGGGCCTTCGGCGGCGACATGCTCGACCGCGACCTCGACCACGAGTACCGGCTGCCCGAGGGGCTGATCCGGACGAGCACGTATCTGACGCATCCGATCTTCCACATGAACCGGGCCGAGGCGGAGATGACTCGCTACATGCGGCGCCTCGCCGACCGCGACCTCGCGCTCGACCGGGCGATGATCCCGCTCGGCTCCTGCACGATGAAGCTCAATGCGACCGCGGAGATGATGGCGCTGACCTGGCCCGAGTTCTCCGACATCCATCCCCATGCGCCGGCCGACCAGACGCGGGGCTATGCGGAGCTGATCGGCGATCTGAGCGCGAAGCTCTGCGCGATCACCGGCTACGACGCCTTCTCGATGCAGCCGAATTCGGGCGCGCAGGGGGAATACGCGGGGCTCCTGACGATCCGGGCCTGGCACGCGAGCCGGGGCGAGGGACATCGCGACGTCTGCCTGATCCCGGTCTCGGCCCATGGCACCAACCCGGCGAGCGCGCAGATGGCGGGGATGAAGGTGGTGGTCGTCGCCTCGGCCGAGAACGGGGACATCGACCTCGCCGATTTCCGCGCGAAGGCCGAGGTGCATTCGGCGAACCTCGCGGCCTGCATGATCACCTATCCCTCGACCCACGGGGTGTTCGAGGAGACGGTGCGCGAGGTCTGCCGGATCACCCACGACCACGGGGGGCAGGTCTATCTCGACGGGGCGAACATGAACGCGCTGGTGGGGCTGGCGCGGCCCGGCGACTTCGGGTCGGACGTGAGCCACCTGAACCTGCACAAGACCTTCTGCATCCCGCATGGCGGCGGCGGTCCCGGCATGGGGCCGATCGGGGTGAAGGCACATCTGGCGCCGTTCCTGCCGGGGGCGGCGGGCGGCGCGGGGCGGGTGAGTGCGGCGGACTACGGTTCGCCCTCGCTCCTCGTGATCTCCTGGGCCTACTGCCTGATGATGGGTGGCGCGGGGCTGACCCAGGCGACGAAGATCGCGATCCTGAACGCGAACTACATCGCGAAGCGGCTGAGCGCGGCCTATCCGATCCTCTACAGTTCGAAGAAGGGCTACGTCGCGCATGAATGCATCCTCGACACCCGGGTGATGAAGGAGGCGGCGGGGGTGAGCGTGGACGACGTGGCCAAGCGCCTGATCGACTGCGGCTTCCATGCGCCGACGATGAGCTGGCCGGTCGCGGGCACGCTGATGGTCGAGCCGACCGAGAGCGAGCCGAAGGCCGAGCTCGACCGTTTCATCACCGCGATGCTGGCGATCGCCGCCGAGGCCGAGGCGATCGGCAAGGGCGAGATGGATCCGGAGAACAACCCGCTGAAGAACGCACCGCACACGGTGGAGGACCTCGTCGGCGAGTGGGATCGGCCCTACAGCCGGGAGGCCGCCTGCTATCCGCCGGGGGCGTTCCGGGTGGACAAGTACTGGGCGCCGGTGAACCGCGTGGACAACGTCTATGGCGACCGGCACCTCGTCTGCTCCTGCCCGCCGCTCGAGAGCTACGTGGAGGCGGCGGAGTAGGCGCGGTCCCCGGGCGACCGGGCGGGCCGCCCGTTGGCGGCCATGCGGAGCGCGCGGGTGCGCGCGGGTCTTTATGGTGGCGCGGGCGTGTTCGCCCGCGCTGTCTGCTCGATAGGGTAAGCTTGCCAGTATGAAACCGGGAGCGGGGCGGGGGGCTCTGGCGTCGGTGGGGCGGGCCGGGGGGCCTGTGCGGGGTCGGCGCGGGCGGTGGCGGTCGGGGGGTTTGCGGCCCGGGTGATGCGGCCTCGCGGCTGTTTGCAGGCGGCACGAATCGTGGCAAAGTCGGGCGCTGCCGTCCGGGGGGCCGGTTGACCTCGGATGCGCCGGAGGCTATGCGTCTGTGCGTTGCACCGCAGCATGGCCAGGGCAGTTTCCGGGGCCGGCATCGTAACGGGAGGGGGCGCCATGGACGATCTTCTGCGGGAGTATCTTCCGATCCTGATCTTCCTCGGGCTCGCCATCGCGCTGGGACTGGTGCTGCTCCTGTCCGCGGCGATCGTGGCGGTGCGCAATCCCGACCCCGAGAAGGTCTCGGCCTACGAGTGCGGGTTCAACGCCTTCGACGACGCGCGCATGAAGTTCGACGTGCGATTCTACCTCGTCTCGATCCTCTTCATCATCTTCGACCTCGAGGTGGCGTTCCTCTTCCCCTGGGCGGTGAGCTTCTCGAGCCAGGGCGAGGTCGGGTTCTGGTCGATGATCGTGTTCCTGGCCGTGCTGACGGTCGGCTTCGCCTACGAATGGAAGAAGGGGGCGCTGGAATGGGAGTGATGACGCCGTCGCCCGCGCTGTCGGTGCAGGCCGCGGCCGACCGGGAGGCGCAGACCCGCGCGCTGTCGAACGAGCTGGCCGACAAGGGCTTCCTGCTGACCTCGACCGAGGCGGCGATCAACTGGGCGCGCACCGGCTCGCTGCACTGGATGACCTTCGGGCTGGCCTGCTGCGCGGTCGAGATGATGCATACCTCGATGCCGCGCTACGACCTCGAGCGGTTCGGGACGGCTCCGCGGGCCTCGCCCCGGCAGTCGGACCTGATGATCGTCGCGGGCACGCTGACCAACAAGATGGCGCCGGCGCTGCGCAAGGTCTACGACCAGATGCCCGAGCCGCGCTATGTGATCTCGATGGGATCCTGCGCGAACGGCGGCGGCTACTACCATTTCAGCTACTCGGTGGTGCGCGGCTGCGACCGCATCGTGCCGGTGGACATCTACGTGCCGGGCTGCCCGCCCACGGCCGAGGCGCTGCTTTATGGAATCCTCCAGTTGCAGCGCAAGATCCGCCGCACCGGCACCATCGCCCGCTGAGGGAGAAGACATGGACAGCGTCCAGGCGAGCGCCCAGGAAAGTGCCCTGACCGATCTGCGCGAACTGATCGTCGCGCGGCACGAGGATGTGGTGCTCGACATCGTCGTGGCGAACGGCGAGCTGACCGCGACGGTCCAGCCCGGCGCGATCCCCGCCTTCGTGAGCGCGCTGCGCAGCGACGCGAACTGCCAGTTCGCGACGCTCGTCGACATCACCGCCGTCGACTGGCCGGCGCGGGAGCGGCGGTTCGACGTGGTCTATCACTTCCTGTCGATGGCGCTGAACCAGCGCATCCGGGTGAAGGCCGCGGTGCGCGAGGACGAGATCGTGCCGTCGATCACCGACATCCACCCCTCGGCCAACTGGTTCGAGCGGGAGGTCTTCGACATGTACGGGATCCTGTTCTCGGGCCATCCCGACCTGCGGCGCATCCTGACCGACTACGGGTTCCGCGGCTATCCGCTGCGCAAGGACTTCCCCACCACCGGCTATGTGGAGGTGCGCTACGACGAGGTGACGAAGCGGGTGGTCTACGAGCCGGTGAAGCTGGTGCAGGAATACCGGATGTTCGACTTCATGAGCCCGTGGGAGGGCGCGGAGTACATCCTGCCCGGCGACGAGAAGAAGGGGGCGAAGTGATGGAGGGCCCGGCACGCGACGCCCTGGCGGGCGAGCAGCGCATCCGCAACTTCAACATCAACTTCGGCCCGCAACATCCTGCGGCGCATGGGGTCCTGCGGCTGGTTCTGGAGCTCGACGGCGAGCTGGTGGAGCGGTGCGACCCGCATATCGGGCTGCTCCATCGCGGCACCGAGAAGCTGATGGAGAGCCGGACCTACCTGCAGAACCTGCCCTATCTCGACCGGCTGGACTATGTGGCGCCGATGAACCAGGAGCATGCCTGGTGTCTCGCCATCGAGCGGCTGACCGGGACCGAGGTGCCGCGCCGGGCGCAGCTGATCCGGGTCCTTTTCTGCGAGATCGGGCGCATCCTGAACCACCTCCTGAACGTGACGACGCAGGCGATGGACGTGGGCGCGCTGACCCCGCCGCTCTGGGGTTTCGAGGAACGCGAGAAGCTGATGGTCTTCTACGAGCGGGCCTGCGGGGCGCGGCTGCATGCGGCCTATTTCCGGCCGGGCGGCGTGCATCAGGACCTGACGCCGGACCTGATCGAGGACATCCTCGAATGGTCGAAGGCGTTTCCGGCGGTGCTCGACGACATCGAGGGGCTGCTGACCGAGAACCGCATCTTCAAGCAGCGCAACGTCGACATCGGCGTGGTCAGCCGCCAGGAATGCCTCGACTGGGGGTTCTCGGGGGTGATGGTGCGGGGCTCGGGGATGGCCTGGGACCTGCGGCGGGCGCAGCCCTACGAGTGCTATGACGAATTCGACTTCCTGATCCCGGTGGGGAAGAACGGCGACTGCTACGACCGCTACCTGATCCGGATGCTGGAGATGCGCGAGAGCGTTAAGATCATCCAGCAGGCCATTCAGAAGCTGGACGAAACCGCGGGTCAGGACGTGCTGGCGCGCGGCAAGATCGGACCGCCGCGCCGCGCGGAGATGAAGAGCTCGATGGAGGCGCTGATCCATCACTTCAAGCTCTATACCGAGGGGTTCCACGTGCCGGCGGGCGAGGTCTATGCCGCGGTCGAGGCGCCCAAGGGCGAGTTCGGCGTCTACCTGGTCTCGGACGGGACCAACAAGCCCTACAAGGTGAAGCTGCGGGCGCCGGGCTATCCGCATCTGCAGGCGATGGATCACCTGTGCCGGGGGCACCAGCTGGCGGACGTGTCGGCGGTGCTCGGATCGCTCGACGTGGTCTTCGGGGAGATCGACCGGTGAACCTGCTCGGCGCCGCCGTCAGCATCCTCGCCGGGCTCTCCACGCTGGTGATGGCGGCGATCGGCCTGTCGTTCTGGGTGCGTCCGACCGAGGCGCTGCGGGAGACCGGCCACCAGGCCAAGACGCTGCCCGCAGTGATGGGCGGGCGCTACATCGCTATGGCGCTGATCGGCGGCGGTGCGATCGTCTACGGCGTGCCGGCGATCATCGCCTATGTGTTCTTCGTCTTCGGGCTGATGGGCGCGGTCGATGCGCTGATCTATGCCCGCCGCGGCGCCCCGCATATCCGGCATACGCTGGCGGGCGTCGCGGGTTTCGCCGTCGCGGTGCTGGCCCTCGTGGCCGCGCCGGCTTCAGGAGCCTGATCCTCATGCTGCGCCGTCTCAGCCCCGAACAGCCCGAGAGCTTCGCCTTTACCCCGGCCAACCTGGAATGGGCGAAGCGGCAGATCGCCAAGTACCCCGAGGGCCGGCAGGCGAGCGCGGTGATCCCGCTCCTGTGGCGGGCGCAGGAGCAGGAGGGATGGCTCAGCCGTCCGGCGATCGAGGAGGTCGCGCGGATGCTGGACATGGCCTACATCCGGGTGCTGGAGGTCGCGACCTTCTACTTCATGTTCCAGCTGCAACCCGTTGGAAGCGTGGCGCATGTTCAGGTCTGCGGGACCACGTCCTGCATGATCTGCGGGGCGGAGGACCTGATCCGGGTCTGTCGCGAGAAGATCGCCCCGAATGCCCATGAGCTTTCGCCCGACGGCAAGCTGAGCTGGGAGGAGGTCGAGTGCCTCGGCGCCTGCGCGAACGCGCCGATGGCGCAGATCGGCAAGGATTACTACGAGGACCTGACGGCGGAGAAGTTCGGGGAGATCCTCGATGCGCTGTCGCGCGGCGAGGTGCCGGTGCCGGGGCCGCAGAACGGGCGCTTCGCCTCGGAGCCGCTGGGCGGCCTGACCAGCCTGACGGAGATGTCGCGCGATCACGACGCGAACGCATCGGTGACGCTGGCAAGGCAGCTCGGCGACACGGTGGCGCGGATCGACGGCACCGGGCCGGAGCCGAAGCCCGAGCCGGTGGCGGCGCCCGCTCCGGCGGCGAAGGCTGCGAAGCCGAAGGCGTCGGGCGGCGGCTCGACGGAGGCCGAGGTGGCGCCGGCACGGCCGGAGCGGCTGGCCGGGCCGCGGGACGGTCGTCCGGACGACCTGAAGCTCATCAAGGGCGTCGGTGCGAAGCTCGAGACGATGCTGCACGGGCTCGGGGTCTATCATTTCGACCAGATCGCCGGCTGGGGACCGGCCGAGGTGCTCTGGATCGACGAAAATCTGGAAGGATTCCGGGGGAGGGCCAGCCGCGACGGATGGGTCGGGCAGGCGCAAGCCCTGTTAGAAGAGGGCACGACGCCCCACGCGCGGGAAGACACCACCGAGGACGACTGACGTAACCTTTTGGGAGGACTGACCAGATGACGCGCAAGACAATGCCGATCGGCGACGGGCCGTTCCTGGGCCTGATGGCGATCGTGATGGGCGGCACCTTCGCCCTGGGGATCGGATTTGCCTATGGCGCGCTGCAGGGCGGGGGCGGGAACGGCGGGTTCATGGTCGGGGCGATCGTCTTCGCCCTGGGAGCGTTCCTGTTCGGGCTGGCCGCGGGGATGGGACGTCCGCTGCCGCCGCCGAACACGGTGACGATCAGCGCGCCGCCGATCAGCGTGCCGCCGGCTCCGACCGTGCCGCGCACGGGCGGCGCGTGGAGCGCCCCGGCCCCGACCACGGGCGCGCTCGGCGCCATGCCGTCGATGGGCGGGCTCGGCGACACGATCCGCGAGAAGATGCAGAGCGCGGTCGAGGCCGTGACCCTGACCGGCAAGGAGGCCAGGGAGGCGGTCAGCGAGGCGGCGCATACCGCGGTCGAGAAGGTCGAGCACGCGGCCGAGGCGGTGAAGGCGGCGGTGACGCCCTCGAAGCCCGCGCCGCTGGCGGCCGCGCGCGAGGGCGGGCCGGACGACCTGAAGAAGATCAAGGGCATCGGGCCGAAGCTCGAGGAGATGCTGCACGGCCTCGGCTACTATCACTTCGACCAGATCGCCGCCTGGGGCGAGGCCGAGATCGCCTGGGTCGATTCGAACCTCGAGGGCTTCAATGGCCGCGCCACCCGTGACGACTGGGTCGGTCAGGCGAAGCTGCTCGCCAGGGGCGGCGCGACCGAGTTCTCGAAGAAGGTCGACGAGGGCGACGTCTACTGATGGCACGGACGGGCGGGCAGAGGCCGGTGGCGGCGGGGCGGACGGAATCGCAGGCGGCGCAGATGCGCACGGCCACGATCGTCATCGTCGTCGCGATGCTGGCCTGGATGGGCGCTTCCTGGATGGGAAGCGTGCTGAACCTGCCCGTCCGCTACGCCTTTCTGCTCGATCTCGCCTGCATGGCGGCGATGATCTGGGCACTGATCGTGCTGGCGCGCGTCTGGCGTGCGGGCCGGCAAGGGGAGAACTGAGGGAATGCTCGCGGACAAGGACCGGATCTTCACCAACCTCTACGGGATGCACGACCGCAGCCTGAAGGGCGCGCGCGCCCGGGGGCACTGGGACGGCACCGCGGAGATCATCGGCCGGGGCCGCGACAAGGTGATCGCCGAGGTCAAGGAATCCGGCCTGCGCGGGCGCGGCGGCGCGGGGTTCCCGACCGGGCTGAAGTGGTCCTTCATGCCCAAGGGCGACGACGGGCGGCCGCATTACCTGGTGGTCAATGCCGACGAATCCGAACCCGGGACCTGCAAGGACCGGGAGATCATGCGCCACGACCCGCACACGCTGGTCGAGGGCTGTCTGATCGCGGGCTTCGCGATGGGCGCGCATGCCGGCTACATCTACATCCGCGGCGAGTACATCCGCGAGCGCGAGGCGCTGCAGGTCGCGATCGACGAGGCCTATGACGCGGGGCTTCTGGGCAGGAACGCGGCCGGGTCGGGCTGGGATTTCGACCTCTACCTGCACCACGGGGCGGGGGCCTACATCTGCGGCGAGGAGACGGCGCTGCTCGAGAGCCTCGAGGGCCGGAAGGGCATGCCGCGGCTGAAGCCGCCGTTCCCGGCGAACACCGGGCTCTACGGCTGTCCGACGACGGTGAACAACGTGGAATCGATCGCGGTGGTGCCGACGATCCTGCGCCGCGGCCCCGGCTGGTTCGCGGGCTTCGGCCGGCCGAACAATTCGGGGACCAAGGTCTTCGCGATCTCGGGCCACGTGAACAGGCCCTGCGTGGTCGAGGAGGCGATGTCGATCCCGCTGCGCGAGCTGCTGGACAAGCATTGCGGCGGCGTGCGCGGCGGCTGGAAGAACCTGAAGGCGGTGATCCCCGGCGGGTCTTCGGTGCCGCTGTTGCCGGCGGGCGTCTGCGACGACTGCATCATGGATTTCGACTGGCTGCGCGAGCAACGCTCGGGCCTCGGCACCGCGGCGGTGATCGTGATGGACCAGTCGACCGACATCATCAAGGCGATCTGGCGGCTCAGCAAGTTCTACAAGCACGAGAGCTGCGGCCAGTGCACGCCCTGCCGCGAGGGCACGGGCTGGATGATGCGGGTGATGGAGCGGCTGGTGACCGGCGAAGCGGAGGTCGAGGAGATCGACATGCTGCTCGACGTGACCAAGCAGGTCGAGGGCCACACGATCTGCGCGCTGGGCGATGCCGCTGCCTGGCCGATCCAGGGGCTGATCCGGCACTGCCGGGACGAGATCGAGGACCGCATCCGGTCGAAGCGCGGGCGCGCGCGGCCGGTCGCGGCGGAGTGAGGACATGAGCGACCTGCGCAAACTGGTGGTGGACGGGATCGAGGTCGAGGTCCCGCCGCAGATGACGCTGTTGCAGGCCTGCGAGGTGGCCGGCGTCGAGATCCCGCGGTTCTGCTATCACGAGCGGCTGTCGATCGCGGGCAACTGCCGGATGTGCCTCGTCGAGGTGGTCGGCGGGCCGCCGAAGCCGGCGGCTTCCTGCGCGATGCAGGTGCGCGACCTGCGGCCCGGGCCGGAGGGCCAGCCGCCGGAGGTGCGGACCAGGACGCCGATGGTCAAGAAGGCGCGCGAGGGGGTGATGGAGTTCCTGCTCATCAACCACCCGCTCGACTGTCCGATCTGCGACCAGGGCGGGGAATGCGACCTGCAGGACCAGGCGATGGCCTATGGCGTCGACTTCAGCCGCTACCGCGAGCCGAAGCGGGCGGCGGTGGACCCGGACCTCGGGCCGCTGGTCGGCACCTGCATGACGCGCTGCATCTCCTGCACGCGCTGCGTGCGGTTCATCACCGAGGTGGCGGGCGTGCCGGAGATGGGCCAGACCGGCCGCGGCGAGGACAGCGAGATTACGAGCTATCTCGGCGCGATGCTGACGAGCGAGATGCAGGGCAACGTGATCGACCTGTGTCCGGTCGGGGCGCTGACCTCGAAGCCCTATGCCTTCACCGCCCGGCCGTGGGAGCTGAAGAAGTTCGAGTCGATCGACGTGATGGACGCGCTGGGCTCGAACACCCGGGTGGACGTGAAGGGCCGCGAGGTGATGCGCATCCTGCCGCGGAACCACGACGGGGTGAACGAGGAATGGCTGGCCGACCGGTCGCGGTTCATCTGGGACGGGCTGCGGCGGCAGCGGCTGGACCGGCCCTATGTGCGGAAGGGCGGCAAGCTGGCGCCGGCGAGCTGGGCCGAGGCGTTCGGTGCGATCCGCGAGGGGATTGCGGGCAGGAAGCTGGCGGCGCTCGCCGGTGACCTCGCCCCGGCCGAGGCGGTCTATGCGCTGCGCGAGCTGACGCGGGCGCTCGGCGGCGTGACGGAGTGCCGGCTGGACGGCGCGGCGCTGCCGGCGGGGAACCGCTCGGGCTATGTCGGCACGGCGCGGATCGAGGACATCGACGCGGCGCGGCGCATCCTGCTGGTCGGGACGAACCCGCGGCACGAGGCGCCGGTCCTGAACGCGCGCATCCGCAAGGCCTGGCTGAACGGGGCGCTGGTCGCCTCGGTCGGGGCGCCTGCCGACCTGACCTATCCGGTGGTGCACCTGGGCGAGGGCGGCGAGACGCTGGCGGCGCTGAACCGCGAGACCCTGAGCGAGGAGGAGCGGGCGATCCCGAGCCTCGTGATCGTCGGACAGGCCGCGCTGACCGCGGCGGACGGCGCGGCGGTGCTGGGACAGGCGATGGCGCTCTGCGACCTGACGGCATCGAAGCTCCTGATCCTGCACACCGCGGCGGGGCGCGTGGGGGCGATGGACCTCGGCTTCACCGCCGAGGGCGGGCTCGCCGCGGCGCTCGACGGCGCGGGCGTGGTCTATGCCCTCGGTGTCGACGAGGTCGACATCCCCGCGGGGCCCTTCGTGATCTATCAGGGCAGCCACGGCGACCGCGGCGCGCACCGGGCGGACGTGATCCTGCCGGGGGCGGCCTGGACCGAGGAATCGGGTATCTTCGTCAATACCGAGGGCCGGCCGCAGATGGCGGTCCGGGCGGGCTTCCCGCCGGGCGACGCGCGCGAGAACTGGGCGATCCTGCGGGCGCTGTCGGCGGAGCTGGGCAAGACCCTGCCGTTCGATTCGCTGATGGAGCTGCGGCGGGCGATGTTCGCCGAAGTGCCGCATCTCGGCCGGATCGACGAAGTGCCGGAAAACCCATGGACGCCGGTCGAGGCCGGGCCTATGAGCGGGGCGGCGTTCGGGAGCGCGGCCACCGACCACTATCTCGCGAACCCGATCATGCGGGCGAGCCAGGTCATGGCCGAGCTCAGCCGGCTGGCGGCGGGCCGGCATCAGGCGCTGGCGGCGGAGTAGGGCATGGAGCAGGGTTTCTTCGACACGGGCTTCGGCACCTTCGTCATCATCCTGGCGCAGTGCCTCGCGGTGACGCTGGTGGTGCTCGTCAGCCTCGCCTTCCTGATGTACGCCGACCGCAAGGTCTGGGCGGCGGTGCAGCTGCGCCGGGGCCCGAACGTGGTCGGGCCCTGGGGCCTGCTGCAGTCCTTCGCGGACTTCCTGAAGTACATCGTCAAGGAGATCGTCATCCCCGCCGGGGCGGACAAGACGGTGTTCTTCATCGCGCCGATGATCTCGTTCGTCCTGCCGCTGATCGTCTGGGCGGTAATCCCCTGGGGCGAGGGCTGGGTGATCTCGGACATGAACGTGGGGATCCTGTTCATCTTCGCGATCAGCTCGCTCCACGTCTATGCGATCATCATGGGTGGCTGGGCGTCGAACTCGAAGTACCCGTTCCTCGGCGCGCTGCGCTCGGCGGCGCAGATGATCAGCTACGAGGTGTCGATCGGCTTCATCATCGTGGGCGTGCTGATCTCGACCGGCAGCCTCAACCTGAGCGCGATCGTGCGGGCGCAGGACACCGGCTGGGGGATGCTCGGCTGGTACTGGCTGCCGCATCTGCCGATGGTGGTGCTGTTCTTCATCTCGGCGCTGGCCGAGACGAACCGCCCGCCCTTCGACCTGCCGGAGGCCGAGGCGGAACTGGTGGCGGGCTATCAGGTGGAATATTCATCGACGCCGTTCCTCCTGTTCATGATCGGCGAGCTGATGAGCGTGTTCTTCATGTGCGCGCTGATCTCGGTGCTGTTCTTCGGAGGGTGGCTGTCGCCGATCCCGGGGCTGCCGGACGGGCCGCACTGGATGTTCGCGAAGATGGTGTTCTTCTTCTTCATCTTCGCGATGGTGAAGGCGATCGTGCCCCGCTACCGCTACGACCAGCTGATGCGGATCGGCTGGAAGGTGTTCCTGCCGCTCAGCCTCGGCTGGGTGGTCCTGGTGGGCATCGCGACGCAATACGGCTGGTTCTGGGGCACCTACCAGCGCTGGATGACCGGAGGCTGAGATGGGCATTCCCCTCGACCGTGCGGCCAAGTACTTTCTGCTGGCCGACTTCATCAGCGGCTTCCGGCTGGGGCTGAAGTACTTCTTCAAGCCGAAGAGCACGCTGAACTATCCGCACGAGAAGGGGCCGCTCTCGCCCCGGTTCCGCGGCGAGCACGCGCTGCGCCGCTATGCCAACGGCGAGGAACGCTGCATCGCCTGCAAGCTCTGCGAGGCGATCTGCCCGGCGCAGGCGATCACCATCGACGCCGAACCGCGCGAGGACGGGAGCCGCCGGACCACGCGCTACGACATCGACATGACGAAATGCATCTACTGCGGCTTCTGCCAGGAGGCCTGTCCGGTGGATGCGATCGTGGAGGGGCCGAACTTCGAGTTCGCCACCGAGAGCCGCGAGGAGCTTTTCTACAACAAGCAGAAGCTTCTGGACAACGGCGACCGGTGGGAGACGGAGATCGCGCGCAACCTCGAACTCGACGCGCCGTACCGCTGAGGAGAGAGACATGACCTTCGCGGTATTCGCCTTCTACCTCTTCGCCTCGGTGGCGGTGATCTCGGGCATCCTGGTGGTCTTTGCCCGGAACCCGGTGCATTCGGTGCTGTGGCTGATCCTCGCCTTCTTCTCGGCCGCGGGGCTCTTTGTGCTGCTCGGCGCGGAATTCGTCGCGATGCTGATGCTGATCGTCTACGTGGGCGCGGTGGCGGTGCTGTTCCTGTTCGTGGTGATGATGCTCGACGTGGACTTCGCCGAGTTGAAGGCGGGCATGGCGCAGTACCTGCCGATCGGGCTCCTGCTGTCGGTGGTGATCCTCGTGCAGCTCGCCTTCGTCTTCGGCAGCTGGGAGGTATCGGAGACGGCGATCGGCCAGCGGGCGGCGGTGACGCCGGACCCGGCGGAGATCGACAACACCACCGCGCTGGGGCAGCTGATCTACACGAAGTACATCTTCCTGTTCCAGTCGGCGGGGCTGGTGCTGCTCGTCGCGATGATCGGGGCGATCGTGCTGACACTGCGCAAGCGGGTCGGGATCAAGCGGCAGGACGTGCTGCTGCAGATGTACCGCGATCCAAAGACCGCGGTGGAGTTGCGGGACGTGAAACCGGGGCAGGGCGCATGATCGGGCTGGGACACTACCTGACGGTGGCGGCGATCCTGTTCGTGACGGGCATCTTCGGCATCTTCATCAACCGCAAGAACGTCATCGTCATCCTGATGTCGATCGAGCTGATGCTGCTCGCGGTCAACATCAACCTCGTCGCCTTCTCCGCGCATCTGGGCGATCTGGTCGGGCAGGTCTTCACGCTCTTCGTGCTGACGGTGGCGGCGGCGGAGGCGGCGATCGGGCTCGCCATCCTCGTCTGCTTCTTCCGCAACCGCGGCACGATCGCGGTCGAAGACGTCAACGTGATGAAGGGCTGAGCCATGCCGACGATCATCCTCTTCGCGCCGCTGGTGGGCGCGCTGATCTGCGGTTTCGGCCACAAGCTGATCGGCGAGCGGCCGGCGCTTATCGTGGCGACGGCGCTGGTGTTCCTGTCGTGTCTGCTGTCGTGGATCGTGTTCCTCGGGCATGACGGCGGCGAGGTGCGGTCGATCACTATCCTGCGCTGGATCGACAGCGGCAGCCTGAACGCGGACTGGGCGATCCGGCTCGACACGCTGACGGCGATCATGCTGGTGGTCATCACCTCGGTCTCGGCGCTCGTCCATCTCTACAGCTTCGGCTACATGGACCACGACGAGAACTGGAAGGCGGGCGAGAGCTACCAGCCGCGGTTCTTCGCGTATCTGTCGTTCTTCACCTTCTCGATGCTGATGCTGGTGACGGCCGACAACCTCGTCCAGATGTTCTTCGGCTGGGAAGGGGTGGGCGTCGCCTCGTACCTGCTGATCGGGTTCTACTATCGCAAGTCCTCGGCCAACGGCGCGGCGATCAAGGCGTTCATCGTGAACCGGGTCGGCGACTTCGGCTTCATGCTCGGCATCTTCGCGCTCTTCGTGCTGGTCGATTCCGTGGCCTTCGACGACATCTTCGCCGCCGCACCCGGGCTCGCCGACGAGAGCCTCCGGTTCCTGTGGCGCGACTGGAACGCGGCCGAGGTGGTGTCGGTGCTGCTCTTCATCGGGGCGATGGGCAAGTCGGCGCAGCTCTTCCTGCACACCTGGCTGCCGGACGCGATGGAGGGCCCGACGCCGGTCTCGGCGCTGATCCATGCCGCGACCATGGTGACGGCGGGCGTCTTCCTCGTCTGCCGGATGTCGCCGGTGCTGGAATGGGCGCCCCATGCGCTGACCTTCATCACCTATATCGGCGCGATGACGGCGTTCTTCGCGGCGACCGTGGGCCTCGTCCAGAACGACATCAAGCGGGTGATCGCGTATTCGACCTGCTCGCAGCTCGGCTTCATGTTCGTGGCGGCGGGCGTCGGGGCCTATCCGGCGGCGATGTTCCACCTGTTCACCCACGCGTTCTTCAAGGCGCTCCTGTTCCTCGGCGCGGGTTCGGTGATCCATGCGATGCACCACGAGCAGGACATGCGGGAATACGGCGGGCTGCGCACGAAGATCCCCTATACCTTCTGGGCGATGCTGATCGGCACGCTGGCGATCACCGGGGTGGGGATCCCGCTGACCTACGTCGGCTTTGCCGGCTTCCTGTCGAAGGACGCGATCGTGGAGAGCGCCTGGGCCGGGGGCACGACGGCGGCCGAGTTCGCCTTTTGGACGCTGGTGATCGCGGCGGCGATGACGAGCTTCTACAGCTGGCGGCTGATGTTCCTGACCTTCTGGGGCGAGCCGCGCGGCGATCATCACACCCACGAGCACGCGCACGAGAGCCCGCGGGTGATGCTGATCCCGCTGGCGGTGCTGTCGGTCGGGGCGGTCTTTGCCGGCATGATCTGGTACGGCGACTTCTTCGGCTACTACTACGAGGAGTTCTTCGGTCCCTCGGTGTTCTTCGGGCCGGAGAACCACGTGATCCACGATGCCCACGAGGCGCCGAAATGGGTGAAGGCCTCGCCCTTCGTCGCGATGGTGATAGGGCTCGGCGTGGCGTACTGGTTCTACATCCTGCGCCCGGACCTGCCGGGCAAGCTCGCCGCGCAGCAGCGGGGGCTGTACCTGTTCCTCCTGAACAAGTGGTATTTCGACGAGCTCTACGACTTCCTGTTCGTGCGGCCGGCGATGTGGCTCGGCACCTTCCTGTGGAAGAAGGGCGACGGGGCGACGATCGACGGCGGGATCAACGGGCTGGCCATGGGGATCGTGCCCTATGTGACGCGGCTCGCCGGGCGGGCGCAGTCGGGATACCTGTTCCACTACGCCTTCGCCATGGTGCTCGGCCTCGTCGCGCTGATCCTGTGGCTGAGCATCGTCGGGGGGCGCTGAGCGATGAACAACCTGCTCTCCCTCATCACGTTCCTGCCGATGATCGGCGCGATCGTGCTGGTCCTCTTCCTCCGCGGCGAGGACGAGATGGCGCAGAAGAACGCGAAGCTGCTCGCGCTCTTCACCACCACGGCGACCTTCGTGCTGTCGCTCTTCGTGCTGGCGGGCTTCGACCCGTCGAACACCGACTTCCAGTTCGTCGAGGACGCCGAATGGCTGGGCGGGCTGCGCTACAAGATGGGCGTGGACGGCATCTCGGTACTGTTCGTGATGCTGACCACCTTCCTGATGCCGATCGTCATCGGGGCGAGCTGGAACGTCACGCACCGGGTCAAGGAATACCTTGTGGCGTTCCTGCTGCTCGAGACGCTGATGATCGGCGTCTTCTGCGCGCTCGACCTCGTGCTCTTCTACATCTTCTTCGAGGGCGGGCTGATCCCGATGTTCCTGATCGTGGGCATCTGGGGCGGCAAGGAGCGGATCTACGCGGCCTTCAAGTTCTTCCTCTACACCTTCCTCGGCTCGGTGCTGATGCTGGTGGCGATGATCGCCATGTACATGGACGCGGGCACCACCGACATTCCGACGCTGCTCACGCATCAGTTCAGTTCGGAGCCGGTGCAGGTGCTGGGCATCACCGTGCTCGGCGGCGCGCAGATGCTGATGTGGATCGCGTTCTTCGCCTCCTTCGCGGTGAAGATGCCGATGTGGCCGGTGCACACCTGGCTGC
>CAZNSP010000020.1:0-70282 GCA_964575795.1 uncultured Rhodobacterales bacterium
CTCCGCCACTTGCCCTCGCGAAAGCGTTCTCCCCATCCGGCAGCGGCCGGATTTTTCCGTTGTTTTCGAGGGTTATGCGGGTGGGGCTGTTAACCGCCCCTGCTGCCAGGAGGCCCGGAAGCGGTCTCTCAGGGCCGATATTCTCCGGACCTGTTGACTGCGCGGTTTTGGTGAATGGCTCTTAAGTTTTTGTTTGAGAACCATTTTTTTCAAGGCCCGCAAAAACTTCGATCCCGGTGCCATTTGTCTGAAATGCCACTGACGTCCAACCGGAATCGTCGGTGCGCCGAAGTCTCAGTCGAGCCGGATAGATATCTCCGCTGCCTCTTTCTCGGTGTCGCAGAAGATGGGCTGCGGACGGCCTTGGCGCCACACCCAGACGGTGAAGCCCGCTGTCTTGCGGGTGTGGATGGTGCCGTTAGAAATTTCGACATGCCCCTCCGACACGAGACGAAGAACGATCCGTCGCCCTGCCTCTGATCCGCCGATCTCGAACAATTTCGATGCAGATGCCTCAAGCAGCAGGTGCGTGCCCTTTGTATCGATAGCCACGATGTCCTTGTCTATCCAGACGAGGAAGTCGGGGAAGTACGCCTTCCCGGCATGCAATAGAGGGATCGAATATCCGCTGCCCGACGGGTTCCGCGTCCAGACTCGTTGGGTCTTGTCGATCGCCCTCGCAAACCTCAGTTCAAAGCCGTTCAGGCCAGAATAGCGTTCGTGCAGCGATTTTTTGAAAGTCTCGCCTCCGTTGCTGTCAACCGCTATCGGTCCGACTGAATAGGGGTGGCCCGCATCATCCTGGAAAACCAAGGAGTGCTGAATATAGGCCTCTACCACTTTGCGAGCCGTCTCCCTTATATGCTCCGCCGCCGGGCTGCTGGCCTCGATTAACGCATCAAACTTGGGGTCCTCGATATCCACCAAGTTGATCGGGCCCCCCGCCCTGCGCAGCCCACCCGGATAGCACCTTTGAATCTCACGGCGGAATACATGGCGTGTCATGATCCGGTTGCTGTGATCTACTTCGACCCACTCATAATGTGCATCCGTCTCCGATCCAATGAGCTGCAGTACCTGCATGCGGCTCCCTTGACCGATCGTGTTCTGTCCGCCGTCTCGGAAGTCCATCATTCCTTTGACAATCTTCCCTATAGGCTCTAGCGCATCGCTACTTTCAATCGCGACAGTGGGAATCGTCCGAGCCGGCCGTGGGTCCAGGCTGTCCTTCTTCCCTCGGGTTTTCTCATCCTTCACCACCAAAGCTATGGACGGATGCTCGGAAACCAAGTCCGCGCGGATCTGCGTCAAGATGTCATCGAAGACCCTTTTCTCATCGGTTCGGATGTGGAAGTGCGCCGTGTTCATGACCGGATCACTGTAGTGCTGTGCCCCAGGTTGCCGAAGGACTCGCCCGACGACCTGAGTGATCTGTCGCGCTGACGCCATTTCTTTGTCTATGTATGCGAAAGACGCCGCTGGATCGTCCCAGCCTTCCTGAAGGCCAAGATTGAAAATGATGTGCTCGTAGTCGCCGGCGATAAATCGGGAGTAGTCTTTTTCCGCCCCATCGAAGAGGTGCATTTCTGGCGGCTTCTGCGATTCCTTCGAGAATTTGAGCTGGCAGTAGACGGCGATCTTGGCTGGGTCTACCTTTGCGACCTCGACGAGGTGTCGCCATATTAGGATGGGCCGGGCCTGTCGTTCCTGAAAGGGCCTTTTGAGGTCCTCCGAGACTGGCACGCCATCCACAGTGTTGGTGGAGCAGACATATATGGCCTTTGGTCGGAAAGGCAGCTTCAGATTTTGAGCTGCTTGCTGCGCCCTCCGCATGTCGGTCAACAAGTTATCTAGCGCGGGTTCTAGCGGGGTGATGTATCCGTCTATTGATATCCGCTGCTTCACCAACTGGGCCTCTACGACCTCGGGGCTCGAGACAGTCGTCGAGAAATCCGGATCGGTCCATCCTTGGTCGCTACGAAGGCGAGAGATT
The DNA here is from genome assembly GCA_964575795.1 of uncultured Rhodobacterales bacterium. Lineage (GTDB taxonomy): Bacteria > Pseudomonadota > Alphaproteobacteria > Rhodobacterales > Rhodobacteraceae > Amaricoccus. Next base: position 1,994 of record CAZNSP010000020.1, read on the forward strand.
ACATTGTTCAGACGCGGCGGCAGCGACATGGTGGCGCTAGCAACGATCAGCGCATCAGGTGCGAGTTCTAGGAGCCGATCGGTCTGAAGATCGGACAGGTTGTGTCCTTCGTCATAGACGACGATCAGGGGACGCCTCTGTCCCTTCGCAGTACGGCGCTTCTTAAGTAGCTCCCATAGGGACTCCTCTGCCAAGTCGAGCTGCGCCCTATAAACCTTACGTTCCTCGCTCGACGCGTCGTCGATCGCGAACTTGCCAACGGTTGCAACCAGGAGCAACGGCTCGTGTTCGCTGCTCAAGTGTTCGGGCGCGGCTTCCAGCAACGGCATAACTCGAAAACCGGGAAGGTTATCCGCATACTTGCCAGACGAAAGATTCTCGAAGGTCTGCGAGACCACCACACGTCCCTTCGATATCCAAAGAACCACCGGCGGGAGAGGAAGCTCTTCGCCAATCCGCGCAACAGCCTCAGCTAGCATCAACGTCTTACCGCTGCCGGTGATCGCCACGAGCGTCTGCAGAAACGGAACAGGCGTGGTGCGATTCACCATTAGCGGGTCGGCAGCGTAATCGGTGAAGCGCCGAGCGATTTGCGCTGCTGCGCGGGCTTGAAATTCGATGGGTTCCATTATTCGCTATCGTCAGAATTGTTAAACTCATCATTGTCCGTCAGACCAAGATCCGCAAGAATCTTGTCCGGAATCTTCCAGAAACGAACGTTCGACGACTGGAAAAGCTCGTATCGGGCGTAAACATGGAAAGGTGGTTCAAGGCCAGCCTTTTTAGCCTCGGACACGACTTGCTTGTATGTGTCACGGTTAAGGGATCCGACAGGGCCACCATTGTCCCAGATCAAGAAGTATCCCTCGCCATTTTGATCTTTCCCGACCAGATACTGATAGTCAACGCCATCAACTCGGGTGAGGCTCGGGGCAGAACGCTTATGCGTCTCCCAGTGGGAAGTCAGCACCACATCTATCAGCTCGTCCCGCTGCATGGTGAGAACGGTCTTTGCGTCGATGGTCTTCGTGAGGAGCCGATACTCGAATCCGCCGCCTAGGGCTGTAGCTGGTTTTCCCGTGGGCCGCTCCCCAGTCACAGCGTTTTTGAGGCGTTGCCAAGTCAGTGTACGAGCATATTTGTCGCCGTTTTCAGGCGCGCCTTGCTCGATGAGTATAAAACGGCGAGAGGAACCGAGGTCATGATTGAGTTCAAGAACTGCGTGACCTGTCGATCCAGAACCAGCATAAGGATCCAGAACCAGACCTTCTGGTGGACACCAGATTTGGATAATCTTCTTCAGGAGACGCAAAGGCTTCACCGTATCGAACGCATGTCCTTTTCCAACGATCGCGTCCAGCTCCTTGCGAGCCATGTCTGAATGGCCAGATTGTGCATGTGGCCACGTGACGGACCCGATGTCGATCGGGGATTCATACAAATCTTCATCCCAGAAGGTTGTCGGAATCATCCCGGCCCGAACGGCATCGATCGGCGTCTTGAGCCGCGGGCGGCCCGCGCCAGGTCTCCTACTCTTATCGTCACGAAAGAAGAGCTTTGGCCAATTGCCCTTTTGCCGACGTTTAGTCGCCAGCTGTGCAGCTCTCTGAACCGCCGGATCCCGGTCTGGCCGATACCCCTCCAAGGCAACATCAGAGTCAGCGATGACTAGAGCGTTGCCCCGGCCATCGCCTAGATCGCGTTCAACGTACTTCACACCCCACTCAGCGAGATACTTGATGACCTCCTCTTTTGTGAAGTTTACCCAGTGCGATCTGGGCTCCGGAAGCTGTCCATCGAAGGCGTATTCCCCGTTTGGATAGTGCAAATGGCCTGTAAACGGCGACTGAATTGCATAGGCTGTAGCTCCACGGTGTTGCCTGGCTGTCGGGTCTGTCGGGATCCAGTCCCCCCCATCATCGCCGTCAATGTTTTTCGTGCCAGACCGGTCAATCGGGAGCAGCTGCATCCTCGAGAGATCTTTGTCCTTTGCGTAGACCAATACGTAGTCAGTGGTCTTCGATATAGAATTTCCGCCTTTCGGAGAGTATGCTTTCTGCCAGTTGATGATGGCTACCCGGTTATTCTCCCCGAAAACTTCGTCCATCATCATACCGAGATGAAAGAGTTCGTTATCATCGATACAAATCGCTACCACGCCGGACGGTTTAAGCATCGCCTTCATTATTTGAAGGCGGGGCATCATTGCCTTGATCCATTTCGTGTGCTTGGAGCCGTCCTCGTTGGACACGATGGTTCCGAGGTCCGGGTCGTTCGGGTCATTGTCCCACCGGTCGTTGTAGCGAAAATACTGCCCGGTGTTGTAGGGTGGATCCGTGACGATCAGATCGACTTGGCCCCGATACTTGTACAGCGTCACCATTGCTTGGAGGTTTTCGCCTTCGATCAGCATATTCCTCGCTTGATCCTCCGGCGTGCCAACGTTGAGGCGAGGCTCCCGGCGAGTCTGGCGAGGACGGACACGCTTGGCGATCTGCATGGCGGAACGTCGGCCGTGGAAGCTGAGCGCCACCCCGCTGGTCATCATGCTCTTCGCAAGGCGCTCGAGCTCGTCTCGGGTGAGCTTCGACAGCTCGGCATCAACATCAAATTCCATCGTCAGACTTTCGTGCGCATCGCGCAATGTTCCGCTATTGTTCTTACGGTTCCTTAAAGGATGCGTATAGCCGGTGCAAACCACTTTGCGTACCCCCTCAGGCGGTTGCGTGGGAATATTCTGGGATCCTCCTAGACATCTGCGCATGCGCGCGTTCCCCCTTCGGTGTCTTTTGTGAAGTGGGCGGAATGCTCTGCCCACGCAAACGGAAGCGGCTCAGACAGCCGCGTCAGCTCCACCTCCGGGTTGTGCCGCCCGTCGAGGATCGCCTCGACGATGTGAGGGGCGAGCAGCGTGAGTCGGAGGACACGCGTCATGTATGATGGCGCAATCCCCTCGCGCTCAGCCAGTTCAGCGATGGTGGGGAACTCACCCGACTCAAGCACTCGCTTCCAGCGGAACGCGCGGGCCAGAGCCTTAATTAGCGTGCCGTTGGCCTTGCGCTGTTGCGCAGCGCCGGCAGGCAGATGCATCTCCTTGCGCCCGCCGCGCCTCACTACGCGGAATGGGACCTGGAGCGTCACCGTCTCGGGGATTGGCGCGCGACGGGTCATGCGGCCGCTCCCGTGTCTCCGGCCATCATGTCGCGCGCGAGGCAGCGTAGACCGTCAATTCGGACGCGGACGTTCAGCCCGTCCGTGCCGATGTCCACTCGCTCGACCAGCAACGCCACGATGCGGGCCTGCTCGGCGGGGAAGAGTTCGTCCCACAGCGGGTCGAGCTGCTGCAATGCCGCGCAGGCGTCGGCCTCGGAGACGTCGTCGGCGTGGGCACGCGCCGCCTTCCAAGTCCCTGCAGCAATCTCTGGCTGCCGGAACACGGCACGGAGTTGGTCGATGACCGCGGCCTCGATCTCCCCTGCTGGTACGCGGCCCACGGGGCATGACCCGGCACCATGCTTCAGCACTGTCTGGCTGACGTAGTAGCGGTAGAGCCTGTCGCCCTTGCGCGTATGGGTCGGCGAGAACGCGGCGCCATCGGGACCGAAGAGCAGCCCCTTCAGCAGCGCAGGTGTGTCAGCGCGTGTGCGGGCGGCGCGCTTGCGCGGGCTCTCCTGCAGGATGGTGTGAACCTTGTCCCACAGGTCACGGTCGATGATCGCGTCGTGCTCGCCGGGATAGCTGTCGCCCTTGTGGACCGCTTCGCCGATGTATGCGCGGTTGTTCAGCATCCGATAGATGTACTTCTTGTCGATCCGGTTGCCGCGCGGGGTGCGAATGCCGCGCTGGCCGACCTCCCGCGCCAGTTCCGTGCAGGAGCCGATCTCGAGGAAGCGGGCGAAGATCCAGCGCACATGCGCGGCGCAGTTCTCGTCCACCATCAGCTTCCGGTTCTCGACACGGTAGCCGAAGGGCGGCACCCCGCCCATCCACATCCCCTTCTTCCGGCTCGCAGCGACCTTGTCGCGGATGCGTTCGGCCGTCACCTCGCGCTCGAATTGCGCGAAGCTGAGCAGGATGTTCAGCGTCAGCCGGCCCATTGAGGTGGTGGTGTTGAAGGACTGCGTGACCGAGACGAAGGTCACGCCGTTCCGATCGAATACCTCGACCAGCTTGGCGAAGTCGGCGAGCGAGCGGCTGAGACGGTCGATCTTGTAGACCACCACCACGTCGACGAGCCCGTCCTCGATATCGTCGATGAGCCGCTGCAGGCCGGGGCGCTCCAGCGTGCCGCCCGAGATGCCGCCGTCGTCATACTGATCGCGAACCAGCACCCAGCCCTCGGAGCGCTGGCTGGCGATGTAGGCCTCGCAGGCCTCGCGCTGAGCGTGCAGGCTGTTGAACTCCTGCTCCAGCCCTTCCTCGGAGGATTTCCGGGTGTAAACGGCGCAGCGGAGCTTGCGGACGATCTTCGCCTTCTCGGGCGACTTTGTCATCTCCGCCCCCTGTGGTTCTTGAGCCCGAAGAAGACCCAGCCGTTCCAGCGCGTGCCGGTGATCGCGCGGGCGATCGCGGACAGCGACTTGTACGGCCGCCCCTGCCATTCGAAGCCGTCAGCGGTGACCGTGACGATGTATTCGACGCCCTGCCATTCGCGCAGGAGGCGCGTGCCGGTGATGGGGCGATCGCGGTCGAGGCGCATGCCGCGCTTCTTCTTGTCGCCTCCGTCCAGTTCCTCGCCGAGCCGTTCCAGCCGCCGGATCGTCTCGGGCTTCAGCCCGCCATAGGCGAGTTCCTGGATGCGATAGGCGATGCGGCTTTCGAGGTAGCGGCGGTTGAACGGCGGCGGCTCGCTGTCGAACAGGTCGCGCCACTGTTGCTTCAGGTCGGGCGTCGGTGTGGTCTTGAGCGCGGCCAGGCGCGCGGGGATGGGATCGGGCTTATTCATGCATTTCTCCGGTGAGTTGGAGTTGCATGACGGCATTGGTCGGGCGGATAGTGTAGGCAACGTTCTCCAGTATCGTCAGATACTTCGCCCGTCTCCCGCATCCGCAACCGGACCAGCCCGAGCGCCAGCAGGCCGCACAGCTCGGCGCGACGCTCTGCGGGCGTCATCTGGTCGGGCGGGAGGGGGTTGGGGCGTTTCATGCGGGCCTCGGAGTGGTCGTCTCCTCTGGCCTCTACTCATCGCGATCGCGAACCGTCCCATGGCCGCTGTCAGTGCACGGATCGCGCCCATCTGGACTCGACTCAGGGTTGTTCGGACTGCTAGAACATAGAGTGAACAATCAGGTCTGAAAGAAAGGGGTTCCATGGGTTCCGACATCAAGAAATTCGTAAATCCGAAGTTTCTCAACAGCATTGATGTCGTGCTCATGCGCGACCTCTTCGCTCGCCATTTCAAGGACGAAGGTCTCCCTGTCGCGTTCGATGGCGACGTCGCCGAGATTCGCAAACGGATCACCGACTATTTCGCGACACCGATCACCGAATGGTCCGAAGGCTTGATCGCCGATCTGCATCGGGTCGCCGAACTTGGGACCGGCGAAGGAATGCAGCTCATTCTGAACGAGGCCAGGCGCCAACGCGTTGTCCTCTATTCCGAGCCAGACGACGAAGAGGCCGACTCGGCTCCGGTAAAGCACGAGCCCAAGCATGTGGCGCTGCACGCCTATCTGCATCATCACCGGATCTTCGAGGCGGCGGCCGATTTCCAGGCGCTGCGGGCGCCGACCGCGATGGCGGAGTTTCGCGGGCCGCAGCGCGATGTCGGAGCCGATCTGACGGAGGAGGCGTCGGCGGCATTCAAGGCCGCCATCGTGAAGCTGTTCGCGCAGGACCTGCAGGGCGATTACTGCCGTCTCGGCCCTTATGAGGAGGATGGCGAAATCAACCTCGTCGTCAGCCATGGCGCGCCGGTGACGACCACGCCCATCGTGGCGGGCGACCGCGAACAGATCATCACCCTGCGAGCGGTGAAATATGCGGCGCTCCGCTATTCATCGAACGAAGGGCTCTTGCGCATCGGCGGCGTGCCGAGAGCGCAGCAGGCCGAAGTGGCGGGCATCTTTGCCGAGCACATTCTGGGGCGCCCCGGTTTCTTCGCAGGCAAGGACGCGCGCGATCTCTACACCCTCGATCCCATCACAGCATTCGGTCCGGATTTCGCATTCCAGCATGCGTTCGACGAGAGGATCCTCGAAGTTCGGATCGTGGCGGCAGCGGCCGATTTCTTCGCCGAGGATGAGGATGGCGAGTGGCGTTATGTGCGCAGTTGGGAATCGAAGGACGCATCCGGCGCGGCGCTCCGGCATTTCAAGGCCAGCGAGGTGCGGTTCGGCCGCGGGTGGCGCCTGGGAGAAATCACGTTCCGGGTGTTTTTCAAGAGCGATGCGAAACAGCCCGCCAAGGTGACCGTGCGTTTGAAGCCGCCCGGCACGCTCGCCTTCCGTCGCACCCGGTTCGAAAAGGCGATCCACGCACTGGTCGCGCGCAACGGACTCGAGAAGGATCGCGATGCTGATCTGGTTGTGGAAGCGGCTGAGTAACGGCGGGGCTGAGGCCAGTGTCTCCGGCCGAGCGCTGCGCCGCTTCCCCGCGCGGGAGATCGAAGGGCTGCTTCGGGCGCGGGTTCTGATCGAGCAGCGGAAGGCCGACAGCTGGTCCGTCTGCGTGCATTGCGACTGCGGGCTCGATGCACGACCGATCCGTGCCGTAGGAGATCGGCTACTTGCCTGCTGTCCGCGCGACGTCGCAGCGGACGTGGTGCTGGAGCCGGACGACCTCCGCCGGTTCGGGATAGAAGCCGACAAACTGATCTCGGCCATAGCAGCATCCGGCGGATTGCTGGCGGCGGCCACTGTCGTTTCGGACGGGCTGTGGCTGCTGGGACGGCTGCCAACGGGTATCTGCGTCTTTCTCTGCCGCGAAACGCATGTGCTGATGGCGCCTGCCACCATCCTCGCGACCAGGATGGCCGCCGGATCGGCACCCATCACCATCATCACCATCGAACTCGACCCGGCAACCGAACTGCAGTTGCGTGCGGCCGGTATCGAAGCCCGCTCGCTCACCGAATGCGTTCTGGTGGACGATCACGGCACGGAACATCTTGCGCTTGACCGACTCTCGTCGATCGCCGTCACCGCGCCCCGCCTTGTCCTGAGCCGGAGCCGCCAGTCGGCAATGTTCGACGGACGCCGCCTCGATCTCACGCCGCAGATGTTCGCACTGATCCGGCTTTTCGCGGAACAGGCCGGGCAGCGCGACCCCGTGCTGCGCAAGGAGACCATCGACGCGCAGACCGGGCGTCCGGCGAACGAGATCGTGCGGGATCTGCGCAAGGCTCTGGTCGGATGCGGCCTGTCGCGGGCGGCCGCCGACGCCCTGATCGTGACCGTGCGTGGCTACGGCTATCGCCTCGGCATCGCTCCCGCAGAGGTGGCCGTCGAGGACTGAGTCCTCCGCACACAATCCACACACAACAAGCACACGCCAAACACACCGAAAGCGTCGGCGGGTCCGGCAGTCTTGGAACAACAGCAATGATGTTCCGAGGCACCTGGACATGCACCCACCGATTACCCCCGCCGACCTTTCCACGCTGATCGCTGAAGCCGATGCCGCAGCGCGCCGTCTGCGCCGCAAGCTGGTTCTGCCCGCCACCGATCATGACGATCTCCGCCAGGACCTTCTGGTCGACCTGATCTGCCGCCTGCCTGGCTTCGACGCGCGGCGTGGCAGCATCGGCGCTTTCGCAAACATCGTCCTGCGCAACCAGTCCGCACGGATCGCGATGCGCCATCACCGCCAGCGCCGTGCGCAGGGTGGGTCGCTGCTCTCGCTCGAGCTGCCGTTGACCGGAGACCGCGAGCCGGTCGGCGACACGCTGACCGAGGACGACGGGCTTGCCGCCTGGCACGGCCAGATCTGCTGCGCCGCCGCTGTCACTGAACTTCACCACGCCCTGCAGGCCGCCCTCGCGCGGCTGCCGACCGAGGATCGCCGGTTCTGCGCGGCGCTGGCGCATCGCCCCGTCACCGCGCTCGCGGCCGAGGGTTTCGGCAGCCGGTCCGCGCTCTACCGCCGCCTCGCCGATCTCCGCCACGTCCTCACCGTCCACGGTCTCGGTCCCGCCTGGGACGATCTCGCGGCGGCCTGAGTAGAGGCGAAAGGAGGAGATCATGTTCATGGGCACCACCCCCTTCATCACGGTCCGCGCCCGCCGACCGCTCACCGAGATCGAGTTCTGCGCCTGGGTGGCGCAGGCCGTGCCGGGTGACCGGCTCGAATACCATCGCGGCTTTCTGGTTCTCGACATCTTCCCGATGTTCGCCCGGTTGCCGGATCCGCAGCGCGCGGAACTGGCACGGCTCGGGTCGCGCGCCTTCTGGGCCGCCGAACAGGGCCTCGTGCACCTGGTGCAGGAGCGCACGGGCCCCGACCAGTTCGCCTACATCGCCGTCGCCCGCCCCAAGCCGAAGGCCGCGGCAGTCTCGCTGTCCGCGCTCCTGCTCGCCGAGCAAGAGGCCGCGTGATGACCGCCTTCCAATCCCTTTTTGCCGATCACGGAGACCCGTACATGCCGTTCCCCACGAACACCCCCGCCGTCGACGACCTGCCGGGCCTCGGCCTGCAGGACATCGCCCAGCTGCCCGTCGAACTGCTGGCCATCCTTCAGCGCGAGCTCGACGAGCGCATGGCGCGGACCAAGGCCGCGAAGGCCCGCCTCGATGGCGCGCTGACCGTCCGCTACGCCACCCGCGCCGCCGAGGAACGGCAGGCGGCGGGCAAGGACACAGGCACGATCCGGTTCGACGACGGCGATTTCACCGTGGTCGCCGATCTGCCGAAACGGGTCGATTGGGATCAGGATCGCCTCGCCGCCATGGTCGAGCGCATCACCGCCGCCGGGGACGATCCCGCGCAGTATGTCGACATCGCCTTCAAGGTGCCCGAGCGCAAATACGCCGCCTGGCCCGATGCGATCCGTGCCGGGTTCGAGCCCGCGCGCACCGTCCGGCCCGGCACGCTGAAGATCGAGATCGTCCCGCAGGGGGCCGATCAATGAGCCTCCCGATCATCAGCGCCGACCAGCGGCTGGCCGAGCCGCGGGGCATCAAAGGCTGCATCTTCGGCAAATCCGGCATCGGGAAGACCTCGCTCCTCTGGACGCTGAACGCGTCGACCACCCTGTTCATGGATCTCGAGGCGGGCGATCTCGCCATCGAGGGCTGGGCGGGGGACAGCATCCGGCCGCGAACCTGGACGGAATGCCGGGATTTCGCGGTGTTCATCGGCGGGCCCAACCCGGCGCTGCGCGACGAGCAGCCCTACAGCCCCGCGCACTACAGAGCGGTCTGCGACCGCTTCGACGATCCGACAGCACTCGACCGCTACGACACGATCTTCGTGGACTCGATCACCGTCGCCGGGCGGCTGTGCTTCGGCTGGTGCAAGGGTCAGCCCGAGGCGCTGTCGGAGAAGACCGGCAAGCCGGACGTGCGCGGGGCCTACGGTCTGCACGGCCGCGAGATGATCGGCTGGCTCACGCATCTCCAGCACACGCGGGCGAAGAACGTCTGGTTCGTCGGGATCCTCGACGAGAAGCTCGACGACTTCAATCGCAAGGTTTTCCAGCCGCAGATCGACGGCTCGAAGACCGGGTTGGAGCTGCCGGGGATCGTCGACGAGGTGATCACCATGGCGGAGCTGAAGGCCGATGGCGATCCCTATCGCGCCTTCGTTTGCCAGACGATCAACCCCTGGGGCTTTCCGGCCAAGGACCGCTCGGGGCGTCTGGATCAGGTCGAGGAGCCTCACCTCGGCCGCCTGATGACGAAGATCCGCGCCCCCGTCGCACCAGCGCCCAAGCGCCTGACCTACACGCCGCCGCCCGCCGATCCGGCGGCTGACGCCCAATCCCAACCGCAATCCTGATCAGAAAAGGAGGTTCCCCATGGGTTCCTGGAACGATTTCAACGACGCGCAGAGCAACGGCAACCTGATCCCGAAGGGCACGCTGGCCAAGGTGCGCCTGACCATCCGTCCGGGCGGTTTCGACGACGCCTCTCAGGGCTGGACCGGCGGCTATGCCACCCGCGGCTCGACGGGTGCTGTCTATCTGAACGGCGAGTTCACGGTGACCGAGGGGCAGTACGCCCGGCGCAAGATCTTCACGCTGATCGGGCTCTACAGCCCCAAGGGACCGGACTGGGCGAACATGGGCCGCAGCCTCGTGCGCGGCATGCTGAACTCGGCCCGCGGGATTTCCGACAAGGACATGTCGGCCGAGGCGCAGGCGGCGCGGCGCATCAACGGCTTTGCCGATCTCGACGGGATCGAGTTCATCGCCCGCATCGACATCGGCACCGACGCCAGCGGCGACGACAAGAACGAGATCCGTAGCGCGGTCACGCCGGATCATCGCGATTACGCACAGGTCATGGGGACTGCACCGCTGCAGTTCGGCGGACACGGTGCAGCCGGGCACGCCGCGCAGCACACCACCCCTGCGGCACCGGCACATCAGCCCAGCCAGCCCGCTTCCGCCCCCGGGTTCGCCGGTCGGCCGAGCTGGGCGCAGTAAGGGGGAGACCGGCCATGCGCCTGCGCCCCCGCCAGAAGACCTTCGTCGAGCGCAGCGTGGCTGCGCTCGCCTCCCGCGGCAACACGCTGGGCGTGGCGCCCACCGGCGCGGGCAAGACCATCATGCTCTCGGCGGTCACAGGCGAGATGATCGGCGACGGCGCCAAGGCCTGCGTGCTGGCCCATCGCGACGAGTTGACGGCGCAGAACCGTGCCAAGTTCCAGCGCGTGGTGCCGGGCGTCGCCACCTCGGTCATCGACGCCACGGAGAAATCGTGGGGCGGCCAAGTCGCCTTCGCCATGGTGCCGACGCTGGCACGGGCTTCGAACCTCGCCGACATGCCGCGCCTCGACCTGCTGGTCGTCGACGAGGCGCACCATGCCGTCGCCGACAGCTACCGCCGCATCATCGACCGCGTGCGCGAAGCCAATCCCGACGCCCGCATCTTCGGGGTCACGGCGACGCCGAACCGTGGCGACAGGAAGGGCCTGCGCGAGGTCTTCGACAATGTCGCCGACCAGGTGCGGCTGGGCGAGTTGATCGCCTCGGGCCACCTGGTGCCGCCGCGCACCTTCGTCATCGATGTGGGCGTGCAGGACGAGTTGCGGTCCGTCCGCAAGACCCTGTCGGATTTCGACATGGCGGAAGTGGCGGGCATCATGGACCGCGCCCCCGTCACCGACGAGGTGATCCGCCACTGGAAGGAGAAGGCAGGCGACCGGCAGACCGTGGTGTTTTGCTCCACCGTCGCGCATGCCGAGCACGTCACCGACGCCTTCAGGGCAGCGGGCGTTTCCGCGGCGCTGATCCACGGCGATCTGGCGGCCGAGACCCGCAAGGCGATCCTCGCCGACTACGCGGCTGGCAGCATCCGCGTCGTTGTCAACGTGGCGGTGCTGACCGAGGGCTGGGACCACCCGCCCACCTCCTGCGTCGTGCTGCTGCGCCCCAGCTCCTACAAGTCCACCATGATCCAGATGGTCGGGCGCGGCCTGCGCACCGTCGATCCCGAGGAACACCCCGGCATCGTCAAGATCGACTGCGTCGTGCTGGATTTCGGGACGTCGAGCCTGATCCACGGCACGCTGGAGCAGGACGTCGATCTCGACGGCAAGACCGAGGCTGGTGAAGCCCCGACGAAATCCTGCCCCGGTTGCGGCGCCGATATCCCGCTGGCAGCCACGGAATGCCCGCTCTGCGGCGAGGCGTTCCCGCGCGAGGATCTGGATGCGGGCGAAGGCGGGGCCGCCGCGCCGCTCTCGGGCTTCATGATGACCGAGATCGACCTGCTGAAGCGGTCCAGCTTCGCGTGGGTCGATCTCTTTGGCGACGATGCGGCGCTGATGGCCAACGGGTTCAGTGCCTGGGGTGGCATCTTTTTCCTCGATGGTCGCTGGCACGCTGTCGGCGGCGGCAAGGGCCAGACGCCGCGTTTGCTGGGGGTGGGCGAACGCCCGGTCTGCCTGGCGCAGGCGGATGACTGGCTGAACACCCACGAGACCGATGAGAGCGCATTCAAGTCGAAGGGATGGCTGACACAGGCCGCCACCGAAAAGCAGCTGCAGTACCTGCCACCCGAATGCTGCCATGACTTCGGCCTGACGCGGTACCGCGCCTCCGCTCTGATGACCTTCGGCTTCAACAAGCGCGAGATTCGCCAACTTGTGGGCCGCGCCAGCCCGGACATCGGGAGGGCCGCGTGAGCCATGTCGCGCAAATCGCACCCCCGTCCGCAGCGGCTGCGGATCGACCGGGCCGTGATCGCCTCTGGCATCCGCGGCCGGTGCTCTGCGCCGTCTGCACATCCCGCGCGCGCGGCTTCGGCTGGTTCGATCCGCACCGACCGCGCCCAACCCGCACCCGCCGCTGGTTCTGCTCCATGGGCTGCCAGGCGGCCTTCACCCGCAAAGCGAAGAGAGGACTGAGCATGGTCGATTTCACCGAAGAGGAAACCATGGCGCTGCCCGCCGTGATGCGCGCGCTTGCGCCCGAGATGGAGCGGATCGGCTGGGACCGCCCCTTGGGCCAGCTGACCCAGAACGACATGCGCCGGCTGATTGTCGTGACCGTCGAGGCGTTCCGCGCCGAGATGGCAGAGATCGCCGCCGAGGCGGAGATCCCCTTCTGATGCTGGATTTCAACCCACGCCCCTCCATGGCCGAGCGGATCAACGCGCTGGTCGACGCCGCTCTGATCGCCGAGCGGGAGGCCACGCCGCCCCGGACCTATCTCGGCGCGTCCCGTCTGGGGCATGCCTGCGAACGCGCGTTGCAGTTCGAGTTCGCAGGCGCGCCCAAGGACGAGGGCGCGGATTTCGGCGGGCAGACGCTGCGCATCTTCGAGATCGGTCACCAGCTCGAGGATCTGGCGATCCGCTGGCTGCGGGTGGCGGGGCTCGACCTCTATACCCGCAAGGGCAATCGTCCCGATGGGGATCAGTTCGGATTCTCCGTCGCGGGCGGCCGCATCCGTGGCCATGTCGACGGGATCGTGGCCGGAGCCCCGGCCGCGCTCGGTCTCCGCATCCCGGCGCTCTGGGAATGCAAGACGATGAACGCGAAGAACTGGCGGGCCTGCGTCAAGGACGGGGTCGCCATCTCCAAGCCCGTCTATGCCGCCCAGATCGCGATCTACCAGGCTTACATGGAGCCGTCGGTGCCAGGCATTTCCTCGGCCCCGGCGCTGTTCACGGCGATCAACAAGGACACGGCTGAGCTGCACCACGAACTGGTGCCCTTCGATGCGGATCTGGCGCAGCGTATGTCCGACCGCGCGGTGCGGATCCTGCAGGCCACCGACGCGGGCGAGCTGCTGCCCCGCATTGCCGCCAGCCGCGACTTCTTCGAATGCCGGTTCTGCGCCCATGCCGAGCGGTGTTGGAGCCTGGCGGCATGAGCGACGAGCCCACCGAGCCATCCGATCCCGACCAGGAGCCAGCCATGCGCGACAACACCACGCCCGATGAGCCCAAGGAAAACATCGTCCATTTCAACCCGTGGCGCGACTTCAACGATGCCGCGCCGCAGATCGACGTCTTCGGCGACGAGCCCGACCCTGCGCAGATTGCGCAATTCATGCAGGTCGTCTTCGGGTATTGCGACGGTCTGATCCCTGTCCGCAGCTTCATCGACAAGGGTCAGGGCATCGATGGCCGCCCGCACAACATCTGGCTGGAAGCGGATCATTCCGCCCCCGAGAAGATGGCGACCTTCGCGACATGGGCCTCGCGCGAGGGCGCGGCAGTCTATGTGATCCCCGGCACCGTGGCCGCGCCCGGCCAGGCCAAGGCCACCGATATTCTGCAGATGCAGACGGTAGTGGTCGATCTCGACACCGGTGACATCGCCGCCAAGCGCGCGCACCTCGAGCGCCACCTCGGCGCGCCAAGCATGGTCGTGGAGAGCGGCGGCGTCACGGCCGAGGGGCAGCGCAAGTGCCACGTCTGGTGGGCGCTGACCGAACCGGCCGAGGGTGACGATATAGCGCGCGTCTGCCGTCTGCGCGGCGACATCGCCGCAAAGGTCGGCGGCGACATGCATTTCCGCTCCGCCCATCAGCCGATACGGGTGGCGGGCTCGGTCTACTACAAGAACAACCTCAAGACGCAGGTGCGGATCGTCGAACTGAACGCCGACCGCGAACGCGATCTGGCCGAGTTCATCGAAGCCGTGACCGACATGCCGCCCGCGCCAGGCGTGTCCCTGCAGCCCGCGTTCACCCATCCCGACAAGCCCGCCATGGACGATGTGCTGGTCACGCCGGTGCGCGAGGGGGCGCAGGACGACTGGTCCCGTTTCGAGGGCGCGTCGGCCGCGATCGGTCATTTCATCCGCATGGTCCACGAGGGCCGGATGACGAAGGACGAGGGCTGGATCGGCATCTGCGGCTACAACGCCGCGATGCTGCGGCCCCAGTGGCCGGTCGAGCGGCTGAAACGGGAATCCGAGCGGCTCTGGGAACGGCATGTCGAGAAACACGGCCCGCCGCTGATCCGGCTCGACTCCGGCGCACCGGGACCGGTCGAGATGCCCGCCTTCACGTTGGGCGCGCTGCTGGACGATCAGAGCCCGATGCCGGAGGACATCATCGCGCCCCGCGTGCTGACGCCGGGCGGACTGCTGGTGCTGGGCGGCGCGCCCAAGGTCGGCAAGAGCGACCTGCTGATCTGCTGGCTTGTCCACATGGCCGCCGGCGTGCCGTTCCTCGGCTTTACGCCGCCACGGCCGCTGCGGATCTTCTACCTGCAGGCCGAGATCCAGTATCACTATCTGCGCGAGCGGCTGAAGCAGATCGCCCTGCCGCCCGACGTGCTGGCCGCCGCGCGCGACACCTTCGTCGCCACACCCAAGCTGAAAATGCTGCTCGACAACGAGGGCAGCGTGCGGGTTGCCCGCGCGATCCGGACGGCATTCCCGGATGCACCGCCCGACATCCTCTGCGTCGACCCGATCCGGAACCTCTTCGATGGCGGACCCGATGGCGGTGGCGAGAACGACAACACCGCCATGATGTTCTTCCTCAAGGAACGGGTCGAGGTTCTACGCGACCACATCGACCCGGACTGCGGGGTCATCCTGATCCACCACACCAAGAAGCTCAGCAAGCATCAGGTGAAGGAGGATCCGTTCCTCGCGCTTTCGGGGGCCAGCGCCCTCCGGGGCTTCTACACCTCCGGCCTGATCCTGCACCGCCCCGACGAGGACGCGTCAGAGCGTAAGCTGGAGATCGAGCTGCGCAACGGCCCCGCGCTGCCCTCGAAGCTGATCGACAAGGTGCGCGGCCAATGGGTCGAGATCAACCCGATGAACGAGCGCCTCGTGCGCCAGGACATCGGCGCCAGGCATGATGCCGAGCGGGATCGGAAAAACCAGGTCGTCCTGGGGATGATCTTCGACGAGGCGGCCGAGGGTCGGCTCTACACCGCCACGCAGTTCGCGGAGGCGTTCGAGAACCAGCACGATCTCGGGGGGCGCTACAGCATCCGCGAGCGGCTGTCGGTGCTCGCCACCAAGGGCCTGATCAAGTTCCGCCGGAGTTTCACGGAGCACGGGTACGCCGGGACGCAATCGCATTTCGGATATCTCGTGATCAGGGACATGCGCTTCGGCCGCGATCCCGTGATCGACACGGACACCGGAGAGGTTCTTGCCGAGGGCGTCGCGGTGCTGCCGACCCACTACAAATGCCCCCATTCCGGCCGCGCGCGTGAGGTCGAGAACCCTTCCGTCTGGGTCTATCCGGAGGAGGTCCATGATTGACTTCCTCATCATGAGCGCGGCCTTCCTCATTCTCATCTCTTCCTCATGGCCCAATGAAATCAATGGGTTGGAGATGAGGATGAGAAAGGTCTTCCTAATCGACCCGTCTCATCCCTTGAGCCTTGAAAAGTCAAAGGGAACAGAGACTTGCGGCCAAAACATGAGGCGAGTGGGCAAGCCCCCATACTACGTATGGGGAGGCCAACCGGCAGGTTTGGCCTCGCCTTCCATACGTCGAGGGCATCCGCGCGCGGGCTCCGACGCACCCTGCACATTCCGATCCGACGACGGCGGCCCCGTACCGCCAAGCACCAGGCCACCGTCGTCTTCCACCCGAGCAGCCAACCAGAAGAGGAGACCACCCATGGCTGACCTGACTCTCGCCACCTCCGCCCGTGAGGCAATCCCCGATCTGCGACCCGTCGTCCGCGCCAACCGGGTGACGCTGGCGCTCGACCTCGGCACCATGACGGGCTGGGCGCTGCACGGCATCGACGGGCTGATCACCTCCGGCACGGCGTCCTTCCGCCCCGGCCGCTTCGACGGTGGCGGCATGCGGTATCTGCGGTTCACGAACTGGCTCACCGAGATCGACCGGCTGTCCGGGCCCGTCGCCGCCATCTGGTTCGAAGAGGTCCGCCGCCATGCCGCGACCGATGCCGCCCATGTCTATGGCGGGCTGATGGCCACGCTGACGGCATGGGCCGAATTGCGCGGCATTCCCTACGAGGGCGTTCCCGTCGGCACCATCAAGCGCCACGCCACCGGCAAGGGCAACGCGAACAAGGACGCCGTGATGGCGGCCGCCCGGGCGCGCGGCTTCAGCCCCGCCGACGACAATGAGGCCGACGCCATCGCGATCCTGCTCTGGGCGCTGGAGACCCGGGGAGGTGTGCAATGAGCGGCATGCGGTTCACGCCCAAGGGTTATGGCGGTCACCGCCGCAACCCCGACGAGGTCAAGCGCGACGGCTGGAAGGAACAGGGGTTGCTGGCCGTCGCCATAGACGACGACCGCCTGACCTGGCCGGAGCGCGAGCTGGTGCGCCAGCTCGGCGAGCGGCTCTACGGCAAGCGGGAACGGGAGGCGCGTCATGGGTGAGTGGACCACAGCGCAGGTGCAGGATCGGCTTGAACTTGCGGCGGGCGTGATGCGGCAGATGCCGGGCGTGATGCCGCAGGGCTTCTTCAACGCATGGCCCGAGTATTTCCACAGCTTCGCCGACAAGGTCGGTCAGGAGCCGCAGATGCGTCGCCCGAGGCCCAGCCCGCGACAGATCACGGAGGCCGAGGAGGCGATGCTCTGGCTGCGCTGGCTCGAGCCCGAGGATGGGCGCCTCGTCTGGGCCCGCGCCGACGGCATGGCGTGGAAGCCGATCTGCTGGCAGTTCGGCCTGTCGCGCACGGCCGCGACCAAGCGCTGGCAATACGGTCTGGCGGTGATCACTTGGCGGCTGAACGGTCGCGTGCCGTCGCCCCGGCGGTCACAGCAGTTCGTCATCGAAAACGCCAATCGGCTGTCAAGAAAAATCGTCCTCTGAGGAAATTTTCGGGTGTACATCGCAGGCCCTTACACATTTCGACGAGGCCGTTAGAAAACGAATATGCTCGGGAGAGGAGCGCGCAGGCAGAGGCCGCGCCGCTGGCTTCCGGGGTCCAGCGAAGGGTCCAGTGGGGGTCCAATGGGCTAACCCATTGAGTTCTTGGTTCCTTCCTGACGATATTCGTATGCTGGCGGGCGAAGCGCGACGCATCGCCAGCGACAGGGCCGATTTTTTGGGAAGCCACCCAGAAGCCAGCGCCGCCTGAACCCCATCGAAACATCGAAAAATCAAACCCTTGAAGCTGGACACCCCTGGTGGCCGCTGGACCCCGCGTGGAGTCTAGCCTGGCCCCCGGAGTCCGGAGCCGAGGGTATCCACCCTGATCCTGAAGGACCGGCCCGCAGATGACGCTGAGCTTTGCCCCGGATCGGATCGAGACCTGGCCGCTGTCGCGCCTGCAGCCCTACGCGAAGAACGCGAAGGTGCACGGGGCCGACCAGGTCGTGAAGATCGCCGCCAGCATGGCCGAGTTCGGCTGGACCGTGCCTTGCCTCGTCGGCGAGGACGGGGAGCTGATCGCAGGCCATGGGCGCGTTCTGGCCGCGACCCAACTGGGGCTGACCGAGGCACCGGTCATCGTGCTCGGCCATCTGACCGAGGCCCAGCGCCGGGCCTATCGGATCGCGGACAACAAGCTGACCGAACTCGGGACATGGGACGAGGCGCTGCTCTCGGCCGAGTTGAACGAGTTGCTGGCCGAAGACTTCGACCTGTCGCTGGTCGGGTTCTCGGACGGCGAACTCGACAAGCTACTGGCCTTCGTGCCGGAGGGGGACGGCGAGGAAGAGGGTGGCGCCGGGGGCTCCGTGCCGCCGGTCACCATCCCCGAGCCACCGCGCAACCCGGCTTCGCGGACGGGTGATCTCTGGATCCTCGGCGACCACCGGCTGCTGTGCGGCGACAGCACCAGCGCTGCCGATGTGCGCCGCCTGATGAATGGCGAGCGGGCGATCCTGTTCGCAACGGACCCGCCGTATCTCGTCGACTACGATGGCTCGAACCATCCGACGCGGAACAAGGACTGGAGTCAGAGCTACGGCGTGACCTGGGACGATTCCTCGCAAGGCGCGGAACTCTACGACGGCTTCATTGCCGCCGCGGTGGCGGAAGCCATCGCCGAAGATGCCGCCTGGTATTGCTGGCACGCCTCCCGCCGCCAGGCGATGCTGGAAGCCTGCTGGGACAAGGCCGGCGCGTTCGTTCACCAGCAGATCATCTGGGTCAAGGACCGCGGTGTCCTGACCCGGTCCCATTACCTCTGGAAGCACGAGCCCTGCTTCATGGGCTGGCGCCGCCCGAACCGGCCGCCGAAGGTGGCCGAGGAAACCCTCGCATCGACGTGGGCGCTGCCCAGCTTCGCCAAGGACGACCGGCCCGACCATCCGACACCGAAGCCGCTCGATGCGTTCGGCATCCCGATGCGCCAGCATGTGGCCCGGGGCGGGCTCTGCTACGAGCCGTTCTCGGGTTCGGGTTCGCAGATCATGGCGGGCGAGGCGAACGGCCGACGCGTCTTCGCGATGGAGATCAGCCCGGCCTATGTCGATGTCGCCGTGGAACGCTGGCAGGCGGACACCGGTCGCGAGGCAATCCTCGACGGCGATGGCCGGACCTTCGCGGCCGTAAGGGTCGAGCGACTGAGCGACAACGCAGATGCCGACGCTGCCGCCTGATGGCCGTTTACTACAACGATTCCGACCCCGCGGCCTGTGCCTGGCTGCGGGAACTGATCGCGGCCGGGCTCCTGCCTGCGGGTGAGGTGGACGAGCGGTCCATCATGGACGTGGAGCCCGCCGACCTGCGCGGCTTCACGCAATGCCATTTCTTCGCCGGGATCGGCGGCTGGCCCTACGCGCTGCGCCTCGCCGGCGTGGCCGAGGATCTTTCCGTCTGGACCGGCTCGCCGCCGTGCCAGCCGTTCAGCCAGGCCGGGCAGCGCAAGGGACAGAACGATGACCGCCATCTCGCCCCGGCTTTTCTGCGGCTCGTCGCCGCCTGTGGGCCGAACCTCGTCTTCGGCGAGCAGGTCGCGAGCGCGGCAGTGCTCGGACCGGTTGGCGGCGCGGCTCGCGCAGCGGCTGCGGGCCCGGCTGGCTGGGCGTGGTTCGACGCTCTGGCGGCTGACCTGGAAGCGGCATCTTACGCCGTCTCGGCGGCTGATCTGCCGGCTGCGGGCATCGGCGCCCCGCACATCCGCCAGCGGCTGTTCTTCGGCGCGGTCGCCTTGGACCCAACACCAGGCGGGCTGGGCGACGGCCTCGGCGCGGGATCACAAGGACGGATCGGAATGCCCGAACGTCCCGATCAACGCATTACTCGGCCGACAGGTCTGGCTGGCGGGTTGGCCGACGGCCGGCTCGCCCGCGACGGAGAGATACAACGCGGCCGGCAACACCGATGCGAGCCGCAGGACGCTGAAGCTGGTCGTCTGGTCGAAGTCACCGACCCCGCCGGGACCTGCGCGACGGACGGCGTCTGGCGAAATCCTGACTGGCTCTTCTGCCGGGATGGGCGCTGGCGACCGGTTGAGCCCGGAACATTCCCGCTG
Source organism: uncultured Rhodobacterales bacterium (assembly GCA_964575795.1). Lineage (GTDB taxonomy): Bacteria > Pseudomonadota > Alphaproteobacteria > Rhodobacterales > Rhodobacteraceae > Amaricoccus. Next base: position 21,988 of record CAZNSP010000020.1, read on the forward strand.
GCTGATGGGATATCCGGCCGCATGGGGCTGCTGCGGGGCTACGGCAATGCGATCGTGCCGCCGCTCGCGGCGGAGTTCGTGACGGCCTTTCTGGGATCCCTGCCGGAGGGGCTGCGATGAGACAATCCCGGACCATGTCGATGGTCGAGGCAGCGACGAATGTCGTGGTCGGCTACGTACTGGCCATCGCCACGCAGATCATCGTGTTCCCGTGGTTCGGCATCGAGACCGGGCTCGCGGAGCATCTGACCATCGGCCTCGCCTTCGTCGGTGTCTCGCTGGCGCGCGGCTACCTGCTGCGGCGACTGTTCGAGGCGATCCGGATCCGGAGTGCAGAATGAGACACCGCCGCCCGAGGGTGGACGGCGGCCTTCAGTCCGTTTCGGTGCGGAGCGTCAGTCGCGGATGGAGTAGACGCGGCCCCTTCCGTCGACCTTCTCGGAGGTGATGGTCAGGCCGAGCTTTTGCTTGAGCGCGCCGGCAAGCGCGCCCCTCACCGTGTGCGGCCGCCAGTCCAAGGCGGTGACGATCTCGTCGATGGTGGCGCCGCCCTCGGCGCGGAGCATCTCGATCAGCTTGGCCTGCTTCGTGCCCGTGCGCGGTGTGCGCGCCTTGGGCGCGGCGTCGGCCTCGCCGGGAGCGTCCTGCGCGGCTACGGCGCTCGGCGCCGCGTCGGCGCCCGCGGGCGCGCTGTCGCCGCCCTCCGGCTCGACGCCGATGGCGGCGCGCCCTGCGTCGGTGATGTGCAGGAGGATGGCACGGCCGTCCTCGTCGTTGCGCCAGATGCGGTTGAGCGCGGCGTCGGCCTTGGTCTCGCTGGCAATCGTCGTCTCGGCGATCAGTCCGCGCGAGAGCAGCGCGCCGACCACCTTGGCGGCGGCGCCTCCGCGGAGCGAGCCGGGGAGCGGCAGGACGTTGCGGTCCTCGCGCTGCGCGGCAGCGCTCAGGATCAGGGCTTGGGTGTCGGAAAGCTTGGTCATCGTCGTCTCCCGTATCGGGGCGCGCGGAATGCGGGCCCTTCTACGAGGTCGAGCCCGCCAGTCGGCGGGCGGGACCGGGAGCGGGTCGTCTCACTCGGCGTGTTCGCCTTCGCTGAAGGCCATGTCGGTGATCTCGCGCAGCTTGGCGCGGTAGTGGTTCAGGGTGCCGACATGGCCCCAGTTGATCTCGTCGGGGCTGGTCTCGAAGTGGTCGGCGCTGAGGGCGGCGAGCCGCTCCAGCATCGCGTCGATCTCCGTCTTCGCGGCGATGAAGGCGTCGAGGGCTTTGTTCGACCGCTCCCTCGAACCGCTGGCGGGAGCGGTCTCACTGTCGGTCGCGCGGCGGGTCATCGGGCTGGCTCCTTGGGTCGAGTTGCATCGTCCTTCTGGAGGCACGTTCCCTCTGTCCGCCGCGCTTATCAACTCGATAAGCACATGATCTTGAATGATAATCGGAGCCGTCGATGCGGGGCATGAGCGAGCGCCAGTACGCCGCCCATGTCGGGCTGTCGCGGGGCGCGATCCAGAAGGCGAAGACGGCCGAGCGGCTGGTCCTCTATCCGGACGGCAGCATCAACGCGGCCGCCAGCGACGCACGGCGGGCCGAGACGACAGACCCGTCGAAGACCCGCAAGCCGCCCGCGCCCAAGCTGAAGCCTGTCCCCGAGGCGGCGGTGGCCGCTGTTGGCGACACGCTGCGCGAACAGGGGCTGGCTGTCCCGGCGGTTGGCGGCGGGACGACCTTCCTGCAGGCCAAGACGGCGAACGAGGTGCTGAAGGCGCAGGAGCGGCGCATCCGGCTCCAGAAGCTGAAGGGGGAGTTGATCGAGCGGGCCCGCGCGCTGGCGCTGGTGTTCCGGCTGGCGCGGGAGGAACGGGACGCGTGGGTGAACTGGCCCGCGCGTGCGGCGGCGCTGATGGCGGCCGAGCTCTCGGCCTCGTTCAGCGACGCGACGGGCCAGCAGATCACCGTGGAGCCAGCCGCGATGCAGAAGGTCCTGGAGAAACATGTACGCGCCCACCTCGACGAACTCGCCGAGGTCCGGCCCGACTTCCGGTGACGATGATGGCCTGACGGACTTCGACGGCGCGGGCGAGATCCTGCGCGCCTGGGGCAACGGGCTGCGGCCCGACCCGGACCTGACCGTCTCGGAATGGGCGGACCGGCACCGGATGCTCTCGGGCCGCGCCTCGGCCGAGCCCGGGCGATACCGCACGGTGCGCACGCCCTACATGCGCGAGATCATGGACCGGCTCTCGCCCGGCGATCCCACGCAGCGGATCGTGTTCATGAAGGCCGCTCAGGTCGGGGCAACCGAGGCCGGCAACAACTGGATCGGGTTCGCGATCCACCAGGCGCCGGGGCCGATGCTCGCGGTCCAGCCGACCGTGGAACTGGCCAAGCGCAACTCGCGCCAGCGGATTGACCCGCTGATCGAGGAGAGCCCGGAGCTGCGGGAGCGGATCAAGCCGGCCCGGTCGCGGGACGCGGGTAACACGATGCTGTCGAAGGAGTTCGCGGGCGGCATCCTCATCATGACGGGTGCGAACTCGGCGGTCGGGCTGCGGTCCACCCCGGCGCGCTACATCTTCCTGGACGAGGTCGACGCCTATCCGGCCTCGGCCGACGAGGAAGGCGACCCGGTCACGCTGGCCGAGGCCCGGTCGTTGACGTTTGCGCACCGGCGCAAGGTGTTCCTGGTCTCGACGCCGACCATCCGGGGGCTGAGCCGGATCGAGCGGGAATTCGAGGCCAGCGACCAGCGGCGGTTCCACGTTCCATGTCCGTATTGCGGTGCGATGCAGTGGTTGAAGTTCGACCGGCTGCGCTGGCAGAAGGGCCGCCCGGAGACGGCCGAGTATCACTGCGAGGGCTGCGAGACGCCGATCGCCGAACACCACAAGACGGCGATGCTGGAGGGCGGCGAATGGCGGGCGACCGCCACGGCCGCCGATCCGACCACGGTCGGGTATCACCTCTCGGCGCTCTATTCGCCGATCGGCTGGCTGAGCTGGGAGCGGATCGTGCGGTCATGGGAGGCGGCGCAGGGGTCGGACGAGGCGATCAAGGCGTTCCGCAACACCATTCTCGGCGAGACATGGGTCGAGACCGGCGAAGCCCCGGACTGGCAGCGGCTCTATGATCGTCGCGAGGCGTGGAAGCCGGGCACCGTCCCTGCGGGCGGGCTGTTCCTGACGGCCGGGGCCGATGTCCAGAAGGACCGCATCGAGGTCGATGTCTGGGCCTGGGGCCGCGGTCTGGAAAGCTGGCTGGTCGATCACCTCGTGATCGAGGGCGGGCCCGGCGATCCCGCCTGCTGGCAGGAGCTGACCGACCTGCTCGGGCGGACATGGGAACACGCCTCCGGCCAGCCGATGACGCTGGCGCGGCTCGCGATCGACTCGGGCTTCGAGACCAGCGCCGTCTATGCCTGGGCGCGCAAGGTCGGCTTCGCGCAGGTGGCGCCGGTGAAAGGCGTCGAGGGCTTCGCCCGGACGAGCCCGGTGACGGGGCCAAGCTATGTCGATGCGACCGTTGCGGGCAAGCGGCTCCGGCGCGGGGCGCGGCTCTGGACCGTCGCCACCTCGACCTTCAAGGCCGAGACCTACCGCTTCCTGCGGCAGGAGCGGCCGACGGCAGAGGAACGGGCCGAGGGCGCGGTCTTTCCGCCCGGCACGATCCACCTGCCGGACTGGGCGGACAGCGAATGGCTGAAGCAGTTGACCGCCGAGCAGCTGGTGACGGTCCGCACAAGACGCGGCTTCTCCAGGCTCGAATGGCAGAAGCTGCGCGAGCGCAACGAGGCGCTCGACACCCGCGTCTACGCCCGCGCGGCGGCGTGGATCCTCGGTGCGGATCGCTGGCCCGAGGCGCGCTGGGCCGATCTGGAAGGGCAGCTCGGTGTGGCAGCGAACGGCAACCCGGATGTGGGAACCGCGACAACAGGACCAAAAGCGAGCCGACCTGCACCGCGGCGACGGACCGTGCACTCCAGCTACATGAGGTGATCCCATGGCCACGGCCACAGAGCTCCGCGCCCGCCGCGAGGCACTGGCCGCGCAGCGCGCCTCGGGCGTGGCGCGGGTGAGCTATGACGGCAAGACGGTGGACTATCGCAGCGTCGCCGAGATCGACCGGGCCATCGAGGCCCTCGACCGCGAGATCGCGGCGGCAGAGGGGCGCCGCATCGTGCGGCAGGTCCGCGTGACGACGACGAAGGGGCTCTGAACGCCATGGGCCTCTTCGACCGCTTCCGCCGTCCATCGCCGGGCAGCGGCGGCCCAGCCGCCGTGCGCGCCCGCCTCGAAGGTTCGATGGCGAAGCGCCGCCTGCGCGGCTGGAACCCGCCGCTCGAGAACATCAACACGCTGGTCGCCTCGGGCGGCCCGCGGCTGCTGGCGCGGTCCCGCGAGCTTGTGGTCACCAACGGCTATGCCGCCAACGCCTGCGAGGCCTTCGCCGCGAACCTCGTGGGCGACGGGATCAAGCCGTCTTCGCTGATGGGGGATGCAGACCTGCGGGACCGGGTCCAGCGGCTCTGGCTCGCCTGGACCGACGAGGCCGATGCCGACGGGCTGACCGACTTCTACGGGCTGCAGGCCATGGTCGCGCGGGAGATGTTCGTGGCCGGCGAGTGCTTCGTCCGGCTGCGCCCGCGCCGGGCCGAGGACGGGCTGCTGGTCCCGCTGCAACTGCAGCTGCTACAGTCGGAGATGCTGCCCTTCGAGAAGACCGAGGTGCTGCCCTCCGGCAACCGCATCCGCTGCGGGATCGAGTTCGATGCGATCGGCCGGCGCGTGGCCTATCACTTCCGCCGCCGCCATCCCGGCGACAGCACCGACCAGGGGGCGGTGATCCCGGAGACCGTGCGCATGCCCGCTGCGGACGTCCTGCACATCTACCGGCCCATCGACGCGGGCCAGATCCGGGGCCTGCCGCACATCGCGCCGGCGATGGTGCGGCTGTTCCTGCTCGACCAGTACGACGACGCCGAGCTCGACCGGAAGAAGACCGCGGCGATGTTCGCGGGCTTCATCACCAAGACCGCCCCGGAAGAGCCGATGCTGGGCGAGGTCGAGGCGGACCTCAATGGAACGGCCATCGCCAGCCTCGAGCCCGGCACCATGCAGGTGCTGCTGCCCGGCGAGGACGTGAAGTTCTCCGCGCCCGCCGACGTGGGTGGCGGCTACGAAGCGTTCCAGTACCGCACGCTGCTCGCCGTCTCCGCCTCGCTGGGGCTGCCCTATCATCTGGTGACCGGCGACGTCCGGCAGGCGAACTATTCGAGCCTGCGGGCAGAACTGGTCGAGTTCCGGCGCCGCATCGGCCAGCTGCAGCATGGCGTCCTGGTGCACCAGCTCTGCCGGGCGGTCTGGCCGCGCTGGCTCGACACCGCGGTGCTGTCGGGCGCGCTCGATGCCGATCCGGTCGCCGCGCGGCCGGTGCAGTGGATCCCGCCGCGCTGGGACTGGGTCGATCCGCTGAAGGACATCCAGGCGCAGGTGCTGGCGATGGGCGCCGGCATCACCTCGCGGCGCAAGGTGGTCGAGGCCACCGGCTACGACATCGAGGAAGTGGACCGCGAGAACGCGGCCGACGCCGAGCGCACGAAGCGTCTCGGCCTCAGCTACCGCACGAGTCCGGGCGAGACGCAGGGAGCGCGGGCGACCCCGGCGCAGTTGCCGGACGCAGGCGGTGACGCGGGCAGCAACGGGGGTGCCCGCGCTGACCCGGGCACCGGTGGCACATCTGAACAGGAGTGAGAGCATGGCCAGCTGGTATGCGATCCGCGCCCGGGCCACCGGCGCGGAAGTGGCGATCTATGACGAGATTGGGGCCTACGGGGTCTCGGCCAAGGGCTTCCTCGCCGAGCTTGGCGCGTTGCCCGAGGGCACGCCGATCGATCTGCGGCTGAACAGCCCGGGCGGCTCGGTCTTCGACGCGGTGGCAATCTTCAACGCGCTGAAGCGGCACGCCGCCACGGTCACCGTCTGGATCGACGGCATCGCCGCCTCGGCCGCCTCCTATGTGGCGATGGCGGGCGATGAGATCGTCATGCCGGAAAATGCCTTCCTGATGATCCACGACCCCGCCGGCCTCGTGATGGGCACGGCCGCCGACATGCGGGCCATGGCCGAGGCGCTGGACAAGGTGGGTGGCAGCCTCGCTGCCGGCTATGCCGCCAAATCCGGCCGCTCGATCGACGAGATTGCGGCGCTGATGGCCGCCGAGACCTGGCTGGATGCGCGCGAGGCGCTGGCGCTCGGCTTTGCCGACCGGCTTGCCGAACCGGTGCGGATCGCTGCGCGCTTCGATTTCGCGCGCTTCCGCAACGCGCCGCCGGCGCTGGCGGAAGCGGTCGCGGCTGCAACCGACAGCGGCGGCGACGACGGTGACGACAACGACGGCGCCGGCGCCGATGCCGACGAGGCCACAGGCGCGGCCGCGGAGAGCGATGAGGCTTCTGGCGCCGGCGAAGACGAGATCGCCGGGACGAACGCCCAACACCCGCCGGCCGAGACGCCACCGTCCGGCGGCGCACCGCCCGATCCCGCGGCGATCCGCGCCGAGGCCATCACGCACGCCCGCGCCGTCGTCGATCTCTGCCGGCTGGCCGGACAGCCGCAGATGGCCGGGCGTTTTCTGGAAAGCGATGCGGACCTCGATCACGTCCGCGCCGCACTGCTCGCAGCGAAAGCCGAGGCTGAGCCCGAGATTGCCGGCCATCACGCGCAACCGGGGCGCCCAACGGGAACCCGCCCCTGGGGCGAGATCGTCGCCCGCACCTTCAGGCTGAAAGGATGACCCATGACCACGCTCACCGAGACCACGCACGCGGGCGGCTTCCTCGTCTGGGAGGCGTTCCGCGACTACACCCGCGAGACCATCACGGTTGCAACCGGCACGCTCGAGCCCGGCACCGTGCTGGGCAGGATCACCGCCTCCGGCAAATACGCCGCCCACGATCCCGCGGCCGTCGACGGCACCGAGACCGCCGGCGCGGTGCTCTGGGGCAAGGCCGACGCGTCGGGCGGCGATACGCTCGCCGTCGCCGTGGTCCGCGGACCCGCGATCGTCAACCGCCACGATCTCGTCTTCGCCGGCACGCCCAGCGAGGCCGAGATCGCCGCCGCCCACGCTGCCCTTCTGGGCGCAGGCATCCTCGTCCGCTGAGCCCGACCCCCGCAGGAGGCATTCCCATGGCCACCATGGACATCTTCGAAGGCGATGCCTTCACCATCATCGAACTGACCCGTGCGCTGGAAAACATCCCCTTCAGGCCCGCGATCCTGTCCGGCGCCGGCCTGTTCTCGCCGCGGGGGGTGCGGTCCCGCACCGTCGTGATCGAGAGCCGCGACGGCACGCTGTCGCTGATCCCGTTCTCCGAACGCGGCTCGGCCTACGAGAGCCAGGTGCCCGAGCGGCGCGAGATGCGCGCCTTCGTGTGCCGCCAGTTCAAGAAGCAGGACGTGCTCTGGGCCTCGGAAATCCAGGGCATCCGCGACTTCGGCTCGGAAACTGCGGCCCAGCAGGTGCAGAGCGAGGTCGCGCGCAAGCTCGGCCGCCTGCGCCAGGATGCCGAGGCCACCTTCGAGTACCACCTGCTGAACGGCATTCAGGGCATCGTGAAGGACCCGAAGGACGGCGCGACCGTGGTCAGCTACTTCACCGAGTTCGGCATCACGCCCGCCGCCGAGATCGACTTCGACCTCGACAATGCCTCGCCCGCCTCGGGTGCGCTCCGGAAGCGCTGCCAGGCGCTGATCGAAGACGTCGAGGCGTCGATGGGCGGCCTGGCTGCAGGCGCGATCCAGGTGCGGGCGGAATGCGGCTCGGCCTTCTTCGCCGATCTGGTGGCGCACAAGGAGGTGCGCGAGACCTACCTCAACACCGCCGCGGCGGCCGATCTGCGCGGCCGGGTGGCCGACGAGGTCAGCTTCGGCGGCATCACCTTCCGGCGCTACCGGGGTGGCGCGGGCTTCGGCGTGCCGACCGACAGAGCCTTCTTCTATCCCGAAGGCGTCGAGGGGCTCTTCGAGATCTATCACGCTCCCGCCGACACCTTCGAGACGGTGAACACGCTGGGTCTGCCGCTCTACGCCCGCACCATCCCGGACCGGGACCGCGACGAATGGGTCAGGCTCGAGATCGAGAGCAATCCGCTGCCGATCTGCACGCGGCCGCAGGTGCTGCGCTCGGCGCGGCGGACCTGATGTCCGCCTTTGCCGCCGCCGTCGACACGCTCTTCGCGGATCCGAACATCGGCCGGGATGCTGTCTATATCGCCGACGGCGGCGCGCCCGTTCTGGTGCGCGCCGTCGCCCGGCGTGCCGATGCGGTCACCGAGTTCGGTGACGCGCGGCTCTGGTCGGAAACCACGCGGATCGATCTGCGCGTTTCCGAAGTGGCGAACCCGCGCCCCGGCGACCGCATCGAGATCGACGGCGAGGCTTTCCTCGTCCAGGGCGAGCCCCTCCGCGACCGTGAGCGGCTCGTCTGGACGGTCGAACTGAGGCCTGCATGAAACTCGGCGTCGACATCGTCGGCGATATCGCCCGGATCATGGAGGCGGAAACGCTGGCCGGGGAGAAGGCGGTGACCGCCGCAATGCGCGAGGCCAGCACAGGGCTGAAGACCGCCTGGCGCGCCCAGATCACCGGCGCGGGGCTGGGGGCGCGGCTCGCCCGCACCATCCGGTCCGAGCAGTTCCCGAAAGGCCGGGCCAGCCTGAACGCCGCCGCGCTGGTCTGGTCGAAGGCCCCGGTCATCGTCGGCGCTCACGACACGGGGCCGCTGATCCGCTCGAAGGACGGTTTCTGGCTGGCGATCCCCGCGGCCGCGGCCGGCAAGTCCCTCCGCGGCGGCCGGATCACCCCCGGCGAATGGGAGCGCCGCACCGGATTGCGCCTGCGCTTCGTCTATCGGCGCAGGGGCCCGAGCCTGCTGGTTGCCGAGGGGCGGCTGAACACCAAGGGTCGCGCGGTGGCGTCGCGCTCGAAGACCGGCCGGGGGCTCACCACCGTGCCGGTCTTCCTGCTTGTCCCGCAGGTCAGGCTGAAGAAGCGGCTGGACCTCGCGCGGGACGCGGAGCAGGCGCGCGATGCGGTGCCGGGACTGATGGTGGCGAACTGGGTGGAGGGGCGCGTTTGAGAGAGTTGATCAGTCAGTCCATCAGCCGCAGCATCCCTTGCCTGCCTGGATCGAAGGACAGGGGACGGTGCCCCAAGAGCAATAGACACAGCAATCGCCGGGCTTCGGCTTCAGCAGCTTACCGCAACCCGCGCACTCATAGAACCACTGGCATGCCTCTGTCGGCATGGTCTCGCTTTTCGAGTAACCGCAGTCCGGACACGCGATGGTACTGATGAGAATCGGTTGTTGATCGGTCATTGCATTGCTTCTGGCGAGGGGTTCCGCTCGATTTCCCAACATAGCTTGCTTATCTTTCGGGCAGAAGACGCGGCACCGCCTTGAGGTACACCAGCACGCCCAACAGTTCGACGAGTGACTGAAACACGATGACCACGATGGCCAGCCGCCACTCCGGCGGCAGGGCCAGCGCCAGCGGCAGCACGACGAAGGAATTGCGTGTGCCAAGGCTGAACACCAGCGCGCGTCCTGATCGCGCCGGGAGATCTAGCGCCCGTGTTATCGCAAGTCCTGCGAACAGGGCGAGCACGAGGAAGCCGACGAACACGCCCGTCACCTGCGGCAAGACCGGAAGGGAGGCGGTCACCGATTGCACCTGGCTTGCTGCGATCAGAAAGACGACCAGCGCAAGCAGCGGTACCGGGAACCAGGCAAGACGCTCGATCAGCGCGTCCAGGCCGGATCGGGCCTCGGCCCATCGCTCGAGGGCCCATGCCGCCACCAGCGGCGCCACGATCAGCGTCAGGAAAACGGTCACGATGGGTCCGACCGCGAAGATCTCCAGGAAGGCCGTGCCCATGAACAACCACAGGTAGACGGGCAGCAATGCCATCTGCACGATCAGGTTCACCGGCGTGGCGGCGATCGCACGGCCGGCATCGCCCCCCGCCAGATGAGTGAAGGTGATGTACCAGTCCGTGCAGGGGACGAGCAGCACGAGGAGAACACCCAGCCGGACCGCCGGATCCTGGGGCAGGAACAACAGCAGCCCCGCCACAATCAGCGGAACGATCACGAAGTTGCCCGCGAGCATCGCCCCCATGAAGCGCCGGTCGCGGAACGCCTCCGGCAGATGGATCAGCGGCACCTGCGTGAAGGTCACGAAAATCAGGATGCCGAGAAGCGGCCAGAGCGCCGCCTCGAGATGTGCGGCGGCCCCCGGCAGCACCAGACCCAAGCCCAGCCCTGCCAGGATGGCGGCAAGATAGATCCAGACCTGTTGCCGCTCAAGATCGAGGCGCGTCATTCAGAAATCCTGTCGGTTCGCATCGGTTGAACCGTCGGGCGGGTCGCGAATACGGAGAGATGAAGGTGTTGTCGTGATGATCGGCGATCCTGCGAGACAGTACAACAGCTTGGCTGGCTCGGCGGGGTCAGAACGTAAGAGGGATTGGAATGCCTACCGCCCGCGAGACCATCCTCGCCGCACTGCATGTGCGGCTCTCGGCGTTGCCCCCCACCGCCCTGCGCGGCGAGGTGCTGCCCGAGCGCGTCCCGGCCGAAGGGCTGCTGATCCTGCGCGACGGTGATCCCGGCGAGCCCGAGGTGACGCTGTCGCCCCTGCGCTACCACTACCAGCACCGGGCCGAGATCGAGGCGGTCGTACAAGGCGCCGATCGTGACGCCACCTTCGACGCCCTCTGCGCCAGCATCGGCACGGCGCTCGCAGCCGACCGCACACTCGGCGGCCTCTGCGACTGGGTCGAGGCCGAAGCCCCGCAGGCGGTCGATCTGCCGGTCGATGGCGCGGCCAGCCTGAAGGCGGCCGTCATCCCGGTGGTGCTGCACTATTCGACGGCCGACCAACTGGCCTGACCCAACCGACAACAGGAGACGAACATGGCACGCGCGCAAGGGGCGCGGGCGCGGATGGCGCTCGCGTTCGAGACGACCTACGGCACGCCGCCGGCCAGCGGTTTCACCCGGATGCCCTTCGCCAGCACGACGCTCGGGGCGGAGCAGCCGCTGCTGAACTCGGAATTGCTCGGCTACGGTCGCGATCCGCTGGCGCCGATCAAAGACGCGGTCACGGCCGACGGCGACGTCGTGGTGCCGATCGACGCCGAGGCCTTCGGCTTCTGGCTGAAGGCGGCCTTCGGTGCGCCGACCACCACCGGAAGCTCGCCCGGTCCATATACCCATACCTTCCAGTCCGGCAGCTGGGCGCTGCCCAGCCTGGCGATCGAGACCGCCATGCCCGAGGTGCCGCGCTATGCGATGTATTCCGGCGTGGTGCTGGACCAGCTCAGCTGGCAGATGCAGCGCTCGGGATTGCTCACCGCCACCGCGCGGCTGGTAGCGCAAGGCGAGACGGTCGCCACGACCAGCGGCGCGGGAACGCCGGCCGAGATCGATCTGACCCGTTTCGGTCACTTCAACGGCTCGATCAAACGCGACGGCAGCGCGCTCGGCAACGTGATCTCGACCGAGATCACCTATGCCAACAATCTCGACCGGATCGAGACCATCCGCGCGGACGGCATGATCGACGGCGCCGATCCCTCGATCGCCGCGCTCACCGGTCGCACCGAGGTGCGCTTCGCCGACAGCACGCTCGTCAGCCAGGCGATCAGCGGCACGCCCTGCGAGCTGGAGTTCTCCTGGACGCTCATTTCCGGCGAGAGCCTCACCCTCACCGTCCACGCCGTCTATCTGCCGCGCCCGCGCATCGAGATCGGCGGGCCGCAGGGCATTCAGGCCAGCTTCGACTGGCAGGCCGCACGCGACGCCACGCTGGGACGGATGTGCACCGTCACTCTCATCAACGACATCGAGGAATACTGACCATGATCCGTCTCGATCTTTCCAGCGAGCCGAAATGGCTCGACCTCGGCCATGGCCTGCGTCTGCACGTCCTGCCCATCACCACCGCGATCATGGTCGCCGCCCGCAACGATCCGGCAGTGGAAGCACTCCCCGAAGAGGCAAGCAGGGAGGAACAGGCACTGGTGATGGCGAAGGCCGTCGCTCGCCGCGTGGTCACCGGCTGGGAGGGCGTCGGTGATGCAAGCGGCAGTCCCGTCCCCGTCAGCCCCGAAGGCATCGACGCGCTTCTCGACATCTGGCCCATCTTCGAGGCCTTCCAAACCCGCTGCCTCGCACCGCATCTGATGCTGGAGCAGGAAAAAAACGCCTCCGCGCCCTCGCAGACTGGCACTTCGGCGGGGGCGACGCCTATTGCAAAGCCTGCGAGCCCTGCGAGGGCGGCGGGGCCTCGTGCCCGGACTGCCCGGCGCGCCTGAACCGGCCGCAAACCCTCGAAGGCTGGCAGGTCTGGGATCTGGCGCAGCGCCTGACCGGACAGCTTCGCATCGCGACCGGGGTGGGCGGCGCCACGGTGCTCGGCTGGGACATGACGGCGGCGCTCGCCGTGGCGCGGGCGCTCGGGGTCGATCCGCTGATCGCTGCCGAATGCCTGCCCGAGATCGAGGCCGTGATGGTCCGCAAGCTCAACGAACAGAGGGCGTCAGGCGACCGGTCCTCGCCGGGGCCGGAGCGATGAACCGGGCCCACAAGCCTCGTTCCCTTCGTCAGGAACACTGATCCATGGCTCAGAAGAAGGTCTCCGTCCGCCTCGTCGCCGAGGGCGGAAGGCAGGTGAAGGCCGAGTTCCAGGGCGTGGGCGATGCCGGCGAGGCGAGCTTCAGGCGCATCGAGCGGCAGGCCGACGTCACCGGCGCGGTGCTGCGCCGCCTGGCAGGGATCGTCGCCGGGGCACTGTCGGTTCGGCAGATCGTGGCCTATGCCGACAGCTGGACCGATCTGCGCTCGCGTGTCGATCTCGCCACCGGCTCGCAGGAGCGCGGGGCGGCGGTGATGGAGCGCCTCGCCGCCATGGCGCGGCGGACCTATTCCGGGATCGAGCAGACGACCGAGTCCTGGCTGGCCAACGCCACCGCACTGCGCGAACTCGGCCTTTCCACCCGCGAGAGCCTCGATTTCACCGAGGCGCTGAACAACGCCATGGTGGTCTCGGGCGCCAAGGGCGAGCGTGCCGTCTCGGTGCAGACCGCGCTGGCCCGCGCCATGGCTTTGGGGCAGCTTTCGGGCGACAACCTCAACACCGTGATCGCGCAGGGTGGCCGCGTCGCGCAGCTGCTCGCGGCGGACCTCGGCACCACCGTCACCGGGTTGCGCCAGGCGGGCGCCGAGGGCCGCATCACCGGCGCGGTGATCCAGACCGCCCTGATCGGCAATCTCGAGCGGCTGCGCGAGGAAGCCGATGGTATGCCCGCCACCATCGGCGACGCCTTCACCCTGATCGGCAACGCCGCGATGCTGCTGGTCGGGACGTGGGATCAGGTGTTCGGGGCCTCGTCGCTGGTCGCCACGGCGCTGATCGCGGTCGCCGACAACATGGAACGCCTCGCCGCCATCGGCATCGCCTTCGCCGGCTTCATGGCCGGGCGCTGGGTCGCGGCTTTCCTCGCTGCCCGTGTAGCCACGCTGACGCTTTCCGGCGCATTGACCGTGCTGCGCGGCGCCATCGTGCGCACCGGCATCGGCGCCCTGATCGTGCTCGCGGGCGAACTGATCTACCAGCTGATGACTGTCGTGCAGAAGGTCGGCGGGCTGGGCGAGGCCTTCCGCCTCGTCGCCGATCTGGCGGCGGAGGCATGGAACCGCATGGGGCTGCGACTCGACGCGGTGATGGCTAGCATCAGCGCCGCCTGGGAGGGGCTGAAGGCGACGATCTTCACCCTGCTCGACGACACCTTGACCGGGGTGGTCAGTTTCGGTGACCGCACCATCGCGGTGTTTCAGGGCGCCTATGACGGCGCGGTGGCGATCTGGGGGAGCCTGCCCGGCGCCATCGGCGACTTCGCCTTCCAGGCCGCGAACGGGTTGATCTCCGGGGTCGAGGCGATGCTGAACGGCGTCGTCACCCGGATCAACAGTTTCATCGGCGGGCTCAATGCCGCGTTGGAGCTGCTGCCCGACTGGGCGGTCGGCGACGGCGGGGTGCGGATCGGCACGCTCGACCCGGTGGCGCTGGGGCGGGTCGCGAATCCCTTCGAGGGGGCTGCGACGGCACCCGGCACCGCTGCGGCCGATGCCTTCAACGCCGCCATGGGCAAGACCTATGTCACCGCTCCCGACACCGGCCTGGGGGCCATGGCCGAGGCCGCGCGCGGACGTGCCGAGGGCTACCGCGAAGCGGCCGGCATGCTGGCCGATGCCGCGTCGCGGCCGATGGCCAGCTGGCAGGCGCTGAAGGATGCGGTGACCGGCGTTGACGATGATGCCGGGGGTGCGCTCGATGATGCGGCGGGCGGCGCCCTCGAGTTGGGCCATGCGTTGGACGGCGCCACCGGTGCCGCGGGTCGCGCCGGCGCCGCCGGGCGCCAGGCCGGGGCGGAAGCGGCTGCGGGGGCGGAAACGGCCGTCACCGGCTGGGCCGCCGTCAGCGCCACGCTTGCCGATTACGCCGCCAAGGCGCGCGACATCGGCGGCGATATCGGCACTGCGCTGGTCGGAGCATTTCAGGGCGCCGAGAACGCCATCGGCGAGTTCGTGAAGACCGGCAAGCTGAGCTTCCGCGACCTTGTCACCTCGCTGATCGCCGATCTGGCGAAGCTCGCGGCGCGGCGCTTCATCCTCGGACCGATCGCCAATGCGCTCTCCGGCGCGCTCGGCGGCGCTGAGGGCATTTTTGCCGACGTCCTGCATGCCGGCGGGGTGGTCGGCGCACCGGGCCCCGGCCGCATGGTCCCGACGCTGGCCTTCGCCGGGGCGCCGCGCATGCACAATGGCGGTTGGGCAGGCCTCAGGCCCGACGAGGTTCCGGCAATCCTGCAGCGCGGCGAGCGCGTGCTCTCCCGTCGTGAGGCCGCCGGTTACGGCGGCGCAAGCGCGCCTACGGTCAATGTCACGATCAACGCGCGGGATGCCGAGAGCTTCCGCCAATCCCGCACACAGATCGCGGCCGATATCGCCCGCGCAGTTTCGCTCGGGCGAAGGGGCATGTGAGCCCGACGCCGCAGACAGGACTGCGCGGCACGTATCTCGGAGAGGATTGATGGCGTTTCACGAGGTCCGGTTTCCGGATGACATCAGCCGCGGTGCGCGCGGCGGACCGGAGCGGCGCACCCAAATCGTCGAGCTGGCCTCGGGCGACGAGGAGCGCAACGCCAGCTGGGCGAACTCCCGCCGACGCTACGATGTCGCCTACGGCATCCGCCGTGCTGACGATCTGGCGGCGGTCGTCGCCTTCTTCGAAGCCCGCAACGGGCGGCTTCATGGCTTCCGCTTCAAGGACTGGGCAGATCACAAATCCTGCCTGCCGTCCGCCACGCCGGGGCCGACGGACCAGGCGATCGGCACCGGCGACGGCATCACCACTGCGTTCCAGCTGGTGAAGCGCTACGCCTCAGGCAGTCAGACATGGGTGCGTGCGATCACCAAGCCGGTCGCCGGCACGGTCCGGATCGCCCTCGATGGCGCAGAGCAGCTCGGCGGCTGGTCCGTCGACACGACCACCGGCGTGGTGACCTTCGCCACTGCGCCAGCCGAGGGCGTCGCCATCACCGCGGGCTTCGCCTTCGACGTGCCGGTCCGCTTCGACACCGATGCGCTTGATGTAACGCTCGACCTCGAGCGGCTCGGCTCGATCACCTCCATTCCGCTGCTGGAACTGCGCCGATGAAGACCCTCGACCCCTCACTGCAGGCCCATCTCGACGACGGCACGACGACGCTCGCCTGGTGCTGGCGCATCAGCCGCGCCGACGCCGTCACCTTCGGCTTCACCGACCACGACCGGACGCTCGCCTTCGATGGGACCGGTTTCGAGCCCGAGAGCGGATTGACGGCCTCCGAGGTCCGCTCGGGCTCGGACCTGTCGGTCGATGCGCAGGACGCCGAGGGCGTGCTGACCTCCGACCGGATCACCGAGACCGACATCCTCGACGGCCGCTGGGACAACGCCGAGGTCGAGGTCTGGCGGGCGAACTGGGCCGACACCAGCCAGCGCGTGCTGATGCGCCGCGGGGCCATCGGCCAGATCCGGCGCGGCCGGCTGGCCTTCGTCGCGGAGGTCCGATCGCTCGCCCATGTGCTGGGCCAGACGGTCGGGCGGACCTTCCAGGCGAGCTGCGACGCCGCGCTCGGAGATGCGCGCTGCGAGGTCGATCTGGAGGATCCCGCCTTCAAGGGCACTGGTAGCGTCATCGATCTGCTGCGCGACCGGGCCTTCACCGCCTCGGGGCTCGGCGG
The DNA here is from genome assembly GCA_964575795.1 of uncultured Rhodobacterales bacterium. GTDB lineage: Bacteria > Pseudomonadota > Alphaproteobacteria > Rhodobacterales > Rhodobacteraceae > Amaricoccus. Next base: position 38,334 of record CAZNSP010000020.1, read on the forward strand.
GTTCGCCTCCGGCTGGTTCACCTTCGGCACGCTGGACTGGACGAACGGTGCGAACGCGGGGCGGCGCACCGAGGTGCTGGGCCATGAGGTGACCGACGGCGTGGCGATCCTGACCCTGCTGGAGGCGCCGGTGCGGTCCATCGCCGAGGACGACGGCTTCACCATCCGTGCGGGCTGCGACAAGCGCATGGAGACCTGCGGCGCCAAGTTCGCGAACACCCCCAACTTCCGCGGCTTCCCGCACATCCCCGGCCAGGACGCCGTGCTGCGCTATGCCACCAAGGATGGCGGACACGAGGGAGGCGTGCTGTGACGCAACCTCTCGCATCAGCCGACCCCGCGCGCGTCATCACCATCGCACGCTCCTGGCTGGGCACACCCTACCACGACCAGGCCAGCTTGCGCGGAGTCGGCTGCGATTGCCTCGGGCTGGCGCGGGGCGTCTGGCGCGAGGTCGTCGGCCCCGAGCCGTTCCCGATCCCTGCCTACAGCCGCGACTGGGGCGAGACCGGTCCGCGCGAGGTGCTGGCCGAGGGCGCGCGGCGCATGATGATCGAGGTGGACCCGGCGGAGGCCGGTCCCGGAACGCTGGTCCTCTTCCGCATGAAGCCGCGTGCCATCGCGAAGCATGTCGGGATCCTCACCGGGCCCGACACCTTCCTTCACGCCTATGAACGGCTCGGCGTGATCGAGGAGCCGCTCACCCCGTCATGGCGGCGGCGCATCGCCTTCGCCTTCCTGTTCCCGCAACGCTGAGACCCCGACATGGCCACGCTTGTCCTCGGCGCAGCCGGCGCCGCCATTGGCGGCAGCATCGGCGGCGCGATCCTCGGCGTCAGCGCCGCGACCATCGGCGGCTTCATCGGCTCCAGCATCGGCTCGGTCGTCGACAGCTGGATCATCTCGTCGCTGGCGCCCACGCAGCGCATCGAGGGCGCGCGGCTCGACACGCTGCGCATCACCTCGGCCACCGAGGGCGCGGTGATTCCGCGGCTCTATGGCCGGATGCGCATGGGCGGCAACATCATCTGGGCGACCGATTTCCGCGAGGAGACGAAGACCACAACGCAGGGCGGCGGCAAGGGTGGCGGGGGCGGCAAGGTCAAGACGACCGAGTATCTGTACTACGCCAGCTTCGCCGTGGCGCTCTGCGAGGGCCCGATCACCGGCATCGGCCGCATCTGGGCCGACGGCAAGCCGATGGACCTCTCCGGCGTCACCTGGCGCTGGTATCCCGGCGACGAGACGCAGACTGCGGACCCGTTCATCGCGGCGAAGATGGGCGCGGCCAGCACGCCGGCCTATCGCGGCACGGCCTATGTGGTCTTCGAGGAACTGGCGCTCTCGACCTATGGCAACCGGCTGCCGCAGCTGTCCTTCGAGGTCTTCCGCCCGCTCGCCGATCCCGACACCGCCGAGGGGCTGACCCGCGCCGTCACCCTGATCCCGGCCTCGGGCGAGTTCACCTATGCCACCGACGCCATTCGCAAGGGTAGCGGCGGCGCGACGGTGCCCGAGAACCTGAACGCGCTGGCCGACTCCACGGACATGGTGGAGGCGCTCGACCGGCTGCAGGCGATGGCGCCTGCGGTCGAGAGCGTCAGCCTCGTGGTGGCGTGGTTCGGCGATGATCTGCGCGCGGGCTCCTGCAAGGTGCGGCCGGGCGTCGAGGTCTCGGCCAAGTCGACCACGCCCGCCAGTTGGTCGGTGAACGGCGTGAGCCGTGCCAACGCCTTCCTGGTCAGCCGCGACGACCAGGACCGCCCGGTCTATGGCGGCACGCCGTCCGACTTCGCCGTGGTGCAGGCGATCCAGGAGATGAAGGCGCGCGGGCTGCGCGTGACATTCTACCCATTCATCCTGATGGACGTGCCGCCCGGCAACACCCTGCCGAACCCCTATTCCGACAACGCCGCCGAGACCGGCCAGCCCGCTTTCCCCTGGCGGGGCCGGATCACCTGTTCTCCAGCGGCAGGCTACGCGGGATCGGTCGACAAGACTGCCACGGCCGCAAGCCAGGTCGCGGCGCTGTTTGGCGCGGCGACACCTGCGAGCTTCAGCGTGGCGGGTCAATCGGTTTCGTGGACAGGCACGCCCGGCGACTGGGGCCTGCGCCGCATGGTGCTGCACTATGCCCATCTCTGCGCGGCGGCGGGCGGGGTCGATGCCTTCCTGATCGGCACCGAGATGCCGGGGCTGACGACGGTCCGCTCGGGCGCGGCCACCTATCCGGCGGTGCAGGGCTATCGGGACCTCCTTGCCGATGTGCGGTCCATTCTCGGGGCCGGGACGAAGATCGGCTACGCCGCCGACTGGTCGGAATACTTCGGGCACCAGCCGGGCGACGGCTCGGGCGACGTGTTCTTCCACCTCGATCCGCTGTGGGCCGATCCGGAGATCGATTTCGTCGGGATCGACAACTACATGCCGCTCTCGGACTGGCGCGACGGGTTCGAGCATGCGGACGCGGCAGAAGGCTGGCCCGCAATCTACGACCGCGCCTACCTGCAGGGGAACATCGCGGGCGGAGAAGGCTTCGACTGGTTCTATGCCAGCGCGGTCGACAGATCCGCGCAGGTGCGCACTCCGATCGCCGACGGCGCGGCCAGCAAGCCGTGGGTCTTCCGCTACAAGGATCTGCGCGCCTGGTGGTCGAACGCGCACTACAACCGCCCAGGTGGGGTGGAGAGCGGCACGCCGACGGCATGGGCGCCGGAGTCGAAGCCGATCTGGTTTACCGAGTTGGGCTGCCCGGCCATCGACCGGGGCACCAACCAGCCGAACGTCTTCTTCGACCCGAAGTCGTCCGAGAGCTTCACGCCGCATTTCTCGCGGGGCTGGCGCGACGACGCGATCCAGCGCGCCTATCTCGAGGCGACGTGTCTCTGGTGGGGCGATGCCGCGAACAACCCGCTGTCCTCGGTCTACGGCGGCCGAATGGTACACGTCCCCGAATGCGCCGCCTGGACCTGGGACGCGCGGCCGTACCCGTTCTTTCCGGCGCTGACCGACGTCTGGACGGACGGCGCGAACTGGCGGCTGGGCCACTGGCTGACCGGGCGGCTTGGTGCGGTGTCGCTCGCGGCCCTCGTCCGCCACCTCTGCCTGCGCGCCGGGCTGCCCGAGGCGAGGGTCGACGTCACCGGGCTCTGGGGCGCGGTCGAAGGCTACGCCATCACCGCCCTGGAAAGCCCGCGCGCCTCGATCACCACGCTGTCGCGGCATTTCGGCTTCGACGCTGTCGAGACCGAGGGGGGGATCCGCTTTGTCATGCGCGGCCGGGCCTCCGTCGCCACCCTCGCGCCCGACGATCTGGTGGCCACCCGCGAGGGCGATGTGCTGGAACTGACGCGCGGCCAGGAGACCGAACTGCCGCAGGCCCTGAAATGGCAGGTCGCCCGCGCCGACGAGGATTACGACGCGGCCCTCGTCGAGGCCCGGCGCATCACCGTGGACACGACCCGGATCGCGTCCGAGTCCTTTCCAATGGCGGTGCCGCCCGAGGAGGCCGAGAGGCGCTGCCGCCGCGCGCTGATGGAGGCGTGGGTGGGCCGCGAGACGGCGGCGTTCCGTTTGCCACCCTCGCGCCTCGCGTTCGATCCGGCCGATGCGATCCGGCTCGCGCATGACGGGCGTCTGGTCGATCTGCGGCTCGTCTCCATCGCCGACGCGGCAGCGCGCGGCATCGAAGCGGTGCGGCAGGACCGTGCGACTTACGATCTGCCGCCCGGCGATCCCCGCGCGGCGTCGCTGACGCGGGCCGTGGTGTTCGGCGCGCCGGACGCGGTGCTGATGGACCTGCCGCAGCTGACCGAGGACCAGCCCGCGCATCGACCGTTTGTCGCGGCGCACGCTCTTCCCTGGCCGGGCGAGATGGCGGTGTTCCGCAGCCCCTCGACGGACGGGTTCGAGTTGCTGACCACGTTCGGCAGCCGCGCCCGGATCGGAGCGCTGGTCTCGGACTTCTATCCGGGCCCCACCTCACGCTTCGACCACGGCAATGCGCTTGTGGTCGATCTGCTCACCGGCACGCTGGAGAGCGTCACCGACCTGACGCTGTTGGGCGGCGCCAATGCGCTGGCTATCGAGAGCGCGCCCGGCACCTGGGAGATCGTGCAGGCGGGCGCGGCCGAGCTGCTGGCGCCGGGTCGATACCGGCTGACCCGGCTCCTGCGCGGCCAGCGCGGCACCGAGGGCGCGATGGGCAATCCGGCGCCCGCTGGCGCTCTTGTCGTGGTGCTGGACGCGTCGCTGGCGTCCCTGCCGATTGCCGAGGCCGATCTCGGATTGCCGTGGAACTGGCGCATCGGTCCGGCGAGCCGCCCCGTCAGCGACGAGACCTATGTGGCGCAATCCTTCACGCCCGCGGGCGTCGGGCTGCGGCCGTTCTCCGGCGCCCATGTCGAGCAGCCGTGGCGCAGGCCGCGCACGCCCGGCGATCTGACGATCCGCTGGACGCGCCGGTCCCGAGCTCTCGCGGCCGACAGCTGGGGCGGGCTAGAAGTGCCGCTCGGAGAAGAGCTCGAAGCCTACGAGGTCGAGATCCTTGATGGCGCGACCGTTAAGCGGGTGCTGAGCACCGCCACCACCAGCGCGGTCTACACCGCCGCAGACCAGACCGCCGATTGGGGCGCGCCGCTCGGCCCCGGTGACACGCTCGACAGCCGCATCTACCAGCTCTCCGCCCTCGTCGGGCGGGGCGCGCCCAAGACCCTCACGCTGATACTCTGAAGGCCATCCCATGTCCGACGCCACGACCCATCTCCTGCTGCCCTACATCCTGGCGGCGCAGGCCCAGAAGCACGTCACCCACAACGAGGCGCTGCGGCTGCTCGACGGGCTCGTGCAGCTCTCCGTGCTCGACCGCGATCTGACAGCGCCGCCCGGCAGTCCCGCCGATGGCGATCGCTACATCGTCGCCTCGGGCGCGACGGGCGAATGGTCCGGATGGGACCTGAACGTCGCGCTCTGGACCGATGGCGCCTGGCTGCGACTTCCCCCGCGGATCGGCTGGCGCGCATGGGTCGAGGACGAGGGCCTGCTGCTGGTCTACGATGGCGCGGGCTGGCTCGGGACCACACCGGCGGCGCTGCAGAACATGGCGCTCCTCGGGGTTGGCACCACGGCGGATGCATCGAACCCGTTCTCGGCCAAGCTCAACGCCGCGCTCTGGACGGCGAGGACCGTGGCCGAGGGCGGCACCGGCGACCTGTTCTACACCATGAACAAGGAGGCGGCCGGCGACGATCTCGGTTTGACCCTCCAGACCGGCTTCGTGACCAAGGCGCTGGTGGGGCTGTTCGGGTCGGACCGCTTCCGGCTCGCGGTCTCCGCCGACGGCAGCACCTTCTTCGACGGGCTGAGCGTCGACAACGCCACCGGCATTGTCGATCAGCCCCGGCTGCCGCGGTTCAAGGCTTACACGAACTACGACAACTACGTCGGCGTCGGCACCTGGACCAAGATCGGCCTTAACAACACCGACTACAACGATCAGGGCGCGTTCGACGCCGTGAACAACCACTTCGTCGCCCCCGTGGACGGCACCTACCTCTTCGGCGCGACTCTGCTGTACAAGATCAACGCCAGCGCCACCGCCCGCATGCGCGGGCGGCTCGTCCTGAACGGCACGACCGAAATCCGCGGCTCCCTCGGCGAAATCTCCGCCACTCATGTCTCGCTCGCTACCGCGATCTGGCTTCAGACCATGGTGCCGCTGACGGCAGGCGATACCGTCGAGCTGCAGGGGTATTTCCGGGTCGCGGACGGCTACTTCGCCGCCGACCACACGTCCTTCTGGGGCTGCAAGGTCGGCTGAGCGGCGGAAGGAGGATCCGATGAACCCACCCCGATCCGAGGGCTTCGTGCGCATGCCCGACGCCGAGTTCGAGGCGATCCTGACCCGGGCGGCCGAGGAAGGCGCCAAACGCGCGCTCGCCGATGTCGGACTCGACGGCGACGAGGCCGCGCTCGACATCCGCGATCTGCGCTCGCTGGTGGACTGTATCCGGCTGGTGCGCCGCACCGCGATGCAGACTGCAGTTCGCATGATCACCACCGGCGTCGTGCTGGCGCTGCTGGCGGGCATCGCCATCAAGCTCAAGATCTTCGGCAACGGCCCGTAGCCGTCGTCTCGTTCCGATCTGTCAGCCCATCATGACCCGCCCTCGAGGCGGGTTTTTTCGTTTGGAGGACCCCATGACCACGACCTTCCACCGCCATTGGCGTGACGTGCCGAAGAATGCCTGGCGCTGGCCGAACTTCTCGCCCGCCGAGATCGCCTGCCGAGGGACCGGCAAGCTGCTGATCAACGAACCCGCGCTCGACAAGCTGCAGGCGCTGCGCGATCGGCTGGGCAAGCCGCTGATCGTCCGCTCGGCCTATCGCAGCTCCGAGCACAACCGCGCCGTTGGCGGCGCGACCCGGTCGAAACATCTCGACGGCGCGGCCTTCGACATCGCCATGGCGAACCACGATCCGGTGGCGTTCGAGGCGGCAGCGCGGGCGGTGGGGTTCCTCGGCTTCGGTTTCTACCCGCGCTCGGGCTTCATCCATGTCGATCTCGGCCCGGCACGGCAGTGGGGCGAGCGCTTCCCGGTCCGGCCGACTCCCTTCGCTGCCGAAACCCCGCCGGCGCGCGAAGTGCTGGCGCAGAGCCGCACCATGAAGGGTGGCGGAGCGGCCGGTGTGGCGACGCTGGGCGCGGCGGGCGTCGAGGTGGCTCGAGACGTCCTTGCCGAGACCCAGACCGCCATCCTGCCGCTTGTGTCCTATCTCGAAACGCTGCGCTGGGTGTTCATCGCCGTGGCACTCGTTGGCATCGTCGTGACCATCTACGCGCGGCTCGACGACTGGAAGCGGGGGCGTCGATGATCGCCGCGCTGCTGGGCGGCATTGCCGCCAGCCCATGGATGCGGGCCGCGCTGCGCTACGGCGCCGTTGGCTTCAGCGTGCTTCTGTTCCTGCTCGCGCTCCGGCGTTCCGGCGAGCGCACTGGCCGCCTCGCCGAACGCTATGAGACCACGGAGAAGATCAATGATGCCCAACGCCGGATGCTGGAGGCGGCGGCTCGCCGCCCTCGCAATCGCGACGAGCTTGCTGACCGGCTGCGCGACGGTCGGTTCTGAACAAAGGATCATGGCACTTTGTCCGCCGGTCGTGGAATATGGTCAGGAGTTACAGACGCGGGCCGCCGACGAACTGGCGTGGTTGCCGGAAGGCTCGATCATCGCGGAAATGCTGACCGACTACGCAGTGATGAGAGAGCAGGCTCGGGCCTGCTCTCCTGAGACAAGCTAGCAAGAGCCTGAGCGCCTGCGGTCTGCAATCCGCACCAATATGGCGGCAGGCAGCATGCCGATCGATCGCTGGACGCAGCGGCCTGGTGGTGTCCCTCACCGTTCCTTGTCGCCAGGATCAGGATCAGCGTCGTGATCCCGAGGATCGCCGGGTCAGTACGTCCTCAATCTCGCGCGCCACGTCGTCGATGCCCTGCATTCCATCAACCGTAATGAGCTCTCTCCTTCGGCGATAGTAGTCCAGTAGCGGCTCCGTCTTGTTCCGATATGCGTCGAGACGTCTGACAAAGGTATCCCGATTGTCGTCGCTGCGAGCCGTGCCGCCAGCGGCCAGCGTATCGGCGACGCGCTTTTCCATTCGCTCGACCAGCGAGGTCTCATCGACCTTCAGTTCGATGACTGCGTCAAGCCTGACACCCCTTTGCTCCAGCATGGCGGTCAGGGACTCCGCCTGCGCGACTGTCCGGGGAAAGCCGTCGAGAATGAACCCTTTGCGCCAATCCTCTTGATCGATCCGGTCGGATACCATCTGGTTGACCACATCGTCGGGTACGAGTTCGCCGCGATCCATGATCGCGTCGACCCGCCGCCCGGTTTCGGTGCCTTCGGTCACAGCAGCGCGCAGCATATCTCCTGTAGAAAGCTGAGGGATCGAGTGGCGTTCGGCCAGGCGCTGCGCCTGCGTTCCCTTCCCTGCTCCTGGTGGTCCGAACACTATCAGTCTCATTGTCTCTTCTCACCTCTTGGATAGCCACGAGGGCGATGGCGGCGGCAATTCCGATGCACCCAGTACCGTTTGGAGAAGCCCTGCACTTCCGCGCAGACCGGCGCTGGCCGTGTAGGCGGACATGATATCCCTGCCTCCAAGTCTGGCGCCGGAGCTGGACCGCTCCGGCGCCGAACTCCTTAGCGGCTCGAGTCGCCGTAGACGATGCCATTCGGCCGATCGCCGACCGGCACCGTCCTCACCACGTCCTGGCTCTCGACATCGATGATCGACACTGTGTCGTCCGCAATGTTGGTCACGAACACGTAAGCCCCGTCGGCCGATGCCGACACGCCATGGGCGCCACCCCCGGTGGTGATCGTCTTCACGACCTCTCCCGTCGCCGTGTCGATCACGGACACCGTGTCGTTCGGCTCCGCGTCGGTGCCCTGATTGGCCACGTAGACGTAGGCTCCATCGGGGGTCGCGAACATCTGGATCGGGTTCGGCCCGACGTCGATCCTGTTCGTCACCTGCCGGGACGAGGTGTCGATGACGGCCACCCGGTTCTCGTCGCGCAGCGAGACGTAGACCTGATCGCCAGACGGCGTGAACCCGACCTGAACAGGCGCTGCGCCCACCGGAATGCGCGCAACTTCCGTCAGGTCCTGCGTGTCGATGACGGAGACCGAGCCGTCCTCGACATTGGCCACATAGATCTCGCTCTCATCCGGGCTGAGGCGCAGCCCGTGCGGATAGGCGCCGGTCGCGATGCGCTCGATGACTTCGGCCTGTGCGAGATCGACGACCGCAATCTCGTTCCCGCCGGACAGCGAAGCATAGGCGCGCCCGCTGCGGTCGGCGACGACATGCGCCGGATGCGCGCCGACTTCCACAGTGGCGACGGGCTGCGACAGTCGCTCCGGATCGAGCACCACCAGGACCCCTCCGCCCGCATCGGTGTCGGCATGTCCATCGTCATCCGATCCGTGCGCGTGATCGGCGGCAGGGCTCCCGACCGCCAGCAGCAGATTTCCGTCCGGCGTCAGATCGACATTGTGCGGCGACACGCCGACGTCAACGGTCTCGACCGAACCCGTGCCGAGATCGATGGCGCTGATCGAATTGCCGCCCTCGTTGGCGGAGTAGACGGTCCCGCCGGTCTGACCGAGGGCGGTTGGTGCCTCGCCGGCGTTCGTCGCCAGCCAGGCCTGCATTTCGACGATCTCGCCTTCCTGCGCCGCGATGATCTGGTCCGCCCACTCCCTGGTCTGCGGATCGTCGCCGTATTGCTGGACGATCTTCGCCATGTCGATCGCACCCTGATGATGCGGGATCATGCCCCGGACGAAGGCGACATCCGGATCGCCGGCCATCACGCCTTCCATCATCGGTCCGTGCATTTCATTCATCGCGGCGACGTAGGCCTGCGTGAAGTCGGGAGCGCTGGAAAGGCTCGTTGGGGCGCCGTCAGCGCCGGGTGCGGCCATTCCGCCGTGCATGCCCCCCTGCATCATTTGCTGCATCGCCTGCATCATGGCCTGGCCATGCTCGGGGATGCCCTGCATGCCGGGCATCCGGTCCGAGGGAGACGTGGGCGCGGGAGCCTGTTCCGCTTGGGCGGGCGGGGTTCCCGGGTGGTGGGTATCATGTTCGGCCTGGGCGAGAGCAGCGCCCGGCAGGCCCGCCAGCAGGCTGACGGAAAGAACGATTGCAGTTCGGTTCATGGGTTTTCATCCTTGGCACCGGAGGGCCGGCGTCACATTCGCGGACGCGGGTCTCCGAAAGTTCGTCTGGGCTCGAAGTGCGCGCTGCCGGCGGTCGCGCCGGAGCGGCCGTCACGCAGCAATCAGACGAGGCGGCCTCAGGATTCCTTCGGGGGATCGTTCCCACGGGTCACGGTGCATGACCCTGAACAGTTCACCATTCACGGACGGCCCGAACGTCAGCGGCCCGACGGGAACGGCGGCGATCAGACAGGTCTGACAGCAGTCGGCCAGCATCTGGCCGCCGTCATCACTCTCGCAGCCTGCAGATGTCTCTGCCCCGTGATCGCCGGGCAGGTGATGTTGGCCGCAGTGGCTCGCCGTGGCCGCGCTCTGTTCGCGGTGGAGGGCGTGTCCGGTCGGGCTGGCATGCGCTACGCCCTGCAGAACGAGGGAGCTGATGGCAAGCAACAGGATGCCGATCGCGAACTGGCGCAATCGGCCGCATCTCGCCGCGAACGCAACTCTGAAGCGCCCGCTCATGAGCCACCTGCCTTCTCGGTGTCGAGCCGGGCCGATGCGCTGCTGACGCGGGCAAGGGCCATCGCTCGCGGCTTGAGCTGCATCGGATCGGCGGCAAGGTGGACGGTCATGTGGAGGCGCCTGGCTCAGATTTCCTGCGCGCCGAGGTAGCGCCCGAAGGTCTGGGTGGTCGGACCGAACAGGAGCACTTCATAGGGCTCGGGTTCGACCCCGGAAAAATCCATGCCGGGCGAGCCGGCAGGCATTCCGGGAACGGCAAGTCCCGTCCCGGAGGGCCGCTCGGCCAGCAGGCGGCGGATCGCGGCAGCTGGCACATGACCCTCCACCACATAGCCGTCCACCTCGGCCGTATGGCAGGAGGTCAGCTCGGCCGGCACGCCGAGCCGCTCCTTGAGGCTGAACACGTCGTCCGAGTCCACGACCCGCACCGGAAAGCCCGCGGCTTCGATATGCGCGATCCAGCCGTCGCAGCAGCCGCAGGACGGATCCTTGGTGACGGTCACGAGCGGCAGGGCCTCGGCCCGCGCCCACGCCGGCATCGACAGCAGGAACGGAAGTGCGGCGGCGGCCGCGAGAACGGCCCGCCGGCCGATGGTGTGATCGTTCCGCATCGTCAAACCTTTCTTCGTGGACTCCATGATCTCACCGGCTAGTCCGGAGCGCGACCCACGAACGGGTGAGAATGCGCCGGCGTCCCGCGGCATGATGTCGCCTGTCAGATGCGCTCGCGGGAACGGCCCACGATGCCACCCGGACATCACAGCTTCACGCCCCGCAGCCGAGACGCATTCGCGATCACGCTGACCGAGGATAGCGCCATGGCGGCTGCCGCGATGATCGGCGACAGCAGGATGCCGAAGAACGGATAAAGCACCCCCGCGGCGATCGGGATACCGAGCGCGTTGTAGATGAAGGCGAAGAAAAGGTTCTGGCGGATGTTGCGCATCACCGCCTGAGACAGTCGCCGCGCCCGAACAATGCCGGTGAGATCGCCCTTCAGGAGGGTGACGCCCGCGCTCTCCATCGCCACGTCGGTGCCGGTGCCCATGGCGATGCCGACATCCGCGGCCGCGAGCGCAGGGGCATCGTTGACGCCGTCGCCCGCCATCGCCACCACCTCGCCCGCCGCCTTGTGCCGCTGCACGACCTCGCTCTTCTGGTCCGGCAGGACCTCCGCCTCGACCTCGTCGATGCCCAGCTGTCGGGCGACCGCCTTCGCTGTGGTCCAGTTGTCGCCGGTGAGCATGACCACGCGGATGCCTTGGGCCTTCAGCGCGGCAAGCGCTTCAGGCGTGGAGGGCTTGACCGGATCGGCGATGGCGAAGATTGCGGCGACCTCTCCGTCCACGCCCATGAAGATCGCGGTCGCCCCGTCTTGGCGCAGCCGGTCAGCCTGCGCGGCCAGCGGCGTCACATCGACCCCTTCTTCGGCCAGGAAGTTTGCGTTGCCGAGGGGAATGCGCTTGCCCTCGACCGTGCCATAGGCGCCCTTCCCGGTCGGCGAGTCGAAATCCGCAACCGGTGCGGTCGCGATCCCCCGCTCCTCTGCCGCGCGCACGATGGCGAGCGCCAGCGGATGCTCGCTCGCCCGCTCGACGCTGGCGGCCAGGCGCAGCACCTCCTCCTCGGTAAGACCGGCAGCGGGAACGATGGCCGTGACGGCGGGACGCCCCTCCGTCAGTGTGCCGGTCTTGTCGACGATGATCGTGTCGACCTTCTCCATGTGCTCGAGCGCCTCGGCGTTCTTGATCAGGACGCCATTCTGCGCGCCGCGGCCGACGCCGAACATGATCGACATCGGCGTCGCCAGACCCAGCGCGCAGGGGCAGGCGATGATCAGGACCGAAACCGCCACGACCAGCGCATAGGCGAAGCGCGGCTCCGGGCCCCAGATCGACCAGGCGATGAAGGCGAGCACCGCGACCACGATCACCGCCGGCACGAACCAGCCCGACACCTGGTCGGCAAGTCGCTGGATCGGGGCGCGGCTCCGCTGCGCCTCGGCGACGAGCTGGACGATCTGCGACAGCATGGTGTCGCGGCCGACCTTGCGGGCCTCGATCACCAGCGCGCCGGACTGGTTCATGGTGCCGCCGATGGCCGATGCGCCGACCTCCTTGGTCACCGGCATGGACTCGCCCGTCACCATCGACTCGTCGACGGCGCTGCGGCCTTCCAGCACCGCGCCGTCGACCGGCACCTTCTCGCCGGGCCGCACCCGCAGGCGGTCGCCGACATGGACGGTGTCGAGCTGCACCTCTTCTTCGGTGCCGTCATCACGGATTACCCGTGCGGTTTTCGGGGCGAGATCGAGCAGCGCCCGTATGGCGCCGCTGGTGCTTTCCCGCGCCCGGAGTTCCAGCACCTGTCCGAGCAGCACGAGCACGGTGATGACCGCTGCGGCCTCGAAATAGACCGCGACCGACCCGTCATGCTGGCGGAAGGCGTCCGGGAAGATGTCTGGCGCGACCGTGGCAACGACGCTGTAGATCCACGCCGCCCCCGTGCCCATCGCGATCAGGGTGAACATGTTGAGATTGCGCGTGACCAGCGACTGCCAGCCGCGCTGGAAGAAGGGCCATCCTGCCCACAGGACGACCGGCGTCGCGAAAACCAGTTGGACCCAGTTCGAGGTCTGCTGGTCGATGTAGCGGTCCAGGCCGAGGAAGTGCCCGCCCATCTCCAGGATGAACACCGGGATTGTCAGCACAAGGCCGATCCAGAACCGGCGCCGCATGTCGATCAGTTCGAGATTGGGCTCCGCCTCGAGGCTGACCAGCACCGGCTCCAGCGCCATCCCGCAGATCGGGCACGATCCCGGCCCGACCTGTCGGACCTCGGGATGCATCGGGCAGGTGTAGATCGTTCCCTCGGGCACCGGCTCGGCCGCTGCTGCTGCCATCGCCGGATCGAGATAACGCTCCGGCTCGGCCAGGAACTTCGCGCGGCACCCTGCCGAACAGAAGTAGTAGGGGCGGCCGGCGTGCTCGGCCTTGTGCTGCGTCGCATGGGGATCGACCATCATGCCGCAGACCGGGTCCTTGACCCGGTGCGCGCTGTCGGTCGGGGGCGACTCCGCAGCGTGCGAACGCTCCGTCGCGTGGTGCCCGGAGTGAACATGCCCGTGTTCGTGAAGATGTCCCGACCCGTGATGCTCATGGCCGCCGCCGTGCGAGCTGCTCTCCGTGGTGAGGGAGGCTGGGTGTTGGTCTTTGCTCTTGCTCGCCATCATGGACCTCGTCCGGTAAGTGATTGAGAATCCGCCGCGTTCGTCTTGCACCTTCCTGTCGTTGGAAGGTCAAGAGTAAGCCGCCAGGCGGAAGCCGTTGCGTCAGTGGTCATGCTGGGCGCTCCCTTCTTCCGGTCTTGCCCGCACGGCATGCCGGGGCGCTGTCTTTGGCCGCGTAATATCGATCTCGGCAGCTCCCTCCTCAACGGCAAGGCAGTATTCCTCAATCTGCGTGGTCGAGAAGTAGACCTTGAAACGCTCGCGCAGGAGGTTGTTCACCTCTCGCAGCACCCGCTCCCCCTCCTGCCAGTCCCGAACGCAGACGTGGCTCGAGAACACGTTGCGCCCGGACGTCAGGCTCCAGGCATGGACGTGATGCACGTCCGTCACGCCCTCCAGCTCCCGAATGGCCGCGATCGCAGCCTCGAGATCCAGGTCCTCGGGCGTGCCCTGAAGCAGGATGTGCAGCGCCTCGCGCAGGATGCCCCAGGAAGCCCAGAGCAGGACGAGCCCGAAGGCCATGCCGAGCAGCGGATCGATGGCGAGAAAGCCGGTAAAGCGGATCACCAGGGCCGAGATGATGATGAGGAAGCTGCCAACGAAGGTCTGCAGGATGTGCCAGTAGGCGCCCCGCATGTTCAGGTTGTCCTTCTGGCGCTCGTACAGGAGCCAGAGGGCGACGAGCTCCGTGGCGATGCCCCCCGCTGCTGCGATCAGCATCGGCGTCGTGGCGAGCTCGATCGGCTCCATGAGGCGCATCGCGCCCATCCACAGCACGAAAATGGCCATGCCGACGAGAAAGAGGCCGTTGAAGAGGGCGCCGAGAATCTCCGCGCGAATGTAGCCGAAGGTGCGCGCGGGGCTGGACTTTCGCTCTCCCAGGCGCATGGCGACCAGAGCGATGAGCACGCCGCCCACGGCCGAGAAGGTGTGGAAGGCATCCGACATGACGGCGACCGAGCCCGTCCAGATGCCGATCCCGAGTTCCACGATGAAGTAGAGACCGGTGAGCCAGCCCGAAATGACGAGCGCTTTGCGATCACCGCTCGCGGGCATGTGGCCCGTATGGCCGCCGTGAGACATCGACATGGGTTCGTCTCCTGCTGACCGCGCACCATGTATCGTCGCGGTCGTTGAGGCCGCCGCAGCTTCAAGCTCCGGCGGCCCGAGTCCTTACTGCTGGCCGGCGTTCTCCTCGACCCAGGCGGTCATCTCTTCGATTTCCGGGCCTTGGGCGTCGATGATCTTCTGAGCCATCGCCTTCGACTGCTCGTCATCGCCGTACTGGAGTTCGACCTCTGCCATGGCGATGGCGCCCGCATGATGCGCGATCATCCCGCAATGGAAGGCGAGATCGGGGTCCTTGATGGTGTGGGTGGCCATCATCGGGCCGTTCATCTCCATCATGGCCCGCATGGAGGCCTGCTGGGCCTCATCCATGCCCTCCATGCCGCCCATCATGGCGGACATGTCCATGCCCTGCATCATCCCCGGCATCCCGGACTGCTGGATCGCGTCCTGGCAGCCCTGCGGCAGGATCGACAGGTCGGTCATGGGACCTCCCTGTCCCGCCATGTGGCCCGCCTGCCCGCCGGTCGCGCTCTCCTGGGCGAAAGCCGCGGGCGCGGCGAGAAGGGCAGCAACGACGGCGCCGAGTTCAAACTTGCGCATAAGGGTTCTCCTTTGATGTAACTGATTTCGGTCGCGGTCACGCGGCCATCTTCCGGCAGCTCTCGGCGCACCGGCGGCAAGCATCCACGCATTCCTGCATGTCGCCGATCTGCTCGCAGCTCCGGGCGCATTCCTCACAGATCTCGGCACACTCACGGCAGAGATGCTTGTGATGACTGGTGCCGATCAGCATGAAATTTGCCGTGGTCTGGCAAATTTCGGCGCAGGCGATCATGAGCCGGAAGTGCTCCGGCTCGACATGCCGGCCACCTGCCTCAAGGCAATGGTTCATGGCCATGCTGAGGCAAATGCTGTGGCAGCGCAGGCATTCGTCGATGCAGCTCTGCATTTCAGGGGACATCTGGTGCATCTGGATTCTCCATCTTCGGAAAGGCGCCGGGAAGAGAAGCAGCGAGCATGGCGCTCGGCACTCGCAGCCAGCGATGACACGAGACGACTTTCCTCGCGTCCACAGACCGTCTTCCCATCCCTCCAGCGCGAGCGACGCCAGGCAGCAAGGCGCGAAACGCGCTCTCGATGGGTAACGATCAGATCAGATGGACGTCCCGCGGGGGACGGCGCGGCCCATCCGGGGCAAGCCCGCTGAGCAGGGAGACCGGCACCACAAACTTCTGATCGCTCCTGCGCGGCTCTTTCAGATCAGGGGTTCGGCCGGGGATCAGCGCTGCCAGGCACGCATGTCCGCAACAGGCGAGCGTGTCATGGTTGTCATCGCTGGGCTCCTCCCCCACGGCCATCGAAGGAGCGTGATGGGGGACAGGGTCCGCAACATTCGTCGCGCTCGGCGAAGATTCGGCGTGGACGGAGATGTGGGCATGACTGTGGGGCACCAGACTTCCGGCCGCCGCGCCATGGGCGATGAGCATGGCAGCTGCAACAAGCGCCAGTGCGCTCGCAAGCTTCTGCCAGACGGATTCGGCTTTCGTCGGGGGGGGGCGCCGTTGCATCCTGTGGGAACGGCCGAGAAGACGAAGTGTTCCGCTGATCATGGTGCTGCCGACATGCGTTCAGACCGTTTCTGCCTCCAGTTTGCCGAAGTCACCGGCGACGAACTGCGCGCGCGGATCGTGTTCCTGCAGGACTGGCTCGCCCAGCATGCCAAATGATGCTCCGGATACCAACCCTCATCGGCCTCACCGCCTCCGCGCTCATCGCCACCTGGATCCTTGTCGGGCTGCGGGCGGATGCGGAGAATGCCGAGACGATCGCACTGGGCCGCACCATTTACGAGACCCAGTGCGCCGCATGTCATGGCGCGCAGCTCGAGGGGCAGCCGGATTGGCAAATGCCTCTTCCGTCCGGGCGCCTGCCGGCTCCCCCGCACGACGCCACCGGCCACACATGGCATCATCCGGACGACATCCTGTTCCGGATCGTCAAGGAAGGCACCGCCGCCATCGTGGGAGGCGGATACGAGAGCGACATGCCCGGGTTTGCCGATGTCCTCAGCGACGCCGAGATCCGGGCCGTGCTCGCCTACATCAAGAGCACGTGGCCGGAACGCGAGCGGAGCTATCAGGCCGAGACGAGCGCGCGAGGCCGATAGATGGGTGGTCGGCGCGGTGTGGCAGGACATCATCCTCCTTGGGGTACGTCATTGTCGAGCTTGTGGCTCACGAAAGGGGCCTCCGTAGAACTCTTCGGTGACACTGCATTCTTCCCGCCCCCAGAAGCCGTGCGCGGGTGCAGCAGGCGCAACCAGTGCCCTCGACGACGTGGACGGCCAGCACGGCTGCAGCCCGTAGCGAAGGAGGCCACCTGAGGTGCAGCCCAGCCCAGCGCCAACACCAGGTCACGTCGACGTGAGACACTTCGCCTATCCGTCTCACGCAGGCGTTATGGGTCATGATCTCCATTGTTCTTGAAGGGCAGCAGTGGGCAGCTAGTATCGCAATGAAAACAAAAGCGAAAGGTGGGACATGACACAGGCAGATCGATCGAGCGGGCGCCGACAGTTCTTGACCGGACTGATGGCCACGGCGCTCGTCCTTCCGGCCGGACGGAGTTTCGCACAGAATATCGACCCTTATACCGGAATGCCTGTCTACGGTTCCGCCGGAGGGGCGGCCCCCGACCTCGGCGTGTTTCAGGTAGACCCGGACGCCGATCAACGCCGCAATCAGTCGTCATTTCGCGCGTGGCATTGGAGCGATTTCTATCCGAGTCTGGGAAAGGGCGTCATCCTTGCTGATGTGACCTCGCGGGCGCTGCATTACTGGTCTGCCGACGAATCGGTATACTTGTTGTTCCCTACAGCGGTACCCGTATCCGAGGATCTGACCCGCAGAGGAAAGACCGAGATCGTCAGAAAAGCGGAAAACCCTCCGTGGACCCCGACCCCGAGCATGCGCGAGAGAGATCCTTCGCTGCCGCAACGCGTCGAAGGAGGCGTGCCAGAAAATCCGCTGGGCGTCCGCGGCCTTTATCTTTCATGGCCTGCATATCTGATTCACGGAACCCACGACACCCGGAAGATCGGCCGCAAATCGTCGAACGGATGCTACGGTCTTTATAACGAGCATGTCCTGAAACTCTACGAGGTCGCCGAGATAGGCACACAGGTCGCGGTCTTCTGATCTACCATCGAAGGGCGGAGCCGGAGACATCTCCGGCCCGCCCTCACCTACGAGCCATGATATCAGGGGTAAATCATCACCGGCACCCCGAGGCGCAGCATCGCGAAGATATCTTCGACCTCGTCGTCGCTGACCGTGATGCAGCCCGCCGTCCAGTCCCGCTTCTGTCTGACCAGACGCTTTCCCTCCGGCCCGCGGCCATGGATCATGATATCACCGCCCGGATCCAATCCGAACTGCTCCGCAAAAGCTCGGTCCCGCTCATTCGGATAGGAAATCCCCACTGAAAGATGGTATCGACTGCGGGGATTGAAACGGTCGATGTAATAGAGGCCCTCCGGGGTCTTTCCGTCGCCTTCAAACTGCTTGTGGCCGATGGGCTCGTTTCCCAGTCCGAAGTCATACGATTTCAGGACCGTCTGCCCGCTGAGCAGGTACATTCGGCGCCGCTCCTTCTGAACGACGACCTGTGTCACCGGAGGCCCCAGGTACCTCTTCAAGACGGGGGGTTGCGTGCCGCACGCGGCCAGAGCCGCGAGCATCGTGAGCGAAAAATGACGGCGGTTCGGTCGAAGCATCGGCAATTTATATCATCCGGAGATTATTGCGCGGCGGGGTAGTGCGAGAACACCTCAACCGAGCCATCCCGCTTAACAAGATTGACGTCGTAGGCTTTACGCTTGTTTTCGGGTCCCATCCCGGGACTGCCATAGGGCATTCCGGGAACCGCGAGCCCTGCGGCATCCGGCCTCTCTTTCAGAAGGCGCTCGATGTCGGCCGCGGGGACATGGCCTTCTATGAAATAGCCGTCGATCTCTCCCGTATGGCACGACAACTGACTGGTCGGGACGCCCAAGTCCATTTTGTGCCGGATCAGAAGAGCACCGTAGCGTTCCTCGGATGTCACCTCGAAGCCGTTCTGGCGCAGATACTCGGTCCACTGGGAACAGCATTCGCAGCCGGTCCCTTCGACCACATGGACCGTTCCGCGATCGGCGGCCATGGCGGCCGAGGTCGTCGTCAGCAGGACCGCTACGCCCTGCGTGAAGCGTCGAATACGATCAATCATGGTTGCTCCTTTTTCATGGCCCGCCGGATCTTGGGAACGGCGAACCTTCGGTCCTCGTGAAAGTCGATGATGCTGCCAAAGCTTCCGTCGGCCCGGAACAGGAACACACCGGCAGTATGATTCATGGTGTAGTCACCGTTTACGTCCTCGATGCGCTCTGCCTTCGCGCGGAAGTCGCCAAGAATGCGGGCGACCTCGCCTGGCTCTCCGGTCACACCGACGATGCGCGGATCGAAATAGCCGAGGTAGTCCGCAAGAACCTCCGGCGTGTCACGCTCGGGGTCCACAGAGATCAGAGCCACGTTGAGGCGGTCGGCGTCTGGCCCCAGCTCCTCCAGCCAGAGCGAGATGTCCGAGAGCGTGGTGGGGCAGACGTCGGGGCACCAGGTGAAGCCGAAGAAAACCAGGCTCGGCCTGCCGACCCAGTCCGAGATCGTCACCCGACGGCCCCGATGGTCCGTGAGCGTGACGTCCATTTCGCCCAGCGGTCGAGGCAGGTTGCGGGTAGGGCTCGCCGGCTGCGCCGCGCCGGGCCCGTCCACTTGCCACCAGCCCAGACCCAGCGCGCCGGCGCCGAGTGCCGTGACCGCGCCCGCGCCGAGAAGGAGCCGGCGCGAGAGGCTCATTCCGCAGGTCCCGTGGCGCCCGGTCCGAACACATGCACCTCCACCGTGACCTCGCCCGCGGCCTCGAAGGCGAGCGTCAGCGGGAAGGTGGCACCCTCCCGGAGAGGTGTGGCCAGTTCCATCAGCATGACGTGCATCCCGCCCGGCTCGAGTGTGAGTTCGCCGCTCGCGGGGATCTCGGCCGCCTCCACATGGGCCATCCGGGAGATGCCCTCGGAAAGGGTGGTCTCGTGCAGCATGGTCATGGTCGAGACCGGCGAGGACAGGCCGATCAGGCGATCGCCCTCGTCGCCGAAGTTGCGGACGGTGAAGTAGGCGGCGCCCGGCCGCGAGGTACCGATCGAGGCGCGTGCCCAGGCCGCGTCGATCTCAAGGTTGCCCTGCCGGACGGGTTCTGCTTGGGCGAGGCCGGCGGAAAGGCCGAAGGCAAAAACGGCAATAACAGGGAGCTTCATGGTGATGTTCCTAGAGGCGGTTCTGGAGGTCGGCAAGGATGTCGGCGGCGGGCGTGCCATAGGTGAACTGACGCAGCCAGTCCCCCTCCGGCCCGATGAGGTAAAGCGCGGGGCTGTGCGACATGGAATAGCCGTCGGGCGCGGCGGCATCGTCTTCGCGCGCGTAGTGAATGCGGAAGCTGTCCGCCGCAGCCCGGGTCTGGTTCGCATCCCCGGCAAGCCCGAGGATGGTGGGATGGAAGGCAGCGGTGAATTCGGCAATACCCAGCCTGCGGTCGCGCTCGGGGTCGATGGATATGAAGAGCGGCTGCACTTGCGTGGCCTCGTCGCCCAGATCGTCCATGACCTGAGCGACATCGGCCAGCGTCGTGGGGCAGACGTCGGGGCAATTGGTGAACCCGAAGAAAACCAGAATGTGTTTCCCCCCGAATTCCGTCGGGGTCCGCAGGCGCCCTTCGGCGTCGGGGAGTGCGAAGGTGGGACGGAACGGGGCCTCGACCACCGGCGCGGGCAAACGGTCTGCAATCAGAAACATCGTCCCGTAGCCCAGCATGGCAATACCCGCCGCCGCCCAGAGGCTTTTTTGCAGCCGTGTCAATCGCATCCGATCCGTCACTCCTCTTCTTGCGTCCTCCCTAAAGCCTCCAGTGACTTGAGGTTCAAGAGCGAACTCCTGTCGTCACACAACGGTGAGCCGTCGGCGGAGCAGAACGCTGCGCAGAAAGCTCATGTTCACGGCGACGATTGTGTCAGCGACAAGCGCGCGGATTGCGCCCGGCAAAAGCCGGTGTGCCGGATCTCGCCATGATCCGACGCCGGGGAATGGTCCGGGTCACACCTTGATCAGCGCCGCCGTCGCGTACATGAAGGCGAGCCCGCCAAGAAATCCGCCAAGAACGGCGGGGGAAAACAGTGCCGCTTGCCGGTCGCTGTTCTGACGCATCAGGTAGGCGCTGACCTCGACCATGACCTGCAGGATCGCACCGGCCCCGACCGCCAGCGCCAAGGCCGACCATTGCGGCGCATAGGCCAGACTGCCCGTCCACATTCCCAGCACGGCCGGGCCGCCAGCCAGAAGCGTCAGGGCTGCGAAGGTCCAGAGCGGCGGTCGAATCCGCAGCATCGGCGCTGCAATGCCGATCCCCTCGGTCACATTGTGCAGCGCAAAGCCGAGGACGAGGAACGTGCCAAGCCCCGCCGATCCGGCGGCAAAGGCGCCCCCGATCGCCAGCCCCTCGCCAAAGTTGTGCAACCCGATCCCGAGGGCGATGTAGAAGGCGAGCGCCAGACCCTCCGGTTGGCCGCGCCAGCGTCCGATCGCCATCAGCAGCAGAAAGCACGCCAAGGCCGTCAGCCAGACCATGGCCGAGCCTTGGAACAATGCGGCGGCTCCGGCTGAAAGCTCCAGCGCCTCTAAGGTCATGTCGATGAGCAGGAAGGCCAGCAGCCCGACGGTCAGCGCGAGCAGGAAGTTCATCCCGGTCCGCCCGACACCGCGCATCGCCGGATAGAACATCAGGCCGAGCGCCACGGGCAACAGGCCGACAATCGCCCCGACCAGCGCCTGAATGCGCAGCTGGCCCGCCGTGGCCTTCGGCGTCGGCACGGCTACGGCGATTTCATGTTCAAACGCCGTGCCGGTGTTGGACAGCAGCGCCACACGATGCGCCTCACCCAGCACCCATGGGTAAGGGATGCGAACCCAGACGGCAGTGCCACGCGCGACGGCCCCCGGAGGGGCCTGCGTGAACGTCCAATAGGCATCGTCGACGGCAACCTGCGCAATCTGCATGGCCTCTGAACCGCCCGCGCGCACCAGAATCTGGATGCCGGTCTCGTCCAGAATCGTCCGCTCCACCGTCAGCGCCTCGACCGGAGGCGCGCCATTGTTGAAACTGCGGAGGGGATCGAGCGACGCGATCCAGACGAAGGCGCCAAGCATGACCGCCAGCGGCACAAACAGAAGCAGCAGCCGGATCATTGCGGGGCGGGTGGGTTGGCTCTGGTCGCTCATGCTTCTGGCCCCCGAACGTCGAACATCCCGACCCAACCAAGCTCGGTGAATTCGGACTGGTGGGCGTGGAACATGTACATGCCGTCCTCGTGCTCGGCGAAGCTGAACTCGAGGATCCCGCGCTGCGCCTGACACTGCATGATCAGATCGACCGTGCGCAGCGTCGGCGTCAGGGTGGTGCCGGTATCGTAGTAGTCAAAGAAATTCGCATGCAGGTGCAACGAGTTGATCGGGTCGAACTCGGTCACGTTCACCAGATAGATGCGCACAGGCCGCGACTTGTCGATGCGGATCGGCGCGTTCATGTAGGCCTGGCCCACGGTGTTGACCGCGTAAATCTCGTTTGCTCCGTCGAAGTTGGTGTCGAAGGCGTTCATCACCATCGCCAGTTCCTGCCATCGAGCATTCTCGGGGCTGCCGAGCACGCGCGAGGCTGCCACGGCCGCATTCTCGGGGTGCCGGGCGGGATCGGGGTCAATCACGAACAGGCCATACATGCCCTTGTGAATGTGCCGCTTCAGCGGCAGGGCGTGGCAATGATAGAGGTGGCATCCGAACGGCTTGGCGTCGAACTCGTAGATGAACTCTTCGCCGGGACCAATCAAACCGGCACCAGGAACGCCGTCCATTCGCGCCGAATGGATGCCGTGGAAGTGCATCGAATGCGGGTGCGATCCATAGTTGCGGAAGATGATCCGCAACCGCTCGCCTTCCTTCGCCCTCAGTGCCGGTCCGGGCACGCGGTCATTGAAGGTCCAGGCCGGAAAGAAGATGCCGGGCGCGATCTCGATCTCCCGGTCGATGGCAGCGACTTCGAAGGTGCGCAGCGTTCGGCCATCGGGCAAAAGATCGGTCAGGCCCGTTTCCCACTCCGTCAGCATGGTTGTCGGGTCGAAGCCGTTCCGGTCGTGATCGACCACACCGACCGTTGTCATGTTGCCATGCGCCATGCCGGGCATGGGTGCTGCATAGGGGTCGGTCGGCATGGCGGACATGTCGTGGCCCGCCATCGGGTCTGGCGCGGCCTGGGACCGCGCGACACCCGCTATGATGGCGGCGCCACTCGCGGCGGCCAGTCCACCGACCAGCAACGCGCGTCGGGACGTGTCAACCGACCCTGCGTTGCCGTCAGGCGGAGCGATGGACCGGGACGCCTCCAATTCGGACGGCGCATCGCGCGCTTGCTTCCGGACATTGGCAGTCATGGGGAAGGCTTTCCCTGTGGGCAGCACGCCAAAGCCTCGGCGCGACAAGTTAGACAAGGCTAATAATCATCCCTGTGGCTTTACGTGTCAATCCGGTTCGTGCGAGACTGGAAGGATGATGGCTGATGACCACACTGAAGCAGAAGCTCTCGAGCCCGAGGCGCGCCCCGCCGACCCACGCGCGGAGGCGTTCCAAGGGGTGCGAGAGGCGCGGCGCAACGAATTGGCGGAAGACTACGTCGAACTGATCGCGGAACTGATCCACGAACACGGCGAGGCACGGCCGGTCGATATCGCGACCAAGATGGGTGTCACGGCGCCCACCGTCGCCAAGACACTCGGCCGTCTGGCCCGGGACGGCCTGATCACCCGCGCCAAGTACCGCTCGGTCTTTCTGACGGAAGAGGGCCGGGCGCTGGCCCGGGAATGCCAACAGCGGCACGAGATCGTGTTGCGGTTCCTGCTCAGTCTTGGTCTTGATCCCGAGACAGCCGAGCGCGATGCCGAAGGGATCGAGCATCACGTGAGCGAGCGAACGCTCGCCTTGTTCGCGGCCTTTGCCGACCGTTCCTGAGCCTTCCGTTCAGGCATTCTCCACGGCAGATCGCACAGCGGCGACAAGGCTTTCCGCGCTGAAGTTTTCCAGTCGCGTGCCGTTCAGAAAGAACGTCGGCGTCTGGCCGACGCCGAGGGCTTCAACATCGGCCATGTCCTGATTGAGGATGCCGGTGATCCCCGGAAACAGCCTGTCGCTTTCGGCCCGCTCGAGGTCGAGGCCAGCAGCTCCCGCGACCTGCCAGGCCACGTCCAGTCTCGGCATGCCATGCACTGCCCACTGGGGTTGCCGCTCCAGCAGCGCATCAAGCACCGGTTCGAGCTTGTCCTGCATCCGCGCGGTTTCGAGGATGCGCACCGCTTCGTCCGAGCCTTCGTGGAACACCGTGTAGCGCAGCACGACCCGGACCTGCTTCGGGAACTGCCGCCGGATTTCCTGCACCACCGGATGATAGGCTCGGCAGGCTTCGCAGGAGGGGTCGAAGAACTCGACCAAGGTAACCGGAGCATCCTCGGGGCCGAAGATGGGGGAATGGGCGCGGATCAGAAGGGATGGATCCACCGCGGGGGTGGCGGCAGCGAGCGCTTCGGCCTCGGCCTGACGCTGGCGGTTCAGGATGGACGCACCGCCGCCGAATGCGACAAGCCCAAGAGCCGGAGCCCCGATCAAGAGAGTGCGGCGGTTCATATGCGGTTTCCTTTGGGCAAGATGAGACAGGCAAGGATCGCGGCAAAGGCTGCCAGCGACAGGTAGGGAATAGGCAGGCCCAGAATGATCTGCGCCGGACCAGAGCAGGACGGGCCATCCTTGGTGCAGGGTGCGATGTCCTGCGGGATTAGCCCCATGTAAAGCCCGGAATGCCAGGCGGCCAACGCCAGACCCGCCAGCGCCAGCGGCAGGGCGTATGGGCGGGCCATGCCGTCGCTTCGCCACAGCGACAGGCCAAGGATCGGCACCAGCGGGAACATGGCGATGCGCTGATACCAGCAGAGCGTGCAGGGCGTCTGTCCCAGCACCTCGCCGATGAAGAGCGCGCCAAGTGTTGCCGCCAGCGCGATCAGGAATGCGGCCGTAAGGTGCAAGTCGTCGTGGGACAGGCTCTGTACGTCAGTGTTGGTCAAGAACAGGCTCCTTGCGACGGCGTGCGGGAAGAGAGGCTGCGAGGATGCACACCGCGCCAAGCGTGATGGCAATATCCGCGACGTTGAACGTGGGCCAATGCCAGTCGCGCCAATAGAGGTCGAGGAAGTCGGTCACGGCGCCCTGCCGCAGCCGGTCGATGATGTTGCCAAGCGCACCGCCAACGACCAGCGCAAGACCGGCCCGCTCGAACGGGCGCGGCGCCCGGACTGCCATGACGGCGAAGATCAGGGTCAGAAATCCTGTCAGGGCCGCCATCAGCAGTGGCTTGCCCGCCATTACGTCCGACAGCATGCCGAAGCTCGATCCCTCGTTGAAGCCGAGCGTCAGGCTGAAGCCGGGAAGAACGGGAACCGTCTCGTCGCGAGAGAGCAGCGCCAGCGCCGCCGCCTTCGTCAGTTGATCGGCCAGCGTGGTGATACCGATCAGGGCAACGATCAGCCGGGTGCTCATTTGACGCTCCTGCGGCGCAAGCCGATCCAGCGCGGGACTGAAGCCGCGTAGCGCTCATACTCCGCGCCAAGGGACTGGCGCAGGACAGCTTCCTCGGACCGGATCTGCAAGGAGGCCGATCCGAGGAAGAGCAGCGGCGCAAGGATCGTCGGGAGTGAAGGGATTGCGAAGCCGACGCCCGCAAGCAGCGCGAACTGCCCGAGGAAGGTCGGATTGCGGCTGAACCGGTAAAGCCCGCCCGAGACGAGATCGCCCGTGGCATCGCTTGCGACCCCGACGCGCCACGATGTGCCCATCGACATCTGCGCGGCAAAAGCCACCATCGCGCCGACCCCGGCGAGGAACACGCCAACCGCACCAAGCGCAGCCACCTCTCCCTCGGTCCAGAGCGGGTCGGCCTTGTGCAGGATCGGCCAGGCCAGCCAGAAGAGTGGCCCGAACAAGGCGACGACGAAGGCCGCACGAAAGCCGAAGGCCGCCCAGCGGTCGCGTCCGGACGCCCGCCCGAAAAGCCAGACAGAGCGGCCAGATGCATCTGCCGCGATGGCGATGCCCCAGAGGAACAGCGCCAGATAGCCGAAGATCAGGACCAGGACGGCCCAGCCAAAGCCGGAGATCATGCGTCATGCCTCGCGTTCGGGCTTGAAAGCGAGAAGCCGCAGCGCATTGAGCGTGACCAGCACCGTTGCGCCGGTATCGGCGAGGATGGCAATCCAGAGCCCGGTGATCCCGAGGATGGTCGTCACCAGAAACACCGCCTTGAGGCCGAGCGCGATCGCCACGTTATGCCGGACGTTGGCCATTGCCGCACGGGCGAGCCGGATCATCGCCGGGATATCGATCACCCGGTCGCGAAGGATCGCCGCATCGGCGGTTTCCAAGGCCACGTCGGTTCCTGACCCCATAGCCACGCCGACATCCGCCTGTTTCAGCGCGGGGGCGTCGTTGATCCCGTCGCCGATCATCATCACGCCACCGTGCTCGCTCATGTCGCGGATCGCCGTGAGCTTGTCCTCGGGCATCATGTCGGCCTGGAACTCCATGCCGAGGCCCCCGGCAATGGCAGCGGCCGTGCGCGGATTGTCTCCGGTCAGGATGACCGGGGCGACACCCATGTCCTTGAGCTGCCGGACCGCCTCGGCCGCGTCCTTGCGGGGTTCGTCGCGCATGGCGATCAGGCCGAGCGGGGTCTTTTCACGGAACACCGCAACGGCGGTCTTGCCCTCTTCTTCGAAGACGGTGGCCTGGCGCAGGCCAGGATCGTCGAGGCCGCCGTTCTCCATCGCATGGCGGGGGGAGGTCACCCAGGCCGCTGCGTCCCCGACTGTCGCGATCACGCCCTTGCCCATCAGCGCCCTGGCATCGCGCGACGGCAGGGCTGCAACGCCCGCTTCCGTGGCCTTGTTCAGGATGGCGATGGCCAGCGGATGGCTGGATCCGGTCTCGACGCCCGCCGCCACGGCCAGAAGCTCGGCCTCGGTGGTGGCGCCGAAGGTCACGATATCGGTAACCATCGGCCGCCCGTGGGTCAGGGTGCCGGTCTTGTCGAAGGCGATGCGGCTGACCTTCGAGGCCGCCTCGATCACCGCGCCACCCTTCATCAGCAAGCCGCGCCGCGCGCCGGTGGATAGCGCCGAGGCGATTGAGGCCGGAACCGAGATGACCAGCGCGCAGGGGCAGCCGATCAGCAGAAGCGCAAGGCCACGATAAATCCAGGTATCCCAAGGCTGAGCGAAGGCCAGCGGCGGCACCAGCACGACCAGCGCCGCCACGGTGACGATGGCGGGCATGTACCAGCGGCTGAAGCGGTCGATGAAGCGTTCGGTCGGCGCGCGGGCCTCCTCGGCTTCTTCGACCAGACGGATGATGCGGGCGATGGTGTTGTCCTCGGCCGCCTTCGTGACCATTACGCGCAGCACGGCCTCGGTGTTGATCGACCCGGCAAAGACCGGATCGCCCGGCCCCCGCGTTTTCGGCATGCTCTCGCCGGTGACCGGGCTTTCGTCGATGCCGGATGTGCCCTTGGCGATCTCGCCATCCGCCGGGACGCGGTCGCCGGGGCGGACGAGCACGAACTGCCCGACCCGCAGGCTGGCGGCCGGAACCTCTTTCGTGACGCCATTCAGTTCAAGAAATGCGGTCTTCGGCACCAGATTGGCCAGAGCCCGAATGCCGTCCCGGGCCTTGCCCGCCGCGACACCTTCCAGAACCTCGCCGACCGCGAACAGGAACACGACCAGTGCCGCCTCCTCGGCCGCGTCGATGAAAAGGGCGCCGATGGCAGCCACGGTCATCAGGCTTTCGATGGTGAACGGTTGGCCCAGCCGCAGGGCGGCAAAGGCGCGTTGCGCCACCGGTGCCACGCCGATCAGGCAGGCGGCGACAAAGGCCCACTTGCCGAACTGAGGCGCCAGCAACTCTATGCCCCAGGCCACCGCCAGTAGGAGAGCGGTAAAGATGACGAGCTTGCCCTTGCCCGTCTGATACCAGCGCTTGCCGCGGTCTGCCGGGTCGTCATGGACATGGCTGGGGCTGCCGTGGCCGCTTTCGTCTCGTGTCGCGGCCGTGCCGGCCTTCGGGCCGCCGGGCATCACAAACTCGTTCTTGGCCGCCGCGGCGCGTGGTGCGATGCCGTATCCAAGGGCCCGGACCGTCTTTTCAACCTTGTCGCGGCCGGTCTGCGCCTCGTCCAGGGTCAGGCGCAGACGCTCGGACATGATGCCGACCTCCACGCCGCTGACGCCGGGGAGGCGCCCGACCGCATCCTTGATCTTGGTCGCGCAGGAGCCGCAATCCATGCCCGAAACGGTCCAGTCGCAGGCCGTCGCTGTTTCCACGTCGGTTCCCGTCATCGTCTTTCCTTCGCCCCGATCGGGCAGTTGCCTTCATCGAATCGGGAACTTAATGTCTCTAGCTACTGTAGCTTCAAGAGGGAATCTGATGCTCACCATCGGAAAACTGGGTGAGGCGGCCGGGGTGAAGGTGCCGACCATCCGCTACTACGAGCAGATCGGCCTCCTGCCCGAGCCGGAGCGCAGCGCCGGCAACCAGCGTCTATACGGAAAGTCCGCACAGGATCGGCTGGCTTTCATTCGCCACGCGCGCGAACTCGGGTTTCCGCTGGACGCCATCCGCGACCTTCTGAGCCTCTCCGACCAGCCCGACCAATCCTGCGCAGCCGCCGACATCATCGCGAAGGAGCAACTCGCTGCGGTGAAGGCCCGGATCGCGCAGCTGACGGCGCTGGAAGCCGAGCTGGAGCGGATGATCCGGCAATGCGCACAAGGGACCATCGCCGACTGCCGCGTAATCGAGTCGCTGAGCGACCATTCCCACTGCGCACATGACCACGACGTGCCGACGGCGGCGGCTGAATGACGGCGCTGCCGACCTTGACGATCTATGCCGCCGCGGCTTTGGCGCGAGATCGCGGGCTGTTTCGCCATTGTGGCGCCTCGGCGCCTCCGCGGCTTCGCTCGGGCCGGGCGTGGCGAGCCTGATCGCCTTCGGCCGGTTCCTGGCGCAGATCGACTCCGAAGCGTCTGCATCGTGGCGTCGATCCTCTGGACGTGGCTGGCCGAGCGACCCGATCGCCCGGACGTGACAGGCGGCCGCGTCTGCCTTGCGGGCGCTGCCGTGAACCCGCCCGGCCCGCGCAGCGCTGGGCATAAATCCACGCGCCGCCCTCGAACTTCTGGGGACCAGAGGAACCAAAACTGTCTCTCGACCGATTCTTGGGCAAAGGGCTACCCTTTTCCGGCGAGGATCGAGTGGTTTGCGCCTGCAGGGTGGATGGAGCCGCCTTGATCCGCCGGCCAGTACGAACGGAGGCGAACCTGATGTCCAGAAAACTGTCAAAGGATCCGGATGAACGTCAGCGCCGTACGCTCTGGACGGTTCTGCTGCTGAATGTTGCCATTGCGTTCGGCTTCTTCGCGACCGGCGCACTGGGCGACTCCAGTGCGCTGATCGCCAACGGTCTGGACAACACCTCCGACAGCTTCGTCTACGCCATCAGCCTTTTCGCGCTGTCTCGTTCGGACAAATGGAAGCGTTGGGCCGCGAACTTGTCGGGGGGCCTGCTGCTGATTCTGGCGGTTGGCATCCTGATCGATGCTGTTCGTCGCTACTACACCGGTTCCGAGCCGCTCGGCCCGCTCATGATTTCCATGGCGCTCATTGCCGCGGTCGTGAATGGCGTCTGCATCCGGCTTCTTGGTCGACTCGAGGATCCGGACGTGAATGTCAGAGCGGCCAACACCTTCAGTATCAACGACTTCATTTCAAACGGCGGAATTCTCGTCGCAGGCGGTCTCGTCTGGTGGCTGGGCAGCAATTGGCCCGATCTGGTGGTCGGTATCGCCGTCGCCGGCGTCGCCGCTTGGGGCGGCATCGGAATCCTGCGCGACGCGCATGGCGAGCACCACAAGGCGGTCCATCAAGGTGACGCCGAGACCTGAGAGAGAAGACGATGCCTCACGATCACGGCCACGCCCATATCAGCCCCGCGTCCCGCGACCGGCGGGTCACCATTGCTTATCTGGGCCAACGCGCTTGACCGGCGCCCAGATTGTCTGCCGAATCCTCTCGGGCAGCCTCGCCCTCAGCGCCTTCGCGCGCGCAAGATCGCACGGCGGCCGGCGGACGAGCGCATGACCTTCGGTCATGATCGGATCGACGTTGTCGCAGCAGGCTCACCAGCGATCTCCAGTGTCTTCCTCGGGCGGCGGACAATCTCGTACTGGATTTCGGGCTCGCCGTACTGCAGGCAGTGCAGTTCCCGCGTCATGCCGCGAACCGGGCCCAAGCAAGTTCCATGACCTTCAGTTCGAGATCGTCGAGCACCTCTACGTGCAGTTCGACGCCCCTTCGCCTCACTGACGTAGCAAGAGCCCGGCTACCGGCGCGCGCGGGCGCGCTCAGAGGAGGTCCCGGCCGGCGCGAATGTAGCCCATCGGATCGACCGCTTCACCGTTCACGCGCACCTCGTAGTGGAGGTGGGATCCCGTGGAGCGGCCCGAGTTACCCATGTCGCCGACCCGCTCGCCGCGCGCAACTTCCTGGCCCACCTCGACGCGGATGGCGTTGAGGTGCGGGTAGCGGGTCTCCAGACCGAAGGGGTGGCGAACGATGATGATCCGCCCGTAGCCGTTCTGCCAGCCGGCGAAGGTGACGACCCCGTCGGCCGTGGCGTAGACGGGGGTGCCGACAGGCCCTGCCATGTCGACCCCTTTGTGCATTTGCCCCCAGCGCCGGCCAAAGGGCGAGGTGTACCGGAAGGCGTCCTGGACCGGCATGGCGAGCGGCAGCGATTCAAGGGCCAAGCGATAGTGGCTGAGCTCGTCGAGCCGCTCGAGAATGCGGTTCGCGCGCACGGTCTCGTCATCCAGCGAGGCTATTCCCCTCGTGGAGACCGCAAGGGGAACCAAGGCTTCCTTCGGGGCTGAGTGACCATCGCCAGCGGATGCGAGTACCGCCTCAGAGTCCAGTCCGGCCTCACGGAGCACCTCGTCGAGCGGCTCCACCGAGGCGATCAGAGCCTCCTCGATCTGCAGCAGGATTCGATTACTCTCGGATTTTCTCAGCCGCAGATCGAACTCCAGCTCGCCGGCAAGAAGAACGGCCTCCTTGGCCTTGGTGGCGGCCTGATCACGCTCGACCACCGTTTCGGTCAGGGCGAGGGTCAGTAGGTCGAGTGTGGCGGCGAGTTCCTCAGATCTCGGGTCCTGCGACGCAGACACTGCGGCAGCGCGCGCGTCCATCGTACGGCGCAGAGTGGCCTGGGCCGCCTGCAACTCGCTCTCCATCTCGCGGCGGCGGGTCTCGAGCGCAAGCAGGTCGCTCTGCATCGACGACATCTGCACCGTGGCGGCTGCAAACCGCTCTTGGGCCGCGAGTGCTTCCATCGCCTGCTGGTCGCGCTCCCCGCCGAGTGCGAGAGCGCGGTCCTCAAAGAGCGCCTGCTCTCGCTTGGCCTGCTCGCGCATGGTTAGGAAGTCGATGGAGTTCATGATCAGGACTGACGTGACCGTCAGGCACCACGCCACCAGAAACGCTCCACCAGCCCAGGCGAGGGCCTGCCTTCCGGGGCTCAGGCGAACGAACCGGACATGGTCGCCGGACCGGATGAACAATCTTCGCTCCGGAAGGACGCAACCCACAAGCGTGCGTAGTCCTCGGATTGGTCGAAGGGTCAAATGTCGTCGTCCCACGTTGACGCGGCCTTGCCCGCCGTCCGCGTGTCCGCTTAGTTGGGAGGCGCTCGCCTCGCAACCACCCACGTCCTTCCGGTCAGCCGACAAGAGCCGAAGACGCACAAATCGGCGGAAGGCTGCCTGCGGACCTGTAAAAGGAACCCGGTTGCCACGGGTGCAACTAGCCCCGTAGCCGGTCGCCATGACTCAGCGATCGCCCTTCCGCTACTTCAAGACCTCGCCCGAGAGCCGTAACGCCACCGTCCCGCGAGGGGAAGGAGGTCGAAGCCGGGGAACTCTCGCGCTTGCGCGTCATTCGTTGTGGAAGCGGGGCCCATCGACGTCAAAGCACAATCTGAAGGAGATCGCCTGGAATTCGCACTAATGAATCAACGTGTTAAAGGGCAGAGAAGGTTCGACGGCAGGCCCATCCCCTCCGCCATCATCCCTGTTGCGAATACGGACAGGCGCCCTCTGCAGCGCCGAA
>CAZNSP010000021.1:0-67961 GCA_964575795.1 uncultured Rhodobacterales bacterium
CAGGCGGGTCACTTCTCGATGGAAAGCCCGGGTCAGTTCTCAGCGGAAATCAACATCCTTGCGCGTCAGGGGGCATCCACACATGAGTCAGAGCCAAAATTGCGAGCCGATTGACACTTGTGCTCTGCCGCCGGACACGCCGCGGGCCAGGCGCCGGTTGCGTTCGCGGAATCTGCTTGAACGTGGCTATCTTGAAAGGCAAATTGCGGACAGATTCGGATTAACAGATTCAGCGTGACTGCCGAATCTGCCGCGAATCTGTAAACCACCTATGTTCCCTGCCTGTTCCTGCCGGAAACTGCCAATATCGCGGTTCGCGCCACAAGGCTGTCCGCAAAAACTGTAACCTATCCAATACGATAGTTCGGGCTCTCCCTCGTGATCAGCACGTCGTGCACGTGGCTTTCGCGGAGGCCGGCGTTGGTGATGCGGACGAACTGGCAGTTGGTGCGCATCTCGGCGATCGTGGCGCTGCCGGTGTAGCCCATCGCCGCGCGCAGGCCGCCGACGAGCTGGTGCAGCACCGCCGAGACCGCGCCCTTGTAGGGCACCTGGCCCTCGATCCCCTCGGGCACCAGCTTGTCCGCGCTCGCCTCCTTCTGGAAGTAGCGGTCGGCCGAGCCGCGGGCCATCGCGCCGACCGAGCCCATGCCGCGGTAGGACTTGAAGCTGCGCCCCTGGTAGAGGATCACCTCGCCCGGCGCCTCGTCGGTGCCGGCGAGCATCGAGCCCACCATCGCGCAATGGGCGCCCGCCGCGATCGCCTTGGCGAAGTCGCCGGAATACTTGATGCCGCCGTCGGCGATCACCGGATGCCCGGTCCGCCCCGCCTCGGCGGTGCAGTCGAGGATCGCGGTCATCTGCGGCACGCCCACGCCCGCGACGATCCGGGTGGTGCAGATCGAGCCCGGGCCGATCCCGACCTTCACAGCATCCGCGCCCGCGTCGATCAGCGCCCGGGTCGCCGCGGCGGTCGCGACGTTGCCGGCCACGATCTGCGCCTCGGGCCACTCGGCCTTGATCCGCTCCACCGCGCGGATCACGCTCGAGGAATGGCCGTGGGCGGTGTCGACCACCACGATGTCGGCACCCGCCTCGATCAGCGCGGCCGAGCGTTCGTAGCCCGCGTCGCCCACCGTCGTCGCCGCCGCCACCCGCAGCCGCCCGAGCGTGTCCTTGCAGGCGAGCGGGTTCACCACCGCCTGTTCGATGTCCTTCAGCGTCAGGAGCCCGGTCAGCCGGTTGCCCTCGTCGACGACCAGCAGCTTTTCGATCCGCCGCGCCTCCATCAGGCTCTTGGCCTGGCCGAGATCGGCGGGCTCGCGCAGCATGGCGAGGTTGTCGCCGGTCATCATCTCGCTGACCGGCGTCGCGTCGTCGGTCGCGAAGCGCATGTCGCGGTTGGTCACGATCCCCACCACGACCCCGTCGCCGCGCACCACCGGAAAGCCGGTGATCTTGTAGCGCTCCTGCAGCGCCTTCGCGTCCTTCAGCGTCTGGTCGGGAGAGAGCGTCACCGGCGCATAGACCACGCCGGATTCGAACCGCTTGACCCGCCGCACCTCGGCCGCCTGCGCCTCGATGTCGAGATTGCGGTGGATCACGCCCATGCCGCCCGCCTGCGCCATCGCGATCGCCATCTTCGATTCGGTCACCGTGTCCATCGCGGCGCTGATCAGCGGGATGTTCAGCGTGACCGATTTCGTCACCTGGGTCCGTGTGTCGACCGCCGCGGGCAGCACGTCCGAGGGTCCGGGAACCAGCAGCACGTCGTCGAAGGTGAAGGCCTCGCGCAGTTCCATGCCATGTCTCCGCGGCTGTCGGGATGTGGCACCGTCCTATTTCACGCAGCGCAGGAAAAGAAAAGGGCCCGGCGGCATTCCGGCGGCCGGCGGCCACCACCGTCCCCGATCCGGTTACCCCGCGCGATCCGACCCATGCGTGCGGATTGTCCGGAGCCGGGAGTTGAGACAGAGTCCCGTGAAGACCGGGAGGGATGCAGATGGTCGACGCGCCGCGCCGACAGGGTGATTTCGAGGAATGCGCCGAGGATGCGTCGCCGGGCCGGCGATCCGCCGCCCTGATCTGGGGCGTGTGCGTACTCGGGCTGGCCGCGGCCGCAACGGTCTGGCTCGCCCTCGGCGGGGCCGAGGGACTCCCGCCCGACGCGCGCTGGGTCGCGGCGATCGCGACGCTGATGGCGATCTGGTGGATGACCGAGGCGATCCCGCTCGCCGCCACCTCGCTGCTGCCGATCGTGCTGGTCCCCGCGCTGACCGAGCGCACCGTCGCGCAGGCCACCGCGCCCTATGCGAGTTCGATCGTCTTCCTGTTCCTCGGCGGATTCCTGATCGCGATCGCCATGGAGAAATGGAACCTGCACCGCCGTGTCGCGCTCCTCACCCTGCGCCGGGTCGGGGTCGAGCCGGCGCGGATCGTGCTCGGGCTGATGCTCGCCACCGGCTTCCTGTCGATGTGGGTCTCGAACACCGCGACGACGCTGATGATGCTGCCGATCGGGCTATCGGTCCTGACGCTCGTCACCGAGCGCGGCGCGCGCGGGCCGACCGCCGCCACCGGCCGGCACCGCGCCGGCCATGTCGACCCGATCCGGGACGAGAACCTGCGCCGTTTCGGCATCTGCCTCGTGCTCGCAATCGCGTGGTCGGCGAGCATGGGCGGGCTCGGCACGCTGCTCGGCAGCCCGCCGAACGCCATCGTCGCGGGCTATGCGGCGGACGAGCTCGGCCGCAGGATCGGCTTTCTCGAATGGATGATGCTCGGCCTGCCGCTCGCCATCACCTTCATCCTGATCGGCTGGGTGCTGATGACCCGCGTGCTCTACCGGTTCCGGCTCGCCGAGATCCCCGGCGGGCGCGAGATGATCGAGGACGAGATCCGCAAGCTCGGCCCGCTCAGCCAGGGCGAGAAGATGGTGATGATCGTCTTCGGCTCCGCGGCCTTCCTCTGGGTGGTGCCGGGCCTGCTCGCGACCATCCCGGGGCTCGGCGACCGGCTCGGCGTCTTCGGCCGGCTCGACGACACCGCGATCGCCGTCGCCGCGGGCATCGCCATGTTCATCATGCCGGGCCGCGGCAGGACGGAGATGGTGCTGAACTGGAAGGATGCCGAGGACGGCCTGCCCTGGGGCGTGCTCTTGCTCTTCGGCGGCGGGCTCAGCCTCGCGGGGGCGGTCGCCGCGACCGGGCTCGACGGCTGGTTCGGCGCGCAGGTCACCGGCCTCGGCGTCCTGCCGATCGTGCTGCTCGTCGCGGCGGTCGCCGCGATCGTGCTGTTCCTGACCGAGATCACCAGCAACACCGCGACCGCCGCCACCTTCATCCCGGTGCTCGGCGGGGTCGCGGTGGGCATCGGCGCCGATCCGATGACGCTGCTGATCCCGGCCGCCTTCGCCGCGACCTGCGCCTTCATGCTGCCGGTCGGCACGCCGCCGAACGCCATCGTCTTCGGCACCGGAGCGGTGACCATCGCCCAGATGGCGCGCGGCGGCTTCGTACTCAACATCGTCGGGATCATGCTGATCACCGGCTTCTGCTACATGCTCGGCGGCTTCGCGCTCGGCCTGAAGTTCTGAGCCGCGTCAGCCGGCGGGCGGCGTCCCGCGGAACCCGGTCGCGACCAGGTACTTCTCGGAGGAATCCGCCCGGCTCGCCGGGGGCTTCACGTGCTGGACCTTCGCGAAGGCCTGCTTCAGCCGCGCGACCAGCGCCGCCTCGGCCCCGCCGGCCAGCACCTTGGCGACGAAGGTCCCGCCCGGCTCCAGCACATCGCAGGCGAATTCCGCCGCCGCCTCGACCAGCGCCATGATCCGCAGATGGTCGGTCTGCGGATGGCCCGAGGATGCCGCCGCCATGTCCGACAGCACCACCTCGGCCGTCCCGCCCAGCCAGTCCTTCACCTGCAGGTCCGCGCCCTCCTCGAGGAAGTCGAGCTGGTGGATCTCGGCACCGGCGATCGGATCGACCGCCTGCAGGTCGATCCCCAGCACCCGGCCCACCGCCTTGCCCGGCTTCTGGCCGAGCGCGTTCACCCGCGCCACCGCGACCTGGCACCAGCCGCCCGGCGCGCAGCCGAGGTCCACCACCCGCGCCCCGGGCACGAGGAAGCGGAACCGGTCGTCGATCTCGATCAGCTTGTAGGCCGCCCGCCCGCGATAGCCCTCGGCCCGCGCCCGCCGCACGTAGGGGTCGTTCAGCTGCCGCTCGAGCCACAGCGTCGAGGACAGCCGCCGGCCCTTCGCGGTCTTCACCCGCACCCGCAGGTCGCGCTGTCCCCGCCCGGAGGTGGGTTTGCCGTCCTTCTGGCTCATCGCCGCATCACTCCGGTGCAAGGCCCGAACGGAACGCCCCGCGCGCGCTCATCATCGAGAACAGCATCCCCTCGCGCAGGCCCCGGTCGGCGACCCGCATCGACCGGGTCGGCCAGATCCTGAGCAGCGTCTGCAGGATCGCCGCCCCCGACATGATCAGCTCCGACCGGTCGCGGCCGAGCCCGATGTCGCGCCGCCGCCCCTCGGGCCCCAGTTTCAGGAACCGGCCGATCACCTCGTCGATGGCGAGCGAGGTCAGGTGCATCCCGTCCACCTTGCGCCGGTCGTAGCGCTTCAGCCCCAGATGCGCCGCGCCGACGGTCGTCACCGTGCCCGAGGTCCCGATCATCTGGAACGCCTCGCCCTCGGAGGCGGGGATGTCCAGATACGGTTTGAAACCGGAGATCTGTTCCTCGAAATACCACGACATCAGCGCGAAACGCGCGCTGTCGTCCTCCACGTCGGCGAACTTCTCGTGCAGCGTGGCCACGCCCAGCGGCACCGAGATGAAATCGACGATGCGCGCGGCTCCCTGCCCCGCCACCTCGCCGCCGAATTCCAGGTTGACGATCGCCTGCGCCCGCGCCTCGGGCGCGACCTCGCTCAGGTCGATCCAGACGAGCTCCGTGGACCCGCCGCCGATGTCGAAGACGAGGACCTGCTTGGCCATCGCGCTGACCAGCGGCGCGCAGGAGATCACCGCCAGCCGCGCCTCCTCCTCGGGCCGGATCACCTCCAGCCGCAGCCCGGTCTGGCGTGCGACGGTGGCGAGGAAGTGGTTGCCGTTCCGCGCCCTGCGGCAGGCCTCGGTCGCCACCATCCGGGTATTCGACACGCCGTAGCGGTCCAGCTTCTCGGCGCAGACCTCGAGCGCCTGCAGCGTACGGAAGATCGCCGAGCGCGACAGATGCCCGGTGCGCTCCAGACCCGAGCCGAGGCGCACGGATTTCGCGAAGGCGTCGACCACGCGGAAATGACCGCCCTCCGGGGCGGCGATCAGCATGCGGCAACTGTTCGTGCCCAGATCGAGGGCCGCATACAGTTCGGGTTCGGTCTGCGCAGGCCTGCAGGCACGACGTCGTGACGCCAGCGCGTATTTTTCCTGCGCAGGATCAAAGGGCTCCTGCGCCATGCGTTAACCAATCGATGCAGTGCGGCCGGCGACCGCACCATTGCGTTAACGGTACATGACAACCGCCCTCAAGGCAAGCCAAGCCTCTGGCGACAAAGGCCGTCTCAGGCGGCACCCCCGACCTCGGCCGCCGCCAGCGGCGCCGCCGCATAGCCGAGCGCCCGGCAGACGTCGAAGGTCAGGTCGGGGTTGTTGAGTGTGTAGAAATGCAGGTGCCCGACCCCTTCGCGGATCAGCCGGTCGCATTTCTCCGACGCGATCGAGACCGACAGGAGGTAGGCCGAAGCCTCGTCTTCGGCATTGCCGTAGGCGCGGTGCATCCAGTCCGGCACCGCCGCATGGCAGCGCGCGGCGAAGTTCACCATCCGGGAGAAATTCTCGACCGGCAGGATGCCGGGGATGATCGGCACGGTGATCCCTGCCCGCGCGCAGGCGTCGCGGAACCGCAGGAAATCGTCGATCGCGAAGAAGAACTGGGTGATCGCGCTCGAGGCGCCCGCGTCGATCTTGCGCTTCAGGTTGTCGATGTCCGCGCTCAGGCTCTCGGCCTCGGGGTGCTTCTCGGGATAGGCCGCGACCGCGATCTCGAAATCGCCCACGCCGCGCAGCGCCGCGACCAGTTCGGCCGCGCTCGCGAAGCCGTCGGGATGCGGCACGAAGCGGCCCTGCCCCTTGGGCGGGTCGCCGCGCAGCGCCACGATCCGCCGCACGCCCATCCGGGCATAGCCGCGCGCGACCTCCAGCGTCTCCTCGCGCGTGGCGCCGACGCAGGTCAGGTGACCCGCGACGTTCAGCCGCGCCCTGTCGCGGATCGTCTGGATCGCGGCGCGTGTCCGGTCCCGCGTCGTGCCGCCGGCGCCATAGGTCACCGAGACGAACTGCGGGGCCAGCGGCGCCAGACGCTCGACCGACCGCCAGAGACGGAGCGAGGCTTCCGGAGAGTGTGGGGGGAAAAATTCGAAAGACAGGCTCGGAAGAGCCCGGTGATTCTGGGTCATGTGCGTCGGTCCAAACCGTCAATGAGTCTTGCAGTTGCCATTCATACACTGGAACCCGGCCGGCACAAAGGCTATTTGTCGGCCCGTCAGCAATTTCCCGGTCCCGCAGCCCCATGCCCGACGTCACCATCCTCTACTGGCGCGACATCCCCGCGCAGGTCGTCGTCGGCACCGGCCGCCGCGCCGCCAAGGTCCAGCTGCCCGAGCGGTTCGAGCAGGCGATCGACCGCTGCGCGATGAAGGTGGGCGCGCGGGACTCCGACGCCTATCTCGCGGAATGGCGGCGCGGCACGCCCTACCATGTCGAGGGCGATGCCGCAGATGTCGCTTCCGGCGAAGCGGCGCGGCTGGAAGCGGAGTTTAGTCCCGACGCGATCAGGACCCTGATCGCGAACGACGGCTGGGCCAATCCGAAATCCTGATGCGCTGGAGCGAGCTGATGGCTTCCATTCTTTCCTTTGCCCGCAAGTCCAAGGCCCCGGCCCTCGGCGACACGCCGGCACTGGCGCAGTTCCTGCAGGACTTCTCGATCGAGGTGATGCCGCGCACCGCCGAGAAGATCGAGGATTTCCGCGCGATCCTGCCGCAGGGCACCCGCGTCTACATCGCCCATATCGACGGCACCGACTTCGCCGACATGGCCCGTGCCGCCCGCCGGCTCGTCGACGAGGGCTTGGTGCCCATGCCGCATTTCCCCGCCCGGATCATCGCCGACCGCGCCGAGCTCGAGCGCATGGTCGCGACCTATGCCGATGCCGGCGTGCACCAGGCACTGGTGCTGGCCGGCGGTGTCGACGCCCCCCGCGGCGCGTTCGCGACCTCGATGCAGCTGCTCGAGACCGGCGTCTTCGACCGGCACGGCTTCACCCGTCTGCATGTCGCCGGCCACCCCGAGGGCAACCGCGACATCGACCCCGACGGCTCGGACACCGAGGCGATGGCCGCCCTGCGCTGGAAGGACGCCTTCCGCAGCCGCACCGACGCCGAGATGGCGATCGTCACCCAGTTCTGCTTCGAGGCCGGGCCGGTCATCGCCTGGGCCGAGCGGCTGCGCGCCGCGGGCATCGGGATGCCCATCCACATCGGCGTCGCGGGCCCGGCGAAGCTCCAG
Source organism: uncultured Rhodobacterales bacterium (assembly GCA_964575795.1). Lineage (GTDB taxonomy): Bacteria > Pseudomonadota > Alphaproteobacteria > Rhodobacterales > Rhodobacteraceae > Amaricoccus. The sequence goes on from CAZNSP010000021.1 coordinate 7,572, forward strand.
ACCATGATCAAGTTCGCCATGTCCTGCGGCGTCGGCCCCAGCTTGCGCGTGCTGCAGCGCCGCGCCGCCGACCTGACCAAGCTGATGCTGCCCTTCGAGCCGACCGAGTTCCTGACCGAGCTCGCCCGGCACAAGGCGGCGAACCCCGGCTTCCCCATCGAATCGGTGCATTTCTTCCCCCTCGGCGGCATCCTGAAGACCACCGAATACACCGAGACCCACGGCACCGCCCCGAGCCGCGCCGCAACCGCCTGAATCCCCGGAGGCCGGATGACCCGCACCGTAGTCGAATCCCGTTCGAAGTCCGTCGTCATCGGCTTCGACCAGCCGTTCTGCGTGATCGGCGAGCGCATCAACCCGACCGGCCGCAAGAAGCTCGCCGCCGAGCTCGAGGCCGGCGACTTCTCCACCGTCGAGCACGACGCGCTGGAGCAGGTCGCCTGCGGCGCCTCGATGCTCGACGTGAACGCGGGCGTCGTCTACAACTCGAACCCCAACCCCAACGAGACCGAACCGCCGCTGATGCGCCAGATGATCGAGCTGGTGCAGGGCCTCGTCGACGTGCCGCTCTCGATCGACAGCTCGGTGCCCGGCGCGCTCGAGGCGGGCCTCCAGGTCGCCCACGGCCGCCCGCTGCTCAATTCCGTCACCGGCGAGGAGGAGCGGCTGGAACTCGTCCTGCCGCTGGTGAAGAAGTACAACGTGCCGGTCGTCGCCATCTCCAACGACGACACCGGCATCTCCGAGGATCCCGACGTGCGCTTCGCCGTGGCGAAGAAGATCGTGGAGCGCGCCGCCGACTTCGGCATCCCCGCCCATGACATCGTGGTGGACCCGCTCGTCATGCCGATCGGCGCCATGGCGACCGCGGGCCTGCAGGTCTTCGCCCTCGTGCGCCGCCTGCGCGAGGAACTGGGCGTCAACACCACCTGCGGCGCCTCGAACGTCTCCTTCGGCCTGCCGAACCGGCACGGCATCAACGCGGCCTTCCTGCCCATGGCCATCGCCTCGGGCATGACCTCGGCGATCATGAACCCCGTGCGCCCGCAGGAGATGGAGGCGATCCGCGCCGCGAACCTCCTGATGAACAACGACCCCTGGGGAGCGGAATGGATCAAGGCCAACAAGGCCCCGCTCGCCGAGGGCGAGGTCGAGGCCGGTGCCCGCGGCCGTCGCGAGGGGCGCCGCCGCCGGGCGTGAGCCTTGTCCCGGGACCTGCCGTGGCGCGAGACGCCGGAGGGCGTGGAGCTTGCCGTGCGGCTGACCCCGCGCGCCGGCGCCACCCGGATCGAGGGCATCCTGCAGGACGACTCCGGCTGCTGGCTGAAGCTCCGGGTCGCGGCCCCGCCTGTCGAGGGTGCGGCCAATGCCGCGCTGATCGCCCATCTGGCGAAGGCCCTCGGCATCCCGCGCGGCGACATCGTGCTGATCGCCGGCGCCCGGGGCCGGGCCAAGCGGCTGCAGCTGCGCGGGCAGGGACTTGCCCCCCGGCTCGCCGCGCTCCTGCCCGGGGACTGACCGCCCTTTCCCAAGCCGGCTCCGCCCGCTACATCGCCGCGAGCCGTCGCAGGAGCCCCAGATGACCGACCGAGACCCCCTCGTCATATTCACCCCCTCGGGCAAGCGCGGCCATTTCCCCGCGGGAACCCCGGTCCTGACCGCCGCCCGCCAGCTCGGCGTCGACCTCGACTCGGTCTGCGGCGGCCGCGGCATCTGCTCGAAATGCCAGGTCACACCCTCCTACGGCGAGTTTCCCAAGCACGGCCTGACCGTCGCCGCCGATGCGCTGAGCGACTGGAACGCGGTCGAGGAACGCTACAAGTCCAAGCGCGGCATGATCGAGGGCCGCCGCCTCGGCTGCCAGGCGCGCATCCTGTCGGACGTCGTCATCGACGTGCCGCCCGAGAGCCAGGTCCACAAGCAGGTGGTGAGGAAGCGCGTCGAGGCCCGCCAGATCGTGATGGACCCCGCCACCCGGCTCTATTTCGTTGAGGTGACCGAGCCCGACATGCACGAGCCGACCGGCGATCTCGAACGGCTGGAGCGTGCCCTCTCCGAGCAATGGGGCCTCGCCCATGTGAAGGGCGACCTGCGCACGCTCCAGATGCTCCAGCCCGCGCTGCGCAAGGGCGGCTGGAAGGTGACCTGCGCCGTCTACCACGGCGCGGGCCTCGGCGAGGCGCGGATCATGCATGTCTGGCCCGGCTTCTACGAGGGCGCGATCTACGGCCTCGCCATAGACCTCGGCTCGACCACCATCGCCGGCCATCTCTGCGACCTCGCCACCGGCGAGGTGCTCGCCTCCTCCGGCCTGATGAACCCCCAGATCCGCTTCGGCGAGGATCTGATGAGCCGGGTCTCTTACGCGATGATGAACCCCGGCGGCGCGGGCGAGATGACCCGCGCGGTGCGGCAGGCGATGAACGCGCTGGTCGAGCAATGCGCCGCCGAGGCCCGCATCGACCCCGAACTGGTGTTCGAGGCGGTGATCGTCTGCAACCCGGTGATGCACCACCTGCTGCTCGGCATCGACCCGGTCGAACTCGGCCAGGCCCCCTTCGCGCTCGCCACCGCCTCGGCGCTGACGCTCTGGGCCTCCGAGATCGACATGAAGATGCATCCCGACGCGCGCATCTACATCCTGCCCTGCATTGCCGGCCATGTCGGCGCCGATGCCGCCGCCGTGGCGCTTTCCGAAGGCCCGAACCTCTCGGACGAATTGATGCTGGTGGTCGACGTCGGCACCAATGCCGAGATCCTGCTCGGCAACCGCCAGAAGGTGCTGGCCTGCTCCTCGCCGACCGGCCCCGCCTTCGAGGGGGCGCAGATCTCCTCCGGCCAGCGCGCCGCCCCCGGCGCGATCGAGCGGGTGGAGATCGACCCGGTCACCAAGGAACCCCGATTCCGCGTCATCGGCTGCGAGCTCTGGTCCGACGACCCCGGCTTCGCCGCCGCAACGGCGAAGACCGGCATCACCGGCATCTGCGGCTCGGGCATCATCGAGGTGATCGCCGAGATGCGCCTCGCCGGCATCCTCGATGCCTCGGGGCTGATCGGCTCGGCGGCGCAGACCGGCACCGACCGCTGCGTGGCAGAGGGCCGGACCCATGCCTACCTCCTGCACGACGCGACGGCCACGGGCGGCCCGCGCATCCTCGTCACGCAGGGCGACGTGCGCGCGATCCAGCTGGCGAAATCCGCGCTCTACGCCGGTGCGCGGCTGCTGATGGATCAGCTCGGGGTGGACACGGTCGACCGCGTGGTGCTCGCCGGGGCGTTCGGCGCGCATATCTCGCCGAGGCACGCCATGGTCCTCGGCATGATCCCCGACTGCGATCTCGCGAAGGTCACTTCCGCCGGCAACGCCGCGGGCACCGGCGCGCGCATCGCGCTCCTCAACTCCGCCGCGCGGCGCGAGGTCGAGACGCTCGTCACCCTGATCCACAAGGTCGAGACCGCGATCGAGCCCCGCTTCCAGGAGCATTTCGTCGCCGCAAACGCGATCCCGCACGCGACCGACCCGTTCCCCCACCTTCCGCCGCTGCCCGAGGTCCACTTCAACGCCGCCGCCGACCGCCCCGAGGGCCGCCGGCGCCGCGCCCGTCAGTGAAGGCAGCCGGTCCGCACCAGCAGCGTCATCGCGTCGATCCCGAAGGCGGTCTCCAGATCGCTCCCGTGCCGCTCCAGCCAGACCGCCTGCGCGGCGAAGGCCGGCCTTTCCCGCGCCGCCGGACAGGCATGGCGGAGCCCGGCGACGTTCTGTATGTGATGCACCAGTTCGTGGATCAGCACCGACTTCTCCTCCGGGGTCGCGCCCGTCCAGCCCTGCGGCAGGTAGATGGTCTCCTCCGCATCGACATAGACCGCAACCGCATCGGGCCCGGCCCTCGTCGAGTCGGCATGTGACGCATCCCCGAGATGCAGGGCGACCAGCCGCCCGGGGCGCGCGAACGCGATCCCGGGCAGTTCCTCGACCTCGGGCAATCCGAACTCATCAGCCAGCCAGTCGAGGGCAGCGTCCAGCGTCGCGGCAAGGAGCGCCGCCGGTACGGCCTTGCCCGGGCCAGGCTCCGAATGACTGGCCGCAGCCTCGCCGCCCGCCTGGGCCAGCACCAGCGCCACGATGCACATTCGCTTCCGCATGGCCTCTCCTTCCGCATCGGCCCTGCGGGCAGCCGCCCCGCGTCGCGGGCACCGCGACACGGGGGCGTCGTTTCCCCGGACGGTCACGGTCCTCGCGACACCCATCGCGGAACCGAGCTGCCTGCCCGGCAATGGAAGCGGCGCTGCTTCCGGGCCTTGTTCCGATGATTGCTCGCATCGCGCGTGCCGACAGTTCCCATCTGGGAACTGCCGCCGACGGATTGCGCTTGCGGCGAGACCGAAAGTAGCGTCTGATAACTATGGTGGCGTTTCGCTTATAATGAGCGATTTAACTGTTAGTACTATTCAATACCAGGACGACTCTACTGGGGGTTGGCATGAAAGAATCGCATCGGTTGCTGTCCGTATTGACCCTCCTCTACGACGCCGTCGCCGACCTCGATCGGTGGCCGGCATTTCTCGAAGGCGCGACGCGACTGTTCTCCGCGCGGGGTACGCAGATCGGGCACACCGATCTGGTCAACAGCCGGCTCTCCTTCAGCATCGTGCACGGCTACGACTGGAGCGCCGAGCACATGCAGCGTTACGAGACCCTGCTCGCCGAAGACCCGCGCATCCCCTATTTCGCAGCCAATCCGTTCCGGCCGGTGCACTGCCGCATGTCGCTCAGCGACGAACAGCTGCACGGCTCCCGGGTCTACAGGGAGGTCCTGTCGGTGGGCGGGGTCGAGTATTCGCTCGGCACGAACCTCGTCGAGGACACCCGCACGCTGACCTATTTCCTGGTCCTGCGGGACCGGTCGCAACCCCCGTTCTCGGCGGATGACTGCGACCTGATGGCCCTGCTGATTCCGCATCTCGACCGCGCGATCAAGCTGCAGCGCGAGCTCGGCCTGATCGAGTTCGGGCGCAGCGTCGTCGTCGACGCCCTCGACAGCATGGCGCTCGGCATCGTCATCGTCGATTCCGAGGCGCGCTTACGTTTCATCAACGAGGCCGCCCGCGAGATTGCCGCCTGCGGCGACGGATTGCGCGTGGCCGGGAACCAGCTGATCGTCGATGGCCGGCACGGCGAAGGGATCCGGTCGAAGGCGCGCGCGCTGATCCGCGCCGCCGGCGCCGGCACGGAGACGGCGGGCGAGGCGATGATGATCGAGCGTCCGTCGGGCCGCGAGCCCTATCCGGTGGTCCTGTCGGCGCTCTGGGGCAACCAGTAGCGGTTCGGCTGGAGCATGCTCGGCGAGCCGCTCGCCATCCTCTACCTGCGCGATCCCGACCGGCCGCACGAAACGCGCACGCAGCCCCTCAAATGCCTCTACGGACTGACGCCCAGCCAGGCACGGCTGGCCGATCGGCTGGCAACCGGCCTGACCCTGAGCGAAGCCGCGGGCCAGCTCGGCATCACCACCGCCAGCGCCCGCCAGTATCTCAAGGTGATCTTCCAGAAGACCGGCACGGGCAGTCAGGCCCAGCTCGTCCGCAAGGTGCTGATGGTTCCGCCCGCTCCGAACTGCTCCGGCCGGCCCGCGCGCGATGACCCGGCTTCGCTGCCGGCGGCATCCGGCGCCTCCCCGCCCGGCGACGGGCAGCCGGCTGACGAACGGCACTAGCCGCCTCGCCCGCGATCGCGCCGTCGCGAGGGCGATTCGCACGCTTCCGGGCGCGCCCCATGCCCTTGCACCCGCCCGCGCGCCTTGCCATGGTCCGGCCTTCCCGCAACCGCGACGGATCCCGGCCCATGGCGCATTTCCTGCTGATCCACGGCTCCTGCCACGGCGCGTGGTGCTGGCGCGACGTGATCCCCGCGCTCGGCGCCCTCGGCCACACGGCCGAGGCGATCGACCTGCCCGGCGCCGGTGACGACCCCACGCCGCGCGCCGAGGTCACGCTCGACGCCTATGGCGCGGCGGTCGCCGCCGGCCTGCGCGCCGCCCCCGGCCCGGTCCATCTCGTCGGCCATTCCGCCGGCGGCTTCGCGATCTCCGCCGCGGCCGAGATCGTGCCCGAGCGGATCGCCCGGCTGATCTTCCTCTGCGCCTATGCCCCCCGCGACGGCGACGCGCTGGCCGACATGCGCCGCCGCGCCGCGCGCCAGCCGCTCGTCCCCGCGCTGCGCCGGACGGAGGACGGGCTCGCCTTCACCGTGGACCCCGACCTCGCCCCCGGCATCTTCTACCACGACTGCCCGCCCGAAGCGGTCGCCTACGCCCTGCCGCGACTCCGCCCCCAGCCCCGCGCCCCGCAGGAGACGCCGATCCGCCTGACCGCGCGCAGCGCGGGCCTGCCGCGCAGCTACATCCTCTGCACCGAGGACGGCACCATTCCGCCCGAGGAGCAGGAGCGCATGACCGCCGACTGGCCGCCGGGCGACGTGATCCGCCTCGCCTCCGGCCATTCGCCGTTCCTCTCGCAGCCGGCCCGGCTCGCCGAAATCCTCGCCGGTCTGGCGCATCCTCCCGAAGCCCGCTAGCACTTGGGCAAAAGGCCGGAGGGACCGCCGATGACCAGCCTCGCCCCGCGCCCCTGGGTGCCCGCGCCCTGCGAGGACCGCGTGCAGGCGATCGCCGCCCGCACCGCCGCCGAGGAGGCCGACGCGACCGAAGCCGCGCTCGACCGGCTGGTGGCCGAGAACCGCCGCATCCACGACCGGCTCTGCGTCAACCTCAACCCCGCGACCAACACCATGAACCCGCGGGCCGAGGCGATGCTCGCCGCGGGCCTCGGGTCGCGCCCCTCGCTCGGCTATCCGGGCGACAAGTACGAGATGGGGCTCGAGGCGATCGAGGAGATCGAGGTCATCGCCGCCGAACTCGCCGCCCGGGTCTTCGGCGCCCGCTTCGCCGAGATCCGCGTGGCCTCGGGCGCGCTCGCCAATCTCTACGTCTTCATGGCCTGCGCCCGGCCCGGCGACATGATCATCGCACCCCCGCCCGAGATCGGCGGCCACGTCACCCACCACGCCGCGGGCGCTGCCGGGCTCTACGGTCTCGTCACCCATCCCGCCCCGGTCGATGCCGCACGCTACACCGTCGATCTCGACGCGCTCCGCCGCGACGCGCTGCGCCTGCGGCCGAAGCTCGTCACCATCGGCGGCAGCCTGAACCTGACCCCGCATCCGGTGCGCGAGATCCGCGCCATCGCCGACGAGGTGGGCGCGCTCGTCCTCTACGACGCGGCCCACATGTCCGGCATGATCGCCGGCCGCGCCTGGCAGCAGCCGCTGGCCGAGGGCGCGCATGTGATGACCATGAGCACCTACAAGTCGCTCGGCGGCCCGCCCTCCGGCCTGATCCTGACCGACGACCCCGACCTCGCCCAGCGCCTCGACGCCATCGCCTTCCCCGGCATGACCGCGAATTTCGACGCCGCGAAGTCCGCCGCCCTCGCCGTCACGCTCCTCGACTGGCAGGTGCACGGGTCCGACTATGCCGCCGCGATGGCCGCGACGGCCACCGCCCTCGGCGCGGCGCTGGTCGAGCGGGGCCTGCCGGTCTTCGCCCGCGACCGCGGCATCACCCGGTCGCACCAGCTCGCGCTCGAGGCCGCGCCCTTCGGCGGGGGCCAGGCCGCGGCGAAGACGCTGCGCCGCGCCAACATCCTGACCTCCGGCATCGGCCTGCCGCTGCCCCCGGTGCCGGGCGACATGAACGGCCTGCGCCTCGGCACACCCGAGATCGTGCGCTGGGGCATGACGCCCGCCGACATGCCGGAACTCGCTGGCCATATCGCCGACACCCTTCTCGGCACCCGCCCGCCCGAGGCCGTCGCCGCCGACGTGACCGCCTTCCGCGGCGGCTTCGACCGCCTCCACTTCATCCGCTAGACGCACCGGAGACCGCCATGCCCGACGTCGAACTGCCCTTCTCCCGCGCCGAATACGCCGAGCGGCTCGCGAAGGTCCGCGCAGCGATGGCGGCGCAGGACCTAGACCTCCTCTGGATCACCGATCCCTCGAACATGGCCTGGGTGACCGGCTACGACGGCTGGAGCTTCTACGTCCACCAGGGCGTGCTCGTCGGCCACGAGGGCGAGCCGGTGTTCTGGGGCCGGGCGATGGACGCGGCCGGCGCGCTCCGGACCTGCTGGATGCATGCCGACAACTGCATCGGCTACGACGACGGCTACGTGCAGAACCCGCAGGCCCATCCGATGGAGGACCTCGCCCGCCTGATCCGCGCCCGCGGCCCGGTGAACCTGCGCCTCGGGGTGGAGCTCGACAACTACTACTATTCCGCCAAGGCCCATGCCGTCCTCAGCCACGAACTGCCCGAAGCGCGCATCACCGACGCGACCGGCCTCGTGAACTGGCAGCGCACGGTGAAGTCGCCGCAGGAACTGATCTACATGCGCCATGCCGCGCGCATCGTGGAGCGGATGCACAGCGCCATCGCAGGCACCATCCGCCCCGGCCTGCGCAAGAACGAGCTGGTCGCCGAGATCTTCCGCACCGGCATCGTCGGCACCGAGGAGGCCGGCGGCGACTATCCCGCCATCGTGCCGCTGCTGCCCACCGGGGCCGACGCCTCGGCCGCGCACCTGACCTGGGACGACAAGCCGCTGCAGGTCGGGGCCGGCACCTTCTTCGAGATCGCCGGCTGCCATCGCCGCTACCACTGCCCGCAGAGCCGCACCGCCTACCTCGGCCAGCCGCCGAAGGAGATGCGCGCGGCCGAGGCGGCGGTGATCGAGGGGCTGGAGGCCGGGATCGACGCCGCCCGCGCCGGCAACACCGCCGGCGACGTCGCGCGCGCACTCTACGCGGTCTTCGCGAAGTCGGGCATCACCAAGGACAGCCGCTGCGGCTATCCCGTCGGGATCAGCTATCCGCCCGACTGGGGCGAGCGCACCATCTCCTTCCGCCCCTCCGACACCTCGGAACTGAAGCCCGGAATGACCTTCCACTTCATGCCCGGCCTGTGGTTCGACGACTGGGGGCTCGAGATCACCGAGACCATCCTGATCCGCGAGAGCGGCCCCGCCGAATGCCTCGCCGACACGCCGCGGCGCATCCTCGCGCGATGAGCGACCTCGACCGCGCCCGGGCGATCCTCGCCGATCTCGTGGCCTTCCCCACGATCTCGGACCGCAGCAACCTCGCCTGCATCGACCATGCCCGCCGCCTGCTGGAACCCCTCGGCGCGCGGATCGAGATCATCCCGGACGAGACCGGCGAAAAGGCGAACCTGCTCGCCACCATCGGCCCGGACGTCGACGGCGGCGTCGTCCTCTCCGCCCATGTGGACGTGGTCCCGGTCGAGGGCCAGGAATGGTCCTACCCGCCCTTCGAGCTGACCGAGGCGCTGGGCCGGCTCTACGGGCGCGGGTCCTGCGACATGAAGGGCTTCGCCGCCTGCGTCCTCGCCCTCGCACCGGCCTTCGCCGCCGCGCCGCTCCGCCGTCCCGTCCACATCGCACTCACCCATGACGAGGAGGTCGGCTGCCTCGGCGCGCCCGCCCTCATCGCCGCCCTCACCGCCACCGGCCGCCGCCCCGCCGCCTGCATCGTGGGCGAGCCGACCGAGATGGCCATCGTCGAGGGGCACAAGGGCTGCTGCGAATACACCACCCGCTTCACCGGCCTCGAGGGCCACGGCTCGCGCCCCGAGCTCTGCGTGAACGCGGTCGACTACGCCGCCCGCTTCGTGGGCGAGCTCGCCGCCATCGCCGCCGACCTGCGCGCCGCCCCCCCGCCCGGCTCGCCCTTCGACCCGCCCTGGACCACGGTCTCGGTCGGCCGGCTCGCCGGCGGCATCGCGCGCAACGTCGTGCCGAACCGCGCCGAGGTGGAGTGGGAGTTCCGTCCCGTCGACGCCGCCGACGCCGATTACGTGCGCAACCGCATCGTGACGTTCTGCGACACCGTGCTTTTGCCCGAGATGCAGGCGATCCACCCCGAGGCCAGCATCGTCACCGAGGTCGTCGGCGAGGTCGCGGGCCTCGCCCCGGTCGCGGGCTCGCCCGCGGTGGCGCTCGCCGCGCGGCTCACGGGCCGCAACGCCACCGGCCTCGTGCCCTTCGGCACCGAGGCGGGGCTCTTCCAGGCCGCCGGCATCCCCACCGTCGTCTGCGGCCCCGGCGCCATCGCCCAGGCCCACAAGCCCGACGAGTTCATCGCGGTCTCCGAAATGGAGGCCTGCCTGACCGCGCTGCGCCGCCTGATCCCCGAGCTTTCCTGATCAGGCCGGCGGCTCCGGCCCGACCCGCCCGTCCCGCGACAGCAGGATCGCGAGCGGCCGCGTGCCCGGGAATTCCGAGAAGACGATCACCATGATCGCCGTGATCGGCACCGACAGGAGCGCCCCCGCGATCCCCCAGAGCGCGGCCCAGACCGTCAGGCTGACCATGATCACGAAGGGGCTGAGGTTCAGCTGGTTGCCCATCAGGTAGGGCTCGAGAAAGCTGCCGACGAAGATCTGCGCCGCGGTCAGCGCCAGCAGCACCAGCAGCACCACGTTCAGGTCGCCGAACTGCAGCGCCGACAGCGCCACGGGAAACACCACGCCGAGGAACGAGCCGAGGTAGGGGATGTAGTTGAAGAGCGCGATCAGCATCGCCCAGAACCCCGCGAACTCGATCCCGAGGAACCGCATGATCGCATAGCTCAGGAGGCCGAGCACCACGTTGATCAGCGTCTTCAGCGCGAGGTACGCCCCGATCCGCTGGTTGATGTCGGCGATCAGCTTGCGGATCAGCGCCACCTGCGCGGGATCGTCGGAGAGCCGGTTGAACTTCTGCTCGAAGGCCCCCCGCTCGAGCAGCAGGAACCCCGCATAGAGCAGCACGATGAAGAACGTGCCGACGATGGCCGAGATCGAGGCCACGGTCGGCCCGATCATGCTCTGGAAGCTGATCCGGCCGAGCACGTCGCGGCGCAGCGTCTCCCACGTGGGCTCGGTTTCGAGGTCGAGGAACGCCGCCATCCGCTGGATCAGGCCGAGCAGGCTCTCCTGATACTGCGGGGCGAGCGTGGCCACCGCGCCCACGTTGGTGATCAGGAGCGACACCATCGACGACAGCGCGAAGCCGATCACCAGCACCGAGACGAGGTGGCGCACCCATGACGGGATGTGCGGCCCGATCCGCGGAATGCGCTGGAGGATACCGGCCAGCCCGATCACCACGTAGACCACGATGATCGCCGCCACGATCGGCAGGATGATCCCCCGGCCGACATGCAGCACCCAACCCAGCATGATGGCGAAGGCCGTGCCGTACACCAGGTTCGCGAACCCGCCCCGCATCGCCATGCCACCCCGGCCCCCCGGCCCGATATCCTCGCGCGAATCCCTCATGGGAAACGGCTTAGGGCGAAGCCGCCCGGCTGACCAGAGGCGAGTCTCACTGAACGAAGACCCGCGCCCGCGCCGCCGAGCCGGTCGCGTCGATCACCGAGATCGAGACATAGCCCGCCCCCGCCGGCCGGAACGCCGCCTCGCGCTCGGGCGCCGGCGGGCCGAGCGGCGCGCCGTCGATCAGCCACAGGAACGGCGGCACCCCGCTGCGCAGCTTCAGCGCAACCTCGCCGCCGATGCCCGGATCGGCCTCGACCCGCGCCCCGTCCGGCGGAAAGGCGATCTCGGGCCGCAACCCGGCATCGGCGATCTCCGCGCCCCGGTGCCGGAACCGGCGCAGCGGCGGCGGCAGCTCGGCGTTCGCGACCGTCAGAACCTCGGCCGGCGGCGGCGGCAGCGGCGCCGGCGCGGGCTTCAGACGGGCGAAGGCCTCGAAGAGCACCGGCGCCGCCACGTCCACCCCCAGCACCCCCGGCATCGCCGCCCCGTCCGGCCGGCCGAGCCAGACTCCGATCACGTGCTCCCCGTCGAAGCCCACCGCCCAGGCGTCGCGATGGCCATAGGAGGTGCCGGTCTTGAAGGCGATCCGCCCCGGCGCGACCTCCGCCGGCACCGGCGCCCCGATCAGCACGTCGGCCACCTGCCACGCCGCCCGCGCCGACAGGATCCGCGCCCCCTCCGCGACCGGCCCCGACACGTCGCGCAGCGCCACCGCCTGCCCGCCCCGCCCGATCGCGGCGAAGACCGTCACCAGGTCGTGCAGGCTCACCCCCATGCCGCCGAGCGCGAGCGCGAGCCCCGGCGCGTGGCCGCCCGGCAGTTGCGCCGCCACCCCCGCCCGCCGCAGCCGCGCCAGCATCTGCGCCGGCCCGACCGCGTCGAGCACCGCCACCGCGGGGATGTTGCGCGACTGCTGCAGCGCCGCGCGCAGGCTGATCGCGCCCCGGTACTGCCCGTCGAGGTTCTCCGGCGCATAGGTGCCGAACCGCATCGGCCGGTCGTCGATCAGCGTCTCGGGATGTCCCATCCCCGCCTCGAAGGCGAGCCCGTAGATCAGCGGCTTCAGCGTCGATCCCGGCGAGCGTACCGCCCGCGTCATGTCGACGAAGCCCTGCCGCCTGGCATCGAGGAAATCCGCCGACCCCGCCTCGGCCAGCACCTCGCCGGTCCGGTGGTCCGCGACGATCAGCGCGGCCGACACCGCGGGGTCGATCTCCGCCACCGCGCGCCGCAGCAGCGCCTCCAGCCGCCCCTGCAACGCCCCGTCGAGCGTCGTCACATGCTCCGCGACCCCCGGCGCCGCCCGCAGCCTCCGGTCGGCGAGATGTGGGGCGAGCGCGGGGAACGGCCGCCGGGCCTGCGGCACCGCCTCGCGCAGCGCCGCCTCCGCCTCGTCCGGCGCCAGAACGCCCGCCGCCGCGGCCCGCATCAGCGCCCGGTCCCGCGCCCGGCGCGCCGCATCCGCCTGCCGGTCCGGCCGCCGCGCCTCGGGCGCCTGCGGCAGCGCGACCAAGAGCGCCGCCTCCGCGGGCGTCAGCCGCCGCGGCTCCTTGCCGAACCAGCTCAGGCTCGCCGCCCGCACCCCCTCGATGTTCCCGCCGAAGGGCGCGAGCGTCAGGTAGAGCGTCAGGATCTCGTCCTTGGTCAGCCGCCGTTCCAGCGCCAGCGCCACCCGGATCTGCCGCAGCTTCGCCGCCAGTTCCCCGGTGGGGCCTTCCTCCAGCAGCCGCGCGACCTGCATCGTCAGGGTCGAGCCGCCCGAGACCACGCGCCCCGCGCGCAGCGCCTGCCAGCCGGCGCGCACCAGCGCCAGCGGATCGACCCCGGGATGGGTCTGGAACCGCCGGTCCTCGAAGGCGATCAGCTGCGCGAGATACCCCGGATCGACCTCCCCCAGTTCCACCGGCAGCCGCCAGCGCCCGTCCGCCGCGGTATAGGCCCGCAGCAGCGCCCCCTCCCGGTCGAGCACCGTGACCGAGACCGGGGGCGACAGTTCCGGCAGCACCGTCGCCGCCACCCAGCGGTCGAGGGCGACCGCCGCCCCCGCGGCCAGCGCCGCGCAGGCGATCAGCGCCGCGGCGGCCCGGCGCCTCACGGCGTGCCGCCCGTCACCTCCACCCGCCCCGCCGCGGTGCGCGCGCGATAGGCCGGGCGGTACATATCCTCGACGCTCGCCGCGGGGTGATGGAACGACCCCGGCGAGACCGCCCGCACCAGATAGGCGAGGCGAAACGGCTCCGCCCCCCGCCAGTCCACCGCCGCGACGAAACGCTCGGCCCCGAACTCGGCGATCGTCGCCACGTCGTCGGCCTGCAGCCAGGCGAGCTGCCCCGGATCGCCGGAGCGCAGGAGGTTGGGGTTGTCGATCTCGAAGCCCGCGGGCAGCGGGTCGTCCACGATCAGCCGCGCCTCCTGGTCCCGCTCGGGCGTCACCGTCACGACCGCCACCAGCCGCGCATCCTGCGGCACCGCGCCGAGGTCCGCCGGCGCGCCGTCCATCGTGTAGTAGCTCCGCGCGATGCGATAGCCGTTGCCCTGCGCCGGTTCCGGCTGGGTCGGCACACCGAAGGCGGTGACGACGACCACCGTCGCCGCGTCACCCGCATTCGCCACCGTGACCGGCAGCGCCGCGGGATCGTCCAGCATCCGCACCACCGGCCCCTCCGCCGGTGCCCCGTTCACCGTGATCGCGCCGCCCTGCGCCTCCTCCATCAGCGCGTGCGCCGCCAGCAGCGTCCACAGGCTCTCCTGCGTCGAGCGCACCGTACCCGGCGCGGTGACGATCCCGGTCAGCGCCGCGCGATCGACCGCCCCGGACCCCGCCTCGGCGGCCAGCGCCAGCACCCCCGCCGCATCGCGCAACCCGCTGCCGTAGTCCGCGCGCCAGAGCGTCTCCGCCTCGCCCGCGACGGCACCAGCCGAGGCCAGCCGGAACATCCGGTCCGCCCGCGCCTGCTCGCCATAGGAGGCGAGCGCGAGGCCGAGCTGCGCCTGCGCGAAGGGCGTGGCGAAGTTCTCCGCCCGCCGGTCCGCATAGTACCGCAGGTCCCCGATCGACGCCTGCCCCTTGCGCGCCAGAACCATCAGCGCATAGGCGAGGTCCGCGCCCCCGTCCTCGAAATCGCCATAGGTGTTCGCCGCGTTCCGCAGGTTGCCCAGCGCCGACCGGAACGCCCCGTCCGGCACCGCATGGCCGAGCGCCCGCGCCCGGCTCAGGAAGTCGGTCGCGAAGGCGTCGAGCCAGAGATCGCCCCCCTCCGGCCGCCAGAGCCCGAAACCCCCGGCCCCGGTCTGGTTGGCGAGCACCCCGCGGATCGCCTCGGCGATGCGTTCGGGCAGGTCCCCGCCGATCCCCATCCCCGCCGCCATCGCGTCGAAATACAACAGCGCCATCGCCCGCGACGCGATCTGCTCGGTGCAGCCCCAGGGATAGGTGTCGAGCGCGGTCAAGAGCCCCGGCACGTCGAAATCGGCGAGCGGCCCCGCCGCCAGCGTCGCCCGCGCCGTGCCCGGCCGCAGCCCGTCGAAGGCCGCCGCATCGAGCACCAGGCTTTCCCCCGGCGCCAGCGTCACCCGGTTCTGCCGCGCGAGCTCCGGGTCGTTCGCCCGCACCGCCACGGTCAGCACCTTCTCCAGCACCGCGCCCCCGGGCGTCACCGCCGTGACCACCACCCGGTAGTCGCCGGGATCGCCGCCCGACAACGGCACGTCGACCACGCGCCGCCCGCCCTCCTCCATCACCACCTCGGTCTCCAGCGCCTCGACCAGACCCGGCCCCGCGACGCGCAGCGCCACCGTCCCCGCCGGCCCCTCGGCATGGGCGAGCTCCAGCCGCAGCCGCGTCGCATCCCCGGGCGCGAGGAACCGCGGCAGGTTCGCGCTCACCACCACCGGGTCGCGCACCAGAACGTCGCGCTCGGCCTGTCCGACCCCGGCATCACTCCAGACCACGGCCATCAGCCGCACCGTGCCGTTGAAATCCGGCAGGTCGAAGACCGCCCTCGCGCGCCCGTCGGCTCCGACCTGCAGGGGCCCGGCGAAGAACGCCACCAGCTCCTCGGTCGGCGGCGGCGCGCGGAAGCCCGGGCCTCCACCATCGCCGCCCGAGCGCACTCGCCCCGGCACGCCCTGCATCCCGTCGATCAGCCGCCCATAGACGTCGCGCAGCTCCACGCCGAGCTTGCGCTGCCCGAAGTAATGCCCCTCCGGATCGGGCGCCGCGAACCCGGTCAGGTTCAGGATGCCGACGTCCACCGCCGCGATCGTCGCCCAGACCGTGTCGCCCGCACCCGCGCCTTCGACCCGCAGCACCGCCTCGAGCGGCCCGCGCGGCGCCGCGCGCTCCGGCCCCTCGAATTCCGCCGCCAGCCGTTTCGCCCCCGGATCGACCGGCGCCCAGGCGATGCCGATCGCCCGCGCCGGGTTGCGCCGCGCCGCCACGTCCATCGGCCGGATCAGGGTCGCGCTCACATAGGCACCAACGCCCCAATCGTCCGTCACCGGCAGCTCGACCACCGTCTCGCCCGCCTCCACCGCCAGCGCCCGGAAATCCACCAGCCGGTCGGACAGCACGCTCACCATGAGCTGCCCCGCCTCCCGCGCCTCCACCCGCAGCCGCGCGGTCGCGCCCGGCGCATACGCCGCCCGGTCGAGGCTCGCCTCCAGCACGTCCGGCGTCTCGGCCCCCGCCTTGGCGGGATACCAGCCCGCGCTGAACCCGAGGCTCGCCGCCGTGCCGCCGCCGTCGAGCCGCAGCTCGTAGCGCCCCCAGTCCACGGGCAGGTCGAGCCGCGCCGGCGCGCCCGCGCCGATCTCGGCCGTGCCGCTCGCCACGCGCGTCCGCCGCGTCACCGGCTCGTAGTTCCAGTTGCCGCCGATCTCGTACCACTGGTAGCTGGTCTCGACCCGGTTCAGCACCCAGTCGACCGGCCCCAGCGCCACGCGGGTCAGGTCCGTGCCCAGCCCGATCAGCTCGAAGCCCGCGCTGCCGCCCTCGTCCACCGCCCCGTCGAACAGCGGCCGGATGCCGATCAGCGGCGCGGAGGGCGCCAGCGGCCGGCTCAGCACCCGCTCCACCGGCCGGCCCGACCCCTCGGCGATCCGGATCACCGCGCTCAGCGTCATCGGCCGCGTCCCCGGCGCCGCCTCGGGCACCGGCAGCGCGATTTCCGCCTGACCCTCCGCATCGGTCACCAGCCCCGGCGGCAGCGCGGCAAAGCCCGAGCGGAACGGCTCGTCCTCGAGCCCGAAGACATAGCCCGCGAAACCCGGCACCTCCCGCCCCGGCGCGAGCGTCACCTCGCCCGCGACGCTCAGCCCCGCCCCCGGCGCGCCCCAGAGATAGCGCGCCGCGACCTCCAGCACCGGCCGGTCGCCCGCGGCCACCGGCCCCTCGGGCAGGTCGAGCGTGAAGTCGATCCGCTCCGGCACGAAATCCTCGACCAGCCAGCTCGCATTGGCGAGCGCCGGCTCCTCCGGATCGGCGTGCAGCCGCATCCGCCACGTCCCCCGCTGCGCACCGTCCTCCAGCGCCAGCGCCATCACCCGCCCGCCGGCGCCCTGATCGGCCAGCACCTCGCGCGAGTGCTCCACCCCGTCCGGCCGCGTCACGATCGCGGTCAGCGGCAGACCGGTGACCGCCGCGGCGCCCGCGTCCCGGGTCAGGATCGTGGCATGGACCGTCTCGCCCGGCCGGTAGGCGCCCCGTTCGGTCGTCACGAACACGTCGACGGGCGGCGGCGCCGCGCGCCCCTCCACCCCGCGGTCGCTCAGGTCGAAGGGCGCCTCGGTCAGGCTCAGGAAGGCGAAGTCCTCGTCCAGCGCCGCCGTCACCAGCGCCGCCTCCGCGCCGCCCCGGCCGCGCATGAGGCCGGGATCGAACCGCGCCCGGCCGTCCGCATCGCTCACCGCCGTGCCCAGCACCTCGTTGTTGCGCGCGACCAGCCGGACCTCGACCCCCGCGACCGCCTGCGCCGAAGAGAGCGCACGGACGAAGACGTTCAGCCCGTCCACCCCCGACAGGGTGGCGAGGGCGAGGTCCGTCACCACGAACCACTGGGTGGCGAGGTTCTCGTAATCCTCGCGCAGCGCCCCCGGCACCCGCGCGGTCATCGCGTAGAGGCCGGGCTCCAGCCCCGCCACCGCCTCGCCCACCGGCAGCGCGGTCACCACGTCGCGGTTCAGCTCCGGCACGATCTCGCCCGTGCCTTCCCAGACCAGTTCGCCCGTCCGCCCGGCGAGCACCGTCTCGTCGAACCCGGTCAGCGCACCGCCCAGCTGCCCGCCGCGCAGCACCGCCGAGAGGTTGCGCTCCCCGACCCGGTGGATGCGCAGCGCCACTTCCGAGACGTTGACCGAACTGACCGGGATCGCCGCCGCCGCACTGCGCGGCAGGACATAGGCCCGGCCGAGGAACCGCACCGCGGGGCTGCGGTCGCGTACATAGACCTCCTGCTCGACCGTCCGCCGCAGTTCCTCGCCGCTCGCCACCGGCAGGCCGGCGCGCAGCGCGAAGGCATAGCTCCGCCCGTGCTCCAGCCCGTCGACGCAGAGCGCCGAACCCTCGGCCTCGACCGGCAGCGCCGCGCCCTCCATCCGGACGAAATCGCCATAGTCGACCCCCGCCGCCGCCAACTCCTCCGAAAAGGACCAGCAGGCCCGCGGCGAGGCCGGCTCGCTGTCGACGAAGAGGTCGAGCACCCGGAACCCGAAGAGGCCCTCGGCCCGTTCCACCGCCGCCGCGGTCTCCGCCGTCGGCGCCAGCCGGTCCACCAGCCGCCAGGCGTCGAGCGACCGCCGCCCCTCGCCCACCGTCTCCAGCGCCTGCGCCAGCACCCCGGCCGCCGCGGCCTGCTCCTCCGCATCCGCCGCGCGCAGATAGGCATTGACCGCCAGCAGCACCGGCCGCTCGCGCAGATCCTGCCAGCCGAGCTCGCCCTCCCGCTCGATGCCCTGCGCCAGCCGCGCCGCGGCGAGCCATGTCGCCGACACGTCCTCCACGTTCACCGCCGCCAGCGCCGCGGCCAGCGCCGCGCTGCGGTCGCCCGCCGTCTCGGCCGCCGCCGCCGCTGCGGCCAGCGCCTCGACCCCGCGCCCCGCCGGCGGATGGCTCAGCCCCACGGCCAGCGCCTGCGCCCGCGCCGCGTCCAGCCGCTCGGCCGGCAGGAAACCGAGGTCCGCCGCGCGCGCCGCGGCCCGCGCCAGCGCCTCGGGCGCGGCCGGCACCATCGCCGCCGAGACCGCGCCGGCGAAGGGCACCCGGTCGCTGATCGTCTCCTTGAGGAAGCAGGCATTGTTGCGGGTGTTGAAGGTGAAGGCCACGCACTCCGCCTCGTCGAGGCAGATCCGCGCGCAGAGCGGCAGGCTCGTGCCGAAGATCGAGCGGATGTCGCCGCCGAAGAAATCCGTGTCGGGCTCGGCCACCGCGCGCCGCTCGGGCACCGGCGAGATCTGCGCCCATGCCGCGCCCGCGCCGAGCATCAGCGCCGCCGCCAGCGCCGCCTTCCAGAACGCCTTCCCCAGCATCGCGCGGCCTCCCACCAGCGGTGACTGCCGCTCAGGGTCTCGCGTCACCCGCCGCCGGTCAAGCGTCTCGGCGACCGCCCGCGGGGGATTCGCCGGGGGGATTCGCCGCCCGCCGCGACGCGCGGAAATGGCGCCACCGCGGCCCGCACGCCCGGCTCGATCCGGACTTAATAACTATTTTTCAAACCATTACGCCTTCGTCAAACTGTCGCGAAACTGCAATACAAGCGTCGAGGGCGGCCCTTATGGTGGCGCGGCGTGACGAGGACCCGGTTTCCCCCGGCGCATCCGAAACGGCACTCCGGTGCACAAACTTCCGAAAGGTACGACAAACCATGAAATCCGCTTTCCTCGCCGGCACAGCCGCGGTGGCCGTCGCCATCGCCTTTGCCGGAGACGCCCAGGCCCAGAGCCGCGACCAGATCCGCATCGTCGGCTCCTCGACCGTGTTCCCCTACACCCAGGCCGTGGCCGAGCAGTTCGCCGCCATGACCGGCATGCGTGCTCCGGTGGTCGAATCGACCGGCACCGGCGGCGGCATGCAGATCTTCTGCGGCGGCGTGGGCCCAGACCATCCCGACATCACCGGCGCCTCCCGCGCCATGACCCAGTCCGAATACGAATCCTGCAGGGCCAACGGCGTCGACAGCATCACCGAGGTGCTGATCGGCTACGACGGCCTCTCGATCGCCCATTCGATCGACGGCCCGGCGATCGACCTGACCGAGGCGCAGATCTTCCAGGCGCTCGCCGCCGAGGTCGAGGTCGACGGCGAGATCGTGCCGAACCCCTACCAGCGCTGGTCCGAGATCGACCCGTCGCTGCCCGACGCCCCGATCCAGGTCTTCGGCCCGCCGCCCACCTCCGGCACCCGCGACGCCTTCGTCGAACTGGTGATGCACGACGGCTGCGCCGCCTTCCCGGCGATCGCCGCGCTCGAGGGCGACCGCAAGCGCGAGGTCTGCGACCGCATGCGCCAGGACGGCCCCTTCATCGAGGCCGGCGAGAACGACAACCTGATCGTCCAGCGCCTGCAGGCCGATTCGAACGCCCTCGGCATCTTCGGCTACTCCTTCCTCTACGAGAACCAGGACACGCTGACGGCTGTCACGATCAACGGCGTCGAGCCGGACTTCGACACCATCGCCGACGGCTCCTACCCGGTCGCCCGGCCGCTCTTCTTCTACATCAAGAACGCGCATCGCGGCGTGATCCCGGGGCTCGAGGAATTCGTCACCGAATACGTCTCCGAGGAATCCTTCGGTCCCGGCGGCTACCTCTCCGAACGCGGCCTCGTGCCGCTGCCGGACGACGAGCGCGAAGCCACGCGCCAGCGGGTCGCCAACAGCGCGCATTTCGACCGTTACAACTGATCTCCGACACCGGACCGGGGCGCCATGCAGGCGCCCCGGTCCTTCCTTCGCTGCAACGGGGGCCAACTTGGTCGGCTATCTCTTCCTGACGATCATCGCCCTGTCGCTGGTCGCCTATTACGTCGGCCAGAGCGCGGGCCGGCGCTTCACCGCGGTCCCCGGCCACGACACCCATTCCCTGCCGAGCTATCACGGCGCCTTCGTCGCGATCTGGACCGGCGTGCCGGCGCTGATCCTGATGCTGCTCTGGCTCCTGTTCCAGAACAGCGTGATCGACGGCCTCCTGATCCGCAGCCTGCCCGCCGCCGTCACCGAAGGCGCGTCCCAGGCGCAGCTCCGCCTGGTCCTGTCCGAGATCCGCAACGTCGCCGAGGGCCGCATCTTCGCGCCGCCGGCCGAGCACATCACCGCCGCCGCCGACCGGCTCCTGCGCTGGCAAGCGATCGCCCGCATCGCCATGGCCGTGGTTGTCGTCGCGACGATGCTCGTCGCGCTCTTCTTCGCCCGCACGCGGCTCCAGCCGCGCTTCCGCGCCCGCAACGGGGTGGAGCGGATGATGGACGTCTTCATGATCTTCTGTTCGACGGTGGCGATCCTGACCACCATCGGCATCGTCGTCTCGCTGGTCTACGAGGCCTGGGCCTTCTTCGCGCTGGTCCCGCCCGCGGACTTCTTCTTCGGCCTGCGGTGGGAGCCGCAGATCGCCATCCGCCCCGACCAGATCGCCGGCGCCGGCGCCTTCGGTGCGGTCCCGGTCTTCGTCGGCACGCTGGTCATCGCCACGATCGCCATGCTGGTCGCCGTGCCGGTCGGGCTCTTCACCGCGATCTACCTCGTCGAATACGCCTCGGACCGGGTGCGCAACGTGGTCAAGCCGATGATGGAGATCCTCGCCGGCGTGCCGACCGTGGTCTACGGCTTCTTCGCCGTCCTGACCGTCTCGCCCGCGATCCGCGAGGCGGGCAGCCTGCTCGGCATCGCGGTCTCGCCGAACGCCGCGCTCTCGGCCGGCTTCGTGATGGGCATCATGATCATCCCCTTCATCTCCTCGCTCTCCGACGACGCGATCCGCGCGGTGCCGCGGGCGATGCGCGACGGCTCGCTCGCCATGGGCGCGACCCGCGGCGAGACGATGACCAAGGTCCTCCTGCCCGCCGCACTCCCCGGCATCGTCGGCGGCATCCTGCTCGGGCTCAGCCGCGCCATCGGCGAGACGATGATCGTGGTGATGGCCGCGGGCCTTATCGCCTCCATGAACATCAACCCGCTCGATTCGGTCACCACCGTCACCGTGCAGATCGTCACGCTGCTGATCGGCGACACCGCCTTCGACAACCCCAAGACCCTTGCCGCCTTCGCGCTCGGCCTCGTGCTCTTCGTGGTGACGCTGGGGCTCAACGTCGTCGCGCTGACCATCGTGCGGCGCTACCGCGAACAGTACGACTGAGACGGGGGAGGACCCGATGACCGACGCCGCAACCGCCGCCCCGCACTACGCCTCCTCCGACGTCGCCTCCGCGCGCCGCCGCCGGCGCTATGCCGCGGACCGGCGGCTGAAGTTCTACGGCATCGCCGCGATCACCATCGCGCTCGGCCTGCTCGCCACGCTCATCACCACGCTGGTGATCTCGGGCTATGCCGCCTTCACCCAGACCCATGTCCGCGTCGACTTCCCCATCTCGACCGAACACGTCGACCCCGCGGACCCGGCCGCCGGCAACTGGCGCGCCGTGGTCCGCGACGGCATCGAGGCGCTGATCCCCGGCGCGGACGACCCGGCCACGGTGCGCGCGATCACGGGCATCCTGACCAGCAACACCCAGTTCTTCGTGCGCGACGCTGTCCTGAACGATCCTTCCGTGATCGGCGGCACGCTCTCGCTGAACGTTCCCGCCGCCGATCCCTACGACCAGCTCGCCAAGGGCCTGATCGACCGAGAGACACCGGAAGATCGCCGCCGCCTCGACGACCGGCAGATCGCCTGGTTCGACCAACTCGTCGAACAGGACCGGGTTTCCCGCCCGTTCAACTGGGGCCTCTTCACCAACGCCGATTCGCGCTTCCCCGAACTCGCCGGCCTCTCGGGCGCGATCGTCGGCTCGGCCTATGCGCTGCTGGTCTGCTTCCTGATCAGCTTTCCCGTGGGCATCGCCGCGGCGATCTATCTCGAGGAATTCGCGCCGAAGAACCGGCTGACCGACGTGATCGAGGTCAACATCAACAACCTCGCCGCCGTGCCCTCGATCGTGTTCGGCCTGCTCGGCCTCGCGGTCTTCATCCAGATCTTCGGCCTGCCCCGCTCCGCCCCGCTCGTCGGCGGCATGGTGCTCTCGCTGATGACGCTGCCCACGATCATCATCGTCACCCGCAACGCGCTCAAGGCGGTGCCGCCCTCGATCCGCGAGGCCGCCTACGGCGTCGGCGCCTCGCAGCACCAGGTGGTGCTGCACCACGTGCTGCCGCTCGCGCTGCCGGGGATCCTGACCGGCACGATCATCGGTCTCGCCCAGGCATTGGGCGAGACCGCGCCGCTCCTGCTGATCGGCATGAACGCGTTCATCACCAGCCCGCCCGGCGGGATCATGGACGCCTCGACGGCGCTGCCCACCCAGATCTTCATCTGGGCCGACAGCCCCGAGCGCGGTTTCGTCTCGCGCACCTCAGCGGCGATCCTCGTGTTGCTCGGCTTCCTGATCACGATGAACGCCATCGCCATCTTCCTGCGCCAGCGGCTCGAACGCACCTGGTAGCTTTCCGCGAGGAATCGAGATATGACCATCTTCGCCGAACCCATGTCCCAGACCGAACTCAATCCCGTCGCCGCCGCCGCGAGGTCCGGCGAGAACAAGGTGACCGCCCGCGGCGTCAGCGTCTTCTATGGCGCGAAGCAGGCGCTCTTCGACGTCGACCTCGACATTCCGGCGAACCGGGTGATCGCGCTGATCGGCCCCTCGGGCTGCGGCAAGTCGACGTTCCTCCGCTGCATCAACCGGATGAACGACACGATTCCCGGCTGCCAGGTGACCGGCTCGATCCAGCTCGACGACCAGGACATCCACGACCCCCGCATCGACGTGGTGGAACTGCGCGCCCGCGTCGGCATGGTGTTCCAGCGCCCCAACCCCTTCCCGAAGTCGATCTTCGACAACATCGCCTACGGGCCGCGCATCCACGGCATGACCACCTCGAAGTCCGAACTCGAGGAGGTCGTCACGAGTGCGCTCAAGCGCGCGGGACTCTGGAACGAGGTCAAGGACCGCCTGCACGAGCCCGGCACCGGCCTCTCCGGCGGTCAGCAGCAACGGCTCTGCATCGCGCGCGCCATCGCCACCCGGCCCGAGGTACTGCTGATGGACGAGCCCTGCTCGGCGCTCGATCCGATCGCGACCGCGATCATCGAGGAGCTGATCGACGAGCTGCGCTCGAACTACACCATCGTCATCGTGACCCACTCGATGCAGCAGGCCGCCCGCGTCAGCCAGCGGACCGCCTTCTTCCACCTCGGCAAGCTGATCGAGGTCGGCCGCACCGAGGACATCTTCTCCAACCCGAAGATGAAGCAGACCGAGGACTACATCACCGGCAAGTTCGGCTGATCGGCCGGCAGGGGCCCGCGCCGATTCCGGGGGACCGAAATAGCACCCTAATAGCACCCGAATATCACCTGCCCGAATCCGGGCCCAAGGCGGGCTCCGCCCCCCGTCACAAAACCGGTTCCCCCCGGCCGCGATCTCGTTCTAGAACCGGGCAGGCCCAGCATTCCGAGGAACCCGCCCATGTCCGAGCAGACCATCTTCGCCGACCGCATGCTCTCGCTCGGTCTGGCCCGCGTGTCCGAGCAGGCCGCCATCGCCGCGGCCAAGCTCGTCGGCTGCGGCGACGAAAAGGCCGCCGACCAGGCCGCGGTCGACGCCATGCGGACCCAGCTCAACCTGCTCGACATCAAGGGCGTCGTCGTCATCGGCGAGGGCGAGCGCGACGAGGCGCCGATGCTCTACATCGGCGAGGAGGTGGGCACGGGCAACGGCCCCGCCGTCGACATCGCGCTCGACCCGCTCGAAGGCACCACGCTGACCGCCAAGGACATGCCGAACGCGCTGGCGGTCATCGCCATGGGCCCGCGCGGCTCGATGCTGCACGCCCCCGACGTCTACATGGACAAGCTCGCGGTCGGACCGGGCTATGCCGACGGCGTGGTCCATCTCGACATGTCCCCGACCGAGCGCATCCTGGCGCTCGCCAAGGCCGCCGGCCGGCGGCCGTCGGACATCATGGTCTGCGTGCTCGAACGGCCGCGCCACGCCGAACTGATCCGCGAGATCCGCGACACCGGCGCCCGCATCCGCCTCATCACCGACGGCGACGTAGCGGGCGTCATCCACACCGCCGAGGCGCATGTCACCGGCATCGACATGTACATGGGCTCGGGCGGCGCGCCCGAGGGCGTGCTGGCGGCCGCCGCACTCAAGTGCATGGGCGGCCAGATCCAGGGCCGGCTGATCTTCCGCAACGACGAGGAACGCGACCGCGCGCGCCGCGCCGGAATCACCGATCTCGACCGGATCTACACCCGCGACGAGATGGTCCGCCAGGACGTGATCTTCGCCGCGACCGGCGTCACCGACGGCTCGGTGGTGCGCGGCGCGAAGCGCGACGGGGAATGGCTGGAGACCGAGACGCTGCTGATGCGCTCCAGGACCGGGTCGCTCCGCCGCCTGATCTACCGCCAGAAGAACCAGTAGGCCATGGCGCGGACCCGGGGGGAAAAGACCGGCATCGCCTTCATGGTGATCTGGCTGGTGCTCTGGACCGGCGGAATGCTGATCGCGCTCTACGGGGTGGCCGTCTCGATCTGGCACCGCAACTGGGAGGTGGTGCCCCTCCTCGGCATCTGGCTGGTCTTCGCTGGCATCGGGCTGAGGTCAGGGGCGCGCAAGCTGACCCAGCTCATGCAACTGACCGAGAAGCGGCCGAAACCGATCCGCACCGGCCCGCACGGATGGCAGGACGACATGCCCGAACGCCCTTCCGACCGGCGAGAGGGCTGACGCGACCGTCTGGAGATCGCGCGCACCGCATTTCCGCCTCTGGCCCCTGCCGAGGTTTGGAGGCATGAAGGCGCCATGCCCGACGCCGCCGCCAGCCAAGCCCACCCGCCCGCCTTCCTCGGCGTCGACCGCTCGCTGACGGGGCGGCGCTGGATCGGTCCGGACCCCGCGACCGACCGCCTCGGCCAGGCCATCGCCCAGACCGCCGGCCTGCCCGCGCTCGTCGGCACCGTGCTTGCCCGCCGCGGCGTGGCGCCGCACGAGGCCGCAGCCTATCTCGCGCCGCTCCTGCGCGACCTGATGCCCGACCCCTCGCGACTGCGCGACATGGACACCGCCGCCGCCCGGCTCGCCCGGGCGGTGACAGCGGGCGAGCGCATCGCGATATTCGCCGATTACGACGTGGACGGCGGGTCGGCCGCGGCGCTGCTGATCTGGTGGCTGCGCGCGCTCGGCCGGACCGCCACCCTCTACATTCCCGACCGTATCGACGAGGGTTACGGGCCGAACGTGCCGGCGATGCAGGCGCTCGGCCGCGACCACGACCTGATCCTCTGCGTGGACTGCGGCACGCTCAGTCACGAGCCGATCGCCGCGGCGGGATGCGACGTTCTGGTGCTCGACCACCACCTCGGCGGCGAGACCCTGCCGCCCGCGCTCGCCGTCGTGAACCCAAACCGCCAGGACGAGACCGGCGATCTCTCCTATCTCTGCGCGGCGGGCGTCGTGTTCCTGCTGCTCGTCGCGGCCAACCGCGAACTGCGTGCGGGGGGCGTGGAAGTGCCGCCGCTCCTGCCGCTGCTCGACCTCGTCGCGCTCGCCACCGTCGCCGACGTCGCACCCCTCACCGGCCTCAACCGCGCGCTGGTGCGCCAGGGCCTGACCGTGATGTCTCGGCTCGAGCGGCCGGGCCTGCGCGCGCTGGCCGAGGTGGCGCGCCTCTCGGGCACGCCCGGCACCTATCACCTCGGGTTTATGCTCGGGCCCCGGGTCAACGCCGGCGGACGGATCGGGGCGGCCGATCTCGGCGCGCGGCTGCTCGCCACCGAAGACCCGCACGAGGCCGCCGCGCTCGCCGAGCGGCTCGACCGGCTGAACGCGGAGCGCCGCGCCATCGAGGCCCACGTCCTCGCCGATGCCATGGCCCAGGCCGAGGCACGCGGCGCCGAGGGTCCGCTGGTCTGGGCCGCCGGCGAGGGCTGGCACCCCGGCGTCGTCGGCATCGTCGCCGCCCGCCTCAAGGAAGCCTTCCGCCGCCCCGCGGTGGTGATCGGCTTCGACACCGGCATCGGCAAGGGCTCGGGCCGCTCGATCGAGGGTGTCGATCTGGGTGCCTCCGTCGCCACCCTCGCCCGCGAGGGGCTGATCGAACGCGGCGGCGGCCACCGCATGGCAGCGGGCCTGACCCTGTCCGAGGAGCAACTCGCCCCTGCCATGGAGCGCCTCTCCGCGCTGCTCGCCCGGCAGGGGGCGGGCCGCGAAGGACCGCGCGAGTTGCCGATCGACGGCCTCGTCACCCCCGGCGCCGCCACGACCGATCTGCTCGCGGCGCTCGAAAGCGCCGGCCCCTACGGTGCCGGCAGTCCCGCGCCACGCGTCGCCATGGCAGGACTGCGCATCGCCCAGGCCCGCCGCGCCGGCGAGAACCATCTCTCGCTGGCGCTCGTCGATTCCGCCGGTGGGCGGATCGCCGCCATCGCCTTCCGCGCCTTCGACGGCCCACTCGGCCCCGCGCTCGAGGCCGCCACGGGGCGCACCGCCCATCTCGCCGGCCGGATGGAACTCGACGACTGGGGCGGCAGACGCCAGGTGAAGCTGCGGCTGGAGGATGCGTCGCTGCCGGCCTGATCGCCGACGAAATCCGCGCCACAGGTCGATTCGAGCCTTGATCCCCACGCCGCCGGACGCTAGATAGCCCCTCGCACGCGCCCTTCGTCTATCGGTTAGGACGTCAGATTTTCAATCTGAAAAGACGGGTTCGACTCCCGTAGGGCGTGCCACCCCCACCGGCGGAAGCCGGGGATCGCGGCCCCTTCGTCTATCGGTTAGGACGCCAGATTCTCATTCTGGAAAGACGGGTTCGACTCCCGTAGGGGCTGCCACCGTTTACCCCCGCTTTACCCCACCGTCCCGGCGCGATTGACGCGACCGTGCGCGCCATACCTTGATGCTCAGGGGTGGGAACGAACGGGGGACATCGCAATGAAGGCGCATCTCGTGGGCGGCGGTATCGCGTCGCTGGCGGCGGCGGCCCATCTGATCCGCGATGCGGGCCTGCTCGGCAGCAACATCTTCCTCTACGAGTCGTCTGCCGATCTCGGCGGCACGATCGATGCTGCGGGTTCCGCCCGGCGCGGCTATTCGATCCGCGGCGGCCGCATGCTCGAGGACCGCTACCTCTGCGCTGTCGATCTCCTGTCCTCGATTCCGGCCATCCAGGACATGTCGGTCTCCGTCGCCGGGGACATGGAGGCCTTCTGCGAGACAGCCACCTGGTTCGACCTCTCGCTGCAGATCGGCACCGGCGGGCGGGTGCTCGACAACGGCAGTTTCGGGCTGACCACGCGCGAGCGGATCGATCTCGCCGCGCTCGCCGTACGTCCCGAGTCCTCGCTCGACGGCATGCCGATCGCCGACTGCTTCCAGCCGACCTTCTTCCGCAGCCGCTTCTGGCTCACCTTCTCCACGCTCTTCGGCTTCACGCCCTGGCACAGCGCGGCCGAGTTGCGGCGCTACCTGCACGGCTTCCTCGACTTCCTGCCGACCGCCGAGACCCAGACCGTCGTGCGGAGGACCCGCTACAGCCAGTATGAATCCATCGTGCGCCCGCTGGTCAACTGGCTGCGCCACAAGGGCGTGCGGCTCCGTACCGGCACGCGCGTCACCGCCATCGACTTCGCCGACGGAAACGGCATCACTGCGGAACGGCTGCACCTGTCGGGCCCCGGCGGGCCGGAAACCGTCGAGCTCGGCCCCGACCAACTGGTGCTCGTCACGCTCGGCTCAAAGACCTCGCACGCCGCCCGAGGCACGATGAAGACGGCGCCCTCGACGGTCGAGGTCGAGGGCACCGGCGCCTGGGCGCTGTGGGAATCGCTTGCCCGCGACTTTCCGCAGTTCGGCAATCCGGCCGCCTTCAGCGGCAATCCCGGCCGCACCGCGTGGGAGAGCTTCACCGTCACCGAGCACGGCCGCCGGTTCTTCGACAGGCTCGAGGCGCTCACCCGTCGGCCGGCCGGCCGCGCCGGTCTGATCACCCTGCCGGAATCGAACTGGCTGATCTCGTTCACCCCCCTCCGGCACCCGCATTTCATGGACCAGCCCGATGGCGTGGAGGTCTGGTGGGGCGACGGGCTCTATGTCGACCGGCCAGGCAATTTCGTCGAAAAGCCGATGACCGAGTGTACCGGGGAGGAGATCCTCGAGGAAGTGGTCCGACACCTCGGGTTTGCCGATGAACTGCCCCAGATCCTGCGCAACTCGATCTGCATCCCCTACCTGATGCCCTACGGCATGAGCGCCTTCATGCCGCGCCGGCAGGGCAATCGCCCGCCGGTGATCCCCGCCGGCTCGATCAACCTCGCCTTCATCGGGCCTTACGTGGAGTTGCCCGAAGAGCCGGTGTCGCTGGTGGAATACTCGATACGCTCAGCCCGTCTCGCCATTGCCGGCCTCGTCCCCGGCGTCGCGGCCCCGCCCGACTATCACGCCGAGCACGACCGCCGAGCCATCTACGAATCGCTCAGGGCGCTGCAGGCCTGAAGCCCGGGAAGACGCCCGGGCTTCAGCGGGTGATCGCGGCGGGGCGCCGATCGGCGGCCGGGATCACGGATGCTGTGCGCCGGTCGCCGCCACGAAGAGCGCATAGATCGACCGGGTGGCGGTGATGAAGAGCCGGTTCCGGCGCGGCCCACCGAAGGTCAGGTTGGCGACCGCCTGCGGCAGGCGGATCTTGCCGAGAAGCCCACCCTCGGGCGTGAACACCTGGACACCGTCGCCGGCGCTGGTCCAGACGTTGCCGTCGGTATCGACCCGCATGCCGTCCGGCACGCCGGCGTCGATTTCGGCGAAGACCCGTCCGCCGGAGAGCCGGCCGTCGGCCGCGACGTCGAAGACCCGGATGTGGTGCGGCGCGGTCTCGTCGTGGCTGAAGCCGGAATCCGCAATGTAGAGGCGGCTCTCGTCCGGCGAGAAGGCGAGTCCGTTCGGCTGGACGAAATCGTCGACGGCGCGGGTAATGGCCCCGGTGGCAGGGTCGATTCGGTAAACGCCGTGGGCGTCCTGTTCCGGCTCGGCCTTGAAGCCTTCGTAGTCGGACAGGATGCCGTAGGTCGGGTCGGTGAACCAGACCGCGCCGTTCGACTGGACGACCACGTCGTTCGGCGAGTTGAGCCGCCGTCCGGCGAATCGGTCGGCGAGCACGGTGATCGTGCCGTCGGGTTCGGTGCGGGTGACGCGGCGGGTGCCGTGCTCGCAGGACACGAGCCGGCCCTGCCGGTCGCGGGTATGGCCGTTGGCGAAGTTCGCGGGGCTGCGGAACACCGAGACGCCGGCCCCGGGCGCCCAGCGCAGCATGCGGTCGTTGGGGATGTCCGACCAGCTCAGGAAGCCGGCATCGCCCCACCAGAGCGGCCCCTCCGCCCAGCGACAGTCGCTGCAGAGTTCCTCGAGCGTGGTGTTGGGGATGGTCATCGAGCGGAAGCGGCGATCGTGGGTCTCGTAGAGCTCGGGGGAATGCATGGAGCCTCCAGGTCAGGCACGCGCCCGGCGGGTTCCGCCGGCGGCGAAGATGACGGCGATGATGATCAACCCGGTCATGATGAGTCGAAACCCGGCGCCGAAGCCGTAGGTGTTCAGCATCGAAACGACGAGGAACATGAAGAGCGCGGCGCCCCAGACCCCGGGGACGTTGGAGTTGCCGCCGGCGACCGAGGTGCCCCCGATCACGACGACGGCGATGGAAATCAGAAGGTATTCCGCACCCATGTTGAGCGCGGCACCGCCGGAGAAGCAGGAGAGCAGGAATCCGCAGAGCGCAGCGAGCATGGCGCAGAGCACGTAGGTGACGAGGCGCACCCCGTCGACGGGGACGCCAGCCATGCGTGCGGCGCGCTGGTTCTGGCCGATGGCGAGCACCTGCCGGCCATAGGCGCTGCGCTCGAGCAGGATCCAGGCGAGGACCGCGAGGCCGAGCGCGACGAGGCCGAGGTTCGGGATGCCGAGGGTCGAGCCCATTGAGAAGGCGGCGAGACTGTCGGGCGGCTTTATCCGCAGTCCCCGGTTGGTCCAGATCGCGGTCGACTGGATGATGAAGCTTGTTGAGAGGGTGGCGATGATCGGCGGGATGCGCAGCGCCCTGATCAGCGCGTAGTTGGCGAGCCCGACACCGAGCCCGACACCGAGCGCCACCGCGAGGCCGATCAGTTCGGTCCCCGGCGCGGCGTTCATCACCTTGAGCGCGACGGTGCCGGCGAGCGTCATCGTGGCGGGGATCGACAGGTCGATGTTGCCGGGGCCGAGGGTGATGACGAACATCTGGCCGAGGCCGACGATCACCGAGAAGGCGGCGAAGGTGAGTGCGGCCTGCGTCAGCCCGCCCGCGCTCGCGCCGCCGGTGAACATCACGGTGATGATCCAGACCGCCGCGGTGGCGACATAGGACCAGATCCAGGGGCGCTGAAGAAGGCTCATCGCGCAGCCTCCCGGCGGTTGAGCAGGAGCCGGATCGCGAGCACGAGGATCAGGATGGCGCCCTGGGCACCGATCTGCCAGTCGGGCGAGATCCGCAGAAAGGTCAGGAACGAGCCCGCGAGGGCGAGGGTGAGCGCGCCGATCACCGCGCCGACCGGCGAGACCCGGCCGCCGGTGAACTCGCCGCCGCCGAGGATCACGCCGGCAATGGTCAGAAGCGTGTAGCGGAGCGCGATGTTGGCATCAGCCGAGGTGGTCAGGCCGACGAGCGCGATGCCGGCGAGGACGGCGAAGGTTCCGGCCAGGGCATAGGTCGCGGCGCGCAGCCTCAGCACGGACCAGCCGGCGCGGGCGACCGAACGGGCGTTGCCGCCGACGCCGCGGAGCGCGACGCCGAAGGCAGAGCGGACCACGATCAGATGCGCGACGACCGCGATCAGCACCGAGGCGACGATCGCCATGGGCAGGAACGGCGGGCGAACGGTCATCGCCGCGCGCACCCAGTCCGGGGCCGAGCCGCCGGGCGCGGGCAGGAGCAGGACGGCGAGCCCGCCCCAGACGAAGCTCATCCCGAGCGAGACGACGATCGAGGGCAGATCCCGGAGGTATATGAGCGCGCCGACGAGCGCGTAGACGCCGATGGCGGCCAGCAGGATCAGCACGCCGATGAGTGGGTCGTCGCGCAGGTACGTTGCCGTGACGCAGGCCACGAAGCTGACGAAGGTTCCGATCGACAGATCGAGATCGTTGATCGCGATGATCAGCATCTGCGCGATGGTGGCGAGCGCGATCGGGACGGCGAGGTTGAAGAGCAGGTTGAGGCCGAGATAGCTCATGCTGCGCGGCTGCAGCCAGAAGACGGCGGCCAGCAGCGCAGCGAAGGAGAAAGCCGGCACCAGCACCCGGAGCGCGTCGTTCGAGAATTTCATGCCGCCGCACCCTGGAAGGAGGCGGCGAGGATGTTCTCCTCGGTGACCTCGGGCCCGGCGAACTCGGCGACGATGGCGCCGTTGCGGAAGACGTAGACCCGGTCGCACAGACAGACCTCGTCCATCTCGGTCGAGTACCAGACGAAGGTCCGCCCGTTGTCGGCCTCCGCGCGCAGGCGGGCGTAGACGTCCTGCTTGGTGCCGATGTCGACGCCGCGCATGGGGTCGTCCATAAGCACCACGGGCGCACGGGTGCCGAGGGCGCGGGCGAAAAGCGCCTTCTGCTGGTTGCCGCCGGAGAGCGACAGGATCGGGGTCCCCATGTCCGGGGCGCGGATACCGATCCGGGACTGCCAGTCGGCTCCGAACGCGGATTCGGCCGGACGGTACACGAGGCCGCGGCGGCTGAGGTCGGGCAGGACCGAGGCCGTGACGTTCCAGAGGATCGACCAGCCGGGAAAGACGCCGTCGACCTGGCGGTCGCCGGCGACGAAGGCGGCACGAGGATCCCTGTCCCGCCGCCAGTCGCCGCTGGCGAGGAGGTACAGGCTCTGCAGCAGCCGGGTCTGGCCGTGACCGGCGAGGCCGGCGAGACCGACGATCTCGCCGGGCCAGGCGGCGAAACGGCCGTCCCGAAGCAGCGGCGCCGTGGTCTCGGGAGCGCGCGCCGGGCGGGCGGCGGCGCGGTCGCGGGCGACGCTGCCCATCGCCGCGACGAGGCTGCGCTCGTCGAACTCCGCCGCCGGACGCTCGGCGACGACCTTGCCATCCTTCATCACCACGATGCGGTCGCAGACGGCCAGCACCTCGGAGAGGATGTGCGAAATGAAGACGACAGCGCCGCCCGCGGCGGTGAAGCGCCGGATATGGGCGAGAAGGTCATGGGCCCGGCTCGCATCGAGCGATGAGGTCGGCTCGTCGAGGATGACCGCGCGGGCCGGCGTGCCGTCGGCGAGGAAGGCGATGGCGATCTCGACCATCTGGCGCTGCGAGATCGAGAGGTCGCCGAGCCCCATTGCGCCGTCGATGCCGTGGCCGGGAAAGATCGTGTCGAGCATGGCGGCAATGCGCGCGCTCGCGGTCCGGCGCCAGCCCCAGCCGCCGATCCCCCCGTTCAGGACGCGGACGTTCTCGGCCACCGTCAGGTTGGGGCAGAGCGAAAGCTCCTGAAAGACGCAGCGCAGGCCGTGGGCGCGCATGGTGGCGATGCCGTAACCTGCGGTCAGGTCGGCACCGTCGATCAGGATCGCGCCCGCATCGGGCGCGATCCCGCCGTTCAGGATGTTGACCAGCGTGGACTTGCCCGCCCCGTTGTGCCCGACGAGGCCGACGCATTCGCCCGCGCCGAGCGCGAAGTCGATGCCGGCGAGCGCACGCACGGCACCGAAGCTCTTTGCAGCCCCGCGCAGGGCGACGAGCGGGACGGAGGTTGCAGGCTGGTCCATTCTGGTTGCGTCAGCCGGCGCTCTCGATGACCGCGATCGCGTCCTCGAGCGAGTATTCCACGTTCGCGACGCCGCCCTCCTGGGTGTTGGCGAGGTTCTCCTCAAGATTGTCCTGGTCGATCTGCAGGAACGGCACGACCAGGTCCTTCGGCACGTCGCGGCCATCGAGGATCTGCTGCGCGACCCAGAAGGCGAGGGTCGAAACGCCCGGGGCGATCGAGACGGACATGGTCTCGTAGCCGTTCGCGTCCTTCTGCTCCTTCCACCAGGTCAGCTCGTCGTGCCGGTTACCCATGATGATGATCGGCATGTCGCGGCCTGCCGCGGCGAAGGCTTGAGCCGCGCCGTAGCCGTCGCCGCCCTGGGTCACCACGCCGACGATCTCGGGCAGGCTCGGCAGGATGCCAGCCACCGCCCGCTGGGCGACGTCCTGCGCCCAGTCGCCGTGCACCGAGCCGGCGATGGTGAACTGCGGATTTTCCGAGACGCCCTGGTGGATGCCGGCCGAGATCTCGTCGTCGACGAAGACGCCGGCGAGACCGCGGATCTCGAGCAGGTTGCCGCCGTCCGGCAGGCGCCCGGCGAGATAGTCGAGCTGGCCGCGGCCCATCTCGTGGAAGTCTACGGCGATGCGCCAGGCGCAGGGCTCGGTCACGATGCCGTCGAAGGACACGACGACGATGCCGGCGTCGCAGGCCTCCTTGACCGCGCCGTTCAGCGCCGTCGGCGAGGCGGCGTTCAGCACGATGGCGTCATAGCCCTGCAGGATCATGTTCTGGATCTGCGCGGCCTGCTCGGTCGCCTGGTTCTCGGCGGTAGTGAAGGCGTCGGCGGCGGCGACGATGCCCTGCTCGACGGCCGGGCCGGTGACGGTCTCCCAGCTGGTCAGCATCGCCTGCCGCCAGGAATTTCCGGCGTAATTGTTCGAGAGCGCGATGCGCTTGTCGGAGGTGTCGGCCGCCGCGGCGAGCGGCAGGGCGGCAAGCGCGCAGCCTGCCAGAAGAAGTGTGCGAAGGGTCATGCGGTCTCTCTCCCTAGGTGGCCCGGGTCACGGGCATTGGCACGGCTGCGCCAGTCCCGGCGCGGCCCGCGGCAGCCCGAGAAGAGTGATCGGGCCGCGCGGGCGGGTAAAGTCGTGGGTGCGCAAACGCACTGCGGGGACGGGCAGGCGTTTTGCGGTTTCCCGCAAGACTGGCGGCCCCGCGCGTGCTGCTAGTAGAATTACGGATGTCTGCCATGCGCGGGAACGGACCATGCCTGAACGGGTCAAGCTGGCGCCTTCGGCGCTTTTCCGGCACTATCGCGGCATCTCGCGGCTTCTGGCCGGGCAGCTTGACTTCCATTCCGCGATCCGGGCGGCGGCCGGCGAGATCGCGGCGATCTTGCCGCACGACCATCTCGATGTCTGCATCCTGACCGTGGACGGCCAGTTCCACACCGCCTACGAATCCGGGCCGAGCACGCTCTGGGGCCGCGAGGGGCCGCAGCCGGTCGGAAACTCGCCCATTCGCGACCTCCTGCGCGGCGAGGTGGCGTATCTCCTGACCGAGGACGCCCAGAGCGACCCACGGTTCCATTTCACGGGCGCGCTCGATGCGCCGATCTTCGAGCAATGCCTGCGGTCGCGCATCCATGTGCCGATGATGGTGCGGGGCGACGTGATTGGTGCGCTGAGCTGTTCATCGCACCGCGCGGGGGCCTACGGGCTGCGCGATGTGGCGCATGCGCGGTCGGTGGCGGACCTGCTGAGCCCCTATTTCTTTGCTCTGCGCTCGGGCGAGCAGGCGCGCCTTTCGGCGATCGTCGAGGCCGAGGCGAGGGCGCGCGAGGAGGGCCTGCGAC
This sequence comes from uncultured Rhodobacterales bacterium, assembly GCA_964575795.1. Lineage (GTDB taxonomy): Bacteria > Pseudomonadota > Alphaproteobacteria > Rhodobacterales > Rhodobacteraceae > Amaricoccus. The sequence continues at coordinate 42,820 of CAZNSP010000021.1, forward strand.
AGGGCGCGCTGACCCTGACCGAGGCACTGGAGCGCGAGCGGCAGCGGATCGGAATGGACCTGCACGACCAGACGCTGGCGCATCTGACCCGTCTCGCCCGGCAGCTGGAGCGGCTGGGCGAGCAACCCATGCTGGAAGGCGCGGCGCTCGAGCCCGCGACGCGTTCGCTGCACGCCGCGATGCAGGAACTGCGCGACATCATCGAGCAGGTCACGCCCTCGGTCCTGCAACTCTTCGGCTTTGCCGAGGCGGCGGAGAACCATCTCGACCGGGCGATCCGCGAGAGCGGCGTGACCATGGCGGCGCGGCTGACCGACGAATCCGGGGGACGCATCGACCAGTTGGACCATACCGTGCGGATCGCGGTGTTCCGGATCGTGCAGGAGGCGATCAACAACGCGGTGCGGCATTCCCAGGGCGGACGGATCGACCTGAGGCTGTCGCAGGCGCGAGGGCGCATCGTCGTGGAGTTGACCGACGACGGCCGGGGATGGCCGGAGAAGGCCCGGCGGATCGGCGGCGGGATCCAGAACATGGCGACCCGCGCGCGGCTGATTTCAGCGGACCTGAGCGTCGGGGCCGGTCCGGGCGGCCGCGGCACCCGGGTACGGCTGTCCGTCCCGGTGAATGCCGCGGTGGAAAGGGCCGCGGAATGAAGGTGCTCATCGTCGAGGACGACCCGCTGCACCGGGCCTACCTGCGCGAGGCCGTGCTGGCGGCTTTGCCGGAATGCGAGCAGGTGATCGAGGCCGAGAACGGCCGGCGGGGCGAGAAACTGGCCCGAGAGCACGGCATCGGCCATGTCGTGATGGACCTCCAGATGAGCGCGCGCACGGGAATCGAGGCGGCGCGCACGATCTGGAAGGAGCGTCCCGACACCTGCATCCTGTTCTGGTCGAACTATTCCGACGAGGCCTATGTGCGCGGTGTCTCGCGCATCGTCCCCGAGGGCGCGGCCTATGGCTACGTGCTGAAGTCCGCATCGGAAGAGCGCCTGCGGCTCGCGCTGCGCGGTATCTTCGTCGAGGGTCAGTGCGTGATCGACCGCGAGGTTCGTGGCATGCAGCAGAAGAGCCTCGGGCCGCGGTCGGGGTTCAGCGACTCAGAGTACGAGATCCTGCTGGATATCGCGCTCGGACTGACAGACCGGGCGATCGCTAAGCGGCGCGGCCTGTCGATCCGCAGCGTGCAGAACCGGCTGCAGGCGCTCTACGACAAGCTCGACGTCTATGCGGCGGACGGGGACAGCGAGGCGATCTTCAATCTGCGGGCGCGGGCGGTCGCGGTGGCACTCTTGCGCAGGCTCCTGAATGCGAGCGCGATCGAGCAGGCCGATGCGGAACTGGAGCACTGGCGCCAGCGGGGATGAGCCTCTCCAGCCGATGGGTTGGTTTCGGCGATGGAGGATGAGGGCCAGGAGGGCGTTGTCCTTCCCGGCCATCGTGTGGCCAGTATCAGCGGGGCGCCATCGCGGCGCGCTGGTCGCGATTGCCTTCCATCCGTCAATCGGGCCAAGACTGGTGTCCCAACCGTGCGGCCGCCAGACGTTGAGCGGCGAGCACGACGATATGATGCAACGAAGACCGGCCGTCGTGCGTTCTGGTGGGATGGTCCGCGATCGACGGAGAGAAGACATGACCGGAACGAAACGAAATCTGCTCGGCGGAGCTGCGGTATCGCTGGCGCTGGTGACGATGGCGGCATCTAGCCTACCGGCCCGGACTCAAGAAGCATCGGACGTATCCGGTTGCGTCGGGCTCGAGGGTGAGGCGCTGGAAACCTGTCTCGTGGCGGAGGCCGCGCCGGAGCTTCAGTCTGAACAGGGAATGGAGGCTGACGAGCCAGAGGCGGCCACGGAAGAGCAGGACCTTCCAGCGGACCCCGAGGCGGTCGAGTCCCAGCCGGAGCAGAACGAGAGCAACGCGCCGGAGCTTCATCAGCAAGAAGTCCTGCCAGATACCGAACCGGAGCCTGCCGGGGACGAGGAAACCGGCGTTGCGGAGGACATCGACGCTCCCGAGGCGCAAGCCGCAGAGCCCGATGTCGAGTCCTCGGACGGGGTCGAGGACACCACGGAGGAGCTTCTACAGGAGTCCGGGTCGGAGCCAGCCGCGAGCGAAGAAACCGTCGCGCCAGATGCGAGCGACGCCCCCGAGGCAGAAGCGACCGCGGAACCGCAGGATCTGCCGGCGGCAAGCGAAGGCGAGGGAGTCGGGTCAGAAACGCAGGCGGTCGGCGAGGGGCAGCCAGAGATTCGGCAGGAAACCGAGGCACGGGCGGAGGAGGACGCTGTCGAGGCACCGGAGCCGGCTGGCGAAGGTGAGGCCGCGACGGCCGACCAGACCGAAGCCACCGATGCGATCGCAGAGACCGGAGCAGAACCCCAGCCTGCCGGCACAGCGGAAGGCGCAGCAGTCGATGGCGGTGCCGAGGAGGCGACCGCAGCCCACGCCGCCGATCCGGAAGCGGTGCTCAGTGAAGAAGAGCTTGCCACCGCCCAACGCGAATCGATCGAGGCGGCGGTGCAGGAGGCTTTGGCGGCGGAGCGGCAGAAGTCGCAGGCGCAGCAGGATGACGAGCGGGACGACCGCATGCGGATCCTCGGCGCGGCGGCGGCCGGCCTTGCGGCGGGTGCGATCCTGCCGCAGGTTGGAGCGATGCTCGTGGGCCAGCAGGGGGACCGGGTGATCCTCCAGGAGGACGACCGGCTTACCGTGCGCCGCGACGAGACCGCGCGCTTTCTGCAGGAAGGCAGCGATGCGACGGTCGAGTACTTCGCCGACGGGTTGAGCCTCGTGACGGTGACGCGCGCTGATGGCAGCCGTGTGCTGTCTTGGCGCGATGCCTCGGGACAGGTAGTGCGCCGAGCGGTGGTGCTGCCTGACGGACGCGAGGTCACCCTCTTCGACGGATCCGAGACGGTGGAGGAACCGGAGATCCGGGTCACCGAGTTGCCGCCGATCCGGCGCGAAGACCAGCAGCGCGCCTTTCTGAGCAACGCGTCGGCCGAAGAGGTCATGAGGGTCCTCTCGGCGCAGCCGGTGGCCGTGGTCGAGGACCAGTTCACCCTGCGCCAGATCCTTGCCAATGATCAGATCCGCTGGCTGATGCCGAGCCTGGCCCTCGACGCGGTCACCTTCGACAGCGGCAGCGCGACACTCGGCGTTGAAGCGGTTCCGGCCCTTGACACCATGGGCCGGAGCCTGAGTGCGATGATCCGTGACGATCCGCGCGAGGTCTTCCTCGTCGAAGGTCACACCGACGCGATCGGTTCGGACATCTTTAACCTGGCGCTCTCGGACCGGCGCGCCGAGACCGTGGCGACCTTGCTGACGACGCATTACGGGGTTCCGCCGGAGAACCTACTCGTGCAGGGCTTCGGCGAGCAGGACCTGCGTGTGCCGACGCTCGATGCCAGCCGGGAGAACCGTCGCGTCGAGATCCGGCGTATCACGCCGCTGCTTCGTTGAGGAACCCGTTCGTGAGTTCGACGGGAGCCGCTCGGCTCCCGTTGTCTCCACGCCGTTGCGGTTGATCCGCGATTCAGGCCTCGGCGATGAAACCGACCGCTTCGATCCCCGCAACCGCCGCGGCAGCATCGTTCTCCGACGTGTCGCCGGTGATACCGACGGCGCCGATCACGGCACCCTCGCGGTCGCGGACCAGCACCCCTCCGGCGACCGGAATCAGCCTGCCCTGAAGCGCGCCGTTGGCGGCGGCGATGAAATAGCCCTCCGCCTCGGCGCGCTGCTTGAGCCGGCTGCTCGGCAAGCCCATCATGACCGCGCCGTATGCCTTGCCCTGAGCGATCGCGAAGCGTCCGGGGGACGCCCCGTCGCTGCGGGCGAAGGCCCGGCAGTTGCCACCGGCATCGAGCACGATCACGGACAGCGGCTTCAGCGCATGTATTGCTCCGTATTCCAGCGCGACGTCGATGATCCTGCGCGCCTCGTCCAGTGTGATCTCGGTCATGGGGTTTCCGCCTCGTCGGTCAATGTCTCCGCTCCTGGATCCTATCGCTAAGCGCAGGACAATCCATCGCCGCGGGAAGCCTCCGGCCAACCGGTGGCGGGCCGGGTTCGGCCTGCCGTCGCGTGCGGTCTATTCCGCGTTCGGGAAGAAGAACTGTTCGCCGGCCACGGGGTAGCTGGCGATGACCTGCTGCCCTGCATTGGAGAAAATCTGGTCGATGAAGGCCTGGGTCTGCTCGGTCTTCACATGCGGGTGGCGTTCGGGGTTCACGCGGATGATCCCGTAGATCCCGGTTTCTTGCCGGAACATCGGCAGGCTTTGACCGAAGAGGCCAGAGTTCCCGGTCGAGATGGTGGAAGCGACGGTGATGAACTCCTGCGCCGAAGCCGGCAACGCGGCGAGGATGGCAAGGCCCGAGGCGGCGGACAGGATGAAGCGGCGGGTATGGCTCTCTTTCTCTCTCTGCCGTTGGTTGCCAGATCAGATCGCCCGCCAAAAACGCACGGGCCTCGCACCCTGCGAAGAAGTCCGAAGCCGGGCGATGTTCGATCAGCCGGCCACGATGGAGGAAGGCCCGTCCTGCCCGAGGCGCTGGGTCTGGCCGAGGTAGTGGGTGGTCATGACGATGGTGATGCCCTCGGCCGAGAACTGCTCGACCATCTCCTCGATGATCCGGGTGGCCGAAGGGTCGAGGGCCGAGGAGGGCTCGTCGAGAAAAAGGACCTGCGGGCGCATCGACCAGACGCGGGCGAGCGCCAGTCGCTGCTGCTCGCCCCCGGACAGCAGGGCGCGCGGGGCGTTCGGCCAGTTGGGGCAGGCCGAACCGGTGGAGCGTGCGTGCCACTGTCTCGCGTCGGGCGGCACGGACCGTCCTGCAGAGACCCATCCTGACCTCCCCACGCTGATCGAGACCGGCGAAGCCGGCTGCGGCCTAGGCTTGCAGGTCGCCGCCGGGCATATGGGCTTCATCCCGCTGGTCGCCGACGAATGCTTCGACCTGGCGACGACCCGGCGCGATTACTTCGAGACGCCGGTCCAATTCGTCCCGGCGTTTACCCGGTCGAAGGCCTTCGCCCGTCGCGCGACACATCTGGGCGGCTACGACGTCACCGACCTTGGCAAGGTCCTGTGGCACGGCTGAGCCCCAGCGCCTGCTGACTGCCGGCCGCCCGCGGCATCGCCGACTCAGAGCCCGACATAGGCGTGGACACGCTCGGCATCGCGTTCCAGATCGGCGCCTGTTCCGGACCAGACCGTCCGGCCCTTCTCGATGATGTAGTGCCGGTCGGCGATGCGTTTCAGCACCCCGAGGTTCTTGTCGATCAAGAGGATCGACTGACCCTCGTGCTTCAGGCGCTCGACCACGTGCCAGATTTCGGCGCGGATCGTCGGAGCGAGGCCCTCGGTCGCCTCGTCGAGGATCAGGAGGCTCGGGTTGGTCATCAGCGCCCGGGCGACGGCGAGCATCTGCTGCTCGCCGCCCGAGAGCGTCGCGGCACTCTGGCCCGCGCGCTCGCCCAGCCGCGGGAAGAGTGCATAGACGCGATCGAGGGTCCACGGGTTGCTGCGGCCGAGCCGGTTTGCCGCGGTGGCGACGAGGTTCTCGCGCACTGTCAGGTTGGGAAAGACCTGCCGCCCCTCGGGTACGAGACCGATGCCGAGCCGGGCGATGCGTTCCGGCGCCATGCCGGTTGCTTTACGGCCAGCGAAGTTGACGGATCCGCCGAGCGCCGGAACCAGGCCCATGATCGTGCGGACGGTCGTGGTCTTGCCCATGCCGTTGCGCCCGAGCAGGGTCACCACCTCGCCGTCGCGGATCTCCATCGAGACGTCGAACAGCACCTGGCTCTTGCCATAGGCGGACAAGAGACCCTCGACGACCAGCATCAGGTGTCCTCCTCGCCGAGATAAGCCTCGCGCACCTCGGGGTTGGCGCGGATCTCCTCGACGCTGCCACTCGCGATGATCCGTCCGTAGACCAGCACCGAGACGCGGTGCGCCAATGTGAACACCGCATCCATGTCGTGCTCGACCAGCAGCATGGGTGTCGTCCGGCCGATCTCGCGCAGCCGCAGGATCATGTCCTGGCTCTCGACATGGCCAAGCCCCGCCATCGGTTCATCGAGAAGCATGAGGCGCGGCTTCCGCGCGAGGGCGACGAGCAGTTCCAGCTGTTTGCGCTCCCCGTGCGACAGGTCCTGGACGGGAACGGAGCCGCGGCCGCGAAGCCCGCACGTATCGATCAGCGCGTCGGCCTCGGACCAGAGCGAGCGGCGCCCCAGGACCGAATCCCAGATCCGGAAGCTGCCACCCTCCCGCGCCTGGACCGCCATGGCGACGTTCTCGCGCGCGGTCATGTCGTCGAGAAGGTTCGTCACCTGGAAGGTGCGGCCGAGGCCGAGAGAGACGCGGGCGGGGACGGACAGGTCGGTGACGTCGCGCCCGGCCAGGCGGATGCGGCCGGCGTCAGGCCGGATCTCGCCGCAGAGCTGGTTGATGAGTGTGGACTTGCCCGCGCCGTTCGGGCCGATCAGCGCGTGGATCTCGCCCGGCTCCACGGTCATGCTCACATGGTCGGTGGCGAGGAGCCCGCCGAAGCGCTTCACCAGACCGTCGACCTCGAGGATCACACTCATCGGGGCCCCCCGCGCGCCAATACCCGCGCGAGGAGCGCCGCGATTCCGCCGCGTGTGAGCAGTACGACCGCGAGCACGATGATGCCGAGCCAGAGCTGCCAGTATTCGGTCCACCCGGAGAGGTAGTTCTCCAGCACGAGGAACGCGGCGGCGCCAAAGATCGGGCCGAAGAAGCTGCCCATCCCGCCGAGCACGACCATTACGATGAACTCGCCCGATTTCTGCCAAGCGAGCATGTCGGGCGAGGCGAAGCGCAGGTAGTTCGCCATCAGCGCGCCGGCGAGGCCCGAGCCCATCCCCGACAGGACGAAGGCGAAGAGCTTGTAGCGGTAGGGAGCGAAGCCGAGCGCCGCCATGCGGCGCTCATTCTGGCGGATCCCACGGATCACCGTGCCGAAGGAGGAGTTCACCAGACGCCACATCAGGGCGAAGAACACCAGCGTGAACGCCAGGGTGACATAGTACATGGTCTCCCGGTCGCGCAGGTTCAGGCCGAAGAACTCGTTCGGCCGGCGGATGATGATTCCGTCCTCGCCGCCATAGGCCTTCAGCCCGACGAAGAAGAAGAAGATCATCTGGGCGAAGGCCAGCGTGATCATGATGAATTGCACACCGCCGGTGCGCAGCGACAGCGCGCCGATCAGTGCCGCCAGCGCGCCGGCGCAAAGGATCGCGAGCGGCAGAGTGACGACGAGGAGGTTGGTGCCCGGCAGCATGCCGAGGAACGGCTCGCCGGAGGCGTGATGCACCGACAGGATGCCGACCGTGTAGGCGCCGATCCCGAAAAAGGCGGCATGGCCGAAGCTGACCATTCCGCCGTAGCCGAGGATGAAGTTGAGGCTGGCCGCGGCGATCGCATAGATCGCGATCCGCGTCGCCAGCGCGAGGAGCGCCGGTGAGCCGATCGCCTGCGTCGCCTGGGGCACCAGCAGGAGGGCGACCAGCACAATGCCTATCAGGACGGGTCGCATCGACCTCAGCCCCCCGCCGCGAAGAGGCCACGCGGCCGCACGAGCAGCACCAGCGCCATCAGGAGGTAGATCCCCATGGAGGCGATGCCGATGCCGAGCGCGTCGGCCTCGTTCGGCGGCATCACATGGCGCAGCAGCGTCGGCAGGAAGGCACGCAGCATGGTGTCCACGACGCCGAGCAGCAGCCCCGCGACGAGCGCACCCTTGATCGAGCCGACGCCGCCGACGACGACCACCACGAAGGTGGCGAGCAGGATCTGCTCGCCCATGCCGACCTGCACCGCGGTGATCGGCCCCGCCATGTAGCCCGCGAGCCCCGCGAGCAGTGCACCGAGGCCGAAGACCACGGTGTAGAGCATGCGGATATCGACGCCGAGAGCGCGCACCATCTCGCGGTTCGAGGCCCCGGCGCGGACCAGCATCCCGACCCGGGTGCGGTTGATCAGGAACCACAGGCCGAGCGCGACGAGGAGCCCCGCGGCGATGATCAGGAGCCGGTAGGACGGGTAGAAGAGACCGGGCAGGATCTCGATCGACCCGGAGAACGCGGCCGGCATCGGCGTGAAGACCGGCTGACGGCCGAAGCCGATGGTGATCAGCTCGTTGAAGATCAGGATCAGCGCGAAGGTCGCGAGCACCTGGTCGAGGTGATCCCGGGCATAGAGCCGGCGCATGACCAGCGCCTCGATCAGGAAGCCGGTCAGCGCCGCGCAGGCGAGCGCCGCTGGAAGGCCGATCCAGAAGCTGCCCGTCAGCCCGGCGACATAGACGCCGGCGTAGGCGCCGACCATGTAGAGCGAGCCGTGGGCGAGATTGATCACCCCCATGATCCCGAAGATCAGGGTCAGACCCGCAGCCAGCAGGAACAGCATCACGCCGTACTGGAGGCCATTCAGCAGCTGTTCAAGGAAAAGGATCATTCGGCGCACCAGCAATCGGGCGGCGCCGAACGCGCCGCCACTGAAAGGCACGGGCCGGACAGGCTCCGGCCCCCGGCCTCTGTCACATATTGCACTGCTCGGCGTGCACGTCCCCGACCATCTCGCGCAGCCGCTCGCGCGTGACGGCGACCGGAGCTCCGTTCTCGTCCGCAACCACCTCGACGAGATACCAGTTCTGCACCGGATGCTGGTTCGGGCCCCATTCGAAATCGCCGCGGGTCGATTCCCATTCGGCCGTGCGCAGCGCCTCGCGGAAGGCATCGGCGTCGTCGAGGCCGCCGGTTTCCGCCAGCGCCGCCGAGATCAGGAGCGCGGTGTCATATCCCTGCTGGGCATAGATGGTCACCGGCCGGTCGGCATACTTCTCCCGCCAGGCCGCGACGAATTCCTTCGATGCCTCGTTGTCGAAATCCGCGTTCCAGTGGGTTGTGGAAATGAGCCCGATGGCGGCGTCGCCGAGCGCCTGCAGCAGGACCTGGTCGGAGTTCGGCCCCGAGACCACCTGCGGGATGCTGCCCTGGAGGCCGGCCTGCGCATACTGCCGCATGAAGGCGAGGCCGAGGCCGCCCGGATGAAACTGGAAGACCACGTCGGGCGCTGCTGCACGGATCTGTGCCATCTCGGCCGCGAAGTCGGTCTGGTCGAGCTGCGTATAGATCTCGGTGACCTCGCCTTCAAACAGGCGCTTGAATCCCTCGATCGCGTCGCGGCCCGCCTGGTAGTTCGGCGCGACGGCGATGGCGCGGGTATGGCCGAGCGCCTTGGCCGCGGCGCCCGTCGCCTCGTGCAGCGAATCGTTCTGCCAGCTGACCACGAAATAGTTCTCGTGGCATTCCGGACCGGCGAGATTCGATGGCCCAGCGTTCGGACTGATGTAGAAGGCGCCGGAATCTACAACCTCCGGCACCACGGCCCCGGCAACGTTGGAGAAGATGATGCCGGTCAGGAGCTGCATGCCCATGTCCACGAGGAACTTCTCGGCGACCTGACGGCCCTGTCCGGGATTGAGGCCATCGTCCTCGACGACGAGCTCGACGGGGACGCCCCCGAGGCTCCCGCCCTCCATGTCGATGCGCAGCTGGAACCCGTCCCGAACCTGTTCGCCGAGATAGCCGCCCGGCCCCGACAGGGTCGTGATCATGCCGATCTGAAGGTCTTCGGCCCAACCGGGCACTGCAATCAGTGCCGCGAGGCTGGTCGCCGCAAGTAGTTTCCTCATCATACCTCTCCCCATTGGCCGCGCCGTTCCCGACGCCTTCCATCGCCCGCGAGATTTGCAGAAGCCCGCAAGTTCCACAAATCAGAAATGGCACTGCGTCGACAAGTCCGATTCCACAAGGCACACCAGCCGCCCACCCCACCACGACCGTCGTTCCGGCACAACAGAACCGGCACCGCTTGACAGCGCCGCAGCCGCCCTGTTCGAACCACACAGGGTCCAGCCCGGACCGGAAGCAGGTGCGCCCCGATGACCGAGACCGACATGCTCGACATCTTCCTCGCGGCACCCCCCGGTCTCGAGCCGATCCTGCGCGAGGAGGCCGTGGCGCTCGGCTTCGCCGTGCCGGAGACCGTCCCCGGCGGCGTCATGACACGTGGCGGCTGGTCCGATGTCTGGCGGGCGAACCTGCGGCTGCGCGGCGCCGGACGGGTACTGGTCCGCATCGGTTCCTTCCATGCCGTGCATCTCGCCCAGCTCGACAAGCGCGCCCGGCGGCTTCCGTGGTCCAGTCTGTTGCGCCCCGAGGATACGGTGCGGGTGGACGCGTCCTGCGAGCGGTCAAGTATCTGGCATGGCGGTGCCGCGGCGGAACGCATCGCCCGCGCGATCCACGAGGAACTCGGCGCATCCACCGCGCCGGATGCCGGAGTCCGCGTCCTCGTGCGGATCGTCGACGATCTCTGCACCGTGAGCCTCGACACCTCAGGCGAGCCGCTCCATCGGCGCGGCGCCAAGCTCGCGGTCGGCAAGGCGCCAATGCGCGAGACGCTCGCCGCGCTCTTCCTGCGTGCCTGCGGCTACCGTGGCGACGAGCCGGTGATCGATCCGATGTGCGGCTCGGGTACATTCGTGCTCGAAGCCGCCGAGATCGCGTGCGGCCTCGATCCCGGCCGGGCACGGTCCTTCGCCTTCGAGCGGTTCGCGAACTTCGACCCTGACGCGTATCGGCGCATGCGGGACGCGACCGTCACGCGCGATCCCGGAATCCGCTTCCACGGAATGGACCGTGACGCCGGCGCGATCGAGATGAGCCGCGCGAATGCGGCCCGTGCCGGGGTCGCCGATGTCACGACCTTCACGCAGCAGCCGATCAGCAGTCTCGCGGTGCCCACCGAGCTCGAGGGGCAGCGCCCCGGCCTGGTAATGGTCAATCCGCCCTATGGGGAGCGGATCGGCGACAAGGGCGATCTATTCGCGCTGCATGCGGCGCTCGGCCGGGTCCTGCGCGAGCGGTTCTCCAGCTGGCGCGTCGGCCTGGTCACGAGCGAGCCGAAACTCGCGGCAGCAACCGGCTTGCCCTTCGTCGCCCCCGGGCCTCCGGTTCCGCACGGAAAGCTGAAGGTCCGGCTCTATCGCACGGAACGGCTACCGTGATGCTGCGGTCGACTGACTGCCGCCGATGGCGGCCACTCTCGCCGACACTTGGCACGCGATCCCACGCTCCATCGGTGATCACCACGGCGTCTCCGTGCCAAGCACCTCCTGACGAGGCCGTCATTTTCGGCCGCGCCACGGCAGGTGGTTCACCGTTCCGCCGCTGCGTCCACCTTACCCTCGAAGCGCACCTCCAGAACCTCCTCGTACAGTCTCATGCGAAAGCGTTGGATGCGAGGGAATGCATTCTGCGGAGATTATGTACGCTCCTATGGCGGGCGTCCCGTGTCGCAGAACTCCCGCACCGGGAGAGTGGTCAACTTGCCGCGCAACATGCCGATGGACCGATCGCCTGCCCCTCCCGGGTCATCCAGAACGGAACGGGGCGCCCCGCAAGGCGCCCCGTCATTAACAACTTGATACGTCGACCCTTGCGGGCGCGGCCTCAATCCGCCTCGAACTCCGCGGCGACCGGCTGCTCCTCGGCCTCGAGCACTGCGGCGGCTTCGGCCTGACGCTGCGCGATGATCTTCGCATCGCGTTCGCTGGCGATGCGCTTGATCTGATGGGTGGCGCGGCCGGTGCCCGCCGGGATCAGCCGGCCGACGATCACGTTCTCCTTCAGGCCGACGAGCTTGTCGCGCTTGCCCTGCGTTGCCGCCTCGGTCAGCACCCGCGTGGTCTCCTGGAAGGAGGCAGCGGAGATGAAGCTGCGGGTCTGCAGGCTCGCCTTCGTGATACCGAGCAGGATGGGCGCTCCCTTTGCAGGCGCGAAGCCCTTGGCGACGGCCTTCTCGTTCTCCTCGTCGAACTCGATCTTGTCGACCTGTTCGCCCTTGAGGAGCGTGGTACCGCCGGACTCCGAGACCTCCCACTTCTGCAGCATCTGCCGGACGATCACCTCGATGTGCTTGTCGTTGATCTTCACGCCCTGCAGGCGATAGACCTCCTGCACCTCGTCGATCAGGTAGTCGGCCAGCGCCTCGATACCCATGATGGCGAGAATGTCATGGGGGGCGGGATTGCCGTCCATGATGTACTCACCCTTCTGGATGAAGTCGCCTTCCTGAACCGGGATGTGCTTGCCCTTCGGCACCATGTACTCGACCGGCTCGGCACCTTCCTCGGCGGGCACGATGGTGATGCGCCGCTTGTTCTTGAAGTCCTTGCCGAACCGCACGTGACCGGAGATCTCGGCGATGATCGCGTGGTCCTTGGGACGCCGCGCCTCGAAGAGTTCCGCCACCCGCGGCAGACCGCCGGTGATGTCCTTGGTCTTCGCACCCTCGCGCGGGATACGCGCGATGACGTCGCCGGGCCGCACCTCCTGGCCGTCCTCGACCGAGAGGATGGCGTCCACCGACATGGCGTGGACCTCGGGGTTGCCGTTGTCCAGCCGTACCGGCTCGCCGGTGGCGGGATCCATAACGATGATCTCGGGCTTGAGATCACCGCCGCGCGGCACCGAACGCCAGTCCGAGACGATCTTCTGGCTGATGCCCGTGGCATCATCCGTCTCGTCGCGGACCGAGATGCCGGCCACGAGGTCGACGAACTTCGCCACGCCGGCCTTCTCGGCGATGATCGGCAGGGTGAAGGGATCCCACTCGGCGAGCTTGTCGCCGCGCTTGACCCGGGTCTGAGGACGTCCAAGCAGCTTCGCGCCGTAGCTCAGCTTGTGGACCGCGCGCTCGACGCCGTTGTCGTCGGTGATGACGACCTCCATGTTGCGGGCCATGACGATCTGCTCGCCTTCCGCATTGGTCAGCAGGTTGCCGTTGCGGATGGAGAGCGTGCCTTCCTGGCTGGCCTCCAGGAAGCTCTGCGAGCCACCCTGGGCGATACCGCCGATGTGGAAGGTGCGCATGGTCAGCTGGGTGCCGGGCTCGCCGATCGACTGCGCGGCGATGATGCCCACCGCCTCGCCCGGGTTGACCTTCGTGCCGCGGGCCAGATCGCGCCCGTAGCACTGGGCGCAGATTCCGTCCTCGGCCTCGCAGGTCAGCGGCGAGCGGATCTGGACCTCGAGCACGCCCGCGGCCTCGATCCGGTCCGCGTCGCGCTCCTCGATCAGATCGTTGCGCCGGAAGATCACCTCCTGGGTCTTCGGGTCCAGCACGTCCTCCGCCGCCACGCGGCCGAGGATGCGCTCGCCGAGCGAAGCGACGACCTCGCCGTCGTTCACCGCCGCGCGGGCGGTGATCGAGCGTTCCGTGCCGCAATCGTCGAGCTTCACGATGCAGTCCTGCGCCACGTCGACGAGCCGGCGGGTCAGGTAGCCCGAGTTGGCGGTCTTGAGCGCGGTGTCCGCGAGACCCTTGCGGGCGCCGTGGGTCGAGTTGAAGTACTCGAGCACGGTCAAGCCTTCCTTGAAGTTCGAGATGATCGGGGTCTCGATGATCTCGCCGGACGGTTTGGCCATCAGGCCGCGCATGCCGCCGAGCTGCTTCATCTGCGCCGGCGAGCCGCGGGCGCCCGAATGCGACATCATGTAGACCGAGTTGGGCTCGACCTCGCGTCCGGCGTCGTCCTTCCGCAGGGCCGAGATCTCGCCCATCATGGCGTCGGCCACGAGATCGGAGCATTTCGACCAGGCGTCGACCACCTTGTTGTACTTCTCGCCCTGCGTGATCAGGCCGTCCATGTACTGCTGCTCGAACTCCTTGACCTGGTCGCGGGTCTGGTTGACCAGATCCCACTTGGCCTCCGGGATCACCATGTCGTCCTTGCCGAACGAGATGCCGGCGCGGAACGCCTCGGTGAAGCCGAGCGACATGATCTGGTCGCAGAAGATCACCGATTCCTTCTGGCCGCAGTGGCGGTAGACGGTGTCGATGACCTCGCCCACTTCCTTCTTCCGCAGCAAGCGGTTGACGATGTCGAACGGGGTCTTGAAGTTCTTTGGCAGGAGCGCGCCGATCCGCAGCCGGCCCGGCGTCGTCTCGAAGCGCTTCATCACGAAGTTGCCGGTCTCGTCGATCTGCTCGATCCGGGCGGTGATCTTCGAGTGCAGGTTCACGATACCCGCATGCAGCGCGTGGTCGACCTCCTCGATCGAGGCGAAGACCATGCCCTCACCCGGCTGGCCCTCGCGCGCGATCGAAAGATAGTAGAGCCCGAGGATCATGTCCTGCGACGGCACGATGATCGGCTTGCCGTTCGCGGGCGAAAGCACGTTGTTCGTGGACATCATCAGCACGCGCGCCTCGAGCTGGGCTTCCAGCGAGAGGGGCACGTGCACGGCCATCTGGTCGCCGTCGAAGTCGGCGTTGAAGGCGGCGCAGACCAGCGGGTGGAGCTGGATCGCCTTGCCCTCGATCAGCACCGGCTCGAAAGCCTGAATGCCGAGGCGGTGCAGTGTCGGCGCGCGGTTCAGCAGGACCGGATGCTCACGGATCACCTCGTCGAGGATGTCCCAGACCTCCGGCCGCTCCTTTTCCACGAGCTTCTTCGCCTGCTTGACCGTCGAGCTGAGCCCCTTCGCGTCGAGGCGCGAATAAATGAAGGGCTTGAAAAGCTCGAGCGCCATCTTCTTCGGCAGGCCGCACTGGTGCAGCTTCAGCTCCGGTCCGGTCACGATGACCGAGCGGCCGGAGAAGTCCACACGCTTGCCGAGCAGGTTCTGCCGGAAGCGGCCCTGCTTGCCCTTGAGCATGTCGGAGAGCGACTTCAGCGGCCGCTTGTTCGTGCCGGTGATGACCCGGCCGCGCCGGCCGTTGTCGAAGAGCGCGTCGACCGATTCCTGCAGCATCCGCTTCTCGTTGCGGATGATGATGTCCGGCGCGCGAAGCTCGATCAGCCGCTTCAGGCGGTTGTTGCGGTTGATGACGCGGCGGTAGAGGTCGTTGAGGTCCGAGGTCGCGAAGCGCCCCCCGTCGAGCGGCACCAGCGGGCGCAGCTCGGGCGGGATGACCGGAATCACGGTCAGCACCATCCATTCCGGACGGTTGCCGCTCTCGCGGAAGGATTCCACCAGCTTCAGCCGCTTGATGATCTTCTTCGGCTTCAGCTCGCCGGTGGCCTCGGCGAGGTCCGCGCGCAGCCGCTCGGCCTCGGTCTCGAGATCGATGGCCGCGAGCATCTCGCGGATGGCCTCGGCGCCGATGCCGGCGCGGAAGGCGTCCTCGCCATAGCGGTCCTGCGCGTCGAGGTATTCCTCCTCGCTCATCAGCTGGCCGTGCGTGAGATCGGTCAGGCCGGGCTCGATCACCACGTACTGCTCGAAATAGAGGATGCGCTCCAGATCGCGCAGCGTCATGTCGAGCATCAGGCCGATGCGGGAGGGCAGCGACTTCAGGAACCAGATATGCGCGACCGGCGAGGCGAGCTCGATATGGCCCATGCGCTCGCGCCGGACCTTCTGCAGCGTCACCTCGACGCCGCACTTCTCGCAGACGACGCCGCGGTACTTCATCCGCTTGTACTTGCCGCAGAGGCACTCGTAGTCCTTGATCGGCCCGAAGATCCGGGCGCAGAACAGACCGTCGCGCTCCGGCTTGAAGGTCCGGTAGTTGATGGTCTCGGGCTTCTTGATCTCGCCGTAGGACCAGCTGAGGATCCGCTCGGGGCTCGCGAGCGAGATGCGGATCTCGTCGAAGGTACGGATCGGGGCGACCGGAGCGAACGGGTTGGTCAGTTCCTGGTTCATGACTTCCTCAAATTCGTTTCAAAAGGGAGTGGGACACGCCGGGCGCGCCCCTACTCCGCTTCCGAGTCCAGCAGCTCGATGTTCAGGCCGAGCGAGCGGATCTCCTTGACGAGCACGTTGAACGATTCCGGCACGCCGGCCTCGAAGTTGTCCTCGCCCTTGACGATCGACTCGTAGACCTTGGTACGGCCCGCCACGTCGTCCGACTTCACCGTCAGCATCTCCTGGAGAGTATAGGCCGCGCCGTAGGCTTCGAGCGCCCAGACCTCCATCTCGCCGAACCGCTGGCCGCCGAACTGGGCCTTGCCGCCCAGCGGCTGCTGGGTAACGAGGCTGTAGGGGCCGGTCGAACGGGCGTGGATCTTGTCGTCCACCAGATGGTGCAGCTTCAGCAGGTACTTCACGCCGACCGTGACGGGACGGGTGAACTGCTCGCCCGAACGGCCGTCGTAGACGATGGACTGGCCGGAGGTGTCGAAACCCGCCCGTTCCAGCATGTCGTTGACGTCCGCCTCCTTGGCACCGTCGAACACCGGCGTCGCGATCGGCACGCCCGCGGTCACGTTGCCGGCCGCCTCGACGAACTCATCGGCGTCCATCTCGGCCAGCACCTCGTTGTAGAGGCGTTCGCCATAGGCGAGCTTCATGGACTCCTTGACCGGCGTCATGTCGCCCGAGCGGCGGTACTCCTGAAGCCCGAGGTCGATCGCGGTGCCCAGCCCGCGAGCGGCCCAGCCCATGTGCGTCTCGAGGATCTGGCCGACGTTCATGCGCGACGGCACGCCAAGCGGGTTCAGCACCAGATCGACCGGGGTCCCGTCGGCGAGGAAGGGCATGTCCTCCTCCGGCACCACCTTGGAGATGACGCCCTTGTTGCCGTGACGGCCGGCCATCTTGTCACCCGGCTGCAGCTTGCGCTTCACCGCGATGAAGACCTTGACCATCTTCATGACACCCGGCGGCAGGTCGTCGCCACGACGAACCTTCTCCACCTTGTCCTCGAAGCGGCGATCGAGCGCCTTCTTCTGGAGCTCGTACTGGGCGTGCAGCGCCTCCTGCGCCTGGGCGTCCTTGTCGTCGCCGAGGGCGAGCTGCCACCACTGACCACGCGAAAGCGTCGCCAGCAGCTCCTCGTTGATCTCGGAGCCGGCCTTCACGCCCTTCGGACCCTTCACCGCGGTCTTGCCGAGGATCAGCTGCCGCAGGCGCCCGTAGATGTTGCGCTCGAGGATCGCGAGCTCGTCGTCGCGGTCGCGGCTGAGGCGCTCGACCTCCTCGCGCTCGATCTGCAGCGCACGCTCGTCCTTGTCGACGCCGTGGCGGTTGAAGACCCGCACCTCGACCACCGTGCCGAAGTCGCCCGGCGGCAGCCGGAGCGAGGTGTCGCGCACGTCCGAGGCCTTTTCGCCGAAGATCGCGCGGAGGAGCTTTTCCTCCGGGGTCATCGGGCTCTCGCCCTTCGGAGTGATCTTGCCCACCAGGATGTCGCCGGGACCGACCTCGGCCCCGATGTAGACGATGCCCGCCTCGTCGAGGTTGCGCAGCGCCTCCTCGCCGACGTTCGGGATGTCGCGGGTGATCTCCTCGGGCCCGAGCTTGGTGTCGCGGGCCGCGACCTCGTATTCCTCGATGTGGATCGAGGTGAAGACGTCATCCTTCACGATCCGCTCGGAGATCAGGATCGAGTCCTCGTAGTTGTAGCCGTTCCACGGCATGAAGGCGACGAGCACGTTCTTGCCGAGCGCGAGCTCGCCGAGATCGGTCGAAGGGCCATCGGCAATGAACTCGCCGCGCGCCACCACGTCACCCACCTTCACCAGCGGGCGCTGGTTGATGCAGGTGTTCTGGTTGGAGCGCTGGAACTTACGTAGCCGGTAGATGTCGACGCCCGGATCGCCCGGAGCCAGTTCCTCGGTGCAGCGGACCACGATGCGCATGGCGTCGACCTGGTCGACCACACCTGCGCGGCGCGCGACGATGGCCGCGCCGGAATCCCGCGCGACGATCTCCTCGATGCCGGTGCCGACGAACGGAGCCTCGGCGCGCAGCAGTGGCACAGCCTGCCGCTGCATGTTCGAACCCATGAGCGCGCGGTTCGCGTCGTCGTTCTCGAGGAACGGGATCAGCGAGGCCGCCACGGAGACGAGCTGCTTCGGCGAGACGTCGATCAGGTCGACGTTCGCCGGCGGGTTCAGCATGAAGTCGCCGCCCTTGCGGGTCGAGACGAGATCGTTGACGAAACGGCCGGACTCGTCGAGGTTCGCGTTCGCCTGCGCGATCGTGTGCTTCATCTCCTCGGTCGCGGACATGTAGATGACCTCGTCGGTCACCTGCGCTTCCTTCACGCGGCGGTACGGGGTCTCGATGAAGCCATACTTGTTCACCCGCGCGAACGAGGCGAGCGAGTTGATCAGGCCGATGTTCGGACCTTCCGGCGTCTCGATCGGGCACATGCGGCCGTAGTGGGTCGGGTGCACGTCGCGAACCTCGAAGCCCGCGCGCTCGCGGGTGAGCCCGCCCGGCCCGAGCGCCGAAAGGCGCCGCTTGTGGGTAACCTCGCTCAGCGGGTTCGTCTGGTCCATGAACTGGCTGAGCTGGGACGAGCCGAAGAACTCGCGCACCGCCGCCGCCGCGGGCTTCGCATTGATGAGGTCCTGCGGCATGACCGTGTCGATCTCGACCGACGACATCCGCTCCTTGATCGCGCGCTCCATGCGCAGGAGCCCGACGCGGTACTGGTTCTCCATCAGCTCGCCGACCGAACGCACCCGGCGGTTGCCGAGGTGGTCGATGTCGTCGATCTCGCCCTTGCCGTCGCGCAACTCGACCAGCGCCTTGACGCAGGCGACGATGTCCTCCTTGCGCAGCGTGCGGACAGTATCCGGCGCGTCCAGGTCGAGGCGCATGTTCATCTTCACCCGGCCGACGGCCGAAAGGTCGTAGCGCTCGGAATCGAAGAACAGGCTGTCGAACATCACGCTGGCCGCCTCGACGGTCGGCGGCTCACCCGGGCGCATGACGCGGTAGATGTCCATGAGCGCCTGGTCGCGGTTCATGTTCTTGTCGACCGCCATGGTGTTGCGGATGTAGGCGCCAACCGAGACGTTGTCGATGTCGAGGGTGGGGATCTCGGTCACGCCATTGTCCAGAAGGACCTTCAGCGTGCCGCCTGTGATGTCACCGGTCTTGCCGTCGACCTCCCAGGTCAGCTCGTCGCCGGCCTCGATCCAGATCGCGCCGGTCTCCTCGTCGATGATGTCCCGCGCGGCAAAGCGGCCCACGATGGAATCGAAGGGAACCAGCACCTCGGCGATGTCGCCGCGGTCCTGCCATTCCTTGACCATGCGCGGCGTGACCTTCTTGCCCGCAGGCGCGATCACCTCGCCGGTCGCGGCGCTGACCAGGTCATGGGTCGGCTTGGCACCGCGAATGCGCTCGGGGAAGAACGGCGCAGCCCAGCCCCGGCCTTCCTTGCGGTAGGTCACGGTGTCGTAATAGGCTGACATGATGCCTTCCTGGTCCATGCCGAGGGCATAGAGCAGGGTGGTCACCGGCAGCTTCCGCCGGCGGTCGATGCGGGCGTAGACGAGATCCTTGGCGTCGAATTCGAAGTCGAGCCAGGAGCCGCGGTAGGGAATGATGCGGCTGGTGAAGAGAAGCTTGCCCGAGGAATGGGTCTTGCCCCGGTCGTGATCGAAGAACACGCCCGGCGAACGGTGCATCTGGCTGACGATCACCCGCTCGGTCCCGTTCACCACGAAGGTGCCGTTCGGGGTCATCAGGGGCATGTCGCCCATGTAGACGTCCTGCTCCTTGATGTCCTTCACGGAGCGCGCGCCGGTATCCTCGTCGACCTCGAACACGATCAGGCGCAGCGTGACCTTAAGCGGCGCGGCATAGGTCATGTCGCGCTGCATGCACTCGTCGACGTCGTATTTCGGATGTTCGAGCTCGTATTTCACGAACTCGAGCGTCGCGGTCTCGTTGAAGTCCTTGATCGGGAAGACCGACTGGAAAACGCCCTTCAGCCCCTCGCCGTCCTGCGGGACGTCGCCCTCGCCCGACTGCAGGAACAGGTCGTAACTGGACTTCTGGACCTCGATCAGGTTCGGCATTTCCGCGACCTCGCGGATCTTGCCGTAGAACTTGCGAATGCGCTTGTGACCGGAATGCGTCTGAGCCATGCTCTCTCGTACCTCTATGCATGCCCGACCTCCGGCGGGGAACGGAGGTCGCGGCCTTGCCAGGCTGGCGGTCCCATGCTTGTGCGACTTCCCACATCACACACCCGGACCTGATGCACCTGTCAGGGGGCCCCGTCGCGGGGCACCCTGAGAGACGCATTGAACTGGACCCGCACAGGTGCGGATCCAGTCCAGATAGTACGACCGTCCGCGCTTGTCGCGCGGAACGGGATCACTTGAGCTCGACCTTGGCGCCGGCCTCTTCGAGCTTCTTCTTGATGTCCTCGGCCTCGGCCTTGGAAATCGCTTCCTTCACGGCCTTGCCGCCGGCCTCGACGAGGTCCTTGGCTTCCTTCAGGCCCAGACCGGTGATCGCGCGGACTTCCTTGATCACGTTGATCTTCTGGGCGCCCGCCTCGACGAGGATCACGTCGAACTCGGTCTTCTCCTCTTCGGGCTCGGCGGAGGCGGCGGCCGGGCCGGCCGCCATCATCACGGCGCCGCCGGCGGCGGGCTCGATGCCGTACTCGTCCTTGAGGATCTTCTTCAGTTCCGCCGCTTCCAGCAGGGTCAGGCCCACGATTTCTTCGGCGAGTTTCTTCAGATCAGCCATTTTTCCGTTTCCAATCAGGTTCGTTGTGTCGACCGGTGCCGTGCCTCGCGCACGCCCGGCCACAGGGTTGCCTCAAGCTGCCTCACGCTCCTCGAGCGTGGTGAGGATCGCCGCGATGTTCGCGGCCGGTGCACCGATGGCGCCGGCCAGCTGCGCGCCCGGGGCACCGATGCACGCCACGACGGAAGCGATGAGCTCCTCGCGCGACGGCATCTCTGCCACGGCCTTGACGCCGGCCTCGTCCAGCGGCGTCGCCCCCATCGCACCCCCGAGCACAACAAGCTTCTTGTTCTGCCTGGTAAAGGCGTCCACGGCCTTCGCCGCAGCCACCGGGTCCTCGGAATAGGCGAGCACCGTCATGCCCGTCAGCAGGTCACCCATCTTTTCGCCGGGTGTCCCTTTCAGGGCGATCTTGGCGAGCTTGTTCTTGGCGACGCGGACCCCTCCGCCAGCCTTGCGCAGCTGGAGGCGGAACTCCGACATCTCGGCAACCGTGAGGCCTTCGTAGTGCGCGACCACGACGACACCAGAGTCCGCGAAGATCTGGCCGAGTTCAGCGACCACAGCTTCCTTTTGGGCTCTATCCACAGGTTTGCTCCAAGTACTTGGCGGTCAGGGAGGTTTCCCGCACCGCCGGCTCAGTTTCGCCGGTTGCCCGGCGTCTCGGGTCCGTTTCCGGGTCCCGCCAAAACCGCCCGGGCCCGTCAGAGGCTGGCCCGTTTGATCCTGATCGTTCCCCGTCTCGGGCAGGAATTACGAGGTTGCCCCCGACCCACCGTCTCGGACAGTCCGGGCGGTCGCCCGCCCCGGAACATCCCCCGGTCGCCCGGGGGAATCTCGTGTCACTCCGCGACCGCGCTGGCCACGTCGACGCTGACGCCCGGCCCCATGGTGGATGAGAGCGCGATCTTCTTCAGGTACGTCCCCTTGGCGCCCGCGGGTTTCGCCCGGTTCACCGCCTGGACGAACGCCTTGACGTTCTCGATGAGCTTCGCCTCGTCGAACGAGACCTTGCCCACGCCGCCGTGGATGACGCCGGCCTTCTCGACCTTGAACTGCACCTCGCCGCCCTTGGCGTTCTGCACCGCCGTGGCGACGTCCATCGTCACCGTGCCGACCTTGGGGTTCGGCATCAGGTTGCGCGGGCCGAGGATCTTGCCCAGCCGCCCCACGATCGGCATCATGTCCGGCGTGGCGATGCAGCGGTCGAAGTCGATCTTGCCACCCTGGATCGTCTCCATCAGGTCCTCTGCGCCGACGATGTCCGCACCAGCGGCCTGGGCCTCCTCGGCCTTGGCGCCGCGGGCGAAGACCGCCACGCGTACGGTCTTGCCGGTGCCATTCGGCAGGGAGACCACACCGCGCACCATCTGGTCCGCGTGCCGGGGATCGACCCCGAGGTTCATCGCGATCTCGACGGTCTCGTCGAACTTGGCCGCAGCGTTCGCCTTCACGAGCTTCACCGCTTCCGCGACGTCGAGGTTCGACTTGCCCTCGAAGGCCTCGCGGGCTTTTTTCAGGCGCTTTCCGATCTTCGCCATGACCTTACCCCTTGACCTCGATGCCCATCGAGCGGGCGGAACCGGCGACGATCTGCATGGCCGCCTCGACGGTATTGGCGTTCAGATCCTTCATCTTCGCCTCGGCGATCTCGCGCACCTGCGCGATGGTCACCGAACCGACGGTCTCCTTGCCCGGCGCCTTCGCGGCGGACTTCAGACCGGCAGCCTTCTTCAGGAGGAACGACGCCGGCGGCGTCTTGATCTCCATGGTGAAGGACTTGTCGGTGTAATAGGTGATGATGACCGGAGTCGGCTGGCCGACCTCCATCTCCTGCGTGCGGGCGTTGAAGGCCTTGCAGAATTCCATGATGTTGATGCCGCGCTGACCCAGCGCGGGGCCGACGGGCGGCGAGGGATTCGCCTTGCCCGCCGCGACCTGAAGCTTCAGCTTCCCGGCGACTTTCTTGGCCATAGGGCCGTCTCCTTAATCCATGCCCGTCAGGGACGCGACCCGGGGGCGTTTCATGGCGTGGTCCGGTCCGGACGGCGCGCCGCCCTCGCCTCCCACGGATGCATCACGAAGCCTTGGCGACCTGCGTGAATTCCAGCTCGACCGGGGTGGCCCGGCCGAAGATCGAGACCGACACCTTGAGGCGATTCGACGCCTGGTCGACTTCCTCGACCATGCCGGAAAAGCCCTCGAAGGGTCCGTCGGTGACGGAGACCGTCTCGCCGGTCTCGAAGGTGATGATCGAGCGCGGACGCTCGGCGCCCTCCTCGACCTGATGCAGGATGCGGCCAACCTCGTCGTCGCGCATCGGCGTCGGCTTGCCCTGCGGGCCGAGGAAGCCGGTGACGCGGTTGATCGAGTTGATCAGATGATAGGCGCGGTCGGTCATTTGCATGCGGACGAGCACATAGCCCGGCATGAAGCGGCGCTCGGTCTGGACCTTCTTGCCGCGGCGGATCTCGATCACCTCTTCGGTGGGCACCAGCACGTCGGAGATCTCGTCCTGCAGGCCCTGCTGCGCCACGGCTTCGCGGATCGCCTCGGCGACCTTCTTCTCGAAGTTGGACAGCACGCTCACCGAATACCAGCGCATCGCCATCTTGCCGTTCACCTCAGATTCCCGGGCGGTTCGATCCGCCCTTCATGCCTCGTGCGCCGCGCCGCAAAGCGGATGGGCGCGCAACCGAATCGACGCGCGCCCTCGTCAGATCAAGAAACGCTCCCTTAACGCCCCGCGCCGCGGGGATCAAGAGGCGAAGCGGAGGATCGTCTCGAGCGTGAAGCCGATCAGCATGTCGATGAAGAAGAAGAACGTGGCGAAGAGCGTCGCCATGATCATCACCATCACCGTGGTCAGCCCGACCTCGCGCCGGGTCGGCCAGACGACCTTGGCGGTTTCTGCGCGCACCTGCTGGATGAACTGCAGGGGGTTGGTTCTGGCCATCGACCTCTCCCGGATCCTAGCATGCTGGCAGGGGCGATAGGACTCGAACCTACGACCCTCGGTTTTGGAGACCGATGCTCTACCGACTGAGCTACACCCCTGTGGGCCGGCATGTGCGCGCTCAGATATGCCGGATCGGCGCGCGATGCAAGACGCAAGCGGCGGGTTCAGCCGCGACCGAACAACCGCTTCCGCAGGCCGAGCGCCACGCCACGCAGGCCGAGCCCGGCGCCGAGCGGCAGCGGGCGGGGGCCCTCGAGCGTCAGGACGGCGGTTTCCCCCCCCTCCAGCACGACGCAGGACAATTCGCCCCCCCTGCCGGCGCCGGTGTCGACGGCGATGCGCGTCGGATGATGCTGCACTTCGGCCACGATGGTGTGGCCGTGCACCACCTTGAAGGGGAACGGGCCAGCAAAGCTCAGGAAGGGCTCGCGGATCCAGATCAGGTCGTCGCGGGTCTGTGCCTCGAGCGTCACTCCGGGGCGGATGCCGGCATGTACAAAGACATAGCCGCCGACCCTGTGGTGCAGCACACAGCTCTCGAGAAAGCGGCGATGCGCGTCGGGGAAGACCTCCACGAAAGCCTCGTGGGTCAGCTCCGGCAGGGTGTCCCGCGCGCCCTCCACCCCGTAGGAAGCGAGCGTCGCCGCCCCGCCCATCGTCGGGTGCAGCCAGTGCACGGCCCGATCGAACCATTCCGGATCGGCGAGGTACTCCAGCACGTAGGAATCGTGGTTGCCGAGCAGGAACGTGGTCGGCAGCTCCGAATCGCGCAGATGGATCAGCGTCTCGATCACGCCACGGCTGTCCGGCCCGCGGTCGACATAGTCGCCCAGGGTGACGAGGCGGGGGCGCGGATGGGGGCGGGCCGTCAGGTCGGCGGTGATCCGGTCGATCATCGCTTCGAGCCGGCCGATCTGGCCGTGCACGTCGCCTATCGCATAGATGCGCTGACCTTCGGTGAGATCGCTCATGCCCCGGGCGCTTGCCCCGCCGTCCCGATCACTCGACCTGCATCGCGGCGATGAAACCGACCAGCGCCTCGATGCGCTCGCGGATGAAGCGGTCGCGCTCCTCCGGCTCGTGCGGCCAGCCGAGCGTCATGTAGGCCTGCGCCGAGAACCGGTCACCCCAGGCCGGCATCTCGGCGGAGCCGTGCGCGCCCACCGAACCGCCACCCTCGATGATCTCGTAGAGGGTCTCCTCGGGAAAGACCCCGCCATTGTCCCGCTGGATCACCGTCAGGTCGGGAACCGCAACGGTCAGGAACTGGGCGATGATCCCGTCGCCCTTGCCGGTGGTGCCGTGGCACTGGGCGCAACTCGACATGTACTCGATGCGCCCGACGTTGTCCCCCTGGGCCGTTGCCGCAAGGGGAAGGACTGCGAGAGCCAAGGCAGGGACGACGGAATCACGGAAATACATGGGCATCACCTTCTGCGCGCGCCGGCGACCGGAAAGCGTCACCGCCTCCGGAGGATATGGCCAGCCGCCACCATTGCGCAAGGCGGGGTGGAGAAACGCGAAACGCGGGCGCCGCAGCGCCCGCGTTCCATGTAGCCGTCCGTTACGCCGCTTACTCGATGATCTTGGAGACCACGCCGGCACCGACGGTGCGGCCGCCT
>CAZNSP010000022.1:0-62422 GCA_964575795.1 uncultured Rhodobacterales bacterium
CGGATCCTCACCCCGCCAGAGCAGCGGGCAACGACCTTTTTCAGCAGCCTGCTAAATGCCAGCCTCTCCCCCACTCGTTGGTCGCTACACATCCTTGAAAGGCCCGGTCCTTTCCCTTACACCCGGCTCCGCAGACGATGCCGGGGGCAGGACGATGGCTGGACTGATGGATGGCAAGCGCGGCCTGATCATGGGCGTCGCGAACGACAGGTCCATCGCCTGGGGCATTGCGCAAGCCTGTCATGCGCAGGGCGCGGAGCTGGCCTTCACCTATCAGGGCGAGGCGCTTGGCAAACGGGTCCAACCGCTTGCGGCGCAGCTCGGGTCGGACATCGTTCTGGATTGCGACGTCACCGACGACGCCTCGATGGATGCGGTCTTCGAGGCGCTGGCCGGACGCTGGGGGCGGTTGGACTTCCTAGTCCATGCCATTGGATTTTCGGACAAAAACGAGCTGCGTGGACGCTATGTCGATACGACGGCGGGGAACTTTGCGCAGACGATGATGATCTCGGTCTACTCGTTCACGGCGGTGGTGCAGCGGGCGGAGCGTTTGATGACCGAGGGTGGGTCCTGCCTGACGCTGACCTACTATGGCGCCGAAAAGGTCATGCCGCATTACAATGTCATGGGTGTCGCGAAGGCGGGACTCGAAGCATCGGTCAAGTACATGGCGATGGATCTCGGGCCGAAGAACATCCGGGTGAACGCGCTTTCTGCCGGTCCGATCAAGACTCTGGCCGCATCGGGCATCGGTGACTTCCGCTATATCATGAAATGGAACGAGCTGAACTCGCCGTTACGGCGAAATGTCACGCAGACGGATGTCGGAAAGGCGGCGATGTACTTGCTGTCCGACCTCGCGAGCGGCGTCACCGGCGAGAATCATCATGTGGATGCCGGCTATCATGTGGTGGGGATGAAGGCCGAGGACGCCCCGGATATCGATGTCGTGACCGGGCGGAAGGACGCTTGAACATGTCCGAACGGCTGCCGCACGAGAAGGGTTTCCACGTCAGCTGGGACCAGATTCACCGTGATTCCAGGGCCTTGGCCTGGCGTCTTGACAAGCGGGGCCCCGATGACGGCGCCTGGCGCGGAGTGGTGGCGGTGACCCGGGGCGGCATGGCGCCGGCGATGATCGTGGCGCGGGAGCTGGACATTCGGATTGTCGATACGATCAGCGTGAAGTCGTATGACTGGCAGCAGCAGGCGGAGGCCAAGGTGCTGAAGGCGCCGTCGGACGAGCTCATGAAGAATGACGGCGAAGGCATTCTTATCGTTGACGATCTCGTCGACACGGGGAAGACGCTGGAGCTGGTGCGGAAGCTCTACCCGAAGGCGCATTTCGCGACGGTCTATGCCAAGCCGCAGGGGCGGGCCATGGTGGACACCTATATCACCGAGGTCAGCCAGGACACCTGGATCTTCTTCCCCTGGGACATGGCCCTACAATATGTAGAGCCGTACCGCGGAAGGTAAACGGATCCCTGACGCCGCGCCGCACCGGTTAACGGCCGGGCCGGCCTGCTGCGACAACAGGGTGTCATTCGGGTGATATTTGGGTGCTATTTTGGTGCTCTCCGACAGGACGCACCGACATGGTTAACGCCTCGCGCTACCAGATGTAGCGCGGGGCGATATGCCGGCTCCGTCGCGGGGGATCAGTACGCCTGCAGCGGGATGCGCAGGCCGAGGGTGATCGAGTGGTCGCGGTTCTCGACGGTCAGCGGCTCGCGCGGCACGTCGCCGGTACCGATCGGGGTCGTGCTGCCCTTGGCCTCGCCGAGGTCGCGGTAGCGGTAGGTCACGTCGACGAGGACCGGACGGTTCTGCCAGCGCGCCGCCGACCAGGCGACGCCCGCGCCGACCGTCCAGGCGAAATCGGTGGTGGTGTCGCCCTCGAAGCTGCGTTCGGGCTGGCTCGCGCCGTCCCTGAAGCGGGTCCAGGTGCTCATCCGGTTCCAGGCGACGCCGAGGCCGGCGGTGACGAAGGGCTGCACGACCTCGTCGCGGCCCATGTATTCGAACGGCGAGAAACAGGCATTCGCCATCAGGACGGTCGAACGAACTCGGCCCCTGTGATGTCGGCATGCGGGCCGGGCGTCGAGGGCGAGGTAGAGGACCATGGACCGGTCGCGTCGCGGTCGCCGCTGGCGTTCAGCGAGACGTCGGAACGGAAGCCGTCCATCCGGTCGAAGCCGACGGCGACGCCGCCGGTCGCGGAGTTGTTGTTGCCGGGGTCGAAGAAGACCTTGGGATCGTCCTCGCCCCGGGGCAGCCAGTAGGCATCGCCCCAGTCCGACCGGCCGACGCCGATCTCGGCCCGGACGTAGGGTCCCTAGGTGACGCCGGCGGAAGTGAGGCCGAAGAGGCTTTCGCCGTCCTGTGCGGCGAGCGGCCCGGTGAGGGCGAGGCTGGAAGCCGCAACGGCGGCCAGTCGTTTGGCGATCATGCTCGGCTCCGTCCCAACGATTGTTTCTTCTAGAGGCGCGGGCGCAAGTGTGGCTGTGGTTGCGGCCTTGCCGTGCGTGAGGCGTCACCTTTGGCCGGCAAGCACCGCGATGCGGACCGCCTCGGCATCGGCCGACAGCGCCGCGACGGCCTCACCGGTGATCGGCGTACCGGGGATAGCGGTCACCGCGATCACGGTGTCCGTGCTGATCGGGACGGTCTTGTCGGACGCGATGCCGAGGAAGAGCGCGAGCAACGTGTCGCTGTCGTTCGTCACGCCGACCGTGCCCAGCGCCAACGTGCCGCCGAGCGCGTCCTTCATCAGCGCGAGGTTCTGGAGCGGCGAGTAGATGATCGTGATCGTGTCCCACTCCAGCGACAGGGCCTCCTGCATCTCCGGGAGACTCAGGTTGTAGAACACCACCATTCCGGGGGTGAAGCTCGCCAGCGCCTCGTTACAGGCGCGGTCGAGCACCTGGTCGGGCGAGCGGGCGACGCTGAGCCGGCCGAGTTCGACCTCGGGGATGCCTTCCTGCGCCCAGACGGGCTTGCCGCCCTGGTCCTCGTTCGGGCCACCCTGCCCGGCGCGCGGGCCCTGGCCGTCAGAATCCTCGCCCGGACCGCCCTGGCCCTGGCCCGAGCTCGGACCGCCCCGACCCTCGCCGCCGGCATTGGCGCCGCCCTGGTTTTCCGGGCCGCCCTGGCCGCTGCCACCCTGGTCGCCGCCGCCGGGACCGCCGGCGCCCTGGCCCTGCTGGGCGCTGGCGGTGCCGATCCAGCCGCCGCCGGTGCCGGTCACCACGGCGGTGCCGAGCACGGCCGCGAGCGCCAGCGCCGAGACGCCGATCTTCAGGACATTCGATCGTGTGAACATTGGATACTACTCCCTAACAGGTGGAAGCCCCACCCAGGCTTCAAATACGGACGCACCGGATGAAGCGGCCCCCGAGGACCGGCACGACGGCCCGTGCCGCCGCCGGTCGGGCCGGCGGCGGATCCCGCTGAAGATCAGCCGTGACCGGCGAGGATCGCGATGCGGATCGCCTCGGCATCGGCGGCGAGCGCGGCCGCCGCCGCCCCGGTGAGGGGGGTGCCGAGGATCGTGGTGATGGCGACCACCGTGTCGGTGGTGATCGGAACGGACTTGTCCTAGGCGGTGCCGAGGAACATCGCCATCAGCATGTCGTTGTCGTTCGAGAACTCCGGCAGGGTGTCGAGGATCGAGCTGCTGTCGAGCGCGTCCTTCAGGAGCGCGATGTTCTGCAGCGGCGAGTCGATCATCGTGATCTCGCCGAACTCGGTGGACAGCATCAGGATCGGCTCGTCGAGGCTGAGGCTGTAGAACTCGGCGGCTTCCGGGGTGAAGCCCGCCAGCGCCTCGTCATAGGCCCGGTCGAGCACCTGCGCGGGCGAGCGGGCGACGTTCAGACGGCCGAGCTCGACCTCGGGGATGCCCTCCTGCGCCCAGACGGGCTTGCCGCCGCGCGTGTCGGAGGGACCGCCCTGCCCGGCCTGCGGGCCGCCCGAGCCGCCGGGACCGCCCGATGGCCGTCCATCCCGCACCCGGAGCGCGTCCGATGCCGGAGATCGGATCGCGGCCGGGGGCCGCCTGTTGGCGGCCACATGGAGCGCGCGGTGCGCGCGAGTTCTTTCGCTTGCGCGGGCGTGTTCGCCCGCGCGGCCTGCTCGATAGGGCAAGCTTGCCAGTATGAAACGGGCAGAGGTGTGGCTGTCTGGGGGCCACGGGCGTCCGGACGGGGTCGCCGCGGCAAAGGGGGCTGTGGTTGGCGAATCGGGGAGGTCCGGGGGCGGCCGTGAGCCGTCGAGGCGGGGCGGTCAGAGTTCCGCGAGGGCGCGCGGCAGGCGGTTCATCGGCTCGGGGTCGGTCTCGCCGATCAGGATCTGGTCCTCGATGATGAAGCCGCCGAGTCCGTCGACATAGAGCGGGGTCTCGAAGGCGAGGACCATGCCGGGCTCGATCACCACCGGCGAGGTGGCGGAGACGAAGGGCCATTCCTCGGACCCGAGCGAGGCGCCGAGGCCGTGGCCGAAATGGCCGCGGCTGAAGCCGGGCAGCCCGGCGGCGCGGATCGCCTCGGTGGTGGAGCGGTGCACCTCGGCGAGCGGCACGCCGGGGCGGAGGCGGGCGAGGCCCGCGTCGAAGCCGGCGGCGAGGGCCGCGAAGAGCCGGCGGGCCGCGTCCGGCGGCGGGCCGAGGCTGAAGGTGCGGCCGGTATCGGAGGTGTAGCCGGCGACGACGCAGCCGACGTCGACCTTCAGGATGTCGCCCGGGCGCGCGGTCGCCGCCCCGGCCCAGGGCATCGGGCCGACCGAGACGTATTCCCAGGCCCCGGTCAGGGGCGCGTCGCCGCGGGCCGCCGCGACGCCCTCGCGCCAGAGGGAGGCGAGGTCGTCGCGGGTGAGGCCGGGGCGGGCGCCGGAGCGCAGGGTGAGGATGCCGGCCTCGGCGATCTCGACTGCCCGGCGCAGATGCGCGATCTCGGCGGGGGACTTGACCATGCGCAGGCGGCCGATGACCTCGGTCGCGTCGAGGAGGCGGGCGTCCGGCAGGCGGGTGGCGAGGGAGGCGAGGTCGGCGGGGGCGAGGGCCGCGGATTCGAGGCCGATGCGGCCGCGGTCGAGGCCGCGCTCGGCGAGCCCGTCGCGGAGGTGGCGCCAGCAGGCATCGGCGTCGAAGGTCTCGGGCCGGGCGAAGGTGGCGGGGCGGCCGGCGAAGAGCGTGGCGAGGAGGTCGGGGTCGGCGAGGTCGCGGCCGGTGACGTCGGCGGTCTCGACCCAGATCGGCGTCTCGCGCAGGTCGGTCACGTGGCTACTCGCGCGGAAGGCGGCGGCGAAGAGGTCGCTGGTGACGGCGAGTTCGGGGAGGCCGGGGTCGGCGGGGACGAGGGCGGCCGCGGCGCCGGCGCGGCGCCACATGGCCGCGGGGCCGGGATCGGCGCCGGTGGCGTAGCGGAAGCCCTCGGGCGAGAGGAAGAGGAGGGCGTCGAGGCCTGCGGCCTGCATCAGGGTCTGCGCGCGGTGGCGGTCGAGATGCGCCATGCTCAGCCCCGCGCCATGACGGTGGACGGCAGCCAGGTGGCAAGGCCGGGGGCGGCGAGGAGGAGGGCGATGAGCGCGAGGAGGATGAGCCAGTAGGGCAGCGCGGCGCGGGCCGCGTCGCCGAGGCGGAGCTTGCCCTCGGTCAGGCCGACGAGGACGAGGAGGTTCATGCCGACGGGGGGCGTGAGCATGCCGATTTCGATCAGGAGGGTGATGAGCACGCCGAGCCAGACCGGGTCGTAGCCGAGGCCGGTGAAGAGCGGGAAGACGATGGGCAGCGTCATGATCATCATCGAGAGCCCGTCGAAGACCGTGCCGAGGCCGATGTAGAAGAGCACCACCACGAGGACGAGGGCGAGCGGCGGGATGCCGGTGGCGGCGATCTGGCCGAGGAGTTGCTGCGGCAGGCCGAGCACGCTGATCGACTGGGCGAGGATCACCGCGCCGAGGAAGACCATGCCGATGGTGGCGAAGGTGACGGTCGCGCGCATCAGGGCGGCGATCAGGCCCGGGAGGCGCAGGTCGCCCACCGTGAAGCCGATGATCGCGGCGGCGAGCACGCCCATGCCGGCGGATTCGGTGGGCGTGGCGAGGCCGGCGAAGAGCGTGCCGAGGACGGCGATCATCAGGAGCGCGATCGGCCAGATGGCGAGGAGGCCGCGCAGGACCACCCGGGCGCCGACCCTTTCCGGCCGACCGGGCGCGAGGGAGGGGTTGCGCGAGACCGACCAGGCGATCCAGGCCATGAAGCCGAGGGCGGCGATCAGGCCGGGCACCACGCCCGCGAGAAAGAGCCGGCCGATCGAGGTCTCGGTAAAGGCGCCGTAGATCAGGAGGCTGAGGCTCGGCGGGATCAGGAGGCCGAGGGTGCCGCCGCCGGCGAGGCTGCCGATGATCGCGCCGCGGTCGTAGCCGCGCTTCGTCAGTTCGGGATAGGCGACCGAGCCGACCGCGGCGGCGACCGCAATCGAGGAGCCGCTGACCGCGCCGAAGACCCCGCTGACCGCGATGTTGGTGTGGAGAAGCCCGCCCGGCAGGCGGGAGAAGAGCGGCGCGAGTGCGGCGTAGACCCGGGCGGTCAGCCCGCTCGCCACCAGGATCTCGCCGAGCAGGATGAAGAGCGGGATGGCGGTCAGGGTGAAGCTGTTGAAGGTGTTCCAGACCGCCTGCACCCCGAGGCCGGTGGCGCCGCCGGAGAAGAAGTGCAGGATCGCGAAGCCGGTCAGCCCGAGCGCCGCACCGAGCACGGCGCCGGTCAGCACCGTCGCGACGAGGATGCCGCCGAGGCTGGTCCAGACCATCAGGCGGGCGGGGGCGGCGGGCGCAGCGCCTGCCAGACGGCGACGAGGGCGGCGATCGCGACGCCGGCGACGGGCACGAAGACGAAGGGGGTGAGCGCGATGCGCGCGACCTCCGACCGCAGGCCGAGGCGCATGGTGAAGATCGCATCCGCCCAGGCACCGCGCAGGAAGACGAAGGCGAAGGCGAGGAAGATCAGCTGGCCGAGGGTCCAGAGGGCGCGGCGCAGTCCGTGCGGCACGCGGTCGGCCACGAGTGTCAGGCGGATGTGGCCTTGGCGGGCGAGCACGTAGGGGATGGAGAGAAAGACCGAGGTCACGAGCAGGAGCCCGCCGAGTTCCTCGGTGAAGCGGAAGGGCGCGCCGAGGCCGTAGCGCATGGCGACGGCCGCGACGGTGAGCGCGGTCATCGCGAGGATGCAGAGCGCCCCGAGCGCGGCGAGCGCCCGGGTCAGCTGCAGGATCGCCGCCTCGATGCGGTCCAAGGCAGGGCTCAGCGGCCGAGCGCCTCGAGGATGGCGGCGCGGTTCGCCACCGCCGTCTCGCCGCCTTCCTCGGAGAGCGTGAGCCAGGTCGTCTCGGCGGCGGTGCGGATCTCCTCGATCTCCTCGGAGGTGAAGTCGGGGTACCAGGTCACGCCGGCCTCGGTCAGCGCGGCGCGGGCGGCGGCCTCGGCCTCGGTGTCCTTGGAGAAGTCGGAGCTTTCGGTCTCCAGCACCTCGGCCGCCTCGGCCAGCGCGGCGCGCTGCGCGTCGTCGAGCGCCTCGAGGCTGCCCTTGTGGGCGACGATGGCATAGGGCACCGGCGGGAAGGGGAAGCCGGTATAGACCGCGTGCTGCGCGACCTCCTGCAACGAGATCGAGGAGGCGAAGCGGGCGGCATAGAGCGCGCAGTCCACGACGCCGGTCTGGAGCGCGGAATAGAGCTCGTTCTGCGGCACGATCTGGGCGGCGACGCCGAGGGCGGTGTAGGTCTCCACCTGTTCGCGCGAGCCGACGCGGAGTTTCTTCGTACGCAGCTCGTCCAGCGTGCGGACCGGTTCGCGGCAGAAGAGCGAGGCGTCGATGATCGGCAGGGCCATGAAGCCGACGACCGGGATGCCGCGTTCCTCGAAGCCGGTGACGAGGGCCTCCTTGACCGCGGGCAGCGCCTTCAGGTGCTCCTCGGCGGTCGAGACCGAGCCGTAGACGTAGAGATTGGCGAGGTCGGGGGCGTCGCGGCCGATGAAGGTCGGCCAGATGAAGCTGATCTCGGGCGTGCCGGTCTGCATCCAGCGGAGCGCGTCGGCATCGCGCAGGTTCATGCCGCCGCCCTCGATCACGTTGATGGTCAGGCTGCCACCCGAGAGCTCGCCCACGCGGGCGGCGAAGTTCCGGATATGCTCCGATTCCGGCCGGGTCGGGGCGTAGTTGTTGTTGAAGCGCCATTCGGTGGCGGTCGCGGCGGTCGCGGCGAAGAGCGCGACGCAGGAGGCCAGAAGGCTCGGTTTCATCGGAAGATCCCCCGGATTGCTTGGCAGGCGGTTTGTCCGCCCGTTCTAGACCCGCGCTGCGTGACAGGCGAGGGCCTTTTCGCGGGCCTCAGACATGGTCGAGCCGGAGCACCCGGCCGGCGGCGTCGATGCGGCAGTCGTGCACCCGCGTGCCGTCGCGCACCGCGAAGACGGTCACGCCGTCCGGGCCGGTTGCGCGGAAGGTAGTGGTGAGGGATTCCACCGTCTTGCCGACATGTCCGGCCACCGCCGTGGCGCAGGCGGAGGCGTGCGCGTCCGGTGGCGGTGCTTCGGGCGCGGGCGAGGCAGTGCAGGCGGCGAGGACCAGCGGCAGGAGGACGCGGCGCATGGGGACGCTCCGGGCAGGGAGGACACGAGGATAGCAGCCGGCCCGGGCTTGCGGAAGCTGCGGCGGGTCGGCCATGAAGGGGGCCGAGCGGAGGGACTGCGATGCGGGCACTGGTGCAGCGGGTGACGGAGGCGCGGGTCAGCGTCGCGGGCGATGTGGTCGGCGAGATCGGGCCGGGGCTTCTGGTGCTGGTCTGCGCGATGCGCGGGGACACGGAGGCGCAGGCGGACTGGCTGGCGCGCAAGGTCGTCAACCTGCGCATCTTCCGGGACGACGAGGGGCGGATGAACCGCTCGCTGATCGACGTGGGCGGCTCGGCGCTGGTCGTCAGCCAGTTCACGCTGGCCGCCGAGACGAAGGGCAACCGCCCGGGCTTTTCCACCGCCGCGCCGCCGGAGGAGGGCGAGCGGCTGTGGTCGCATTTCGCCGAGGCCGTCGCGGGGCACGGCGTTCCGGTCGCGCGCGGGGTCTTCGGGGCGGAGATGGCGGTCCAGTTGGTCAACGACGGGCCGGTGACGATCTGGCTGGATACCGAGGCGAAGTGAGGGCTCAGGGCGCGCGGTGAGCCTTCCGCCATGCCCACAGGCGGGGTTGCACCCTCCCCACATGCTTCGACCGTGCTTCAGCACGGTCCGCGCCCGCCCCGCCCCCAGGCGGGCGCTTCACGCCCGCCGGGTCGTGCGCTGACCTCCGCGATCGGGAGCGGCGTTCCTACAGGCTCGTTTCCTTCAGCGTGACACCTCAGGCCGTCAGCACCAGCGCCACGATCCCAGCGGAGACGAGGGCGATGCCGAGGGTCTCGCGCAAGCTCGGCCGCTCGCCGAAGGCGAGGCGGGCGGTGATCCAGGCGAAGACGAGTTCCACCTGTCCCACGGCCTTCACATGGGCGGCGGGGACGAGGGTGAAGGCGGCGAACCAGCCGAGCGAGGCGAGCATTCCGGCGAGGCCGACCGGGGCCGCCACCCGCCACTGGCGCAGCACCGAGACGAGCGCGCCCGGTGCCTGCCGCGCGACCCAGGGCGCCATCACGACCGTCTGGAAGACCGTCACGCAGGCGAGCGTCACCGCGGCGCGCATGACGAAGGCGACCTCGCCCTCGAGCGCGAGGCCGGCGGCGCGGTAGGCGACGCCGGAGACCGCGAACGCCGCCCCGCAGAGGAGCCCGATGCCCGCCGCCCGGTTGAGCGCGCCGCGCCCGAGCCCCGTGGAGCCCGACAGGATCAGGATGCCGACGAGGCTGACCAGCATGGCGAGAAGCGGCAGGAGGCCGATCCGGTCGCCGATCAGCACGAGGCCGAGGAGGGCGGCCTGCACCGTCTCGGTCTTGGCGAAGGTGTTGCCGACCGCGAAGTTCCGCAGCGAGAAGAGCCGCAGGAGGAGGAGCGTGCCGGCGATCTGGCCGAAGGCGCCGGCGACGGACCAGAGCGCGAAGGCAGGTGTCGGGCGCGGCATGGTCATGCCGAGGGGGCCTGCCATCAGGATCACCAGCGCCACCGCCCAGGGCGCGGCGAAGACGAAGCGGGCATAGGCGGCGCCGGGGACGCCGACCTGGGGGGTCAGCGTCTTCTGCAGGGCGTTCCGCAGGTTCTGCAGAAAGGCCGCGCCGAGCGAGAGCAGGACCCAGGTTTCCAATGCGCCTCCGGGCGGCCGACCGACTGTCCGCGTTGACAGCCGCGGAGGGCTAACCTTAGTTCCTCGCTAGCATCAAGAGCGGGGAGCGGCCATGTCGAAATCCTATCCCGATATCACCCGGCGCATCGGCGGCAACATGCGCGTGCTGCGCCAGGACATCCCCGAGACGATGAAGGGGTTCTCCGAGCTCGCCCGGGCGGCGACGAAGCCCGGGGCGCTCGACACGAAGACCAAGGAGCTGATCGCGCTGGCGATCGGGGTGGCGACGCGCTGCGACGGCTGCATCGGCTTCCACATGGACGCGCTGGTGAAGCTCGGCGTGACGCGGGAGGAGGTTCTGGAGACGCTGGGCATGGCGGTCTACATGGGCGGCGGGCCCTCGGTGATGTACGCCGCCGACGCGGTGCTGGCCTTCGAGCAGTTCTCGGAGCTGCGCGCGAAGCCGGCGGCGGAGTAAGGTCAGAGCCGGTCGCGCAGGCCGTACCAGCTCATCGCGAGGACGAGGAGCGGCCAGCGCAGGGCGGCGCCGCCGGGGAAGGCGGGTTGCGGCAGCGTGGCGAAGAGGTCGAACCGCTCGGCGGTGCCGCGCAGGGCCTCGGCGATCAGCCGGCCCGCGAGCGTGGCCATCGCGACGCCGTGGCCGGAATAGCCGGCGGCGGAGAGGACGTCCGGGGCGAGGCGCTGGAAGGCGGGCATGCGGTTCGTGGTGATGGCGAGCGTGCCGCCCCAGGCGTGGGTGACGCGCAGGTCGGCGAGCCGGGGATAGACCCGCAGCATCGGGCGGCGCACCATGGCGGCGATGTCGGCGGGGAAGCGGTAGCGGTAGGTCTCGCCCCCGCCGAAGAGCAGGCGGTGGTCGGCGCTGAGGCGCCAGTAGTTCACGACGAAGCGCGAATCCGCCGCCGCCTCGCCGCCGGGGATCAGGGCGCGGGCGCGGGCGGGGTCCATCGGCTCGGTCGCGAGGATGAAGTTGTTGATCGGCATGACGCGGGAGGTGACCGCGGGCTCGAAGTCGCCGTAGCCGTTGCAGGCGAGGATCACGTGGCGCGCTCTGACCGCGCCCTGCCCCGTCGCGACGCGGGTGCCGGTGCGGGCCGTGACGCGGCTGCGCTCGTGGATGCGGACGCCGGCGGCATGGGCGGCGCGGGCGAGGCCGAGGGCGTAGTTCAGCGGGTGGAGATGGGCGGCGCCCCGGTCGCGGGTGCCGCCGTGGTAGGCCTCGGTGCCGAGGGCCGCGGTGATGGCGTGCCGGTCGAGCCATTCGATCGCGTCGTAGCCGTAGTCGCGGGCGAGCTTTCCGGCATAGGCCTCGTATTCGGGGGCATGGGCCGGTTTGTGCGCGGCGTAGATGATGCCGGGTCGGAGGTCGCAGTCGATGGCGTGCCGGGCGACGAGGTCCTTGACCAGCGCCACCGCCTCGAGGCCGAGGTCCCAGAACGCGCGCGCCCGTTCGCGGCCCACGGCCGCCTCCAGCCAGTCTTGGTCCTGGCGCATCCCGGTGCCGACCTGCCCGCCGTTCCGGCCCGAGGCGCCCCAGCCGACGCGCTGCGCCTCGAGCAGGACGACGTCGTAGCCGGCCTCGGCGAGGTGTAGCGCGGCGGAAAGGCCGGTGTAGCCGCCGCCGACGATGCAGACATCGGCCGTCGTCTCGCCCTTCAGCTCCGGGAAGGGCGGCAGCGGCGTGGCGGTGGCGGCATACCAGCCGTTCGGGTATTCGCCCGGCCGGTCGTTCGCGGTCAGGAGGTCCATCAGACGTTCAGGAGCAGGTGGTCGCGCTCCCACGGGCTGATCACGCGGAGGAAGGTCTCGACCTCGTCGCGCTTGATCGCCTTGTAGAGGCTGCAGAAGTTCTCGCCCAGGACGCCGGTGATCTCGGGGCAGTTCTCGAAGAGGTCGAGTGCGGCGAGGAGATCGCGGGGCAATGCGCGCGGCCGCTCGTAGGCCTCGCCGGCGATGGCGTCGCGGGGCTTCAGCCGGTTCTTCATGCCGAGATAACCGCAGGCGAGACTGGCTGCGAGCGCGAGATAGGGGTTGCAGTCCATGCCGACGACCCGGTTCTCGACCCGCCGGGCGTCGGGCCCCGAGATCGGCACGCGGATGCCGGTGGTGCGGTTGTCCGGGCCCCATTCGAGGTTGATCGGCGCAGCACCGCCCGGCACGAAGCGGCGGTAGCTGTTCACGTAAGGCGCGAGCATGCAGACCACGGTCGGCAGATGTCGTTGCAGGCCGCCGATGAAGCCGTGGAAAAGCTCGGTCGGGGCGCCGGTCTCGTCGGTGAAGACGTTGCGGCCGGTTCCAATGTCCACCACCGACTGGTGGATGTGCATGGCGCTGCCCGGTTCGTCCTGCATCGGCTTTGCCATGAAGGTGGCGAAGCAGTTGTTGCGCAGCGCCGCCTCGCGGATCGTGCGCTTGAAGAAGAATACCTGGTCGGCGAGCTTTATCGGATCGCCGTGCAGGAGGTTGATCTCCACCTGGCCGGCGCCACCCTCCTGGATGATGGTGTCGATCTCGAAGCCCTGGGCGTCGGCGAATTCGTAGATGTCGTCGATCACCTTGCCGTATTCGTCGACCGCAGTCATCGAATAGGCCTGCCGGCTGACCATCTGGCGCCCGGTGCGGCCGAGCGGCGGCTCGATCGGCTCGTTGGGGTTGAGGTTCGGCTTGATCAAGTAGAATTCCATCTCGGGCGCGACCACCGGCGCCCAGCCCTCGGCCTCGTAGAGCCGCAGCACGCGTTTCAGCACGTTGCGCGGCGCGACCTCCACCGGGTTGCCGGCGAGGTCTTCGGCGTCGTGGATGATCTGGAGCGTGATGTCCTCGGCCCAGGGCGCGGAGGTGGCCGCGTTCCAGTCGGGCTTCAGCACCATGTCGGATTCGGTCCACTGGTTCTCGATCGGCATCGTCACCCAGTCGCCGGCGATCGTCTGGTAGAAGATCGACGCGGGCAGGTACATCCGGTCGAGCCGGCCGAATTTCGCCGCCGGCATCGCCTTGCCGCGCGACACCCCGGCGATGTCGGCGACGATGCACTCCACCTCCTCGATGCGGCGGCCGCCCAGCCAGTGCTGGAAGGCGCGGGGCAGGCGTTCGACGAAATCGTGCGGGTTCGGCGGGGGCGCCATGGGTATTCCTTACAAGCGGCCGACGGGTTTCGGTTGGGCGCCTGCGGCCTCGGCCAGAACGCAGAGCCAGTCATGGGCGAGATGGGCCGCGGCGAGCGCGGTGATCTCGGCATGGTCGAAGGGCGGCGAGACCTCGACGAGGTCCATGCCGATCAGGTTCAGGCCCTTGAGGCCCCGGATCAGTTCCAGCGCCTGCCAGGAGGCGAGGCCGCCGGGCACCGGCGTGCCGGTCCCCGGCGCGAAGGCGGGATCGAGGGCGTCGATGTCGAAGCTGAGATAGACCGGCGCGGTCGCGGCACGGGCGCGGGCGGTCTCGATCGCGGCGGCCATGCCGTGGCGATGCACCCAGGGCGCGGTCAGCACCTCGAGCCCCTCGGTCGTGTCGTGGAAGGTGCGGATGCCGATCTGGGTGGATTTCGCGGCGTCGACCAGCCCCTCGCGGATCGCCCGGCCCATCATCGTGCCGTGGTCGATCCGGCCCGGGTCGTCCGGCCAGAGGTCGCCGTGCGCATCGACCTGGATCAGCGCGAGGGGCCCGTAATGGGCGGCATGCGCGCGCAGGAGCGGCCAGGCGACGAAGTGGTCGCCGCCGAGCGAAAGCAGCTTCGCGCCCGCCGCGATCACCTCGGCCGCCGCCGCCTCGATCGCGGGCGCGACCGTCTCGGGGTGGTGCGGGTCGAGCATCACGTCGCCGCGGTCGACCACCGCGAGCGAGGTCAGGAGGTCGAAGCCGAAGGGAAAGGCCTTGAGCTCGGCGAGCTGCACGCTGGCCGCCCGGATCGCGCGGGGCCCGAGCCGGCAGCCGGGCCGGTAGGTGACGGCGGAATCGAAGGGCAGGCCCATGACCGCCACGTCGACGCCGGCGAGGTCGTGGGTGTAGCGCCGGCGCAGGAAGCTGAGCGCGCCGCCATAGGTCATCTCGACCGCGCGTTCGCGGTTGCCCTGCGCCCGGAAGGCCTGGTCGCCAGCCTCAGCGGCCATTCTTCGTGCTCCTGCGCAGTTGCCACATGGCGATCGCCACCCCGAGCGCCACAAGGGCGATGATGATGGTGGCGAGCGCGTTGACATCGGGGCTGACGCCGAGGCGGACCTTGGAGAAGATCCACATCGGCAGGGTCGAGGCGCCGGGGCCGGTGACGAAGCTCGCGATCACGAGGTCGTCGAGCGAGAGCGTGAAGGCCAGCAGCCAGCCCGCCACCAGCGCCGGGCTGATCACCGGCAGCGTGATGTCGAAGAAGACGCGCACCGGGCGGGCGCCGAGGTCCATCGCCGCCTCCTCGATGCTCTGGTCCATGCCCTGGAGCCGCGACTGGACCACAACGGCCACGAAGGCGAGGCAGAAGGTGGTGTGGGCGATGATGATGGTGGTCATGCCGCGCCCCGCCGGCCAGCCTATGATCTGTTCCATCGAGACGAAGAGCAGGAGGAGCGACAGGCCGGTGATGACCTCGGGCATGACGAGGGGCGCGGTCGCCATGCCGGTCAGCAGCGCGCGGGTGCGGAACCGGCCGAAGCGCATCAGAACGAAGGCCGCGAGCGTGCCGAGCACCACGGCGAGCGTGGCGCTGACCACGCCGATCTTGAGGCTGATCCAGGCGGCGTTGAGGATGTCGCGATTGCGCAGCAGCTCGCCGTACCACTTGGTCGAGAAGCCGCCCCAGACGGTGACGAGCTGGCTCTCGTTGAAGCTGAAGATGATCAGCGACAGGATCGGCGCGTAGAGGAAGATGAACCCCAGCACGCACATCACCGGCAGGAAGAGGCCGCGGCGCATCAGCGTTCCTCCCCGCCGGCCTGCATGTTGCGCAGCCACATGATCGGCAGCACCACGACGACGAGCATCGCGATCGCCACCGCCGAGGCGACCGGCCAGTCGCGGTTGGAGAAGAACTCCTGCCAGAGGACCTTGCCGATCATCAGCGTGTCGGGGCCGCCGAGCAGTTCGGGGATGACGAATTCGCCGATGGCGGGGACGAAGACGAGCATGAAGCCCGCGATGATCCCCGGCATGGAGAGCGGCAGGGTGACGTGGAAGAAGGTGGCGACCGGCCGCCCGCCGAGATCGGCCGAGGCCTCGAGCAGCGATTCGTCGAGCTTCACGAGGTTGGCGTAGAGCGGCAGGATCATGAACGGCAGGTAGGTGTAGACGATGCCGATGAAGACGGCGAAGTTCGTCTGGAGCATCTGGATCGGCGTGTCGATCACCCCGATCGAGATCAGGAAGTTGTTGATCACCCCGTTCGAGCGCAGGAAGCCCTGCCAGGCGTAGACCCGCAGGAGGAAGCTCGTCCAGAACGGCAGGATCACGAGGGTCAGCAGGAGCGTTCGCCGCGGTTCCTCGGATCGCGCGATGTAGTAGGCCATCGGGTAGCCGATGAGCAGCGCGAAGACCGCCGAGACGAAGGCGACCTTCAGCGAGAAGACATAGGCGTTGACGTAGAGCGCGTCGGTCCAGAGGTATTCGAAGTTCTCGAAATTGAGGTTGATCAGGAGGCGCAGCCCGTCCCATTCCCAGAGCGGCAGGTAGGGCGGGCTCGCGATCGCCGGCTCCGACAGGCTGATCTTCGCCACCACGAGGAAGGGGATCAGGAAGAAGATCAGGAGCCAGACCACCGGGATGGCGATGACCAGCGACCGGCCGCGGAAGCCGAGGGCCGCGAGGAAGTCCCGCGTCCAGCGCAGGGGCGGCACGCTCTCGACGAAGCCGGTCATGACGTGAGCACCACGCCGGCGGTGTCGCCCCAGGAGACCCACACCTTCTCGTCCCAGGAGATGCCGCCCTCGGCGTCGTGGCGGTCGAGATTGGCCCGGGTGGCGCGGACCACCTTTCCGGTGTCGAGGCGGATGCGGTAGATCGACAGGTTGCCGAGATAGCCGATCTCCTCGACGGTGCCGGGCACGATGTTGTGCGACCCGTCGGGGCGTTCGCGCGTGACGCGCATCTTTTCGGGGCGGACCGCGTACCACAGCGTCTGGTCGAGCTTGCAGGGAACGCCGTGGCCCACGTGGATCTCGCCGCCGACGTCGGCCGAGGCGATGCGGATGTAGTCGGCCTCGTCGGCGACGACCCGGCCCTCGAAGATGTTCACCGAGCCGATGAAGTCGGCGACGAAGCGGGAGTTGGGGTATTCGTAGATCTCCGCCGGCTCGCCGACCTGCACGATCTCGCCGGCGTTCATCACCCCGATGCGGGTGGAGAGGGTCATCGCCTCCTCCTGGTCGTGGGTGACGATGATGAAGGTGACGCCGAGCGTCTCCTGGATCTTGATGAGCTCGAACTGGGTCTCCTCGCGCAGCTTCTTGTCGAGCGCGCCGAGCGGCTCGTCGAGAAGGAGGAGTTTCGGCCGCTTCACGAGGCTGCGGGCGAGGGCCACGCGCTGGCGCTGGCCGCCCGAGAGCTGGTGGGGCTTGCGTTTCGCGAAGGCGGTGAGCTGGACCATCTTCAGCATCTCGTCCACGCGCTGCATGGCCTCGGCCTTGTCCATGCCCTCGCGCATCAGGCCGTAGGCGACGTTCCTTTCCACCGTCATGTGCGGGAAGAGGGCGTAGGACTGGAACATCATGTTCGTCGGCCGCTCGTAGGGCGGCTTGCCGGTCATGTCCTGGCCGTCGATCCAGATCCGGCCTTCGGTCGGCGTCTCGAAGCCCGCAAGCATGCGCAGGAGCGTCGACTTGCCGCAGCCCGAGCCGCCGAGCAGGCAGAAGAGTTCGCCCTTCCAGATGTCGAGGCTGACGTCGTCCACCGCGGTGAAGGTGCCGAACTTCTTGGTGACCTTCTGGATGCGCACGAATGGCTTTTCGTCGGGTGACAGCCAGGGCTTGGCCGCAGCGACGTTCTGGGATTGGGTCATACGGGCTCCGGCGCACGGTCTCTGTCGGGGCCGGGCCTGGTCCGGCCCCCGCGGTGGCAAACCTTATTGCTGGGCCCGAAGCCCTGTCCAGAGCCGTGTGAGACGGCGCGCGATCCGGGCATCGTGCACCGGCTGCGGAAATAGCCGCTCACGCACCTTGGCGTCGGGATAGTAGGCCGGATCGCCCCGCAGCTCGGGGGCGACGAGCGGCAGCGAGGCCGGGACCGCGTTCGGGAAGTAGGTGAAGTCGGTGCTGGCCGCGATCTCGGCGGGCCGCAGCACGAAGTCGATGAAGGCATGGGCCCCGGCCGGGTTCGGCGCGTCGGCCGGGATCGCCAGCATGTCGAACCAGAACATCGAGCCTTCGCGCGGGATCGAATAGGCGATCCCGTGTCCCGCACTTGCGCCCTCGTCGCGTGCCAAGATCACGTCGCCCGACCAGCCGATGGCAACGCAGATCTCGCCCGCGGCCAGGCGGTTGCTGTAGCCTGCGGTGTCGAGGTCGCGCACGAAGGGCATGACCGACGCGAGAAGTGCGGCCGCCGCGTCGAGATGCTCCGTCTCGCTGCTGTCCGGAGGCAGGCCGAGATAGGCGAGCGCGAGCGGCACGATCTCGGAAGGCGAGTCGAGCATCGTCACCCCGCAGTCGGCGAGCCGCGCGATGTTCTCGGGCTCGAAGACCAGCGCCCAGCTGTCCACCGGAGCATCGGCGCCCAGCCTCTCGCCCACCATCGCCGCGTTGAAGCCGATGCCGTTCGTGCCCCAGAGGTAGATCGCGGCATGGGCGTTGCCGGGGTCGAGGGCCGCCGCCGCAGCCATCAGCTCGGGATCGAGCCCGGCAAGGTTCGGGATCCGCTCCCGGTCGAGCGGCGCGTAGAGGTCCGCCACGATCTGGCGCCGCAGGAAACTGGAGGTCGGGACGACCACGTCGTAGCCCGCATCGCCGAGGCTGATCCTCCGGTGAAGTTCCTCGTTGCTGTCGAAGGTCTCGTATTCGACCTCGATCCCGGTCTCGGCCTCGGCCTCGAAGCGCTCGAAGGTTTCCGGATCGAAATAGTCCAGCCAGCCGTAAACGCGCACGACCTGATGAGCCTCGGCCGGCAGGGCCGCGCCGGCGCCGAGCGCCGCGGCGATCAGCGCAGCCCACATGGCATCACCTCCGCCCGGTCGGACTGAAAGAACCCCGCCGGACCATCCGGCCGCCCGCGCCCGCATGCACCATGAACGTCACCGTTTCCGTCACTGGCCGGTCCGCACCCTGGTCCAGAGCCGGGTGATCGCCCGGTCGGCCCGCGCGTCGTGCACCGGCTGGGGGAACATCCGGGCCATGACCTCGGGCCCCGGATAGATCGCCGGATCCTCGCGGATCTCCTCGTCGACGAGCTCGGTCGCGGCGAGATTGGCGTTGGGGTAATAGACGTAGTTGGTGATCTCGGCGATGTTCTCGGGGCGCAGCACGAAGTCGATGAAGGCATGCGCCTCCTCGGGGTGCGGGGCGTCGGCGGGGATCGCCAGCATGTCGAACCAGACGAGCGTGCCTTCGTCGGGGATCGAATAGGCGATCTCCACCCCCTGCCCCGCCGCCTCGGCGCGGTCCATGGCGATGAAGACGTCGCCCGACCAGCCGACCGCGACGCAGATCTCGGCATTGGCGAGGTCGGAGATGTACTGCGAGGAATGGAAGTAGCGGATGTGGGGCCGCACGGATTCGAGCAGCGCCGCGGCCTGCGCCAGCTCGTCCGCGTCGGTCGATTCCGGCGGCAGGCCGAGATAGTGCAGCGCGAGCGGGAACATCTCGGACCAGCTGTCGAGGAAGGAGATGCCGCAGTCGGCGAGTTTCGCGGCGTTCGCGGGATCGAAGACCAGCGACCAGCTGTTCACCGGGGCGTCCTCTCCCAGCCGCTCGGCCACCTTCGCGACGTTGTAGCCGATGCCGTTGGTGCCCCATAGATAGATCGCCGCGTGCCGGTTGCCCGGGTCGTAGTATGCCGCGTCCTCCAAAAGGTCCGGGTCCTGGTCGCGCAGGTTCGGCAGGAGGGCG
Source organism: uncultured Rhodobacterales bacterium (assembly GCA_964575795.1). GTDB lineage: Bacteria > Pseudomonadota > Alphaproteobacteria > Rhodobacterales > Rhodobacteraceae > Amaricoccus. The sequence goes on from CAZNSP010000022.1 coordinate 19,303, forward strand.
GGGTCGAGCTCGCGGTAGATGCCCGCCTCGATCTGGCGCCGCAGGTAGCTCGAGGTCGGCACCACGACGTCGTAGCCGGAATTGCCGGCGAGCAGCTTCGCCTCGAGCACCTCGTTGGAATCGTAGACGTCATAGACCACGCGGATGCCGGTCTCGGCCTCGAACCGCGCGATGGTGTCCTCGGCGATGTAGTCCGTCCAGTTGTAGACGTTGACCACGCGGTCCTGCGCCGCCGCGGCGGTGGAAAGCGCCGCCAGCGCGGCGGTCGTCAGCCATCTGCCCATTGCCGTCTCCGAAACCGTTGCATCGGGCGGGGCCTCGAACGGCCCCGCCGGTCGGGTCACTGCCCGGTGCGCACCCGCGTCCAGAGCCGGGTCAGCGTCCGGTCCGCCCGCGCGTCGTAGATCGGCGAGGGGAAGAGCTTGTCCATCACCTCCTGCGGCGGATAGATCGCCGGGTCGTCGCGGATCTCCGGATCCACCATGTCGAGCGAGGCCGGCACCGCGTTCGGGAAGTAGACGTAGTTGGTGATGTCCGCGATGATCTCGGGCTGCAGGATGAAGTTGATGAAGGCATGGGCCGCGTCGGGGTTCGGCGCGTCCTTCGGGATCGCCATCATGTCGAACCATTCCAGCGTGCCCTCGACCGGGATGGTGTAGCCGATCTCCACGCCCTGCCCCGCCTGTTCGGCCCGATCCATGGCGATGAAGACGTCGCCCGACCAGCCGACCGCGACGCAGATCTCGCCGTTCGCGAGGTCGGAGATGTACTGCGAGGAATGGAAGTAGCGGATGTGGGGGCGTACCGCCTCGAGGAGCTGGGCGGCCTGTTCCAGCTCGTCGGCGTCGGTGGAATCGGGCGGCAGGCCGAGATAGCGCAGCGCCACCGGGAACATGTCCTGCGAACTGTCGAGGAAGGAGATGCCGCAGTCGGCGAGTTTCGCGGCGTTCTCGGGTTCGAAGACCAGCGCCCAGCTGTCGACCGGCGCATCCTCGCCCAGCCGCTCGGCCACCTTGTCGACGTTGTAGCCGATGCCGTTGGTGCCCCAGAGATAGATCGCCGCGTGCTGGTTGCCCTCGTCGCTGCGCGAGACCGATTCCATCAGGCCGGGATCGAGATCGGCGAAGTTCGGGATCTTCGACTTGTCGAGCGGCATGTAGACGCCCGCCGCGATCTGGCGGCGCAGGTAGCCCGAGGTCGGCACCACCACGTCGTAGCCCGAGGAGCCGGCGAGCAGCTTCGCCTCGAGCACGTCGTTGGAATCGTAGACGTCATAGACCACGCGGATGCCGGTCTCGGCCTCGAACTTCGCGATGGTGTCCTCGGCGATGTAGTCCGACCAGTTGTAGACATTGACCACGCCCTGCGCGCCCGCCTGGAAGGCGACGAGGCTGGCGGCGGCCGCAAGTGCTGCGGATTTCTTCATCATTCTCTCCTGTTGGTTCCTTTTCTTAGACCCCGAGACGGTCGCGGAGACCATACCACCAGCTTCCCAGAACGGAATAGGGCACGCGGAACCGCCGCCCCCCCGGGAACGGGAGCCACGGTACCTTGGCGAAGACGTCGAAGCGACTGAGATCGCCGTGAACAGCCTCGGCGAGGATCCGGCCGAAGAGGTGGCTGCCGACGACCCCATGGCCGGAATAGCCGGCGGCGTAGTAGGTGTTCGGCCCGAGCCGCCCCATCTGGGGCACCCGGCTGAATGAGATCGCGCAGTTCCCCGACCAGGCGAAGTCGACGCGCACGCCCTTGAGCGACGGAAACACCTTTTCGAGGTTCGGCAGGATCTTCGCCTTGATGTCGGCGGGGTCGGTGCCGCCATAGACCGTGCCGCCGCCGAAGAGCAGCCGTCCGTCCGCGCTGAGCCGGTAGTAGTCGAGGACGTAGCGCACGTCCTCGACGCAGATGTCGGTGGGCAGGAGCGCGCGGCCCCGCTCGCCCAGCGGCTCGGTGGCGATGATCTGGGTCGAGAACGGCATCACCCGGTTCTCCAGTTCCGGCACCACATAGCCGAGATAGGCGTTGCCGCAGAGAAGGAGCGTCTTCGCCCGCACCTCGCCGGCTTCGGTGCGCACCACCGGGCTGCCCGCGATCCCATCGACCGCGACCACGCGACTCCGCTCGTGGATCACGCCCCCGAGCCGCTCGAAGGCCGCTGCCTGGCCGAGGGCGAGGTTCAGGGGATGCATGTGCCCGCCCGAGCGGTCGAGCATGCCGCCGATGTAATAGTCGGTGGCGACATGGCGCTGGACGCCGGCGCGGTCGAGGATCTCGAAATGGTCGTGGCCGTGGCTGCGCCAGAGCTTCTGCTTGGCCTCGAGCTCGGCCATCTGGCGGGCGTTGAAGGCGGTGAAGAGGTTGCCGTCCTTGAGGTCGCAGTCGATGCCGTATTTCGCCACCCGCTCGCGGATGATCGCCCCGCCCTCCTGGACGACGCCGCCGACGAAATTCGCGAAGTCGCGCCCGTAGCGTCGCTCGATCGTGTCGAGCTGGGCGTTGAGCCCGTTGACGATCTGCCCGCCGTTCCGCCCCGAGGCGCCCCAGCCGATCTTCGCGCCTTCGAGCAGGACGACATTGTGCCCCCGCTCGGCCAGTTCGATCCCGGCCGAGAGGCCGGAAAAGCCGCCCCCGACGATGACGACATCGGCCTCGACCGAACCGGCGAGCGCGGGACGCTCGGACGCGGGATGGGCGGAGGCCGCGTAGTAGCTCGCCGGGTACGCCCCCCCGGCCGTGTAGTCGTGGATCTGCGCGTTCATCACACCGTCTCCAGATAGGTCTCGTGCTCGAAGGGACTGATGCGCTGGCTGAAGACCTGCAGCTCCTGCTTCTTCATGCCGACGAAGGTCTCGCGCAGGATCGGCGCGAAGATCTGCGCGATGCGGGGGCTGCGCTCGAAGGCCTCGATCGCGTGCTTCCAGTCGGTGGGCAGCGTCGCGCCCGAGGCCTCGTCGCGGGTCGCGGCCATCGGCTCGGGCGGCGTGATCCGCCCCTCGATCCCCTGGAGCGCGGCGCCGAGGATCGCGGCCAGCACCAGATAGGGATTGGCGTCCGCCCCCGCGACCCGGTGCTCGATGCGCCGCGCCGCGTTCGCGCCGCCGGGGATGCGCACCGCGGCGTTGCGCGTCTCGTAGCCCCAGCAGACCTCGGTCGGGGCATGTGCGTTGGGCTGGAGGCGGCGGTAGGAGTTGAGATGCGGCGCGAAGACGAGTGCCGAGGCGCGCATGGACTCCAGAACGCCGCCCACCGCGTGGCGCATGGTCTCCGAGCCCTCGGGCGTGCCACTGTCGAAGACGTTCCGGCCCTCGCGGTCGAGCATCGAGAAATGCACGTGGAACCCGTTGCCTGCCCGGTCGAGGAAGGGCTTGGCCATGAACGAGGCGGCAAGGTCGTACTTCCGCGCGATCCCCTTGACGAAACGCTTGAAATAGAGCGCGTCGTCCGCCGCCTTCAGCGGGTCGGCGACGTGCAGGAGGTTGATCTCGAACTGCCCGCCGCCGTTCTCGGAGATCGCCGAGTCCACCGGGATGCCATGGGCGTCGCAGGCGGCGTAGACATCGGTGAAGAAGGCCTCGAAATGGTCGAGATCGTCGATGCAGAGCGCGCCGTCGCCGTCGAGCAGCTTGTGGGTGACGGGCGACTTCGGCGGCGTCGGCTCGTCGCCGGAGGTGTCGACGAGATAGAACTCGAGCTCGGTCGCCACCACCGGGGTCAGGCCGAGATCGGTGAATCGCCTGACCACCGCCGCCAGCGCCTGGCGCGGATCGCCGAGATAGGGCGCGCCGTCCTCCTCGATCATCCACAGCGGCAGGAGCGCGGTCGGCGAGCCGAGCCAGTTCATCGGCAGGAAGCCGCGGCCCGTCGGCGCGCAGCGTCCGTCCACGTCGCCGTACTTGTAGACCAGCGGGTTGCCGGCCACGTCCTCGCCCCAGATGTCGAGGCAGCAGATCGAATAGGGCATGCGCATCTGGCCCTCGAGCACCTTGTGGGTCTGGGCCACGGGCACGCGCTTGCCGCGCAGGATCCCGTTCAGGTCGCAGACCGCCGCGCGCACGCTGGTTATGTCGGGGCGGCTCTCCAGCCAGCCCAGCGGGGTTTCTCGGTTCAAGATCGTCTCCGGTGAAAGTGTGTCCTCGCTACCATTTCGCCCGCCCCGCGCCAAGGGCGACGAATCGGATCCCCGTGACCGTGGGGGCCCGCGTGCCCCGCCGGCCGGTGTTTCATACTGGCGGAATTCCTATCGGGCAGTCGCGGGGCCCCGCCAACAGGCGGGGAGAAACGTCTTGCGGCCAACGGGCCGCTCCGCTCATACCCTGGGCGCCGGTCCGGAAATCGAGCCGGCGTCCTTGATGACCGCCTGTGACGGCCCCCGCCTTGACGCCCGCCTGCATCGCTGCGCAACTGGGGAAAAAGGGGGGACGGCGATGGCCGTGGAGGTGTTCTCGGACACGCGCTGCGCATTGGGAGAGGGGCCGATCTGGGCCCACGGGCGGCTTTTCTGGTTCGACATCGAGGGGCGGCGGCTGCATGCGCGCGGGCCGGACCGACCGGAGGAGAGCTGGGACTTCGCCGAGCAGGCGAGCGCGGCGACGATCCTGCCCGACGGCTTCCTGCTGATCGCGACCGAGACGGGGCTGCGCATCTTCGATCCCGCGACCGGCCAGCACAACCGCATTGCGCCGCTGGAGGCGGAGCTGCGCGCGACCCGGTCGAACGACGGTCGCGCCGACCGGCAGGGCGGGTTCTGGATCGGCACCATGGGCAAGACCGAGGCCGACCGGGCGGAGAACGGGGCGATCTGGCGGTTCCACGGCGGCATGCTGCGCAAGCTGCGCACCGGGGTGACCATTCCGAACACGTTCTGCTTCGCCCCGGACGGAAGCCGTGCCTATTTCGCCGATTCGGCGCGGGCACAGGTCTTTTCCTGGGCACTCGATGCCGGTGGCTGGCCCGAGGGCGAGCCGGAGGTGTTCCTCGACCTGAGCGGCCGGGGGGTCGCACCCGACGGCGCGGTGGTCGATGCCGAGGGCGCGCTGTGGCTCGCGCTCTGGGACGGGGGCAAGGTGATCCGGGTGCGGCCCGACGGCAGCGTCGCCGCCGAGGTCGCCCTGCCGGTCAGCCGCCCGACCTGCCCTGCCTTCGGACCCTCGGCGGAGGGTCGGCTCGACCGGCTCTACGTCACCTCGGCCTTCACGGGGCTTTCGGAGGCGACCCGCGCGGCCGAGCCGCTGGCCGGTGCCACCTTCGTGCTGGAGATCGACGTGGCCGGTCTGCCGGAGCCGACGGTGGTGCTGCCGTGACCCGGGGCGAGGCGCTGCGCGCGCTCTTTCAGGCCGCGGTCGAGGCCGCCCTGCCCGACCGCATCCTGCCCGCCCATCTGCCCGCGCCGCCCGCGGGGCGCACGCTGGTGCTCGGCGCCGGCAAGGCCTCGGCCGCGATGGCCGCGGCGCTCGAGGCGCACTGGCCGGGGGAGCTGTCGGGCCTCGTCATCACCCGCTACGGCCATGCGGTGCCCTGCGCGCGCATCGAGATCGTCGAGGCGGCGCATCCGGTGCCCGACGCGGCCGGCGCGGCGGCGGCCGAGCGCATGCTGGAGCTCTGCGCGGGGCTCGGGTCCGACGACCTGGTGATCGCGCTGATCTCGGGCGGAGGTTCGGCGCTGATGACGCTGCCACCGCCGGGGGTGACCCGCGAGGATATTCAGGCGCTCAACCGCGCGCTCCTCGCCTCGGGGGCGCCGATCGGGGCGATGAACTGCATCCGCCGGCACCTGAGCCGGATCAACGGCGGCCGGCTCGCCGCCGCCTGCCACCCGGCGCGGGTGCTCGCGCTCCTGATTTCGGACGTGCCCGGCGACGATCCCGTCGACATCGCCTCGGGCCCGACGGTGCCCGACCCGACCACGCTCGCCGATGCGCGCGCCCTCGTCGCGCGCCACGGGATCGAGCTGCCCGCAGCCGTCGCCGCGGCACTCGCGGATACCGCGAACGAGAGCGTGAAGCCCGGCGATGCCCGCCTCGCCCGCGCCGAGACCCGGATCATCGCCGCGCCCATGGCCTCGCTCGAGGCCGCCGCGGCGAAGGCCCGCGCGCTCGGGTTCACTCCGCGCATCCTCGGCGACGCGATCGAGGGCGAGGCGCGCGACGTGGGTGCCGGGATGGCGCGGCAGGCACTGGCCGCGCGGCCCCGGCCCGGCGAGCCGCCGGTGGTGTTGATCTCGGGCGGCGAGACCACCGTCACCCTGCCGCGCGACGGCCGCGACCTCGGCCGCGGCGGGCGCAACGTCGACTTCCTGCTCGGGCTTGCCGCCGCGCTCGACGGCGCCCCGGGCATCCACGCCATCGCCTGCGACACCGACGGGGTCGACGGCGCGGACGAGGTCGCGGGCGCCATCGTCGCTCCGGACAGCATCGCGCGTGCGGGGCGCGCCGCGCTGGAGGCTGCCCTCGCCCGGTATGACGGCCACGGCTTCTTCGCCGGGCTCGGCGACCAGGTGATCACCGGCCCGACGCTGACGAATGTCAACGACTTCCGGGCGATCCTTGTCGAGGCGTGAGGCACCGGTGATGTTCCCGCCTTCCGGCTTGCCATCGCCCGCGCGCTCGGCCAGCATCCGCGCCATGATCAGGATGCCCACCACGTGACCCCCCGCGACACGCTCGACACCTCGCCCCGGGTCTCGGACGAGATCCGCAAGACCACCTGCTACATGTGCGCCTGCCGCTGCGGCATCGACGTGCACATGCGCGACGGGCAGGTCAGCCATATCGAGGGCAACCGCGACCATCCGGTGAACCGGGGCGTGCTGTGTGCCAAGGGCGCGGCGGGGATCATGAACCACCTGAGCCCCGCCCGGCTGCGCGCACCGCTGCGCCGCACCGGCCCGCGCGGGTCGGGGGAGTTCAAGGAGATCACCTGGGACGAGGCGCTGAACCTCGCCGTCAACTGGCTGGCGCCGCTGCGCGACAAGCATCCCGAGAAGCTCGCCTTCTTCACTGGCCGCGACCAGTCGCAGAGCTTCACCGGCTGGTGGGCGCAGCAGTTCGGAACGCCGAACTATGCCGCGCACGGGGGCTTCTGCTCGGTCAACATGGCGGCAGCGGGGATCTACACGATCGGCGGAAGCTTCTGGGAGTTCGGCGCGCCGGACTGGGAGCACACGAAGTACCTGATGCTCTTCGGCGTGGCGGAGGATCACGATTCGAACCCGATCAAGATCGGCCTCGGCCGGCTGAAGGGCCGCGGCGCGCGGGTGGTCTCGGTGAACCCGGTGCGCACGGGCTACAACGCGGTGGCCGACGAGTGGCTGGGGATCACCCCGGGCACGGACGGGCTGTTCATCCTGTCGCTCGTCCACGTGCTCCTCTCGGCGGGGCGGATCGACCTGCCCTACCTGCTGCGCTACACCAACGCGGCCTGGCTCGTGGATCAGGACAGCCGCTCGCCCGGCTACGGCTGCTTCCTGCGCGACGCGGACGGGCGGGAACTGGTCTGGGACCGCGAGCGGCACCGGGCGGTGCCGTGGGATGCGGAGGGGGTGAAGCCTTCGCTGAACGGCGCGGTCAACATCGGCGCGACCCATGCGAAGCCGGTGTTCCAGCTGATGACCGAGGCCTATCTCGACCCGGCCTGGTCGCCCGAGGCGGTGGCGCCGGCCTGCGGCATTCCGGCCGACACGATCCGCCGCATCGCCGCCGAGATCGCCCATGTCGCCTTCGAGCAGGAGATCAGCCTCGACCGGCCCTGGACCGACATGGCCGGGCGGCGGCACGCGACCATGGTCGGCCGCCCGGTCGCCTTTCACGCGATGCGCGGCATCTCGGCCCATTCGAACGGCTTCCAGACCTGCCGGGCGCTGCACCTGCTGCAACTGATCCTGGGCTCGGTCGACACGCCCGGCGGCTTCCGGTTCAAGCCGCCCTACCCGAAGCCCGTCGCCGCCCATCCGAGGCCGCATCACAAGGTGACGCCGGGCTATCCGCTGGACGGGCCGCATCTGGGCTATCCACGCGGGCCGGAGGACCTGGCGATCGACGCGGGAGGACGGCCGAAGCGCATCGACAAGGCCTTCAGCTGGGAGGCGCCGCTGTCGGCGCACGGGCTGATGCACATGGTCATCTCGAACGCCGTGGCGGGCGATCCCTACGGGATCGAGGTGCTGTTCCTCTACATGGCCAACATGGCCTGGAACTCCTCGATGAACACCGCCGAGACGATGCGGATGCTGACCGCGACCGACGGCGACGGCAATTACCGCATCCCGAACATCATCGTCGCCGACGCCTATTCTTCGGAGATGGTGGCCTTCGCCGACCTGGTGCTTCCCGACACCACCTACCTGGAGCGGCACGACTGCATCAGCCTGCTCGACCGGCCGATCTGCGAACCCGACCTCGCCGCCGACTCGATCCGCTGGCCGGTGGTGCAGCCGGACCGGGACGTGCGCGGGTTCCAGTCGGTTCTGCTCGACCTCGGCACCCGGCTCGGCCTGCCCGGGATGGTGGAGCCGGACGGAAGCCCGACCTATCGCGACTATGCCGACTACATGGTCAACCACCAGCGCCGCCCGGGCGTCGGCCCGCTCGCCGGGTGGAGGGGCGACGGCACCGGGCGTGGCCGCGGCGCGCCGAACCCCGACCAGATCTCCCGCTACATCGAGGCGGGGGGCTTCTGGACCGATCCGGTTCCCGAGGAGGCGGCCTACTACAAGCCGTTCAACGCCGCCTATCAGGAATGGGCGGTGGCGCGCGGCTTCTACGATGCGCCGCAGCCCTACCTGTTCCAGATCTATGCCGAGCCGCTGGCGAAGTTCCGCGCCGCGGCCCTCGGGGTCGGAGCGCACCAGCCGCCGGAGCACCTGCGCGAGGGGCTGGTCCGGGCGATGGACCCGTTGCCGACGTGGTATCCGCCGCTGACCGAGACGCTGGTCGAGGTCCGGGACTGTCCGCTCCACGCGCTGACCCAGCGGCCGATGGCGATGTACCATTCCTGGGGCAGCCAGAACGCCTGGCTGCGGCAGATCCACGGGGTGAACCCGCTCTATGTTTCGGGCGAGGTCTGGCGCGCGCACGGGTTCGCGGAGGGCGACTGGGCCGAGTTGACCTCGCCGCACGGGTCGATCACCGTGCCGGTCGCGCTGATGGAGGCGCTGAACCCGCACACCGTCTGGACCTGGAACGCCATCGGCAAGCGCAAGGGTGCCTGGGCGCTGGACGAGGAGGCGCCTGAGGCGAACCGGGGGTTCCTGCTCAACCACCTGATCCACGAGCTGTTGCCGCCGCGCGGCGACGGGCTGCGCTGGGCCAATTCCGACCCGGTCACGGGCCAGGCCGCCTGGTACGACCTGCGCGTGCGCATCCGGCGGGTGGAGCCGCAGGACGCCGCGGAACCGTTGGCCGCCGCGCAGGGATCGCCGGTCGGCCGAGGGCCGGACCGGGTGGCGTTCGGACAGCCATGACCACGCTCCCCGCCTCGACCGAGCGGAGCCTCGGGCTCGTGATCGACCTCGACACCTGCGTCGGGTGCCATGCCTGCGTGACCTCCTGCAAGGAATGGAACAGCGGCCAGTACGGCGCGCCGCTGACCGACCTCGATGCCTACGGGGCGGAGCCGGAGGGGGTCTTCCTCAACCGGGTCCATGCCTTCGAGGCCGTGCCCGAGGACGGGGCCGCGCGGGTCGTCCACTTCCCGCGTTCCTGCCTGCACTGTGCCGATGCGCCCTGCGTCACGGTCTGTCCGACCGGGGCGAGCTACAAGCGGGTGGAGGACGGGATCGTGCTGGTCGAGGAATCGGCCTGCATCGGCTGCGGCCTCTGCGCCTGGGCCTGCCCGTATGGCGCGCGCGAGATGGACGCGGCGGCGGGCGTGATGAAGAAATGCACCCTCTGCGTGGACCGGATCTACAACGAGAACATCGTGGAAGAGGACCGGATCCCCGCCTGCGTGCGCGCCTGCCCCACCGGCGCGCGGCATTTCGGCGACCTCGGCGATCCGGGCAGCGCAGTCTCGCGCCTCGTCGCCGAGCGCGGCGGGTTCGAGCTGATGCCCGAACAGGGCACGCGGCCGGTCAACCGCTATCTGCCGCCGCGCCCGAAGGACGAGGTGGCGACCCTCGCGCCGCTCCTCGACCCGATCCCTCAGGGCGGGTTCCTCGGCTGGCTCGACAAGGCACTGGAGCGGCTCGGATAGATGCATCCCGCACCCTCGATCATCGTCTTCACCGTGCTCTCGGGTCTCGGGTTCGGCCTGATGGCCTGGCTCGGGGCCGCGGGAATGGACAAGAGCGGCTGGGTCGCGGCGACGTTCTGCGCGCTGGCGCTCATCCTGGTCGGAACGGGGCTTCTGGCCAGCCTCTTTCACCTCGGCAATCCGCAGCGGTTCCTGCTGGCGCTGACGCAATGGCGCAGTTCGTGGCTCAGCCGCGAGGCGGTGCTCGCGCTCGCCACGGTCGCGGTCTTTGCGGTTTATGCCGGGCTCTGGTGGCTCGGCGACACGCGCGTGCCCTGGCTCGGATGGCTGTCGGCGGGTCTGGCACTCGGCACCGTGTTCGCGACCGCGATGATCTATGCCCAGATGAAGTCCGTGCCGCGCTGGAACACGGCGGTGACGCCGGTCCTGTTCCTGACGGCGGCGCTGGTCGGTGGGGCGCTTTTGGCCGGAGAAGTGCGCGCGTCCAAGGTCTTGCTGGGTGTTCTTGCGGCGTTACAGATCGCTGACTGGCTGCTCGGCGACCGCCGGTTCGCGGGGGCGGGCACGACGCTCGCCACGGCTACCGGGCTAGGCGGGCTGGGGCGGCTGCGGCTGCTCGCGCCGCCGCATACCGGGCAGAACTACCTGCTGCGCGAGATGGTCTTCGTGCTCGGCCGGCGCCATGCGCTGAAGCTGCGGCTGATCGGGCTGACGCTGGCGGCAGTCCTGCCGCTGGCGCTGATGCTCGCATTCCCGGTGAAGCACCTGCTCGGCGGGGTCGTCGTCCTGTCGCATGTGGCGGGGATGATCGTGCTGCGATGGCTGTTCTTCGCGCAGGCCGAGCATGTGGTTGGCCTCTACTACGGAAAGCGGTAAAGGGCGGACGTTTCCCGGTTGACCCGCGCCTCGGCGCGGAGAATTCGCACGGTGCCATGGCCAAGACGCCCCGGAAAAGTCCCAAGCGCAGCAGCGGCGCGGCCAAGGCCAGTCCCGGACGGCCGCCGACGCTGCAGATCGGCGCGCTCTGCTACCGGCGAACCGGCAGCGGCCACCGGATCCTGCTGATCACCAGCCGCGACACCGGCCGCTGGGTGATCCCCAAGGGCTGGCCGATGCGCAACCGCACGGAGCCCGAGGCCGCCGCCCGCGAGGCCTATGAGGAGGCGGGGCTGCGCGGCGCGATCGGGGAGAAGGCGCTCGGCCTCTACAGCTATCAGAAGATCCTGCGGAACGGCCGGGCCCAGCCCTGCGTCGTGCGGGTATTTCCCTTCGAGGTGCTGGAGATGGTCGCGGACTTTCCCGAAAAGGACGAGCGACGGTCGAAGTGGTTCCGCCCGGGCAAGGCCGCGCAGAAGGTGCAGGAGCCGGAGCTGTCGCGCCTGATCCGCGAGTTCGCGCCGGAGGAGCCGCGCGAGGATCAATCCCCGAAGAACGGGGTCAGCTGAGCGACGATCACGGAATTCTCGTCGAGCGCGCGCTGCATCAGGGCGCGTTCCTCGTCGTCGATCGCCTCGCCCGCCGCCTCGCGCTCGGCGAGCGAGCCGTAGCCGGTGACGTCGAGCGGCGCGAGATCGGCCTGCTTCAGGATCGCCACGGTCTCGCGCACCGCCTCTGCCTCGTCGACCCCGGAGGCGAAGCAGAGGAGGCCCGCCCCGGTCGCGCCCTCGGGCAGGCCGTCGCCCTTCTTGCGGCCGACCTCGACGACCAGGGTGTAGACCTGCTGCTCGGCCACGTCAGTCGCGCAGAAGCTCGTTGATCGAGGTCTTCGACCGGGTGCGCTCGTCCACGCGCTTCACGATCACCGCGCAGTAGAGGCTGGGGCCGGGGCTGCCGTCCGGCAGCGGCTTGCCGGGGAGGCTGCCGGCGACCACCACCGAATACGGCGGGACCTCGCCATACATCACCTCGCCGGTCGCCCGGTCGACGATCTTGGTCGACTTGCCGATGAAGACGCCCATGCCGAGGACCGAGCCCTCGCGGACGATGCAGCCCTCGACCACCTCGGACCGCGCGCCGATGAAGCAGTTGTCCTCGATGATCGTGGGACCGGCCTGCATCGGCTCGAGCACGCCGCCGATCCCGACCCCGCCGGAGAGATGCACGTTCCTGCCGATCTGGGCACAGGAGCCGACGGTCGCCCAGGTGTCCACCATGGTGCCGCTGTCCACATAGGCGCCGAGGTTCACGAAGGAGGGCATCAGCACCACGCCCGGCGCGATATAGGCCGAGCGGCGGACGACGCAGGTCGGCACGGCACGGAAGCCCGCCGCGCGCCATTCCGCATCGCCCCAGCCCCTGAACTTCGAATCGACCTTGTCCCACCAGCCGCCGCCCTGCGGCCCGCCGGACTGCGGCGCCATGTCCTGGAGCCGGAAGCCGAGCAGCACGGCCTTCTTCGCCCACTGGTTGACGTGCCAGGTGCCGTCCGCGCCACGCTCGGCCACGCGCAGCGCGCCCTTGTCGAGCGCGTCGAGAGTCGTCTCGACCGCCGCGCGCAGCGCCCCGCCGGTCGCCGGCGTGATCGTGTCGCGCGCCTCCCAGGCTTCCTCGATGCGGGCTTCAAGTTCGGCATGTGACATGGGTGCGTCCGTTTCGGGCTGGTTATGGCGGGCGGCAAGCTATACTTCCGTAACCCGGGGGTGGCAATCTGCCTGCATGCGCGAAAGCAACCGTGACGAGATGAAGAAGCTCAGCGAGGCCCAGCATCGCTTTCCCGATGCGCGCGAGGACCTGCAGTACTGGGAAAAGATCCCGGACACGCCGCAGACCCGGTCGCCCACCTATCGCCTCGCCTTCAGCGATCCCGACTTCCTGACGCGGGACGAGTTGCGCCCTGTGCGGCTGCAGCTGGAACTGCTCAAGACCGAAATGGCGCTGATGGAGCGCGGCATCGTCTCGACCATCGTGATGTTCGGCGGCGCGCGGATTCCGGACCCGGAGGCGCGGGCGACGGCCCGCACCCCGATGCTGGCGGAGCTTTCGCGCTACTATGACGAGGCCCGCGAGTTCGCCCGACTGTGCACGCTGAAGTCGCTGCAGGGCGGCCAGCGCGAGAACGTGATCTGCACTGGCGGCGGCCCCGGCGTGATGGAGGCCGGCAACCGCGGCGCCGACGAGGCGGGCGGCGTCTCGATCAGCCTGAACATCGTGCTGCCGCATGAGCAGATGCCGAACCTCTACGGCACGCCCGATCTCAGCTTCAACTTCCACTACTTCGCGATCCGCAAGATGCATTTCCTGATGCGGGCGAAGGCGATCGCGGTCTTTCCCGGCGGGTTCGGCACGCTGGACGAGCTTTTCGAGGTGCTGACGCTGGTGCAGACCGAGCGGATGGCGCCGCTGCCGATCCTGCTGTTCGGGCGGGACTACTGGAGCGGCGTCATCAACTGGAAGGCGCTGGAAGAGGCCGGGACGATCTCGGCCGGAGATACCGATCTCTTCGCCTATGTCGAGACCGCGGCCGAGGCGCTGGCCTGCCTGGAGGCCTGGCCGGCGCGCCGGGCCTGAGGCCCGGTCACTCGACCGGCGTCCAGCCCTCGCCCGGATCGAAGCTGTCGATCGCCGCGGCGACGGCGAGCGTGTCCTCGCCCAGATCGGCCTCGTAGACCACGCCCGACTCGCCGACCATGAAGCTCATGATGCCGGTGTCGCCATAGGCGGCGGGGAAGGCCAGCATGGCATGGCCGGCCAGCATGTGGCCGTTCACCATGTAGTCCAGCGCCCCGCCCGGCGCCGCCTCGCCCTGCCGGGTCAGGATGCGGAAGTAGTAGCCGAGATAGGGCTCGGCCTCGGCATCCTGCCCGCCGACGCTGTAGCCGTCCGCCGAGGCGCGGGCCATGAAGTCGCCGACCGGACTCTGCACGACGCCGGGCTCGTCCGGCCAGAAGAGGCCGTCGCGCCGGGCGGCATCGCTCAGGATCGATCCGGCGAAGGCGAGCACGCCGTCGCCGTCCCAGTCGGTCAGGCGGTAGTTGCGCTGCACTCGGACATAGGCACGCATCAGGTCGATGACGTCGAGCTCGTTGCGCCCGATCCGGCGCATCAGCACTTCCTCGCGCGCCGCCGGCGCGTCGAAGTACCAGCTGCCGTCCCCGGCCTGCACGATCGGCGCGGGGAACGGGTACTGGTCGCGCCCGGTGTAGAGCGTCGCCCGCCCCTCGGTGTCGATCGCCACCCGGTGCATCTCGCGGTAGTCGCGCAGGAACTCGCCCCAGATCTCGCGGTCCTCCTCCACGTCGCCGGTGGAGATGACGTCCTCGTTCTCGGGACCGAAGATCATCAGAATGCGGTCGCGGTCGGGCACCTCGAGCGCCGCGATCACCGCCTCGGCCGCCGCCTCGGGCGAGGGGAAGGTCTCGGCCTCGGCCAGGGCCGCCACCGGCGCGGCGGTCGCGATCAGGACCGCCACGGCCGCCGTCTCGAACATGCGCTTCGCGTTCATCTGCTTCACCCTCTCCATCATCTCCGCCCGCCGCCGCTCCGCCCGCCGGCGCTCGACCGGCCACGGTTAGAGGAGGCTCGCGCCCGGTCGCCGCCGCCGCTCTGTCGCTGGAATGCCGAGTTGCCGGCGCTCGGCCGCTGGCTCGGCGCACGGGCCTGCGACGGGCGGCTGGACGGCTGCCGGACCTGCGCGGGCCGCTGAACCTCCTGCCGCATGTCGAGCCGCTGTATGCTGTTCGAGCCACGGCTGGCCGCCCGGTTCGCGTCGCGGGCCGAGCCTTGGCCTGGCGAGAGCGCCGTCTCGCGGGTCTGCGCCCACGGCGGGGCCTGCACGCCGCCGGCGAACGGCCGTTCGAGGCTGCCAGCCGCGGCACCGCCGCTGCGGGCCTCGATGCGCGCACGTGCATCGGCGCGGGCGCCGGTCTCGGCCGGCAGGGTCTGTACCCGGCCGCCGCCCTCGCGCGCTGCGAGCTTCTGCCGCGCCTGGTCGCGCTGGTCGGTCGTGGGCCGCCAGGCACCATCCCCGGCCGGCAGGGTCGTCACCCGGTCGCGGTCGATGTCGCCGATCCGGTCACGGTCGATGTTGATGTCGCCGCGATCGATGTTCACGTCGCCGTCGATGTCGATGTCGACGCCCGGCCGGCCCGGATAGATGTAGCCGTCGTCCCAGTCGATATGGTGCCAGTCGTCGTCCCAGTAGTCGTCCCAGTGGTCGTCGTCGTCGAAGATCTCGCCGACCAGCAGCCCGAAGCCGAAGCCAATCGCGCCGGCCATCAGCGACTCGTCCCAGTTGTCCTCGTAGATCACCGCCGGGCTTGTGGGTTCGGAGTAATAGACGACTTCCGGGTCGTAGGCGGGCACGTAGACCACCCCGGGATCTGTCGGCGCGATCGAGATGTTGTCGTTCGCGACCTCGACCGTCTGCGCCTCGTTCGAGGCGAGGAAGCCCGTCGCCTGTGCCCGCGCCCGCTGGCGCTGCACCGCGTCGAGCACGTCGTCGGTCTGTGCGATGAGTGCGTTGCCGAGCTGCTCGGTCCAGTCGATCTCCTCGGCCATCTTGGTGACGACGGTGGGGAAGCCCGCGGCCAGCATCTGCACGCTCGGGTCCCAGGGCTGCGTCTCCGCGGCGGCGACCCGCTCCGCATCGGGAATCTCGGTCGAGTCCGACACCCAGCGATCCGCCTTGACGATGTCGAGCGGATAGGTGGAGGCGACCATCACCTGGGTCAGGAGCGCGTCGGGATAGAGCGCGATCGGTCCGACGAGCGCGTCGAGTTCCTCGGGCCCGAGCAGCCCGTCGCCGGGGACCTCGGCCTTGGTGGTCATCGAGGCCGGCCGCGGCATGGGAACCGGTTCCTGTCCGAGGGCCCCGCCCGAAGCACCGACGAATGACAGGGCCGCCAGGCCCGCCGCTGCCCATCCCTTGCACCGCATCAGCCTCACCCGCCCGTTCGAGAATCGCGGAGAACGACGATCCAATCAAAGGCTACCCCAAACCCGCCGTACGAGACAGTGGACCAAGTACCGACATATGTGAGTCACGTAGGTGCCGAACGTGAGTCACGGAGGGTCCGGACCGTGCCGGGCGCCTCTCTGCTCCGCCTCACTCCTCCGGTGGCGCACCCATCAGGCGGAGGAGGTCGCCGAACCGCGCCACCGCGGCGAAGATCGCGACGGCGGCGAGGATGAAGACCACCGAGACCGCCGCCATGGTCGGCGTGTAGCCGTAGCGCAGGGCGTTGAAGATCTTGATCGGCAGCGTCTCCATGGTGAAGCCGACCGTCATGTAGGCGACGATGTATTCGTTGAGCGACAGCACGAAGGCGAAGGCGAAGCCCGAGACGAGGTAGGGCGCGATCAGCGGCAGCACCACGGTGCGGAACACGACCCGGTCGTCGGCCCCGAGCGTCGCCGCGGCCTCGGTCAGTGAACGGTCGATGGCCGAGAAGCCGAGGGTCAGCGTGACGAGCGGCAGGGTGGTGAAGAAGACCGCATGGGCGACCGCCGCCGTCCAGCCCTGGCCATAGCCGCCGACGGTGGCGAAGAAGGTCAGGAAGCCAAGCGCGGTGATCACCGGCGGCAGCAGGAACGGTGCCAGCCCCATCGCCTGGAAGATCCGCGCCCAGGGGACCAGCCGGCGCCAGAGGAACCAGGCGAGCGGCAGGGCGATGGCGACCGCGAGCGCCGCCGAGACGCCGGCGAGTACCAGCGAATTGACCAGTGCGGCGCGCCAGCCCGGATCGCTGAAGATCTGGCCGTACCAGGCGAGGGAAAAGCCCTTCGGCGGGAAGGTCAGGCTCTGCTGTTCGTTGACCGAGACGCCGGCCACCACGATCAGCGGCAGTAAGAAGAAGACCGCGACCGCCCCCATCCAGAGCCGGGCGATCACGTCGCCCCCTCCCGCCGACCGATCATCAGCGTCAGGCCGACGAGCGCGAGCGCGATCAGCATCAGGAAGACGGCCATGGCCGCGGCGAAGGGGATGTTCGACTGGTAGATCGCCTGGTCGGTGATCAGTACGGAGAGCGTCCAGTGGCTCGGCCGGCCGAGGATCTGCGGCAGGAGGTAGGAGCCGAGCGCGAAGACGAAGACCATGATCAGCGCCGCTAGGATAGTGTTGCGCGAGGCCGGCACCACCACGTCGAAGAAGGCGCGGAGCGGCGTCGCCCCCATGCTGCGCGCCGCCTCGCCGAGCGCGGGGTCGAGCCGGGCGATGGCGGGATAGAGCACGAGGATCGCGTAGGGCAGCGCCTGGTAGACCATGCCGGTCAGCACCGCGCCGAAGCCGGGGCTCAGCGCCCAGGGCTCGGCCGCGAGGCCGGCGAGGAACAGGAGGTTGGTCAGCCCCGCAGTACGCGAGAAGAGCGTCGACCAGGCGAAGCCGATGATCACTTCGGAGAGCGACAGGACGGCGAGGATCGCGACCATCCAGACGACCTGCGCCCGGCGCGAGAGGCGGGTGAGGAAGTACGTGAAGGGAAAGGCGATCACGACGCAGACCACCGCGACCAGCATGGCGAGCATCAGCGAGAAGCCGAGAACCCGCCCGAAGAACACGGTCAGGAAGCGCGCGTAGTTGTCGAGCACGAAGGCGGGCACGTAGAAGGCCCCGGCCTGGCGCTGGTAGAAACTGACGGTGATCATCGTCGCGAAGGGGATCACGAAGAAGACGATCAGCATCAGCGCCGGAAAGGCGAGCGGCAACCAGTCCGTCGCGCGCTGCGGCCGCTGGGGTCTCATGCCGGCAGGAGCACGCAGGCTTCGGCCGGCAGGCGCAGGCCGACCGCCTGGCCAACGGCGACCCGGCCCCGCTCGCGCGGGGGCAGCACGGCGGTCAGCGTCCGGTCGCCGAGCTCGACGAAGACCTCGACCGTCGCGCCGAGGTCGCGGACGAAGACCACGCGGCCCGGCAGGCCCTCGCCCTCGGCGGCGAGGACGAGGTCCTCGGGCCGGATCGAGAGCGTGCCGCTGCCGCTCAGTCCCTCGACGGCGCGTCCCATCACCCGCCCCGCATCGACCTCTATCAGGTTGGTCGCGCCGATGAAGTCGGCGACGAAGGTGTCGGCGGGCCTGCGGTAGACCTCGGTCGGGGGTGCGGCCTGGCGGATGCGGCCCTCGCCCATCACCACGACCAGATCGGCCATGGTCATCGCCTCGCGCTGGTCGTGGGTGACGACGATGGTGGTGATGCCGAGGCGCTGCTGGAGCTGGCGCAGCTCCACCTGCATCGCCTCGCGCAGCTTCGCGTCGAGAGCGGAGAGCGGCTCGTCGAGCAGGAAGAGCTTGGGCGAGAGCGCGAGCGCCCGGGCGATCGCCACGCGCTGGCGCTGGCCGCCCGAGAGCTTCGCCACCGGCCGGGCGGCGATGCCCGGCAGGCGGATCAGGTCGAGAAGCTCCGCCACCCGCGCGTCGCGCTCGGCCTTCCCCACCCCGCGGATCTTCAGCGGATAGGCGATGTTCTCGCCCACGTTGAGATGCGGGAAGAGCGCGAGCGACTGGAACACCATGCCGAGGTCGCGCCGGTGGGTCGGCACCGAGGTGACGTCCTGCCCGTCGAGCAGGATCGTGCCCGCGTCCGGCACCTCGAGCCCCGCGATCATGCGCAGCAGCGTGGTCTTGCCGCAACCCGAGGGCCCGAGCAGGCAGACGAAACGCCCGTTCGGCACGGCGAGCGACACGTCGCTCACCGCGGTGAAGCCGCCGAAACGCTTGCTGATGCCGCGGAGCTCGAGCCCGGACAAGCGGACCTCCTCAGCCGACGATGGTCTCGGTCCAGCGCTGGTTCAGCCAGTCGCCGCGCTCGGTGTAGATGTCGTAGCGCGGGATGATCGGCGGGATCTCCGAGGAGACTGCGGCGAATTCATCGTCCGTGAGGTCGGTGAGGTCGCGCCGGACGGTCGGCGCGGTGCCGACCCGGCGCGACATCAGCGCCTGGATCTGGGGCTGGCCCATGTAGTTGATGAACTCGTGCGCCTCCTCCACCTTCGTGGAGGCCCGGGTCACCGCCCAGCAGCCGGAGTCGAGGATGCCGCCCTCCTGCGGGAAGGTCGAGCGCACCGGGAAGCCGTCGGCGGCGGCGAGGCCGGTCACGTCGTGATAGTACTGGCCCATCGGGATCTCGCCCGACTTGAGCGCCTGTTCGAACTGCGCCTCGTCGCGGTACCAGAGCCGCACGTTCGGCTTCACCTCGGCGAGCTTCTCGAGCACCTGGTTGATGCCTTCTTCGGTGTCGAGGATGTCGGTGCCGTTGAAGAAGGTCGTGGCCGTGACCTCGAGCAGGAAGGAGTTGGAGACGAGCGCGAGCAGGCCCAGCCGGTCGCGGTTCGATTCGTCCCAGAGCGCAGCCCAGCTGGTCGGCGGCTCGGGGTAGGTGTCGGTATTGGTGACGAGGGTGATGTACCAGGCCACCGCGCCCACGCCGGCGATGCTGCCGTCGGGATAGCGGTTGATGAACTGCGGAAGGATGCCGTCGAGGGTCGGCAGCTTCGATTCGTCGAGCCGCACCCAGAGCTCGGTCGCTTGGCCCTTGAGCATCGCCACGTTGGCCATCATCGAGACGTCCGCCGGCGCCTGGTTCGCGCGCGCCGCCTGTTCGAGCTGGACGAGCCACGCCTCGCCGGTGGGCTCGGCGATGGATTCGACGGCGATGCCGGTGGCGGCGGTGAATTCGGGGAAGATGTGCTGGTCGAAGCTGTCCTTGAAGTATCCGCCGTAGACCCCGACCTTCAGGCTCCGGTCCTGCGCCCGCAGGAGGCCGGGTGCCGCCAGAAGCGCCGTCCCCGCGACGCCCGCGCCCAGAACCGCCCTGCGGTTCATGCCGATCAGCTTGCTCATGTCGTTTTCTCCTCTGTTGGTGCGCCGCCGCCTGTGCCGCGGCTTCGCCTGCGCAGCTTCGGTCAGCATTGGACCCTTCCGCGCACGCCGGCAAGCCCCCGCCGTGCCGCCGCCTGCGGGACTACTGGAGGAGCACCGCCACGTCGGGGTATTCGAAGACCGCGTAAGCCGGTCCCGGCCAGCCCCAGGGACCCCAGGGACCGCCCCACGGGTCACCCCAGGGATCCCAGGGACCGCCCCAGCCCCAGCCGCCGGGCTGGCGGATCCAGCGGGTGACGATGCGCTGGCGGTCCTGCCCGGCCAGATCGCCCGCCCGGCAGTCGAATTCGAGCGTGGGCGACTGCGGTCCGAAGTTCGGCACGATCAGCGGCGCCGGGGTAACCAGATCGGTCTGGAAGAGGAGCGAGGAGACCCGGCAGCGCGCGCCGCCGACCTCGAGCAGCGTGCCCTCCGCGTCGCGGGTGAAGGTCCGCACCACCAGCCGCGCCTCGCCGCGTACGCCGTCGTAGGCGGCGGGCGGCACCGAGACGGCGGGGCCGAGCGGCAGGCCCTGATAGGCGCAGGCCCCTAGGGTGAGGACGAGGAGGAGGGCCGGAAGTGCGCGCATGGGCCCTTACTCCGCCGCCTTGAGCGCGGACCAGCCGCCGGCCTCGTAGGCCGCAAGCATTTCGGCCCGACGCCGCGCCGCCGCCTCGGCCGCCGCGGCCTTGACGTGCCCGAAGCCGCGGATCGCCAGCGGCAGTTCGGCGAGCGCGATGGCGATGTCGCGCGTCTCGGGCGTTTGTGCCGCCTGTACCCGGTCGATGTCCGCCTCGTATTCCGCGATCAGCCGCCGTTCCATGCGCCGCTCCTCGGTATGGCCGAAGGGGTCGAGCGGCGTGCCGCGCAGGGCCTTGAACCGCGCCAGCACCCCGAAGGCGCGCATCATCCAGGGCCCGAACTCGGACTTCACCGGCCGGCCCTGGGCGTCCTTGCGCCCGAGGATCGGGGGGGCGAGGTGGAAGCGCATCGCGCGCACGTCGGTAAAATGCTCGGCCACCGCGCGTTCCAGCGTCTCGGCATGGAGCCGCGCCACCTCGTACTCGTCCTTGTAGGCGAGGAGCTTGTGGTAGCCCTTCGCAACGGCCAGCGCGAAGTCCTCGCCGGCGGCCTTCGCCGCCTCGACACGGGCGCGGTACTTCCTTGCGAGCCGGCGGCCCTGGTACTTTTCCAGATGCGCCGCGCGATAGGCGACGACCCCTTCCAGATCCTCGACCGCCGCCTCGGCCGGTGCGCCCAGCGCCTTCGCCGCCTCGACGGGATGCACCACCGCCCAGCGCCCTAGCCGGAAGGCCGCGCGGTTGCCCTCGACGCCCGCGCCGTTGATCTCGATCGCCCGGTCGATCGCTTCGGCCGAGAGCGGTATCAGCCCGGCCTGCCATGCCGCGCCCAGCATCGCGACATTGGCGTAGATCGCATCGCCGAGGAACTTCTCGGTGAGTTTCGAGGCGTCGAGCATCTGCAGCGCCTGCTCGCCCAGCCGCGCGCGGAGCGCGAGCGTCAGGCGGTCGGTCGGCAGGATGAAGTCGCGGTTGCGGGTGAAGTCGCCGGTCGGGATCTCGTGGGCGTTCACCACCGCCCGGGTCCGGCCCCGCGCCATCAGGCCGAGGGTCTTGGCCCCTGCGGTCACGACGAGATCGCCGCCGATCACCGCATCCGCCTCGCCCACCGCCACGCGGATCGCCGAGATGTCGGCGGGCTTCTCGGCGATGCGGCAGTGGATGTGCACCGCGCCGCCCTTCTGGGCGAGCCCGGCCATTTCCATCACGCCCGCACCCTTGCCCTCCAGATGCGCGGCCATGCCGATCAGCGCGCCGACCGTCACCACACCCGTGCCGCCGACGCCCGTCACCACCACGTTCCAGGTGCCGTCGATACGGGGCAGCACGGGGTCGGGCAGGTCCGGCAGCGTCAGTTCCGCGGTCGCGGCCTTCCGCACCTTCGCGCCCTCGAGCGTGACGAAGCTCGGGCAGAAGCCCTTGAGGCAGGAGAAGTCCTTGTTGCAGGACGACTGGTCGATCTCGCGCTTGCGGCCGAGCGGGGTCTCCAGCGGCAGGATCGAGACGCAGTTCGACTGCACGCTGCAGTCGCCGCAGCCCTCACAGACGTCGGGGTTGATGAAGACCCGCCGGTCGGGATCGGGGAAGGCACCCTTCTTACGCCGCCGCCGCTTCTCGGCCGCGCAGGTCTGGATGTAGATGATCGCGCTGACGCCCTCGACCTCCTG
Source organism: uncultured Rhodobacterales bacterium (assembly GCA_964575795.1). Taxonomy (GTDB): domain Bacteria; phylum Pseudomonadota; class Alphaproteobacteria; order Rhodobacterales; family Rhodobacteraceae; genus Amaricoccus. Next base: position 41,531 of record CAZNSP010000022.1, read on the forward strand.
CAACTCGCGCTGTACCGCGTCGAGTTCGTCGCGCGGGCGGAGCGTGACGCCGGACGGGAAGGCCTTGCGGTCCACCTCCTCCTTGGGGTCGTAGACGCCGACGACTCGGCCGACGCCCATCGCAACCAGTTCGGCCGCGATGCGCTGCGGGGTCAGCCCGCCCTCGTTCGGCTGGCCGCCGGTCATGGCGACCGCGTCGTTGAAGAGGATCTTGTAGGTGATGTTGACCTTGGCCGCGAGCGCGGCACGGATCGCCTGCACGCCGGAATGGTTGTAGGTGCCGTCGCCGAGGTTCTGGAAGATGTGCCTGCGGGTCGAGAACGGTGCCTCGCCGATCCAGTTCGCGCCCTCGCCTCCCATGTGGGTGAAGCCCTCGGTGTTGCGGTCCATCCACTGCACCATGTAGTGGCAGCCGATGCCGGCATAGGCGCGCGCGCCCTCGGGCAGCCGGGTCGAGGTGTTGTGCGGGCAGCCCGAGCAGAACCACGGCTTGCGCGCGGCGATCTCCTCGGCATTGTCGGCGCGCACCGCCTCGGCCAGCACCGAGCGCCGCGCGCGCAGCGCCTCGGTGTCGATCCCCTCCTCGGCCAGGAGGTTACCGAGGGTGCGGGCGATCTTCACCGGGTCGAGCGCCCCCTTCACCGAGAACACCGTCTCCTCGCGCTCGTTCTTCCAGCCGATCACCCGCCGGCCGCGCCGGTCGTTGAAGATCGCCTCCTTGGCCTCGACCTCGATCAGCTTGCGCTTCTCCTCGACGCAGATGATCAGGTCGAGCCCCTCGGCCCATTCGCGGAAGCTCGTCATGTCCAGCGGCCAGACCATGCCGACCTTGTAGGTGGTGATGCCGAGCCGCTCGGCCTCGGCCGCATCGATGCCGAGGAGGTCGAGCGCATGCACCGTGTCGAGCCAGCTCTTGCCCGAGGAAACGATGCCGATGCGCGCGCCGGGCCGGCCGAGCACGCGCCTGTCGAGCCGGTTCGCCCGCGCGAAGGCCTCGGCCGCGAAACGTTTGTAGTCGTGGAGCCGCGCCTCCTGTGCGACGGGGTTGTCGCCGAGCCGGATGTTGAGCCCGTCCGGCGGCAGGGCGAAGTCGGTCGGCGTCACGATCTGCAGCCGGTGCGGGTCGCCGTCGACGACCTCGGTCACCTCGATCGTGTCCTTTACGCACTTGAGGCCCACCCAGCAGCCGGTATAGCGGCTGAGCGCCCAGCCGTAGAGCCCGTAGTCCAGCACTTCCTGCACACCCGCAGGCGACAGGATCGGCATCAGCGCATCCACGAGCGCAAATTCCGAATGGTGCAGCACGGTCGAGGATTCGCCGGTGTGGTCGTCGCCGAGGCACGCGACCACGCCGCCGTATTGCGCGGTGCCCGCCATGTTCGCGTGCCGGAACACGTCGCCGCAGCGGTCGACGCCCGGGCCCTTGCCGTACCATAGGCCGAAGACGCCCTGCACCCGCCCCTCGCCGCGCAGATGCGCCTGCTGGGTCCCCCAGAGCGCGGTCGCGGCCAGATCCTCGTTGAGGCCCGGCTCGAACTTGATGTCCGCCTTGGCGAGTTGGCTCCCCGCCCGCGTCATCTGCTGGTCGACGGCGCCGAGCGGCGAGCCGCGGTAGCCGGTGACGTATCCCGCGGTGGTCAGCCCCGCCGCCTCGTCCCGCGCCTTCTGCATCAGGCACATGCGCACCAGAGCCTGTGTGCCCCCCAGCAGGACCGTGCGCTTCGACAGGTCAAACCGGTCCGCGAGCGATACGTCATGCAGGGTCATGTCGGTCGTTCCTCCCGAGACTCAGATGGTCCCGCCGTGCCCTCGATCATAGGTCATACGGGCTGACCGAAGAAGCGAAAATCCTCGCCAAAGTCGCTGACCGCACAACAACTTGTGATCTTGCGCGCGGTGCGAAGCTGACGCAAGATTTGCAAAATCTGCATGACAGCCTTGCACAATCCTTCGGGCAGCCCCAAGTGACGGCGCGTTGTGCAGCGCACAATCGTGGGACGGTGCGACTTGGACTGGGACAAGCTGCGAATCTTTCATGCGGTGGCCGATGCCGGCAGCCTGACCCATGCGGGCGAGACGCTGCACCTGAGCCAGTCCGCCGTCAGCCGGCAGATCCGCGCGCTGGAGGAGAGCCTCAACACCACGCTCTTCCGCCGGCACGCGCGCGGGCTGATCCTTACCGAGCAGGGCGAGCTCCTGTTCGAGACGACCCGCTCGATGGCCAAGCGTCTCGACATCACCGCCGCACGCATCCGCGATTCCGAGGACGAGGCGGTCGGCACGCTGCGGGTGACCACGACCACCGGGTTCGGCACGCTCTGGCTCGTGCCCCGGCTCGGGAGGCTCTTCGACCTCTATCCGGCGCTGAAGATCGACCTGATGCTCGAGGAACGCATCCTGGACCTGCCGATGCGCGAGGCCGACGTGGCGATCCGGATGAAGGAGCCGAGCCAGGCCGATCTGGTGCGCAGGCGGCTGATGGAGGTGCGCATGCGCCTCTATGCCAGCCAGGAATACATCGACCGCTTCGGCCACCCCCAGTCGATGGAGGATCTGGCCGAGCACCGGCTGATCACCCAGAGCCCGGCCTCGCCGCAGGTCCGGGCCGGGGCCGAGTTCACCCACCCGATCCTCGCCATGCATTCCGGCGCGCAGCTGACGGTGAACAACTATTTCGGCATCCTGCAGGGCGTGATCAACGGCCTCGGCATCGGCTCGCTGCCCGATTACGTGACCCAGGATTTCCCCGACCTGATCAACGTCGCGCCCGACCTCCACAGCGCGCCGATCCCGGTCTATCTCGCCTATGCACAGGAGCTGCGCGCCTCCAAGCGCGTTTCGGCATTCCGCGATTTCGTGCTGGAGGAAATCGCGTCCCACAAGCGGCTGATGTCCGAAGCGGCCGTGTAGGGCAGACCCAAGCCATGCGCGCTCGCCATGGCAGCTATGCACAAGATTTGGGCAGCGGTGCTTGCCAAGGGAGCGATCGGTCTCTATATTGCAACTCGAAGTTGGACGAGCCCTCGGGCCAGTCCTCTTCAACCTCCCTGTTGGACTTGGGCCGAGCTTGATGCTCGGCCTCTTTTTTTCCGGACCGCCCTTGCGGCGCCGATGGCAGCGGGCCGGCCGATTCCGGGCTTTCTCTCGCAGGCGCGGAACACTAAAAGGCGGACGACGCCAGCCCCCCGGAGTCCACCGCATGACCCAGGCCGCAGATGCCCTCACGCGCGAGTTCCCCGAGCCCGCGGTCACGCCCGAGCTTGCCGCCGCGCACGGGCTGAAGCCCGACGAGTACCAGCGCATCCTCGACCTGATCGGCCGGACGCCCACGTTCACCGAGCTCGGCATCTTCTCGGCGATGTGGAACGAGCATTGTTCCTACAAGTCCTCGAAGATCTGGCTGCGCACGCTGCCGACCGAAGGCCCGCAGGTGATCCAGGGCCCGGGCGAGAACGCGGGCGTCGTCGACATCGGGGACGGCCAGGCGGTCGTGTTCAAGATGGAGAGCCACAACCACCCCTCCTACATCGAGCCCTACCAGGGCGCGGCGACCGGGGTCGGCGGCATCCTGCGCGACGTCTTCACGATGGGTGCGCGGCCCATCGCGGTGATGAACGCGCTCAGCTTCGGCGCGCCCGACCATCCGAAGACCCGCAGCCTAGTGCATGGGGTCGTCGCCGGGATCGGCGGCTACGGCAATGCCTTCGGCGTGCCGAACGTGGGTGGCGAGCTGCGTTTCCACCGCGCCTACAACGGCAACTGCCTCGTCAACGCCTTTGCCGCCGGCCTCGCGGAGACCGACGGTATCTTCTATTCGGCCGCCTCGGGCGTCGGCATGCCGGTGGTCTATCTCGGGGCCAAGACCGGCCGCGACGGGGTCGGCGGGGCGACCATGGCCTCGGCCGAGTTCGACGCCTCGATCGAGGAGAAGCGCCCGACCGTGCAGGTCGGCGACCCCTTCACCGAGAAGCGGCTGATGGAGGCCTGCATGGAGCTGATGGCGACCGGCGCCGTCATCTCGATCCAGGACATGGGCGCGGCGGGGTTGACCTGTTCGGCGGTCGAGATGGGTGACAAGGGCGACCTCGGCATCCGGCTCGACCTCGAAAGGGTGCCGGTGCGCGAGGAGGCGATGACCGCGTACGAGATGATGCTGTCCGAGAGCCAGGAGCGCATGCTGATGGTCCTGCGCCCGGAGAAGGAGGCCGAGGCGCGCGCGGTATTCGAGAAATGGGACCTCGACTTCGCCGTCGTGGGCGAGACCATCCCCGAGGACCGCTTCATTGTCCGGCTGAACGGCGTGGTGAAGGCCGACCTGCCGCTGAAGGCGCTGTCGGGCGAGGCGCCGGTCTATGACCGTCCCTGGGTGCCCACGCCGCCGCCGGCCCCGCTCGGTCCCGTGCCGGAGATCGACCCGGCCGAGGCGCTCCTGCGGCTGATCGGGTCGCCGAACCTCTGCGGCCGGGCCTGGGTCTGGTCGCAGTACGATCACATGGTGATGGGCGACACGGTGCTTGCGCCGGGTTCGGACGCGGGGGTCATCCGCGTGCACGGCACGACGAAGGGCCTCGCCTTCACCTCCGACGTGAACCCCCGCTATTGCCGCGCCAATCCCCAGCGCGGCGGTGCGCAGGCCGTGGCCGAGGCTTTCCGCAACCTCTGTGCGACCGGCGCGCGGCCGCTCGCCACCACCGACAACCTCAACTTCGGCAATCCCGAGCGGCCGGAGATCATGGGCCAGTTCGTCGGCTGCATAAAGGGCATCGGCGCTGCCTGCCGCGCGCTCGACATGCCGATCGTCTCGGGCAACGTCAGCCTCTACAACGAGACCGAGGGCCGGGCCATCCTGCCGACGCCGACCATCGGCGCGGTCGGGCTGCTGACCGACCTCGGCCAGTTGATCCGCATGGCCCCGGCCGAGGGCGATGCGCTTGTGCTTCTGGGCGAGACCCGGGGCCATCTGGGCCAGTCCGCGGTCCTCGCCGAGCTCTTCGGGCGCGAGGAAGGCGACGCGCCGCCGGTCGATCTCGCCGCCGAGCGGGCGGCGGGGGAATTCCTGCGCGCCGCGAAGGCCGCGGGCCTCGTCACCGCCGCGCACGACCTGGGCGATGGCGGCCTCGCGATCGCCGCCGCCGAGATGGCACTGGCGGGCAAGGTCGGCCTGCGCATCGACGCCGCCCCGGAGCTTGGGGCGACGGCCTGGTTCTTCGGCGAGGACCAGGGCCGTTACCTCGTCGCGACCCGGGATCCCGAGGCGCTGCTCGACCGGGCGGCCGCGGCAGGCGTGCCGGCCCGGCGCGTCGGCACGGCGGGCGGTTCGGCGGTCGCGCTCGGGGCCTCTTCCGTGGCGCTCGACCGGTTGCGTGAAGCCCACGAAGGCGGGCTGACCACGCTGCTCGACACGCCGGCCGCCGCACTTGCAGGCGCCCGGCCCCAGTCCTAAGTTTCCTCCAGAAGCGTAGAAGGAGCCTGCCCTGATGGCGATGGAAGCCGCCGACATCGAGCGCCTGATCCGCGAGGCCTTTCCGACGGCCCGCATCGAGATCACCGACCTCGCCGGCGACGGCAACCACTATGCGGCCACGGTCGAGGCCGAGGAATTCCGCGGGCTGAACCGGGTCAAGCAGCACCAGCTGGTTTATGCCGCGCTCAAGGGAAAGATGGACGGACCGAGGGGCGAGTTGCACGCGCTCGCCCTGACCACCAAAGCACCGGAGTGAATGCGATGAGCAATCCCGCCCACGAGGCGATCAAGGCCGATATCGACGCCAACGACGTCGTGCTCTTCATGAAGGGCACCGCGCAGATGCCGCAATGCGGCTTTTCGAGCCGCGTCGCCGGCGTGCTCAACTACATGGGCGTCACCTACAAGGACGTGAACGTGCTCGCCGACGAGGGCATCCGCGAAGGCATCAAGTCCTTCTCGGACTGGCCGACGATCCCCCAGCTCTATGTGAAGGGCGAATTCGTCGGCGGCTGCGACATCGTGACCGAGATGACGCTCTCGGGCGAGCTCGACGAGCTCTTGGAGACCAAGGGCGTCGCGTACGACAAGGCCGCCGCCGAGAAGATCCGCGAAGCCAATCGCTGAGCCCCACCGTGCCGGGGGCCAAGTCGGGTGCTGCAGCGCCCGTGTGGCCGGGTGATCCGGCAACCGGTCCGATGGACGACCGGCCGGTACAACGGCTAATGTCCTTCCGCAGAACGCGCCCGGGCGATGTCCGGACGCGGCTCGGGGAGGATGCTTGACGATGTTGGTTCGACTGGTCGCCTGCGGCATGCTGGCCGCGTCTCTCGTGGTCGCGGCACCGGCGCAATCCTCCCCGCCGTCGGGGGAACGTTCTGCCGAGGTGCTCGACACCTGGTACCGGCTGATCCTCGAACTCGTCCGCCACACGCCAACCTATTCGCCACCGGTCGCAGCACGTGCCTTCGCCTATACCGGCGTCACGGTCTTCGAGGCGGTGGCCTCCGGCGACGCGGCGCTGGTGAGCCTCGCCGGCCAGCTTGACGCGCTCGAGCCCCTGCCCGCCCGGGAGACCGGCGTCGACTACGACGAGGCGGTGATCCTGCAGGCCGCCCTCGCCCGCGCCGCTCACGGCTTCTTCGGCAACACCGGCCCGACCGGCCAGCGCGCGATGACCGCGCTCGGCACCCGTCTCGCCGCCCGCGCGGCGGAGGGCGTCGATCCGGCGGTGGTCGACCGAAGCGCAGCTCATGGAGAAGCCATCGCCGAGCATATCCTCGCCTGGGCCGGGACGGACGGCGGCGCGGTGGTCGAGAACATGGGCTTTCCTTACGAATACGACTTCGCGGAGACGCCGGGCAGCTGGGTGCCGACCAGCCTGATCGCGCAGCAGCAGATGCCGCTCCTGCCCGAGTGGGGCGGCAACCGCACCCTCGCCATGCCCGAGGGCCGCAGCTGCGACCTGCCGCCGCCGCCCGCCTACAGCGAGGAGGCCGCGTCGGAATTCCATGCCGAGGCGCTGGAAGTCTGGGAGACGTCGCGCAGCCTCACCGAGGACCAGCGCCTCGCCGCGCGGTTCTGGTCCGACGACCCGATGCTCTCGCCCACCCCGCCCGGCCACTGGATCTCGATCGCCCGCGAGATCCTCGCGGCCGAGGAGGCGCCGCTCGACCGGCAGGCGGAGGTGCTCGCGCTTCTCGGGATCGCGATGTCGGATTCCTTCGTCGCCTGCTGGCACACGAAGTTCCGCTACGACCTCTTGCGCCCGGTCACCTACATCAACCGCCACATCGACCCCGATTGGCAGCCACTGCTGATCACGCCACCCTTTCCGGAGTACCCCAGCGGTCACAGCACCCTGTCTGGCGCTGCCGCCACGGTGCTGACCGCGCTCTTCGGTGAGGGTTTCGCCTTCGAGGACACCACGCATGTCGACGACGGGCTGCCCGCCCGCGCCTTCCCCGATTTCTGGGCCGCGGCCGAGGAGGCGGCGATGTCGCGGCTCTACGGCGGCATCCATTTCCGCGCGGCGATCGAGCGCGGCCTGGAACAGGGCCGCTGCGTCGGGACCCACACCGCCGCGCTCCGCACCCGGTCCTGACCATGCGCGCCCTTGCCGTCCTGGCGCTTCTCGCCGCCGCGCCGGCCCGTGCCGAGCCCGTGGTGCCGGTCTTCGAGGAGGAGACCGCCAGCGGCATCGCCACCGCCTATCAGGGCGACTGGGAGTACATGGTCGGCGGCGGCGTGGCGGTGCTCGACTGCGATGGTGACGGCTTAGCCGAGCTGTTCCTCGCCGGCGGCGCCGCGCCGTCGCTGCTCTACCGCAACGCCTCGACCCGCGGCGGCGCGCTCGCGTTCACCCCCGCGGTCAGCGGCCTCGAGATCGGCGCGATCACCGGAGCCTATCCGCTCGACGTGGACGGGGACGGCATCACCGACCTCGTGGTGCTGCGGGTGGGCGAGAACCTCGTGATGCGCGGCCTCGGCGACTGCCGCTTCGAGCGCGCGAACGAGGCTTGGGGCTTCGATGGCGGCGACGCGTGGTCGACGGCCTTCGCGGCGACCTGGGAGGATGGTGCGGAGTGGCCGACGCTCGCCATCGGCAACTACATCGACCGGCGCGAGGATGCCTTTCCCTGGGGTTCCTGCACCGACAACTGGCTGCACCGTCCCGCGCCCGGGCCCCGCGGCTTCGCCGAGCCCTTGCCGCTGACGCCGAGCTTCTGCGCGCTCTCGATGCTCTTCACCGACTGGGACCGCTCGGGCACGCCGTCGCTGCGCGTCTCGAACGACCGGGAATACTACAAGGGCGGGCAGGAACAGCTCTGGCGCCTCGCCCCCGGCGCCGCTCCCGCGCTTGTCACCGAGGACGAGGGCTGGCGCTACCTTCGCATCTGGGGGATGGGCATCGCGAGCCACGACCTCGATTCCGACGGCTATCCCGAATATTTCCTGACCAGCATGGCCGACAACAAGCTGCAGAAGCTCACCGCAGTGCCGTCCGAGGGACTGCCGGCCCCGAGCTACGACGACGTCGCCTTCGCCCTCGGCGTGACCGCCCACCGCCCGCATGCCGGCGAGGACGTGCGGCCGAGCACCGCCTGGCATGCCCAGTTCGAGGACGTGAACAACGACGGCCGCGCCGATCTCTTCGTCGCCAAGGGAAACGTCGCCGAGATGCCGGATTTCGCGTCGGAGGACCCGAACAATCTGCTGCTGCAGGCCGAAGACGGGGGCTTCGTCGAGGCGGCCGAGGCCGCCGGTGTGGCGAGCTTCCAGATCGCCCGCGGCGCAGCGCTCGCCGATTTCAACCTCGACGGCCATCTCGACCTTGTCACGGTGAACCGCTGGGCACCGGCGCAGGTCTGGCGCCACACCGGAACCGCCCCTGGCAACTGGCTGCAGCTGCGCCTCGTCCAGCCGGGGCCGAACCGCGACGCGATCGGCGCCTGGGTCGAGGTCCGCCTCGGCGAACGGGTGATCCGCCGGGAGCATACCGCCGGCGGGGGCCATGTGTCGGGCCAGCTCGGCTGGCTGCATTTCGGCCTCGGCGGGCATGAGGTAGCCGAGGTCCGCGTGCTCTGGCCCGATGGCGCCGAGGGCGCGTGGCATGCGCTGCGGGCAGGCAGTTTCCAGATCCTCGAACGCGACGCGCCGGCGCGGGAATGGACGCCGGGCTGAGCCTGCCGCTCAGCCCTCCAGTTCGGCCGCCAGCGCCTCGATCCGGTCCGCGACCTTCGCGAGCAGCGCAGTCGCCGCGGCGTGCTCGCCCTTCAGCCGCTCGACCTCAGGGCCGGGCGTGCGGCTCGAGTTCTCCGTCTCCAGCCGCAGGGCATTTGCGGCAAGCATCGCCGCCTTGGCCTCGGTGGCGCGCAGCCGTTCCTCGGCCTGGGCCAACCGCTCTTCGGTATTGCGCAGCCGGTCTTCGAGCCCCGCCATCGAGTCGGCCAACATCAGCCCGGAGAGGAGCAGCATGCGCTTCTCGGTCGAGCGGCCGATCGCGTCCTCGATCCGGACCGCCTCGTCGTGCAGGAGCCGCGCCGCCCGGTGGAGCGATGCCTCCTGCCCCGCCTCGCAGGCCACCTCGAAGATGCTGCCGCCGATTTCAAGCACCAGTTCCGGCATGGCTCAGACCTCCTCGATCAGCGGCTTGAGCTGGGTGATGAGCTCGTCGAGCGCCGCCACGTCCTTCTCGCGCTTGGCGCGCAGATGGGCGAGTTCCGCTTGCAGTTCCCGGTTCTCCTCCTCGAGCTCGGCGATGCGCTCGTGCAGTGCCCCGGTATCCTCGGACGGCGCCCGCTCGGCGGCGGCGCGGGCGGCGATCGCCGTGCGCAGGCGCTCCAAGGCATCGCCCAAGCGCGTTTCCAACTGGCTGGTCTCTGTCATCCCGGCTCTTTCGCGATAGATGCCTCTCGCCCCCGCCGCCGGAGCGTATTACGGCAGCCCCCGGCGCGAACGCAATCCATGCTGCGCAAAAACGCCGCGGGGGTCCAGCCCCTGCGCACCGATGCCGCGGCGGTCATGGCAGGGTTTCGCCGCCCCGAATCCGCCTTGACCCTTGGGGCCGGGCTGGTATCAGTGCCCCGCACATGCGCCCGCCCGCACCCGCCCGGGCCCGCCCGAAACCCGCAGAAAGGCCCGCCCGGTGGAAATCTCGGAACTCCGCACCCGCCATCCCGATCACTGGATGAAGGCCGCCGCATTGCGGGTCCTGGCAATGGACGCGGTGCAGCAGGCGAATTCCGGCCATCCCGGCATGCCGATGGGCATTGCCGACGTGGCGACCGTGCTCTTCGAGAAGCACCTGAAGTTCGACGCCTCGGCGCCCGACTGGCCGGACCGCGACCGTTTCATCCTCTCGGCCGGCCACGGGTCGATGCTGCTCTACGGGCTGCTGCACCTGACCGGTTATCCAGGGATGGATATCGAGCAGATCCGCAACTTCCGCCAGCTCGGCTCGCAGACGGCGGGCCATCCCGAGTACGGCCATGCGCCGGGAATCGAGACCACGACGGGCCCGCTCGGTCAGGGCCTCGCCAATGCGGTCGGCTTCGCCATGGCGGAGGCGCATCTCGCTGCCCGTTTCGGTGCGAAGGTCGTCGATCACTTCACCTATGTGATCGCCGGCGACGGCTGCCTGATGGAGGGCGTGAGCCACGAGGCGATCGGCCTCGCCGGGCGCCAGAAGCTCGGCAAACTGATCGTGCTCTGGGACGACAACGGCATCTCGATCGACGGCAAGGTCAGCCTTTCGGACATCACCGACCAGCCGGCCCGGTTCCGCGCCGCCGGCTGGCACGTGCAGGAGATCGACGGCCACGACCCCGAAGCGATCGATGCCGCGCTGACCGAAGCGAAGAAGTCGCCTCTGCCCGCGCTGATCGCCTGCCGCAGCCACATCGGTTACGGCGCACCGTCGAAGCAGGATACGGCCTCCGCCCACGGCTCGCCGCTCGGCGCGGACGAGATCGCCCGGGTGCGCGAGGCCTACGGCTGGCCGCACCCGCCGTTCGAGATCCCGGCGGAAGTCCGCGAGGCCTGGACCGCGATCGGCCGGCGCGGCGCCGCGGCGCGCGCCGCCTGGGAGGGCCGCAAGGCGACGCTCTCAGCGGCGAAGCAGGCGGAGTTCGACCGGGTTATCGCCGGCGAGGTCTCGCCGAAGCTCGGCCGGGCCATCGCCACATTCAAGAAGCAGCAGTCCGCCGCGGCGCCCAAGGTCGCGACCCGCAAGGCGTCCGAGATGGCACTCGAGGTGGTGAACGCCGTCCTGCCCGAGACGATCGGGGGCTCGGCCGACCTGACCGGCTCGAACAACACGCTGACCAAGGGTCTCGGCACGTTCAACGCCGAGAACCGCGCGGGTCGCTACGTCTATTACGGCATTCGCGAGCACGGCATGGCCGCGGCGATGAACGGCCTCGCGCTGCATGGCGGCGTGATCCCCTACGGCGGGACGTTCCTCGTATTCGCCGACTATGCCCGCGGCGCGATGCGGCTCTCCTCGCTGATGGGCAAGCGGGTAATCTACGTCCTCACCCACGATTCCATCGGCCTCGGCGAGGACGGGCCGACCCACCAGCCGGTCGAGCATCTCGCCATGTTGCGCGCGACGCCGAACCTCAACGTCTTCCGCCCCGCGGACATCATCGAGACCGCCGAGGCGTGGGAAGTCGCGCTGGGGTCGAAGGAGACGCCCTCGGTCCTGGCACTGACCCGCCAGAACCTGCCGACCCTGCGCACCGAGCACAGCCGCCGCAACCTGACCGCCCGCGGCGCCTACGTGCTGGCCGAGGCAGAGGGCAAGCGTCAGGCGATCCTGCTCGCCACCGGCTCGGAGGTCGAGATCGCCATGGCCGCGCGCGACATCCTGCAGGCGAAGGGCATCGGCACCCGCGTCGTCTCGATGCCGTGCTGGGAGTTGTTCGAGGAACAGGACCCGAAGTACCGCCGGTCCGTCCTGCCGCCCGGCCCGGTGCGAGTCGGGGTCGAGGCCGCGATCCGGTTCGGCTGGGACCGCTGGCTCTATGGCGAGGGCGGCGTGCGGCGGAAGTCGGGCTTCGTCGGCATGCACGGCTTCGGTGCATCCGCCCCCGCGCCCGAACTTTACAGGCATTTCGGCATCACCGCAGAGGCGGTCGCGGCCAAGGCCGAGAGCCTGCTCTAGCGGAGCCGCCGGCACCAGGGAGGGAGGGCAAGATGGGCTGGAAGACGCTCGACGACATGGACCTCGCCGGCCGGACTGTGCTGACCCGCGTCGACATCAACGTGCCCGTCGAGGACGGGCGCGTCACCGACGCCACCCGCATCGAGCGCATCGTGCCCACGATCCGCGACATCCTTGCACGGGGCGGGCGTCCGGTGCTCATGGCGCATTTCGGGCGGCCGAAGGGCAAGCCGGTGCCGGAGATGAGTCTCGACGTCACTCTGCCCGCACTGAAGGCGGCGCTCGGCACGGAGGTCCGCTTCGCCACCGACTGCATCGGCCCAGCCGCGCGCGATGCCGTCGCCAAGCTGCCCGAGGGCGCGGTGCTGCTTCTCGAGAACACCCGCTTCCACAAGGGCGAGGAGGCGAACGATCCCGCCTTTGCCGCCGAGTTGGCCGCGCTCGGTGACGTCTACTGCAACGACGCCTTCTCCGCCGCCCACCGCGCCCATGCCTCGACCGAAGCGCTGGCCCGGTTGCTGCCCGCCTGCGCCGGCCGGCTGATGGAGGCCGAGCTCGGGGCGCTGGAACGTGCACTCACCACCCCCGAACGGCCGGTCTGCGCGGTGGTCGGGGGGGCGAAGGTCTCGACCAAGCTGGAACTGCTCGGCAACCTGCTGCACCGGGTCGATTCCCTCGTGATCGGCGGGGCGATGGCCAATACCTTCCTCGCCGCGCAGGGCATTTCCGTCGGCCGCTCGCTCTGCGAGCAAGACATGGCTGACACCGCCCGCGACATCCTCTCCGATGCGGCGGCGCGGGGCTGCGAGCTGATCCTGCCGCTCGACGCCGTGGTCGCCCGCGAGTTCAGGGCGAACGCCCCACATCAGATCGTGCCGGTGAACGCCTGCCCCGAGGATGCGATGATCCTCGACGCCGGCCCGGCGAGCATCGCCCGCATCGCCGCCGCCTTCGAGGCCGCGCGGACGCTGGTCTGGAACGGCCCGCTCGGCGCCTTCGAGATCCCGCCCTTCAACGCCGCCACTGACGCCGCCGCGCGCCATGCCGCCGCGCTGACCCGCGCGGGACGGCTCCTGTCGGTTGCCGGCGGCGGCGACACGGTGGCTGCGCTGAACGCGTCGAGCGCCGCGTCCGACTTCTCTTATGTTTCCACCGCCGGCGGCGCCTTTCTCGAATGGCTCGAGGGCAAGACGCTGCCCGGCGTCGCCGCGCTCGAAGCCGCCGCCTGAGCAGCCATCCACCAGAGGGAACCCCGCATGAAAGCCACCCGCACCGTCCAGAAGATCCTTGCGAACTACGAGGGCGAGACCCCCGGCGTGAAGGCCCAGCTCTGCCGCATGCTGATGACCGGGCGGCTCGGCGGCACGGGCAAGATGATCATCCTGCCCGTTGACCAGGGCTTCGAGCACGGCCCCGCGCGCAGCTTCGCGGCGAATCCCGCAGCCTATGACCCGCATTATCACTACCAGATCGCGCTCGACGCCGGGCTCAACGCCTATGCGGCGCCGCTCGGCATGATCGAGGCGGGCGCAGACACCTTCGCCGGCCAGATCCCGACGATCCTGAAGTGCAATTCGGCCAATTCTCTGATCCCCGAGGCAGCTCCCAGGGACCAGGCGATCACCGCCTCGGTCGACGATGCGCTGCGGCTCGGCTGCTCGGCGATCGGCTTCACCATCTATCCCGGCTCGGCTGCGGGCCTCGACATGTTCGAGGAGATCTCGGCCATGCGGGAAGAGGCGGCGCGGAAGGGGATCGCCACCGTGATCTGGTCCTATCCCCGCGGCGAGGACCTCTCGAAGGCCGGAGAGACGGCGATCGACGTGGCGGCCTATGCCGCGCAGATCGCGGCGCTGCTCGGCGCGCACATCATCAAGATCAAGCTCTCGACCGACCATCTCGAACAGGCCGAGGCGAAGAAGGTCTACGAGAAGCACGGCATCGACATCGCGTCCCAGGCGGCGCGCGTGCGGCACTGCATGGCCGCGGCCTTCAACGGCCGGCGCATCGTGGTCTTCTCGGGCGGTGCGGCCAAGGGCGAGGACGCGGTCTATGACGACGCCCGCGCCATCCGCGACGGCGGCGGCAACGGCTCGATCATCGGCCGCAACACCTTCCAGCGCCCGCGCGACGAGGCACTCGCCATGCTCGGCAAGCTCGTCGACATCTACAAGGGCCGGGACTGACCGCGCGTTTCGCGACGGACGGAAGAGCGACACCTGATGTTGCCGGTCCGCCCCGCGGCGGATAGGCGGGGAGCGCGCGGCGGAACGCGCGCCCCCGGCACCCATCGACGCGACTCAGCCATTGCGAATCGGGGATTCCCATGTCGCCCGACTTCTGTCATGATCGCGCCAACGGGCAGACAACGGTCGCAACAGGCTGAAATGCATATCGAACCGGAACGGCGCAGTGCCGGCTATGGCGGCGCGATCTTCGCGGTCGTCATGGTGGCGCTGCTCTCCTACCTGACCTATGCCGCGCTGCAGGGCGAGCACGGGCTGTTCCGGCTGTTCCAGATCGAGGCACAGCAGCAGCGGCTGGAGGTCGAGCTCGCCCAGATCCGCGTCGAGCGCGCGATGCTCGAGAACAAGGTACGGCGTCTCTCCAACGACTATCTCGACCTCGACCTGCTCGACGAGCAGGCCCGCAGGATGCTCGGCTTCGCCCGTCCCGACGAGATCATCCTGCCCCCCCTCCACGACGAGTGAAGGCGGCCCGCCGCCACCCTTGCCTGAGGACCGGCAAAAGGGGCTTTTCTCCCCCGTCAGGCCGTTTATAATGGAACTAGTTTAACGTTGAACCAATTAACCGCCCGGGGGAAAGAGCTATGGCAGCAGCGCGCCGCGCGACCAAGCCGAATGCGTCCAAGGAAGAGCTACTTGAATACTACCGCGAAATGCTCCTCATCCGCCGTTTCGAGGAGAAGGCGGGACAGCTCTACGGCATGGGCCTGATCGGCGGCTTCTGCCATCTCTACATCGGCCAGGAAGCCGTCGTGGTCGGTCTTGAGGCCGCGGCCAAGGAAGGCGACCAGCGCGTCACCTCCTACCGCGACCACGGCCATATGCTGGCCTGTGGCATGGACCCCAAGGGCGTGATGGCCGAGCTGACCGGGCGCGAGGGCGGCTATTCCCGCGGCAAGGGCGGCTCGATGCACATGTTCTCGTCCGAGAAGAATTTCTACGGCGGCCACGGCATCGTCGGCGCGCAGGTGCCGATCGGCGCCGGCCTCGCCTTCGCCAACTGGTACCGCGGCAACGACAACGTCAGCTTCGCCTATTTCGGCGACGGTGCCGCCAACCAGGGCCAGATCTACGAGACCTTCAACATGGCCTCGCTCTGGAAGCTGCCCTGCATCTTCGTGATCGAAAACAACCAGTACGCCATGGGCACGAGCCTGAAGCGCGCCTCGTCCACTCCCGCGCTCTACACCCGAGGCCAGGCCTTCGGGATCCCGGGCGAAGCGGTGGACGGCATGGACGTGCTGGCGGTCAAGGCGGCGGGCGAGAAGGCGGTGGCGCACTGCCGCTCCGGTGCCGGCCCCTACATCCTCGAGATGAACACCTACCGCTACCGCGGCCATTCCATGTCCGACCCCGCGAAGTACCGCACCCGCGAGGAGGTGCAGAAGATGCGCGAGGAACGCGACCCGATCGACCACGTCCGGGACATCCTCGTCACCGGCAATCTCGCGACCGAGGACGACCTGAAGAACATCGACAAGGACATCAAGGCGATCGTCAACGCCGCCGCGCAGTTCGCGCAGGACAGCCCCGAGCCGGCCGAATCCGAGCTCTGGACCGACGTATACGCCTGAGACGGGGAGGAATAGCGACGATGGCAACCCAGATCCTGATGCCCGCCCTCTCCCCCACGATGGAGGAGGGCACGCTGGCCAAGTGGCTGGTCAAGGAGGGTGACACGATCACCTCCGGCCAGATCATCGCCGAGATCGAGACCGACAAGGCCACCATGGAGTTCGAGGCGGTCGACGAGGGCGTGCTCGGCAAGATCCTGATCGCCGAAGGTACCGAGGGCGTGAAGGTCAACACCCCGATCGCGGTGATGGAGGGCGAGGCAGACGAGGAGGCCCCGGCCCCCGCCGCCCCTGCGAAGGCCGAGGCGCCCGCGGCCGCCTCCGCCCCGCCGGCCCAGCCGAAATCCACCCCGGCCCCCGCCGAGCCCGAGGTGCCCGCCGGTACCGCTATGAAGACCCAAACCGTGCGCGAGGCCCTGCGCGACGCCATGGCCGAGGAGATGCGCCGCGACGGCGACGTGTTCCTGATGGGCGAGGAAGTGGGCGAGTACCAGGGCGCCTACAAGATCAGCCAGGGCCTGCTCGACGAGTTCGGCCCGCGCCGGGTCATCGACACTCCGATCACCGAGCACGGCTTCACCGGCATCGCCGTCGGCGCTGCCTTCGCCGGCCTGCGCCCGATCGTGGAGTTCATGACCTTCAACTTCGCGCTGCAGGCCATCGACCATATCATCAACTCGGCGGCCAAGACCCTATACATGTCCGGCGGCCAGATGGGCTGCCCGATCGTCTTCCGCGGCCCGAACGGCGCCGCGGCACGCGTGGCGGCCCAGCACAGCCACGACTTCGCGGCCATGTATGCCAACATCCCCGGGCTGAAGGTCTGCATGCCCTATTCGGCCGCAGACGCGAAGGGCCTGCTGAAGTCGGCGATCCGCGACCCCAACCCGGTGATCTTCCTCGAGAACGAGATACTCTATGGCCGCTCGTTCGAGGTGCCGGACCTGCCCGACCACACCGTGCCGATCGGCAAGGCGAGGGTCGCGCGGCAGGGCAGCGACGTCACCATCGTGAGCTTCGGCATCGGCATGATCTATTCGCTGCAGGCCGCAGAGGAACTGGCGAAGGAAGGCATCGAGGCCGAGGTGATCGACCTGCGCTCGCTGCGGCCGATCGACACCGACACGGTGATCGCCTCGGTGATGAAGACCAACCGCTGCGTCACGGTGGAGGAGGGCTTTCCGGTCGGCTCGATCGGCAACCACATCTCCGCGGTGCTGATGAGCCAGGCCTTCGACCATCTCGACGCGCCGGTTCTGAACTGCACCGGCAAGGACGTGCCGATGCCCTATGCGGCCAATCTCGAGAAGCTCGCCCTCGTGACCACGCCCGAGGTGATCGCCGCCGTCAAAGCCGTCACCTATCGCTGAGGAGAGCCCGATGCCCATCAACATCCTGATGCCCGCGCTCTCCCCCACGATGGAGGAGGGCACCCTCGCGAAATGGCTGGTGAAGGAGGGCGACACCGTCACCTCCGGCGCGGTCATCGCCGAGATCGAGACCGACAAGGCCACGATGGAGTTCGAGGCGGTCGACGAGGGCGTGGTCGGCAAGATCGTCGTGCCCGAGGGGACCGAGGGGGTGAAGGTCAACGACCTGATCGCCGTCCTGCTCGAGGAAGGCGAATCGGCTGACGCGATCGGCGTCGCGCCGGCCAAGGCCGCCGACGCCGCGCCGGCGAAGGCGGAGGCACCCGCCGCCCCGGCGCAGGCCGGACCCGCCGCGGCCCCTGCCCCCGCCGCGGTCGCCACCGCCTCGGGCGAGCGCGTCTTCGCCTCCCCCCTCGCGCGCCGCATCGCCGCGGAGAAGGGGCTCGACCTCAACTCGATCAAGGGCTCTGGCCCGCACGGCCGCATCGTCAAGGCCGATGTCGAGGCTGCGAAGCCCGGCGCCGCTCCGGCGAAGGCTGCCGAGGCCCCCGCCGCCGCGGCTGCGGCTGCGCCCGCACCGGCAAAGGCGGCCCCTGCGAGTCCCGACGCCGAGCAGGTCAAGAAGCTCTATGCCGACCGGGAGTACGAGGAGGTCAAGCTCGACGGGATGCGCAAGACGATCGCCGCGCGGCTCGGCGAGGCAAAGTCCACCATCCCGCATTTCTACCTGCGCCGGGAGATCCGGCTCGATGCGCTGATGAAGTTCCGTGGCCAGCTCAACAAGGAGCTGGAATCGCGCGGGGTGAAGCTCTCGGTCAACGACTTCATCATCAAGGCCTCGGCCATCGCGCTTCAGCAGGTGCCGGACTGCAACGCGGTCTGGGCCGGCGACCGGGTGCTGCGGCTGAAGCCCTCGGACGTGGCAGTCGCCGTCGCCATCGAGGGTGGCCTGTTCACCCCCGTCCTGCGCGATGCGGACAAGAAGACCCTCTCCGCGCTCTCCGCCGAGATGAAGGACCTCGCCAAGCGCGCCCGCGACCGCAAGCTCGCCCCGCACGAGTACCAGGGCGGCAGCTATGCCATCTCGAACCTCGGCATGATGGGGATCGAGAACTTCGACGCGGTGATCAACCCGCCGCATGCCTCGATCCTCGCGGTCGGCGCGGGCGTGAAGAAGCCGATCGTCAACGATGCCGGCGAGATCGAGGTCGCGACCATGATGTCGGTCACGCTCTCGGTCGACCACCGGGTGATCGACGGCGCGCTCGGCGCCGCCTTCCTCGAGGCGCTGAAGACCAACCTCGAGCATCCGATCGGCATGCTCGCCTGAGACGCCGAGCCCATTAACGACCAACGCCCGCGCAATGCGCGGGCGTTTTGCGTTCCGGACCGGAAACGCCCGTCAGACTCGTCAGGCGCCGTGGAGCAGCTGGTCCATCATCTTCGACGGCTGTTCGCAGCCCGCCTCGCCGACGATGCGCGCCGGCACGCCGGCGACGGTCTTGCAGGGCGGCACCGATTCCAGCACCACCGAACCCGCGGCGATCCGGCTGCAATGCCCGACGGTGATGTTGCCGAGCACCTTGGCCCCCGCGCCGATCAGCACCCCGTCCATGATCTTCGGATGCCGGTCGCCATCCTCCTTGCCGGTGCCGCCGAGGGTCACCGAATGCAGCATCGAGACGTTGTCGCCCACCACCGCGGTCTCGCCGATCACGATGGAATGGGCATGGTCGATCATGATGCCCTGCCCGATGCGCGCGCCGGGATGGATGTCGACGCCGAAGACCTCCGACGTGCGCATCTGGAAGTAGTACGCCATGTCCCGCCGTTCGTGCGCCCAGAGCCAGCGGGCGATCCGGTAGCACTGCAGCGCCTGGAAGCCCTTGAAGAACAGTAACGGCTGCAGGTAGCGGTGGCAGGCCGGGTCGCGCTCGTAGACCGCGAGAATGTCGGCGCGCGCCGCGATCCCGAGGCGCGGATCCGATTCATAGGCGTGATCGGCGATCTCGCGCAGGATCAGGTCGCTCATCTCGGCCGAGGCGAGCTTCTGGGCGATGCGGAAGCTCAGCGCCCGCTCGAGGCTCGAATGATGCAGGATGCCCGCATGCACGAGGCTCGCCATCAGCGGTTCGTCCTTGACCACCTGTTCGGCCTCGCCGCGGACGCGGCTCCAGACCGGATCGACACTCGCGATGTTCACACGGCGCTGAGCCATTGCATCCTCCTGTTCTCCGGCCCTTCCGGAGACCCTCCAAGGTCGTCCGATCCGCCCCGAAAATCAAGGGCACCTGCGTCGGAAACGAAAACCGCCCGATCGCGCGCGAGACTGGCACCCGGAGGGTGCCGAACCGCCGAAAGCCGCTCCACGATGGAACCCCGCCCCCGCCATCGCGTTGACCGCCCGACGCCTTGACAGGGAGGAACCGCAGGATGGCGAGCAGAAAGCAGAAGGGCGAGGGCGGGCTCTCGCAGGGATCCGGCGGCGAGACGCAGCAGCGCGGCGGCCCGGCCCTTACCACCAACCACGGCGTGCCGGTCTCGGACAACCAGAACTCGCTCAAGGCCGGATCGCGTGGCCCGACCCTGCTCGAGGACTTCGTCCTGCGCGAGAAGATCTTCCACTTCGACCACGAACGGATCCCCGAGCGCATCGTCCATGCGCGCGGAACGGGTGCGCATGGCTTTTTCGAATGCACCGAGGCGATCCCGGAGCTTACCCGCGCCTCGCTCTTCCAGAAGAAGGGCACGCGGGTGCCGACCTTCGTCCGCTTCTCGACCGTGGCCGGATCGAAGGGGTCCAAGGATACGCCCCGCGACGTGCGGGGCTTTGCGGTGAAGTTCTACACCGACGAGGGCAACTGGGACCTCGTGGGCAACAACATCCCGGTCTTCTTCATCCAGGACGCGATGAAGTTCCCCGACCTCGTGCATGCGGTGAAGCCCGAGGCCGATCGCGGCTTTCCCCAGGCGGCCTCGGCGCACGACACCTTCTGGGACTTCGTGTCGCTGATGCCGGAAAGCATGCACATGATCATGTGGGCGATGTCCGATCGCGCCATTCCGCGCAGCCTCAGGATGATGGAGGGCTTCGGGGTCCACACCTTCCGCCTCGTCAACGCCGAGGGCGAGGCGAGGATGGTCAAGTTCCACTGGAAGCCGAAGCTCGGCGTCCAGTCCACCACCTGGGACGAGGCGGTCAAGATTTCCGGCGCCGATCCCGACTATCACCGCCGCGATCTCTTCGAGGCGATCCAGGCCGGGGATTTCCCCGAGTGGGAACTCGGCATACAGGTCTTCGACGAGGACTGGGCCGATGCCCAGCCCTACGACGTGCTCGATGCGACAAAGCTGATCCCGGAGGAAGACGTGCCGATCCGGATAATCGGGCGGCTCGTGCTGGACCGCTATCCCGACAATTTCTTCGCCGAGACCGAGCAGGCGGCCTTCCTGCCGTCGAACGTGGTGCCGGGGATCGATTTCTCGGACGACCCGCTCCTGCAAGGGCGGCTCTTCTTGTTGATTTCCGCTGAGAACTGACCCGGGCTTTCCATCGAGAAGTGACCCGCCT
>CAZNSP010000023.1:0-61042 GCA_964575795.1 uncultured Rhodobacterales bacterium
GCCATCGCAACCCTCGCAAGGCGGGCAGCATAACCCTTCTCAAACACGCTCTTAGAGAAACTGAAACCTCCAGTATATCTGACAGATTTGCACTACTCGCCTTCGCGGCTGTCGGTGAATCCTCCTATCAGAGCCATGGCACCGATCAAAGATCCACTTCCGAACGATTCGCTCAATCTTCGGTCGTCTGCCAGTACTTTCAGGCGGACAACCGAACTCTCTACAGACACATCCGATACGGGAACGCATGCTACGATGAATACATAGATACTTTTACAGGTGTTGTTACGTCGAGCGTTCCAACATATTGTCGCCCGTCATGCTGACAAGATCTCTTCTCTGTCTGTTTTTACTTTTGAGCTTTACAAAAACTGCAATCGCACAACAAAGTGACTCCCCGCAGCCTACGCAAGGCGGATCTGAAACGACAATCAACCAAAATGGCAATACTCAGCCTGGTAGTAGAGGCGGAGTGAGAGTTTTGACCACAGAGGAAAGACGTTGCATTACAGAGGGTGGCACCGAGGCGGAATGCCTCGGCCGCGGACGAGAATCTAGTAGACCGAATAACTGACCAACCAGCTTACTATCAGTAACATTACCCCACCACCTCCCTGAACTCCCGCCACTCCCCCTTGCTCATCCCCGACTCCTCCTGCGTCACCGCCTCCCCCGCGAGCATCCGCTTCAGCACCTTCAGCGCCGGGCCGGAGAGCTGGACGGCGTTCAGGCGGTAGTCCTCGAAGGCGCCCCAGGCGGCGGGGACCCAGTCCTTCACCACCTCGCAGATCGCCTCGGCATAGGCGCGGATCTCGTACTGGGCATGGGCGTCGGCGCGCAGGCGCAGGAAGTGGAAGAGGTTGTGGAGGTCGGTCTTCCAGTACCACTGGGTGTAGATGTTCGCCGGCAGGTTCATGCGGGCGAGCTCGCGCGCCAGCCCCGCCTGCCCCTCCTGCGAGAGCATCGCCTCGTAATGGTCGTAGGCGCGGGTCGCGTCCTCGCGCAGGAGGGCGAGCACGCGGGCGGCCTCGGCCTCGCCCAGCACCTCGCCCCGGCCCTGGTTGTTGACCGAGGACTGGGCGGCGAGATGCTCGGGGGCGGGGATGTAGAACTCCCGGTCGAGGATCGAGTAGCGGGCGGAGTATTCGTTGACGTTCGCCGTGCGGTGGCGGATCCACTGGCGGGCGACGAAGACGGGCAGCTTCACGTGGAGCTTGACCTCGCACATCTCGAAGGGCGTCGAGTGCCAGTGGCGCATCAGGTAGCGGATGAGGCCGGTGTCGTCGCGCGCGGCCTTGGTGCCCGCGCCGTAGCTGACCCGCGCCGCCTGCACGATCGCGGCGTCGTCGCCCATGTAGTCGATCACCCGGACGAAGCCGTGGTCGAGCACCGGGATCGCGGTGTAGAGGTGGCGCTCCATCCCCGGGGCGGTGGTGCGCAGGGTGGGGACGGGGGCGCTCCGCGCAGAGGTGATCGCGGCCTGCTGTTCCTCGGTCAGTGACATGTGTTAACCCTTTCGCGTGCCCGGCGGGGAGTCGGGGGACCAGATGTAGAGTATAACGGCAGAGGAAGCCCAACATGAAGATCAAATATCTCCACACCATGGTCAGGGTGACGGATATCGAGGCGTCGAAGCGGTTCTACTGCGACCTCCTGGGGTTGAAGGAGGTCCGGCGGATCGAGAACGAGAAGGGGCGGTTCACGCTCGTCTTCCTCGCGCCCGAGGGGCAGGAGGAGGCGCAGGTGGAGCTGACGTGGAACTGGGATCCGGAGGAGTATTCGGGCGGGCGGAACTTCGGGCATCTCGCCTATGCGGTCGAGGACATCTACGCGATCTGCGAGCGGCTGCAGGCGGGGGGCGTGACGATCAACCGGCCGCCGCGCGACGGGCACATGGCCTTCGTGCGGAGCCCTGACGGGATCTCGGTGGAGCTGTTGCAGATGGGTGCGGCCAAGCCGCCGCAGGAGCCATGGGCCTCGATGCCCAATACCGGCAGCTGGTAGCGGCGGCCCTCGTCGCGCTGGCCGGGCCCGCGGCGGCGGAGTGCCGGCTGGCGCTGTCGCTCGGGCTCGATGTGTCGTCCTCGGTGGACGGGGCGGAGTACCGGCTGCAGACGGACGGGCTGGCGTCGGCGCTGGTCGATCCGGCGGTGGTGGACGCGTTCCTCGCCTGGCCGGAGGCGCCGGTGGCGCTGCAGATCTACGAGTGGTCGAGCGCGCGGCGGCAGGCCGAGGTCATCGACTGGCGGATGATCCGCGGGGCGGAGGACCTGCAGGCGGTGGCGGGCGTGCTGGCGGGGCGGGAGCGGGCGTTCACCCGCTATGCCACCGCGGTCGGCGAGGCGATCCTCTACGGCGCGCGGCGTCTGGAGGAGGCACCGGCCTGCGGGCGGCACACGCTGGACCTGTCGGGCGACGGGCAGAGCAACGACGGCCTCCCCCCGCGCGAGGCACGTAGCCGGCCGGAGGTGGCGGGCATCACCATCAACGGGCTGGTGATCGGGGTGACGTGGCGCTACCTCGCGGAGTATTACCGCGCCGAGGTGATCCAGGGCCCCGGCGCCTTCGTCGAGGTGGCCGAGCGGCACGCCGATTTCGCCGAGGCGATGAAGCGCAAGCTGATCCGCGAGGTTACGGTGCAGGTCAGCGCGGCGGAGGCGGCGGAGGCGCAGCAAGTCCGTTAGGCGGCCGGGCGGTTCCGTATTAACCTTGTCGCGGGAAGTGGTGATTCTCCGGGGGTTGTCCACATGCGGAAGATGATCGCGGCGGCGGTGCTGTTGGTGGCGGGTTTGGGCGTTCCGGCGGCGAACGCCAGCTCGCTCAATTTCTTCACGAGTCTATGGGTCTTCGGGGACAGCCTGAGCGATCCTGGCAATCTTTATGCCGCGACCGGCGGCGCGGTTCCGCCGGCACCCTTTTACGACGGCCGGGTCTCGAACGGGCCGGTCTGGGCGGAGTACCTGCAGGCGGATTTCGACAAGGCCGGGCTGCCCAACGCCAACTATGCCCATGCCTATGCCAATGCGCTGGAGGGCGTGCCGAGCATCCGGCCGATCGGCGATCCCTTCGTGAAGGACCTGAGCGAGCAACTCGACCAGTTCGCGGCCGAGTCCGTGGGACTTCTCGGCAACCGGCCACTGGCGACGCTGCTCTTCGGGGCGAACGACCTGTTCTTCAGCGGCATTCCCTTCGACCTCGGTGCCGAGATAGGCGCGGCGGCGGCGAACGCGGTGGCGGACGGGGCGCTGTTCCTGAAGTCGCTGGGGGTGAACGACGTCCTTCTCTTCACCCTGCCGCCGATCGACCTGACCCCGTCCTACGCACTCCCGTTGCAGCCGGGCGCCGAGCAAGCCAAGCTCGGCACGGAGGCGTTCAACACGACACTGCTGACACGGATCTCGGGCCTGGAGACGGCGGGCATGAACGTGCTGACGCTCGATCTCTTCGGGCTCTTCGGGCAACTTGTCGACAACCCCACGGATTTCGGCGTGCTGAACGCCACCGTGCCCTGCTTCGTGCCTCTGGTCGGGGCCTTCTGGCCGGGATGCAGCCTGGAGGTGGCGCCGCTCTTCGCCTTCTTCGATCCGGTGCACCCGAACAACGAGATCCACGAGCAGATCGCCAAGCGGGTGCGCCAGCAGGTGGCGCCCGTGCCGTTGCCGCTCACCGCGCTGCTGCTGGTCGGCGGGATCGCCGGGCTGGGGCTGATGCGGCGGCGGGCGGCCTGAGGGCGTCAGACCGGGGCTGACGCGAGGAACAGGCTGGCGAGTAAGTAGCCTGCCGCGGCGCCGGCGAAGCTCGCGCCCGCGCCGATCGTGAGCGGGATGCCGGCGGCCCGTCCGCCGGCGGCCCAGCCGAAGACCGTCTTGGCGAGCGTGTTCACCCCGACCGTGACGAGGATCGCGGCGGCGGCGGTCGCGAGCGTGATGTCGCGCGGGGCGAGGCGGGCCATGGACAGCGTGATCGCATCGACGTCGCCGATGCCCGAGACGGCGGCGAGCACCATCAGGCCGGCGTCGCCCGCGACGGACTGCGCCGCCTCGGCGGCGACGAACACCGCCGCGAGCAGCACCCCGAAACGCACCGCCATCCAGAAGTCGAAGGGATTGCGCAGCTCCAGCGGCGGGGTGGAGCCGGCGGTGGCGTTCTGCCGGCGGGCGAGCAGCGATGCCGCGACCGCCCCGCCGAGCGCCCCGCCGGCGAGCGCCGGGCCGAGATGGGGCAGCAGGCCCCGGTTGAGCAGCGTCGCCACCACCAGCACCCGGGCCATCATCACGCCCCCGGCGAGGACGGCGCCGGCGACGATCGCCCGGGCGTTCTCCGGATGCTGGCGGGCGAGGCGGGAGAAGCTGAGCGTGACCGCGGTCGAGGCGACGAGGCCGCCGACCGCCCCGCCGATCAGGAATCCGCGCTCGTGCCCGGCGACCTTTACCGCCACGTAGCCGATGAAGGACACCGCGGCGATCAGGATGGTCAGGAGCCAGACCTCGTAGGGGTTGATCGCGGCCAAGGGCCCCATGCCGCGGTCGGGCAGGAGCGGGAGCGCGAGGAAGGTCATCGCCGCGAGCAGGAGCCCGGCGCGCAGTTCCTCCCAGGTCAGCTGCTTCAGCCAGCCGTGCAGCGCGGACTTGAGCGCGAGCAGCAGCGTGGCGGCGACCGCGGCGGCGGCGGCGGCCGCCATGTCGCCGAGGACCGCATAGGCGCCGAGCGCGAAGGCGAGCAGCCCCGCGAGCACCGTGGTCGCGCCGTAGGTGTCGTCGCGCACCGATTCCCGCCAGCGCCAGGCGGCGATGATCGCGCCATAGACCGCGAAGCCGAGCGCGAGCGGCAGCGGCCCCGCGGCGGGCACCATCGCCGCGAGGACGCCGCCGAGAAGGCCCGCGAGCCCCAGCGTGCGCATGCCGGCGGCGAACTTGTCCTCGACCGCGTCGCGTTCCTTCCAGCCGCGCTCGATCCCGATCAGCAGGCCGATGGCGAGCGCGAGGCCGAGCCGTTCGAAGAGTTCGATCTGGTCCATGCCGTGCCTCCGCCGGCCCGGTGCGGGGGCTCAGGCCGGGTCGAGGATGGCGTAGATCTTGGTGACCTCGCCGATCGATTCCCAGGTGCCCTCGAAGCCGCCCTCGATGACGAAGGCCTCGCCCGGGCCGAACTCGGCGCTGCCGTCCGGGCCGGTGAGCCGCACGCGGCCGTGGATCAGCACGCAGAGCTCGGTCTCGGTGTAGACCACCCGCAGCGTCCCCGGCGCCCCGCGCCAGTGACCGACGTGGAAGCGCCCGGAGGGGTCGGAAAAGGCGTTCCAGACATGGGCGGCGCCGGTGCCCGCGAGCACGCGGTCGGGCGCGGCGGCGGCGGGCTCGCCGGGGCCGGCGGTCGTGACGGCGCGGAGATGGGCGGGAAGCGGGGACATGGGAGCGGCTCCGGCGGGTTGCGGCGGCGGAGCCTAGCGCGGCGGCCGGGCGGCGCCAAGGGCCGGGGCACGCGTCAGGGCAGCAGCGTCTCGAGAGTGCCGAGGCGGGGCTTGTAGTAGGCGACCGTGCGCATGGTGCGCGGCTCGGCGATCATGGTGAAGATCGGCTCGTAGCGGTAGAACACCTCGGCGACGATGATCGTGTCGCCGGTGGCGAGCGTCAGGTCGGCGGGAAGGCTGGCCGAGCCGCCGGGCAGGCCCACGGTGCTGGCGGTGGCGAGCCCGCCCGCGCCGCTGCGCTGCCAGTTCACCACCGGCGCCACCGGGTTCGGCACGCCGACACTGGTGACGAAGGCGACGCCGTTCGCCTCGATGTCGAAGGGCTGGATGATGTTGCCGAGCGCGAGGAAGATGTTCTCCATCTGCTCGACGTTCACCGTCTTGTCGCGCGCGGTCAGGTCGGCGAGGATGAAGGCGCCGTTCTGGATCTTCTGGGTCAGGAGCACGATGCGGCCGTATTCGATGGTGCCGACCGCGAGGATCATCACCACCGGCAGCACCAGCGCGAATTCGAGCGCCGAGACCGCGCGCCGGTCGCGCAGGAGGTTGCGGAGGACGCCGGGGAAGAGGCTGGTCGCGCGCATCAGAACGGCTCGTTGCGCACGGCGACGCTCGACTGCATCTCGCGCTCGCCGCCGAGCACCGCGCGCATCATCGGCGTGATGATCCCCCAGGCGTAGCGCACCCGGTAGACGACCACGTCGCTCGGCCCGCCGAGGCCGACGGTGCCCATGTCGGCGTCCCAGGTGCCGTTGCCGTTCACGTCGGTGAAGGGCTCGCCTTCGTCCCACACGCCGTTGGCGTTCAGGTCGGTGAAGGGCTCGGGCTGGCCGATGTCAGCGAAGCTCTCGTAGACCAGCGTGTCGATGGTGACCTCGTCCATGTCGACGAGGCCGTAGGTGCGGTCGCCGACGATCTGGAGCACCCGCTCCTGCCGGCTGACGCCGGGATTGGCACCGCCGGTGATGCCGAAGCGCGAGGCCTCGATCACCGCCGCCTCGATCGAGGAGCCGATGAAGATCACCATCGCGACCTCGAGGATGCCGACCATGCCGAAGACCAGCACCGGGCCGACGAAGGCGAATTCCATCGCCGTCACGCCGCGCTCGTCGGCGAGCGGCCGGCGGATCAGGCGGGCGAGGCGGGACGGGCGCATGGCGCTACTCCACGATGCGCAGGTTGGCGAGCTGGCCGCCGATCGACTTGAAGGCCGCGGCGAGCGTCGCGTTGTTCGGGGCGTAGTAGTACATGGCCGGGGTGGTGGCGCAGTTGCGGTAGAGCGTCTGGGTGGCGGCGTTCGGCGCGGTGCCGAAGATGATCGTGTAGATGATGATGCCCTGCGCCTTCATCGCGGTGCAGATCGAGGTCATGCGGTTGTTGAGGATCGTGACGCCGGCGCCGGTCGTCGCGGCGGCGAGTCCCACCGGACCCGGCGCGTTCACCCGGCCGTAGGCGGTGAAGTCAGAGGGGGTGGTCGGGTCGCCGCCCTCGGCGTCGGGCAGGTTGTAGAACTCGTTGTTGCCGTCGGTCAGCATCACCACGACCTTCTCCATCAGCGGCGTGTTGTAGTCGAGCGGCAGGGCGGGCGGGGTCGCGCCGCCCCAGAGGCCGCGCCAGTTCGGCGAGATGGTGCGCCAGCCCCAGACCAGCCCGAGGTTGCCGGTGGTGCCGCCGCGCCGCCACGGACGCATCGCGGCGATGCCGGCGTCGATCGTCGCCCGCGACGCCGTCAGCGGCGTGATCGGCGTCCCGCAGCCGAGGTTCGGGCCCCGGCGCTGGCCGTTGCTGGCGGTGAAGTTGTCGTTGATCGAGGTCTGCCAGTTGTTGTCGGTCGTGGTGCGGGCATAGAAGAACGAGGTGAAGGGCCGGGTCGCGGGTGGCAGGTCGTTGGTGTCGTCGGGGAAGGCGCGGGCCATCACGCAGCCCTTCCAGCCGCCGCCGGCCATGTCGGGGCGGAAGCTCGTCGGGTTGGTGAACACCCGGTCGCCGGCGGCCAGCCAGCCGGTGCGGTGCGGCCCGATGTTCACCGCGGCGACATAGGGCACGAGGCTGACCCAGAGGTTCTCGATCTCGTCCTCCTCGCCGTAGATGATGTCGATCAGGTCGAAGGCCGCGTTCTGCATCGCCTCGAAGGGCGTGCCGGAGAGGTTGGTGCTGGCGCTGCCCCACATCGAGCCGGTGTTGTCCATGACGAGCGCGAGCTCGAGGCCCGTGGTCTGGCGCCGCACCACCGAGCGCGCCGAGACGATCACCTCGTCCTGGCCGAAGATGCGCATGAACTTGGTCGGCGTACGCGCCACCGCGGTCAGGGTGACGAACTGCCGGGTGTCGTCGAGCTCGAAGGAGAAGTCGGTGATCTCGGCCGAGCTGCCGACGCCGCCGAAATTGACGTCGAAATACTCCCGCGCCACGTCGCCGGCATTGGCGTCGAGCGCGATGCGCCCGGCGGCCAGCGCGGCGGTGTCGAGCGATTTCGACATGCGGCTGCGCAGCACGTAGGCGAGCGAGGAATCGATGGCGAGGCCGGCGGCGCCGACCAGCGGGATGATCGCGAAGGCGAAGAGCAGCGCCGCGGCACCGCGGTCGTTGCGCCAGAGCCGGTTGAACCTGCTCCTCAGCCTGGAAAGCATCTGCCTCGGCATCCCCCGTATCCTCCTGTTGCCCGGATGCGGCTGCGGCGATCCGGCGGGCCCGATGCAGGCTGGCAGGCGGACCGGATCGCGTGGCAATGCTCGCAAGCGACGGTGAACGGCCTGTTAATCCCACGCTCCGTGCCGGCGGGAAAATCCGGCGGTCTTTAGGTAATCGCCGCATTTACCAAGCAGTGCGGTCGTCGTTTCGGTGCCGATGCCTCAATGTTATGATGAACAAAGCGTTAACGCCTGTTGCCGTCCTCCGGGCCGGCGCGGGCAGGGCAAGGGTGACGAGATGCAGACCGAGCTACGCGAGACGCCACGCGTGCGCACGCTCCTGCGCGGCAGGGTCGTGTTTCGCGGTGGCCACAGCACGATCGACTGCCTGATCCTCGACCTCTCGGACGGGGGCGCGCGGCTGAAGGTCCGCGACTGGCGCGGCCTGCCCGCCCGGTTCGAGCTGAGCATCGCCGACGGGCCGATGAAGCCGGTCGAGGTCCGTCACCGCGACCTGGAGGTCACCGGGGTGCGCTTCCTCGGCCGGACCTGAGGCTGCGGCCGGGTAGCGAGCGCGGCGAGGTGCGGCATCGCCGGGCGTCGCCTGGCGCTTCCGTGCCGGCACCGGAAGGCGGCGCGAGGCATGGATCGATGCCGCCGCGCGTAACACGTTGTTAACATTGATCTGTCGTTAAGGATGTTCGCGCAAAGTTCGTGCCGTCTCGTCGCATGGCGAGTATGATCCCTGCGGGTTGAACCATGGGGGCTCCGATGGCGCGACGTGCAGTACGGTAGATTCTCGCAGACCGGAGCGGGGCGGCGGCGATCCTGATCGCGCTGAGCCTGCCGGTGATCATCGGCGGCTTCGGCATGGGGGCCGAGGTGGGCCTGTGGATGTTCAACCAGCGCAAGCTGCAGAACGCCGCGGACGTGGCGGCCTATGCGGCAGCGACCGAGCTGCGCGCCGGCCGCCCGGCCGCGACCATCCTCGCCGCCGCGGTCGGCGCGGCCGAGCGCACCGGCTATCGCGAGGCGCGCGGCGAGATGCAGGTGCGCACGCCGCCCACCACCGGCGCCTTCACCGGCAACCCCAATTCCGTCGAGGTGGTGCTGGAGGAACAGCTGCCGCGTCTGTTCACCGGGCTTTTCGCCGACGGGCCGGTGCCGACGCTCGGCCGGGCGGTCGCGCAGATCTCGGGCGGGACCCAGACCTGCGTGCTGGCGCTCGACGAATCGGCGAGCGGCGGCGTGACCTTCATCGGCAACGCGAACTCGATCCTCGTCGGCTGCAACGTGCATTCGAACTCGCTGGCCGGGAATTCGATCATCGTCGCGGGGTCGTCGAACATCGAGGCGGGATGCCTGTCGGCCTCCGGCATGGTGTCCCAGAAGGGCGGCACCCTGACGCTCAGCGACTGCGTCGCGCCCTACGAACATGCCGACATCGTGCCCGATCCCTATGCGGACCTGCCGGTGCCGAACACCAGCGGCGCCTGCACCGCCTCGCCGAACAACAACCCGCAGTCGAACATCACCATCGCGCCCGGGCGATACTGCAACGGGCTGGACCCGAAGGGCAAGATAACCCTCCAGCCGGGGGTCTAAATCGTCGAGAAGGAGTTCGCGATCAGCGCACAGGCCAGTGTCACGGGTACCGGGGTCACCTTCTACTTTCCCGGAGATCTCAAGTGGGGGCTGAACGGCGGCGCCACGGTGGACCTGACCGCACCGGCGAGCGGTGACTACAGGGGCATGATACTCTATTTCGACCGCACGGCACCAGAGAAGCTGATCCAGATCAACGGCAACTTCGGCGCCGGGCTCGACGGGGCGATCTATGCAAAGACCGCCAACATAAAAATCAACGGCAATTCCGGTACCACGGTCGGCTGCACCCAGATTGTGGCCAACACGATCGAGTTCTCCGGCAATTCCAAGGTCTCGATGGACTGTTCGGCCTCGAACGTGCAGGATATCCGGTCCGCGCGGCTGATCACGCTGGTGGAGTGAGGGCGATGGCGCGACAAACCATCCGGCGACTGCTCCGCGACGAGCGGGGCCTGAGCGCGATCGAGCTGGGCCTTCTCGCCCCGTTCCTGATCCTCGGCCTGCTGGCCATGATCGACATCGGCATCTCCTGGACGACGCGGATGGAGATGGACCGCAACGTGCGCGCCGGCGCGCAGGCGGCGATGTCGCTCAACAACGACGGCAACGCGATCCGGGCGATCGTGCTCGCCTCGGCGGCCGAGCCGCAGGGGCTGGCGGTCGAGGTCGGCCGGACCTGCAGCTGCGCGGCGGTGGCGGCGAGCTGCGCTGCGACCTGCGCCGGCGGCGGGGCGCCCTCGGTCTTCTACGCGATCACCGCCCGGCGCAACGTCGACGGCATCATCCTGGGGGAGCGGACCCTTGAATCAGCGACGCGCATCCAGATCCGCTAGCCGGATCCTCGCCGACACGCGCGGCGTGTCGATGATCGAGTTCGCCATCGGGGCGGCGCTGATCATGCTGATCATCTTCGGCAGCGTGCAGTTCGGGCGGTCGCTGATGATGCGCAACGACATCAGCCATGCGCTGGGCCAGGCGGTGCGCGAGGTGCATCTGCGGCCGCAGATCCCGGTGGAGGACATCCGCAACCAGCTCGAGAACCGGCTGTCGGGCTATTCGACCGCCGAGATGGACGTGGAGGTGACCCAGGTCGCCGGGACGAGCTACATGCGGATCGCGGTCAGCCTGCCCTTCACCATGCAGATGCCCTTCATGCCGACGCGCGACATCACCCTGCGGGTGGAGACGCTGGCGCCGATGGTCAGCCCGACCCAGCTCAACTGAACCGGGCGCCCGCGCGGCGCTGGCGCCGCGGCCGGCCGAGGGGGCTCGATGCCCCCGAGGACGGCGCCCCCGCTCAGAGCGCGGAGGCGGTGGTGAGGATGCCGCCCGCGGCGATGGCGATGCCGTAGGGCAGGCTCGGCGGCCGGACCCTCGCGGCACCCTCCGGACGCGGGGCGAGTCGGGTCTGCAGCAGGAAGGCGCCGGCGAGCACGCCGCCCGCGATCGCGGTGGCGAGCAGGAATTCCCCCGCGGCACCCGCCCCGGTCCAGAGCACGCCGGCCGCGATCAGCTTCACGTCGCCCCCGCCGATTGCGCCGAAATGGAAGACGAAGGCGCCGGCGAGGAAAACCGCGAGCGCGACGCCGAGATCGAGCGCCGGGCCGCCCACCCCCGCGCCGCCAGCGAGCGCGACGCCGATCCGGGCGACGGCGAGGACGACGAGTGCGAGCACGAGGCGGTTCGGGATGCGCCGGCCGGCGACGTCGGTCAGCGCCGCGAGCGCGAAGACGGTCATGGCGAGAAGCGGCAGGATCAGGGCCATGTCGGTGTTCCAGGAACGAGGGACGGCGCCGCTGCGGCGCAATGTTTCCGACCATGCCAGCCGCCGGTTACGAATTGGTAAGGAGATCGCGGTTTCTCTGTTTGCGAGAAAATCGGTGGCATTACTCAACCTGAGTGATATGTTGCCGATTACCAGCGGAACGTGAGGCGCCAGAATGGCCAGGATTCGGGCAGTACACGGACGGCTCCTGGCCGCCGTGGCGGTTGCGGCACTCGTGGCGGGATGTTCGAGCCTGCCGACGGTCGGGGACGGCGGCGCGGGCTCGCCCATGCGGCTCGCCGAACGGGCGATCGAGGCGGGCGACTACGAGACCGCCGCCAGCTTCTACCGGCAGGAATTCGACGCCAACCCGCGCTCGGTCGATGCGCTGGTCGGGCTCGGCCGCAGCTATGCCGGCCTCGGCCAGTTCACCCGCGCCGAGCAGGCGCTGAACGAGGCGAACAGCCGCCGGCCGAACAACCCCCGGATCCTGCTCGAACTCGGCCGGGTGCAGCTCGGGGCGGGCCGGCCGCAGGCGGCACTCGCCACGCTGGACCAGGCGGCGGCGCGCGATCGCAACGACCTCGGGATCATCACCGCGCGCGGCATCGCGCTCGACCGGCTGAGCCGGCATGCCGAGGCACAGGAGAACTATCGCCGGGGCCTCGCGCTCGATCCGACGAACTTCGCGCTCCTCAGCAACCTCGGCCTGTCGCTCGGCCTGTCGGGCAAGCCGGAGGAGGGCATCGTGATCCTGCGGGAACTGGTGCGCGACGGCGCGGCCACGGCGAACACGCGGGGCAACCTCGCGCTGCTCTACGGGCTCGCCGGGCGCGAGCGCGACGCGGCGGCGATGCTGCAGGGCGACCTGAACCCCGCGCAGATCCAGCAGAACCTCGCCTATTACCGCGAGCTTCGGGCGCTGCTCGCCCAGGGCAAGCCGATCGGCGGGTTGCAGTAGCCCCCCTGCCCAATACGGCATGGCGCGCCGTCAGCGCCCCATGCCGATGAAGTTGTCCATGATGTCGAGCGCCGCCGGGCCGATCAGCACGATGAAGAGCGCCGGCAGGATGAAGATCATCATCGGCACGGTCATGGTCGCGGGCAGGCGGCCGGCCTTTTCCTCGGCGCGCATCATGCGCTCGTTGCGCTGCTCGGCGCTCAGCACCTTGAAGGCGCGGGCGAGCGGCGTTCCGTATTTCTCGGCCTGGACCATGGTGTTGACGAAGGCCTGGACCGAGGGCAGCGGGCAGCGCCGGGCGAAGTTGTCGAGCGCGGCGCGCCGGTCGGGCATGAAGCCGAGCTCCATCGCGGTCTGGCCCAGTTCGTCGGCGAGGACCGAGTTCTTGCGACCGGTCTCCGCGACCACGCGCTTCAGCGCGGCGTCCGAGGCGAGGCCGGCTTCCGCACAGATCACCAGCATGTCGAGCGCGTCGGGCAGCGCCTTGCGGATCGATTCCAGACGCTTGTCGCGGATCTTCTTCAGCACGAATTCCGGCAGCTTCGAGCCGACGAGCGCCGCCGCCGCCACCACGCCGAAATCGACGAGGGCGCCCCTGCCGGTCGGGCTGATGCCATAGACGTAGAGCGCCGCGCCCGCGAGGAACACGAGCGGCGAGACCAGCTTGAAGAAGGTGAAGACCACGATCGCGTCGCGCGAGCGGAAGCCCGTGGCGCTGAGCAGGAGCTGCGTCTCCTCGATCTGGCGGGCCTTCATGATGGTGACGCGCTTGGTCGCGTTGCGCATGAACTCGAGCGCGCCCTTCTGCCAGGCGCCCTTCTGGCCCGCGCGCAGGCCGGCGCGGCTCGCGCCGCCGCGCGCCGAGCGGTCGCCGGCGGCGGCGCGGACCCGGGTCAGCCTTTCGCGCCGCTCGGCCAGCCACATCACCACGCCGGCGAATACCAGCCCGAGGGTGAGCATTCCGCCGAGCGCGAGGACCATGGTCGGAGTGAGTTCCATCGCCGGCCCCCGTCAGATCTCGAACTTGGTCATGCGCCACATGATGAAGCCGCCGCAGGTGATGCTGAGCAGCCCCGCGCCGAGCATCATCTGGCCGCGCTCGTCGAAGAAGAGCGGGCGCACGTAGTCGGGGCTCATGAAGGTCAGGAGGCCGAGCATCACGAAGGGCAGCGCGCCGATGATGAGCGCGCTGGCCTTGGCCTCCGACGAGATCGCCCGGATCTTGAGCTTCATCTGCTCGCGCTTGCGCAGGAGGTCGGCGAGGTTGCCGAGCGCCTCGGCGAGGCTGCCGCCGGTCTCCATCTGGATGGTGATCGAGATGGCGAGGAAATCCATCTCGGGCTTCTGCACCACGGTGGCCACCCGCCACAGCGCCTGGTCGAGCGGCTCGCCCAGTTTCACCCGCTCGCTGATCGCACGGAAATGGCTGCCGATCGGATCGCCGAATTCCTGCCCGACCGCGCCGATGCATTCGATCACCGGCAGGCCGGACCGGATGCCGCGGATGATCGTGTCGAGCGCGTCGGGAAGCTGCTTCATGAACCGCTCGCTCATCATGTCGCCGCGCAGCCGCACGAAGCCGTCCATCACCAGCATGCCGCCGAAGAGCGCAGGCAGGACGAGGACCGGGATCGGATAGCCGGTGGCGATGCTGCCGACGAGGGCGAGCACCCCGGCGATGACGAGCGAGGAGATGACGAAGGCCCCGATCGAGAGGTTCATCCCCGCCCGGCGCACGTTGGCGCGCAACCGGGTGGTGTCGAGGAGCGGCACGAAGCGCGAGACCGCGTCGGCCACGCCGACCAGCGTGTTCGATTCCTGCTTCTGGCGCAGCAGGAGGAGGCGCGCCTCGTCGAGGTCGAGATGGCCCGAGAGCCGCTTGCGCCCGACGCGGGCGAGGCGCTTGCGGTACTTGTGCTGGATCCGCAGGATCACCGTCAGCACGAAGAGTCCCGTCCCGATCAGCACCGCGACCGAGGCGAGGAACAGCGCGACGACGGTGAGGTTCAGTTCCCCCGGCATCCCATCGCCTCCAGCAGGCGGGCGCCGAGGCCGAAATATTCGGCGCGCGGCAGGAAATGCGGGCGCAGGCCCGTGCATTCGAAGCGGCCGCGCAGGCTGCCGTCCGAATTCTCGCCGTCGAAGACGAACTTGAAGAGGTCCTGCGTGGTGACGACCTCGCCCTCCATGCCGGTGATCTCGGTGATCTGGGTGATGCGCCGCTTGCCGTCGCGCATGCGGCTGATCTGGATGATCATGTGCACCGCCGACTGGATCTGTTCGCGCACTGCCTCGGCGGGCAGCTTGAAGCCGGCCATGGCGACCATGTTCTCGAGCCGGGTCAGCGCGTCGCGCGGCGTGTTGGAGTGGATCGTGCCCATCGAGCCGTCGTGGCCGGTGTTCATGGCCTGGAGCATGTCGATCGCCTCCTCGCCGCGGATCTCGCCGAGGATGATGCGGTCGGGCCGCATGCGGAGCGCGTTCTTCACGAGGTGGCGCATGGTGATCTCGCCCTCGCCCTCGATGTTCGCGGGGCGGGTCTCGAGGCGGACGACATGGGGCTGCTGGAGCTGCAGCTCGGCCGCGTCCTCGATGGTGATGGTGCGCTCGCCGTGGTCGATCATGCGCGACATGGCGTTCAGGAGCGTCGTCTTGCCCGAGCCGGTGCCGCCCGAGATCAGGATGTTCAGCCGCGCGCGCCCGGCGATCTTCAACACCGTCGCGGCGTCCGGCGAGATGTTGCCCTGCCGCGCCATCACGTCGAGGGTGATCTCCTTCTTGGAGAACTTGCGGATGGCGATGGTCGGCCCGTCGATGGCGAGCGGCGGGATGATGATGTTGACGCGGGAGCCGTCCTTCAGCCGGGCGTCGACGAGCGGCGTCGATTCGTCCACCCGGCGACCGACCTCGGTGACGATCCGGGTCGCGACGTGGAGCACATGCGCGTCGTCGCGGAAGACGACGTCGGTCAGCTCGAGCTTGCCCTTGCGCTCCACATAGACCTGGTGGGGGCCGTTCACCATGATGTCGGTGACGGCCTCGTCGGCGAGCAGCGGCTCGAGCGGGCCGAGGCCGATCATGTCGTCGACGAGCAGCCGGACGATCGAGCGCAGCTCGCTCCCGTTCAGCTGGATGCGCAGGTCGACGATGATCTCCTCGACGATCTCGGCGATCTGGTTGCGCAGCTCCTCCGGCCCGAGGGTCGAGGCGACGGAGATGTCGATGCGCTGCATCAGGAGCGGCATGACCTGCGCCTTGACCTGCAGCGTGCGCTTGTTCTTGGCCTCGGGCGCGTTCCTGACCTCGGGATCGGCCAGCGGGTCGTGCAGGGGATCCTCCAGGGGGTCGAAGCCGGTGGCCTGCGCGGCGTCCGCCCCGGCCGCCTCGGCGCGGGCCGCGGCCTCGGCGGCGGCCTTGTCGGCGCGCAGGGCGGCGACGATCTCCTGCAGGACCTGACGCTGTTCCAGCATCGAGGGCTTGTCGCTGCGGCTCGCGACCATTTCCTCGAGCGTGTCGTTGGCGAGTTCGGCCAGATAGAGCGGGCTCGCCGCGGCCAGCCCCTCCGGGCCGAGCGCCTGGCGCACCCGTTCGGTCGCGGCGGAGCGGAGCATGGAGAAACCCTCCAGCCCGCCGCCGAGACGCCCACCGTCGAAACCGTCGTCCATCACAATCTGCTTCCCGGCTGGTTACTTCTTGTGGAAATGCTTCCTGAAGAAGGAGGCGGGCTTCGTCTCCTCCGGCACGCCCGCGAGCTCGATGCAGAGCTTGTGCAGCTCGCCGACGAGCTTGTGCTTGGGATCGGCCGCCGCCAGCGGCTGGCCCTTGATCGAGGCCTTGGCCATGGCCTTGGCGTCATGCGCGAAGCAGCAGCGGAGCTTCGTCTCCATGCCGGATTCGAATTCCTTGAGGCTGACGTCGGGCTTCGCGCCGATCTGGTTCGCCACCACGTGGACCTTGGCCTGCCGGTTGCGCGACTGCATCAGCTTCACCAGCCGGTTGCTGTCGCGCAGGCCCTGCAGCGTCAGTTCCGACACGATCACGATGTCGTCGCAGCGCGTGAAGAGCGCCGGCTCGCGCATGATGAAGTGGCGCGGGATGTCTAGCACCGACATGTCGAAGTTGGCGCGCATCGTGTCGGCGAGCATCAGGACCTTGTCGTCGGTCATGCGCACCGTGTCGTCGAAGGCCTCCTCGGTGGCCAGCACGTGCAGGCTCTTGCCGAGCTTGGCCATGGCGTTCTGCAGGAACACCTCGTCCACGCGCTCGGGGTCGTCGAAGGCCTCGCGCAGACCGCGGGTCGGGTCGATGTCGAGCGCGAGCGCCACGTTGCCGGAATAGATGTCCATGTCGACGAGCGCGGTGCGGCGCATCAGCTTCTCCGCCATGATCCAGGCGGTGTTGATCGCGAGCGCGGTCACGCCGACGCCGCCGCGCGCGCCGATCACGCCGACGACGCGGCCGCTCGGCTTCACCCCGTCGCCGGGCTGTTCCAGCCGCACGAGCACCTCGCCGAGCATCTCGGCATCGACGGGCTTCACCAGATAGTCGCGCGCACCGGTGCGGATGATGCGGCGGAAGTAGTTGACGTCGTTCGTGGTGCCGAGCGCGATCACCGCCGTGCCGAGGCGGGCGAGCTCGGTCAGGCCGGAATCGACCTCCGGATCGGACAGGCCGTCGACATCGACGAACATGATGCGCGGCGGCGGCGCGATGCCGAGGAGCCGCAGGGCGGTGGCGAGACCGCCCTTGCGGATGTTCGAGGTCGACCAGCCGCGCAGGCTCGCGACCGTCTGGGCCGCGGCGCTCCCGGCATCGTCGGCGAGATAGGCGGCAAAGGGTTCGCGCTCGGCGTCATCGTCGAAGACCATGCCGGCCTTGAGGGCTGCCTGGGCCATGGCGGTCTCAGCCTCCCGATCCGGTGCTGCTGCTGCCGATGGTGACCGGCGGGGTCTGGCCGGCGCGTTCGCGCAGCACCATCGCCGCGGGCAGGGTCGCCCCTGAGGGCCCCAGCACGTCGGGCGCGGTCACCGACCGCATGTCGACGGCCTGCGCGGCGAGGTTCACCGCATTGGCGCAGCCGATCGCCGGCATGACGTCGGGCTGCTCGTTCCGCGGGCACCTGACGCGCAGCGTGTCGTAGCGCACCACCCGCACGAGGCCGGTGTCGGAACGCGGCGCGGAACGCTCGAAGCCGGTGCGGCCTGTCACGAAGACCCGGGACGGGACCCGCGGCAGGGCGGCGCGCATCGCCGCGGCGCGCTGGCCGTCGATCCGCTCCGAACCGGTCCAGCCGGGATGCAGGTAGATGTCGTCCTCGGCGCGCAGTTCGAGCCCGGCGAGGAAGGTGCGCAGCCGCTGGACCTCGCCCGCGGCCAGACTGGGGCCGCCGGGCTGGAAGGCCACGTCGAAATGCGCCTGCGCGCCGTCGTTGGTGATCTCGGCGACCGTGGGGCCCGCGGTCGGCTCGACGCAGCCCGCGATTGCGAGGCCCGTGGCGAGCGCGGCGGCGAGGCGGACGGATCGCCTTGCAGTGCTGGTCATGGCGGTCACCCTTTTCAGCCGGCCGGTCATTCGAAGACGAAGCCCGAGGCGCCGTTCAGCCGGCGCGTGCCGATCCGGTTCTGCACCTGGCTGGCGCGCTGCGGATCGCCCTGGAACCGGCCGTGGAGGATCCGCTCGAAGTCGTTCGGCGGCACGAAGGTGTCGAGCGGCGTGCGCAGCGCGCGGGCGGTGGTCGGCTGGACGATGACCGGCGTGACGATGATCACCAGCTCCGTCTGGCCCCGCAGGAAGCCGCTGGAGCGGAAGAGCGCCCCGATCACCGGCACGCTCGACAGACCCGGCAGGCTCGACGAGGTCTGGGCCGAGCTGTTCTGCATCAGCCCGGCGATGGCGAAGCTCTGCCCGCTCGCAAGATCGACGGTGGTCTCGGCGCGGCGGGAACTGAGCGCGGGCACGTCGCCGGACCGTTCCGCCCGGCTGAGGTCGCTGACCTCGGTGGCGACGCGCAGGCTGATGTTGTTGTTGTCAAGCACCACCGGGGTGAAGGTCAGGCCGACGCCGAATTCCTTGAACTCGATGGTGTTGACCCCGCCTTCCTGGGCGACGGGATAGGGAAATTCGCCACCCGCGAGGAAGCGGGCGTTCTCGCCCGAGCGGGCGGTGAGGTTCGGCTCGGCGAGGATCGAGACGAGGCCCTCGTCGGACAGCGCCTGCAGCACCACGTCGACGTTGAAGTTCGAACCCACGTAGTTGATCGAGGTGTCGTAGCCGCCGGCGATGCGGCGCCCGCCCATGAAGCCGATGTTGATATTGCCGTTCGAATAGCCGACCTCGTTCCAGCGGATGCCGAGCTGGCGGTCGACGTTGCGCTTGATCTCGGCGATGCGGACCTGGAGGTTGACCTGGATCGGGCTGGCGATGGTCATCCGGTTCACGACGCGCGAGGGGTCGTCGACGAACTGGCTCGCCACCTGCACGACGTTCGCGGCGATCTCCGGCGTCGCGACCTCGCCGGTCAGGACCAGCGACTGGTCGACGGTGGTGGCGGTCACCCCCGAGCCCGGCGCGACGCGGGCGATGCCGCGCTGGAGTGCCGAGGTGTTGTGGGTGACGGTGATGTTGGCCGACATCAGCACGGCGTCGTTCTCGTCGAGCGCGAAGAGCGTCGTCTCGCCGACGCCGACGCCGGTCAGGTACAGTAGCCGCGGCGACTTCACCTCGATGTCGGCCACGTCGGGATTGGCCACGAAGAGGCTGGCGAACTCGCTGTCCACGCGGATCAGCTGGCCGGCGCCGATGACGACCGAGATCGAGCGTTCGGTCTGCGGCGCGATCAGTTCGAAGGCCTGTGGCGGCGACCAGGTGGCCGGCAGGGCCAAGGCCGTCGCGAGGAGGGCGATCGCGAAGCGCTGGGGTGCATGCACTTTTGGTACCTCCGGTTCTGTCTATTCCGTGACCGGCTGAGGGGATTGGCCGGTCGCGGGCGGCTGGGTGCCGCCGAATTCCACCTGGCTGCGCTCGATGCCGCGCACGACCTGGATGCGGGTCAGCCGCAGGGCCTCGGCGCCGGGAACGGCGGGGGCCGGTTCGGCCTCGCCGGCGACGGCCTGGCGCTGCAGGAGCGAGGTGACGTCGGAATCGAGCGTCATCTGGCGCGGCCGGTCGACGACATGGGCGGCGAGCGCCTGTTCGAGGGGCGAGGCTGGCGCGGTCGCGTCCTCGCCCTCGGCGACTTCGTCGGGATCGCCGCCGTCGCGCACCGAGTTCAGCACCAGCGACAGGTCGCCGAGCGTGGTGGCGAGCGTGATCATCTCGGCCTGGCGCGGCGTGACCTCCAGCGTCGCGGTCCGGGCCACGGGCATCGGGGCGACGTTGCCGGTCGCCTCGCGGATCTGCTCATGGGCGCCGAGCCGCTGGTCGAGGGCGAGCACGCGCAGGTTGGTCATCACCGTCTCGCTCGCCTTCACGTCGCGTTCCGCGTCGATGACGTCCCCGGTGATGGAATAGGTCAGGATGATGTCCACCCGGTCGCCCGGCTGGACGAGGCCGCTGATGCCCGCGGTCTCGCTGATGGGAATCGAGATGGCGCGCTTGCCCTGGGGCAGCACGGCGGCGAGGAATCCGCGTTCGCCCGGTTGCACCGTGGCGCTAGCGGCGATCGGAACCCCGCGCGGCAGCGGCTGGATCGCCACGCTGTTGATGAGCAGGTTACGGCCTGCCTCGTCGGCGACCACCATCTCGGAGCTGAACGCCCCTTCGGGAATCACGATCGTGGTCAGATGCTCGGCGCGCAGGATCGTCCCGGCAGCCAGTTGGGCCGCCGGAACAAGGACTTCGGTGCTGCGGGGCGCCTCGACTTCCGCCGTGACGACCAGCTGCGGCGTCGGCCGCATTTCCTGAAGCAGGTAGTACCCCGTGCTGACCGCGACGATCAGTGCGACAGCGCTGATGATGATGATGCGCATGACCGTGCAGCCCCCTCGTGGTCCGAGTTCAAGGTTCCTCTACCGCCCGCGCCCTATCAGGGGTTCGGGTTGGTCGGGTTGGTGATCTCGGTATTGACCGTCTGGAACGTGGTCCGCAGCGTCCCGCCGATCTGGGAGACGGCGAAGATGATCGCCACGGCGATCAGCGCGGCCAGGAGGCCGTATTCGATGGCGGTCGCGCCTTCCTCGTCCTTGCGGAGCCGGCGTGCAAAATTCAGAGCCTTAAGCATTGTACACCTCGTTTACACCCAGTTAACTTGTGTGCCGATCACACGCCGCCACTATATAATTAATTTTTGTTAATTCAACTGTTAAGTGTTCTGCCTTTGGTCCAAAGTTATCTAATACAAGCGCAAATTTATTTACGGGGCGTAAACCGAGAAACCTCTCGTTCACCTCGTGGCCCGGAACGCTAAGCGCACGGTAACCCGGGGCCTGTAGCACTCGCGCGTGTTCACGAGTGTCGAGTCCCTCCGATGACTGCTGCGCGCCCCCTGCTTCTCGCCCTTGTCGCCGCCCTGGCCCTGACCGCCGAGCCCGCGTCCGCTATGGAACGTGACATCGCGCTCTGCGAAAGCGCGATCGTGCGGGGCGCGCGTGCGGGCGGCGTGCCGC
This sequence comes from uncultured Rhodobacterales bacterium, assembly GCA_964575795.1. GTDB lineage: Bacteria > Pseudomonadota > Alphaproteobacteria > Rhodobacterales > Rhodobacteraceae > Amaricoccus. The sequence goes on from CAZNSP010000023.1 coordinate 21,035, forward strand.
AGGAGGTGCTGCACGCGATCTCGCTGACCGAGACGGGCCGGCAGATCGGCGGCAAGCTGCGCCCCTGGCCCTGGGCGATCAACCGCGAGGGGCGGGGCTACTGGTTCGCCACCCGCGACGAGGCGCTGGCCTTCGCGCGGCAGAGCGTGGCGGAGGGACGGCACAGTTTCGACGTGGGCTGCTTCCAGATCAACTATCACTGGCACGGCCACAACTTCCCCTCGCTCGAATCGATGTTCGATCCGGACACGAGCGCGGCCTATGCCGCGCGCTTCCTCGGGGAGCTTCTGATGGAGAAGGGCGACTGGCAGGCGGCGGCGGGGGCCTATCACTCGCGCACGCCGCATTTCGCCGACGCCTATCGCCAGCGATTCGCGCGCATCCTCGCCGGACTCGGCGGCAGCGCGCTGGTCGAGACGGTGGCCGAAGCGGCGCCGGCCGAGGACGCCGCCCCGCGCAAGAGCCGGACCCGGCTCGCGCGGCGGCCACTGATCATCACCCTGCCCCGCACGGAACCCGACGACGCGGCGACCCGCACCGCGCAGGACGAGGAGACCCTGCCCCGGGTCTGGTCGCCGGCCTCGGGTGTCGGCTTCGGCGTCAGCCGCGGCCTCTGAGGGGCCGGCCCGGCCCCCCGAGGCGCAACCCCGGTCTCAGCCCTCGACGGGCACCTCGATGTCGAGCAGCGGCGCGTATTGCTGGGCCCCGAAGATGTCGGGATCGCCCGGGCTGCCGCTCGGCCGTTCGCGCAGGATGGTGAACTTGATGGCGTTCGCCGGGTCGTAATGCACGAAGTCGGTGATCCGGTTCTCGGAGATGCCGTAGAGCCGGGCCATGCGGGCGCGGGTCAGGACCTGCGCGCGCTTCACCATCTCGTAGACCTCCCGCTCGCGGAAGATGATGTCGAAGGTGATCTTGTCCGTGCCGGCGTTCTTGGAACGGATGGTCTTGGCAAGCTCGGACAGCCGTTTGGTGGTCATGACGTGGCTCCGCTCTGGCCGACGGTTTCGGTGTGGATGGGGAAGAGCTCCATCGGGTCGTCGACCGCGACGGTGTGGTTGAGCGTCCAGCGATAGGCCGGGCTCGCGTGCATCACCTCGTCGAGGACGAAGGAGACGCCCCCCGCGGTGCCCTTCACCTCGGGCAGCCGGGCGTAGAACAGCTGCCGCGTGCCGATCATCGCGACCTCCTCGGCCATATCGGCGGTCGGCGCGATGCCCTGCACGACGAGGCAGAGCTCGTGCGCGGGATGATCGCGCAGAGGCTCCATCGCGCCCATCACCCCGTCACGGCCGAAGACGTTGTAGTGAAGCTCCCAGCCGGTGTCGCCGAATCGCTCGCGGGCCTGGTCGCGGGCCCATTCGATCACCTTGTCGACGTTGGCGATGGTATAGGGGTCGCGGATGCCGGCAATGCCGACGAATCGCTCTCCGATCTTGCCCGAGCCTTCGAGCTTCACCCGGATCTGGCGGGCGGGCTCGAACTTCATGCCGGTGACGCGGGTGGTCTTGTCGCTCACCTGCTCGTAGTGGCAGTCGGTCATGTCGAGCATGCCGCCCGCGACGTATTCGGCGAAGGGGTTCGACCGCTCGTACATCGCATGTCCGGCGACCGAGGCGATGGTGCAGCGCTGGCCGGGATGCATCGCGGTGACCTCGACCTGCCCGGCCGAGATCTCGCCCAGAACGGTCTCCTTCGCGCCATAGGGCTCGGCGCAGAACGAGGCGCATTCCAGCACCTTGCCGAGGTAATAGGCCTCGGGCTCGGCGAAACCGTGATGGATCGCGGGTGCGGCGAAGACCGCGCTGTCCGAGGACCGGCCGCCGATGATCACGTCGCAGCCCTGTTCGAGCAGCGCGATGAAGGGATGCACGCCCGCCATGGCGACGATCCGGTCGGTCGCGGCCAGTTCCTCCTCGGTCAGGTCGGGCCGGCCGTCGAGCCCGGCGATGGCCGAGCCCGCGCGCATCTTCCGCCGCAGGTAGTCCGGATCGACCTCGGAATAGAACCAGCCGAGCTTGAACGGCGCGAGGCCGTGCTTCGCGGCGAGATCGCGGATGATCTGCACGTAGAGATCCACGCGGCTGTTGCTGCCGGTGTCGCCGGCCGAGCCGATGATCATCGGCTTGCCGGTGCGGCGCGCGGCGAGCAGCATCTCCTCGAGGTCGTGCTCCTGCCAGGCCCGGGGACTGGTGGAGGTGTCCGAGCCGAGCGGCACCGGCCCGACGTCGTCGCTGCCGGAATCGGCGGCGATGTAGTCGGGGTCCGCCGCGACGCCGATGTGGAAGCTCTCGGGCTTCAGCGGCGCGAAGCCCAGATGGCCGTTGGGGCAGATGATCTTCAGCGACGGTGGCATAGCTTGGGTCCTGCTGTCATGCTTCGACAGGGAAACAAGCAAGCTTCGTGCCAAGTGCGGCCCGCGGAACCGCCCGGACTTTGCCGCCCCGGCCCCCGGCCGCGGCGTGCGCCCGACGCGGGCGGCGTGGGCCTCGCGCAATGCGCGCGCGGGATCAGAGCAGGCCGAGCTTCTGCATCTGGTGGCGCATCGCATGGCGCGACAGGCCCAGCGCCTCGGCCGCGGCACCGGCATTGCCGCCGTGCCGGTCGAGCGCCCGGCGGATGAGCGCGCGCTGGAAGGTCGCGGTGGCGGCGTGGAAATCGCCCTCCTCCACCGCCTCCGGCGCCGCGCCCGCCCCCTCTTCCCCGCCGACGCTCCACGCCTCGGCGGTGGAGACCTGCTTCGCCCCGACGCTGCGCAGGATGCGGTCGGGCAGGTGGCGGGCGCGGATGGTGTTGTCCTCCTCGAGGATGAAGTTGCGTTCGAGCAGGTTCTCCAGTTCCCGCACGTTGCCCGGCCAGCGGTACTTCAGGAAGATCTCGCGCGCCTCGTCGTCGAGGCCGGTGATCGTGCGGTCGTAGCGCACGTTGAGCCGCCGGATGAAGTAGTCGGTCAGCAGCAGCACGTCCTCGCCACGCTCGCGCAGGGGCGGCAGGTTGATGGCGACGATCTGCAGCCGGTAGTAGAGGTCGTTGCGGAAGCGGCCCTCCTTCACCTCGGTCAGCAGGATCCGGTTCGTCGCGGCGATGAAGCGGACGTCGACCTTGGTGGGTGCGATCGCACCGATGCGGCGGAACTCCTGGGTGTCGAGCAGGCTCAGGAGCTTGGTCTGGAGCGTCAGCTCCATCTCGCGGATCTCGTCGAGGAAGATCGTGCCGCCGTGGGCGGCCTCGACCAGCCCGGTCTTCTTGGTCACCGCGCCGGTGAAGGCGCCGCGTTCATGGCCGAAGAGCTCCGATTCGACCAGTTCCGAGGGGATGGCCGCGCAGTTGATCGAGACGAAGGACTTGCCCGCCCGTGGCGACTGGTCATGGATCATCCGGGCGACGAGGCCCTTGCCGGTGCCCGTCTCGCCGTAGATCAGCACGCATTGCGCCTGGCTGCGGGCGACGCGGCGGATCAGCCGGCGCACCTCGCCGAGGGACGCGTGCTCGCCGATGATCTCGCCAAGATAGCTGCTCATCAAGGACCGCCGTCGGATCGCGACGCTATTGCCCGACGGCGATGGCCTCGCTGGTGCCGGTGCAGGGGAAACCTTCCGTGAAACGGAGCATACGGCCCGAGCAGGCAAAGACAACATTGGAGATGGTGCGCGAATCGCCGTCCTGCCCGTGGCGGCAGAAGCCCCCGGCGTCGTCGTGGCCCGCCATCAGCGCCAGCGCGTCGCGCGCGGTCCAGTCGCGGCCGGGCAGGCGCGCGCGGAGCTCCGCCAGCCGGCCGTGCGTGCCGCCGACGGCCGTGGGCTCGCCGGTGTCGTCGATCGTGGTGGCGGCGAGTTCGGGGCTGGTGAAATGGTTGGTCCGCGCGACCCAGGCGCCGCCCACCTCCACCGCCTGCACCGAGGCGCCGAGCTCGACCGCGGCGATCGCGCCGCCGGCGTCCGCCATGACCAGCGTGCCGCCGCCGGCATGGGGCAGCCCGCGGATCAACTCCAGCGCCGCGGCCACGGTGGCGCAGCGGGCGAGCAGATGGGTCATCAGGAAATAGCGCAGCACGCCCGGCGCGTGGTCGGTGGTCGCGACCTGGGTGTCGACCAGCGCGAGGCCGTCGGAGTTCATGCCGCTCGAATAGGCGCCGGGGCTCCCGAGGCTGCCGACGCAGAGCACCTTCCGCCCGCCCCAGGCGGGGTCGGCCTGCAGCATCACCCGCTGCAGGCCGACATGCTCGCCGCGGAAGTCGCGGTTCTTCACCACCAGCGGCCCCTCGGGGCCCGCGGCCACCGCCCAGGAACTGCAGCCGTCGGTGGCGTCGGCGGTCTGGCGGAGATCGGCGAGCGTGCCGAGGTGGAGATAGGCGAAGAGATCGGCCTCGGCGAGGCCGAAGCCCTCGGCGATGCCCTCGACCTCGCGCATCGCCTCGGGGACGAGGATCGCGGTCAGCCGCTGCTGGACCTCGAGGAAACCCCGGGCCTTCGGGCCGAGATGGCCCGCCGCCTCGGCCCGGTCGAGCCGCAGGCGGACGGCGGCGCGCACCGCCTCCACCTGTCCGGGTTCGGCCAGCGCCTGCGCCCGGCCGCGGCTGCGGGCGTCACCCGTCAGGCGCAGCATCAGTAGGCGCTCACGGCGGTCGCGGCCACTTCCTCGGCGAAGTGGCAGGCCGAGGTGTGGCCGGGCGCGATGGTCCGCACCGGCGGCGCCGAAGTCCGGCAGATGTCGCGGGCGCGCGGGCAGCGGGTGTGGAAGGCGCAGCCGCTCGGCAGGTCGATCGGCGAGGGCAGGTCGCCCTCGAGCCGGGTCCGCGGCCCCCGCGCCGCATCGAGCCGCGGCACGGCGGAGAGCAGCGCCTGCGTATAGGGGTGGCTCGGCCGTTCCAGCACCGCCGCCACGCCGCCGATCTCGACGATCTTGCCGAGATACATCACCGCGACCCGGTCGCTGACATAGGCGATGACGCTGATGTCGTGGCTGATGAAGAGATAGGTGAGCCCGAGTTCGCGCCGCAGGTCGGCGAGGAGCTGGATGATCTGGGCCTGGATCGAGACGTCGAGCGCCGAGACCGGCTCGTCGCAGACGATGAACCGCGGCCCGAGGATCAGCGCCCGGGCGATGCCGATGCGCTGGCGCTGGCCGCCGGAAAACTGGTGGGGATAGCGCTGCAGATGCGCGGTCTTCAGCCCGACGTTCTCGACCATCTGCGCCACGCGGTCGCGCAGCTCCTGCCGGCCGGTGGCGATGCCGTGCAGCTTCAGCGGCAGGCCGACGATCTGCTCGACCGTGCGGCGGGGATTGAGCGAGGCATAGGGGTCCTGGAAGACGATCTGCATCTTCTGGCGCATCGTCTTCATCGCCTCGGGGCCGAGCCCGGTCACGTCCTGCCCCTCGAACCGGATGCGGCCCGAGGTCGGTTCGTGCAGGCGCAGGATCACCCGGCCGAGCGTCGACTTGCCGCAACCGCTCTCGCCGATCAGGCCGAGCGTCTCGCCCGGGGCGATGTCGAGCGAGACGCCGTTCACCGCATGGACCTCGGTCAGCGGCGCACCGGCGAGCCGGGCGCCGAGGCTGCGGCTCTGGGTGAATCGCTTCACAAGATCCTCGGTCTGGAGGAGCGGCGTCATGACGGATCCTCCGCGCGGATGCAGCGGACCTGGTGGCCGTCGCGGTGCCGGCGCATCTCGATCGGCACGCGGCAGGCGTCGATCCGGTCGGGGCAGCGGGCGTAGAAGCGGCATTGCGGCGGCAGGTCCACGAGATCGGGCATCTGGCCCTCGATCGGGCGGATGCGCTCGCGCGCCCTGGTCAGCCGCGGGATCGAGTTCAGGAGGCCCCTTGTATAGGGATGGCGCGGGCTGCGGATCACCTCGGCGGTCGCGCCCTGTTCCACGATCTGGCCGGCATACATCACCGCCACCCGGTCGCTGTATTCCGACACGACGCCGAGATCGTGGGTGATCAGCACCACGCTCATGCCGAGCTCGCGGCGGATCGTGCCGATCAGCTCCAGCACCTGGGCCTGGATCGTCACGTCGAGCGCGGTGGTCGGCTCGTCCGCGATCAGGAGCTTCGGCCGGCAGGCGAGCGCGATCGCGATCATGATCCGCTGGCGCATCCCGCCCGAGAACTGGTGGGGATAGTCGCCGAGCCGCCCCTCGGGCGAGGGGATGCCGACGAGGCGCATCATCTCCACCGCCTTGTCGCGGATCGCGCGGCGGCGCGCGGCGCCCGACGCCGGCAGCGTCTCGTCATGGGCGTCGAGCACCTCGTCGATCTGCTCGTGGATTGTCAGCGCGGGGTTCAGCGCGGTCAGCGCGTCCTGCATCGTCATGGCGATGTCGCGCCCGCGCAACTGCCGCATCTCGCCGCGCGAGAGCCCGACGAGATCGCGGCCCTGGAACAGGATCGCCCCCTCCTCGATGCGGCCGGGGCTGCGGATCAGGCCCATGACCGAGGCGAAGGTCACGCTCTTGCCCGAGCCGCTCTCGCCGACGACGCCGAGGCATTCGCCGGGCAAGACGTCGAGATCGACCCCGTCGACCGCGCGGACGAGGCCGGCGCGGGTGGCGAAGGCGGTGCGCAGCCCGCGGATCGAGAGGATCGGGTCGGTCGCGGCGTGCTGTCTCATTCCGCGAACCTCGGGTCGAAGGCGTCGCGCAGGCCCTGGCTCGCCACGTTGATCGAGAGGACGAGCAGCAGGATGGCGATGCCCGGGAAGGTCGAGACCCACCACGATTCCAGGATGAAGGCGCGGCCGTCCGAAACCATCGAGCCCCAGGAGGCGGTCGGCGGCTGCACCCCGATGCCGAGGAAGGAGAGGCTCGCCTCGAGGATGATCACATGCGCCATCCGGATGGTGGAGACCACGATCACCGGCGACAGGATGTTCGGCAGGATCTCGCGCAGCATGATGTGGCGGGGCGAGGCGCCGAGGGCGCGGGCGGCCTCGACATATTCGATCTGGCTCGCGGCGAGCGTCTCGCCGCGCACCACCCGGCAGGGGATCACCCATTCCTTGTAGACGAGCGCGATGACGATGTTCTGCAGCCCCGGCCCCATCATCGCCATCAGGCCGATCGCGAAGATCAGGTAGGGAAAGGCCAGCAGGATGTCGACGAGGCGCGAGATGACGATGTCGGTCCAGCCGCGCAGATAGCCCGCGGCGAGCCCGGCGAGGATGCCGATGGTGGTGGCGACGAAGACCACGGTCGCGCCGATGAAGATCGAGACCCGCGCGCCGTAGATCATCCGCGACAGGATGTCCCGGCCGAGCGCGTCGCAGCCGAGGACATAGGCCCAGTCGCCGCCCTCCGCCCAGGCCGGAGGCTGGAGCCGGCGGAAGAGGTCGGTGGCATAGGGGTCGTGCGGCGCGAGCCAGGGTGCGAAGATCGCGATCAGCACGAAGGCGATCACGATGCCGCTGGCCGCGACCGCCAGCCGGTTCGCGGCAAAGCTGCGCAGGTTGCGGCGGAGCGGCGATTCGGTGTGCGGATCGGCCACGGCCGGCGGGACGAGCGTCTCGGTGGTCACAGCCGGACCCTCGGGTTGAGCTGGGTATAGAGGAGGTCGGCGACGAAGTTCAGCAGCACGTAGGTCACCGCGTAGAACAGCACCGCCGCCTGGATCAGCGGATAGTTCCGCATGAAGATGCTCTCGACCACCAGCCGGCCGAGCCCGGGCCAGCCGAACACCGTCTCGACGATCATCGATCCGCCGAGGAGCGAGCCCATCTCGATCGCGGCGACGGTCACGGTCGGGATCAGCGCGTTCTTCAGCGCGTGGCGGTAGAGCACGCGCGACCGCTTCAGCCCCTTGGCCTCGGCGAAGGTGATGTAGTCCGAGCGCAGCACCTCGAGCATCGAGGTCCGCGTCACCCGCATCAGGATCGCCGCCATCGGCAGGCCGAGGGTGATCGCGGGCAGGAGGATGTGGCGCAGCGCGTCGAGGAAGGCGTCGGGGCGGCCGCGCAGGAGCGTGTCGATCAGCAGGAACCCGGTGATCGGCGCGACCTCGCTCGCATAGCCGATGCGCCCCGCGACCGGCAGGAGCTGGAGGTTCACCGCAAAGAGCATGATCAGCAGGATCGCGAACCAGAACCCCGGCAGCGACACGCCGAGGAGCGAGCCCACGGTCGCCACCTTGTCGATCCAGCTGCCGCGGCGGACGGCGGCGAGGATGCCGAGCGGGATCGCGGTCGCCACCGCGATCACCAGCGCCACGACGGCGAGCTCGATCGTGGCGGGCAGCCGTTCGGCGATCACGTCGATCACCGGGCGGCGGTGGAAGAAGCTCTGGCCGAACTCGCCCTGGAGCGCATTGCCGATGAAGACGAAGAAGCGTTCGACGAGCGGCCGGTCGAGGCCGAGCTCGGCGCGCAGCCGCGCGATCTCCTCGGGCGACACGCGCTGGTCGCCGATCATGATCTGCACCGGGTCGCCGGGGGTCAGCGTGATCATCAGGAAGACGATCACGCTCACCCCGAGGAGCACCGGGATCAGCTGCAGGAGACGGGTGAGAAAGCTCGCCAGCGTCATCGTCGGGTCCCGTGTCGGTCAGGGGGCGCTGCGCGCAGGGTGTCCGGGCGGGTTCGCCGCCCGGACTGATCGCAAGTCACTCGAGATAGGCGCGGTGCAGGTTGATGCGGCTGTCCGCGCTCGGCTGCCAGCCCTTGAGCCGGCTCGACACGCCGTAGATGTCCTGCGGCAGCCACAGGAATATCCACGGCGCCTCGGCGTTCACGATCACCTGCGCCTGCCGGTAGATCTCCGCCCGCTTCTCGGCGTCCATCTCCACGTCGCCCGAGGCGATCAGCGCGTCGACCTCGGCGTTGGAATAGCCCGCGGAATTGCCGCGCGCGCCGGTCACCAGCGTCGGCTCCATGATGTCGAAGGGATCGAGCGAGCCGTTGCCCCACGAGGTGAGCCACATGTCGCCGCGGGTCGCGTTCTCGCCGCGCCAGCGGGAGACGAGGAGCTCGGTCTCGCCGACCTCGACCCGGGTGCGGATGCCCGCCTGGGTCAGGACCGAGGCGATCGCCTCGCCGATGTCGCGGAACGCCGCCTCGACGTCGAGCGTCACGTCCAGCCCGTCGGGATAGCCCGCCTCGGTCAGCAGCTCCTTCGCCCGGTCGACGTCGTAGGTGTATTCCGGCAGGTCCGCGTTGAAGGCGAAGGCGTCGGGGCTCATCACGCCGTTGAGCGGCGTGGCGGTGCCGTTGAGGATGCGGTCGATGATCAGCGACTTGTCCAGCGCATGGTTCGCCGCCTGCCGCACCCGCACGTCGGTGAACGGCCCCTCGACGTTGTCGAGCGCGATGAAGAAGGTGCGCGTGCCGTTCACCGTCATCACCTCGGTGCCCGGGTTGTTCGCGACCTGCGCCATCGAATGCGCCGGCAGCTCGTTGATGATGTGGACCTCACCGGCCAGCAGCGCCGCGACGCGCGAGGCGCTCTCGGGGATGATGCGGAAGATCACCCGGTCGGCCTTGGCCGGCCCCACCGGCGGGATGTCGGGCGAGCCGCCGTAATAGTCGTCGAACCGCTCCATGATGATCGAATCCGCCTTGCGCCACTCGACGAGGCGGAAGGGCCCGGTGCCGTTCACGTTCGACGCCATGCCCTCGTTGCCCTGCGCCTCCACGAAGGCCTTCTGCACCACCTCCTGGACGGGCAGCATCGGCGGCAGGAGCGGCCAGGGCGCGGACAGGTGGAAGTGCACGGTGTTCTCGTCGATCACCTCGACCGATTCCACCGGGCCGAGCAGGCCCTTGCGCGGGCTGGTCTCGCCGCCCATCGCGTTCTCCTGCACGATCCGGTTGAAGGTGAAGGCCACGTCCTCGGCGGTCATCGGGTCGCCGTTGTGGAACTTCACACCCTGCCGCAGCTTGAACTCGTAGAGCGTGGGCGAGATCTGGGTGTAGGATTCCGCCAGCTCCGGCACGACCTGCATGTTCGCATCACGGGTCAGGAGCCCGTCCGACATGTTGCGGATGATCGTCTCGGTGTCGCGGTGGCGATGGTTCGCAGGATCGAGGGTCAGGGCATCGGCGGTGAACCCGACGACGATGTCCTGCGCCTGCACGGACGCAGCCGGCCATAGCGCGAGCAGGATGGCTGGCAGGGTGAGGGACGGAGAGTGGCGCATGCGATCCTCGCGGTTCTGTTGGAACGAGGCGGCCGTTATTGTTGCAGTCTGCCGCCTGCCCTGAGTCCAAGCAAGCTTCGTGCCAGTTTCGCCGCCGCCGCGCGAACGATTTTGTCATTGAATTCCTGAATGCGATCGGCGTCCTTCGCAGCCCCACGCCGTTTCCGCGTGAAACCCACGCGCCCCGGAATAATTTGCACGCAAGGAGAAGCCGCCCCTCGGCGCCCAGTGCCGCGCAGCATCTCCCGCGCGATGACCGGCTGCCGGATCTGCGTGGTGCTCTCGTGGAGCCGGAAGAGCCGCACGTCGCGATGGAGCCGCGCAACCGCGTGCTCCTCGATCGAGCCCGCCCCGCCACGGACCTGCACCGCCCGGTCGGCGATCCCGGCACCATGGCGCGCGTGACGTCCTAGACGCAGCCCGCCCGCTGCGCGTGGTCGAGCCCGCCGGCGAGGTGCCGCTCCAGCACCTCCTGCGCCCCGCGCACGTCCCGGGCGAGCGCGTGGTTGAGAAGCGCGCGATGTTCCTCCGCCGCCACCTCGCCGCGGAACGACAGGGCGATCATCTGGTAGCGCAGGTACTTCTCGAAGACCTGCCCGTGCGCCTGCATCAGCACCGGCGAGCCACAGCCCGCGATCAGCGCCTGGTGGAACTCCCAGTCGTAGAGCTTCCACTGCTCGGTGACGTCGGTGTCGCCCTCGGCCATGCGCCGCTCCATCGCCGCCAGCCGGTGATAGGCCGCCACCACCTGCGCCTCCCATTCCACCGTGCCGGTGCGGAACGCCTCGGCGATCGCGTGGTTCTCGAGCAGGAGCCGCAGCTCCGCGATCTCGACCAGATCCGCGCGCGAGATCGGCGCCACCTCGAAGCCGCGCTGCCCCTCGGCCAGCACCAGCCCCTCGGTCACCAGCCGGTTCAGCACCTCGCGCAGCGTGCTGACGCTCGCCCCGTAGTCGCCGCGCAGCGCGTCGAGGCGCAGCTTCTGCCCCGGCGCGAGCCGCCCGGCGAGGATGTCGCCGCGCAGCCGCTTCCAGACGGCCTGTCCCACGGTCTCGGACGCGGCGGAGGGCTCGGCAACCGGCCCGTCGTCCAGCGCCCCGGACCCGACCGTGTGCTCGACGCAGGCCTCGATGTGCCGGCGCAGGATCGCCTGCGCCGCCAGCGTGTCGCGCTCCAGCGCGCAGTCGCGCAGCGCCCGGTGCTCCTCGGCGGCGCGCTCGCCGCGGAACACCATCGCGATGATCTGGTAGCGCAGGTAGCGGTCGTAGATGCCGGAATAGGCCTCCGCCAGCGCCGCCGAGGCGCAGGCCGAGATCAGCGTCTGGTGGAACGCCTTGTCGTACTGCTTCCACAGGTCCGACTGCCCGGCGTCGCCCGCCAGGATCATCCGCTCCGCCCGGTCGAGCCGGTGATGCGCCCCGACCACGTCGCCCTCCCATTCCAGGTCGCCCCGCCGGAACGACCGCTCGAGCGCGTGCTCCTCGAGCAGGCAGCGCAGCGCCGCGAGTTCCCGGAACTCGGCCCGCGTCACCGGCGCCACGGCAAAGCCGCGCCGCCCGAGCCCGGTGACGAGCCCCTCCCCCGCCAGCCGGTTCAGCGTCTCGCGCAGGGTGCTGATGCTCGCCCCGTAGCGCCCGCGCAGCGCCTCGAGCCGCAACCGCGCCCGCGGCGCCAGCCGTCCGTGCAGGATGTCGCCGCGAATCGCCCGGTAGCAATCCTCGCCGGGCGTGCCGGCCGCCGCCCCCTCAAGGTCCCTGAAGCCGATGTTCACGGACGCGCCTCCGCCAGAACTCTCCGGTTTTCGTCATACGATACGCATTATGTCGGTTGAAAGCGAATTTTGCGGTTGAAATGCGGTCTGCCGGCGATAGCGTGGGCCGGTTGCAACGCGGCGCAGGCCGCGGCGAATCCGGACGGGAGGAAGACATGACGATACGGCTGACACGACGGATGATGATGGCGGCGGGCGCGGCGCTGATCGCGGCCGGGGCCCTTGGCGGGGCGGCGGCGGCGCAGGACAAGCCCGTGCTGCGCTTCTCGGCGGTCTTCTCGGACCAGGACATCCGCGCGCGGATGATGGAACGCCTCGCCGAGGCGCTGGCCGAGGACTACACGCTCGAACTGCATTACGGCGGCACGCTCTTCGGCCAGGGGACCGAGCTGGTCGCGCTCCAGCGCGGCAACCTCGAGATGGGCAACATCGCGCCGCAGGATATCGCCAACCAGATCCCGGCCTGGTCGATCCTGACCTCGGCCTATCTCTTCCGCGACGCCGACCACCTGATGACCTTCTTCAACTCCGACGCCGGCGAGGAGATGAAGGCGATGGCCGAGGAACAGCTCGGCATCCACATCCTCGGGCCGACCTTCTTCGGCACCCGCCACGTCGGGCTGAAGCCCGACCGCAAGATCGACACGCCCGCCGACATGGCCGGCATCCGGCTGCGCATGCCCCCGGGCGAGTCCTGGCAGTTCCTCGGCACCGCGCTCGGGGCGAACCCCACGGCGATGGCCTATGCCGAGGTCTATACCGGGCTCCAGACCGGCGCGATCGACGGCCAGGACAACCCGCTGCCGAACGTCGAGAACATGAAGTTCTACGAGGTGATGAGCCAGATCGCGCTGACCTCGCATCTGGTGGCCTTCGACCTGCTGACCGTGTCGTCGAGCGTCTGGAACGCCATGACGCCCGAGCAGCAGGAGGCCTTCCAGGCCGCCGCCGACGAGGCCATGGCCTGGAGCGCGGCCGAGCATCAGGCACGCGAGGAGGCGCTGGCCGAATCCTTCCGCCAGCAGGGGCTCGAGGTCTACACCCCGAACATCGACGCCTTCCGCGCCTACGCGCAGGAGCAGTACCTGAACTCGCCGCTCTCGGCCGACTGGCCCGAGGGCATGCTCGACCGGATCAACGGGCTCTGAGGCGACCGGACGGGCCGGCGGCTCCGCCGGCCCGTCGACCCCGGGGGGACAATGCGCGAGAGGGCGATCAGGCTGGCGGCGGGCTTGCGGCGCGCGGCGGATTTCGTCGCGGCGGCGATGCTCGGCGTGATGTTCCTGTCGTTCCTCCTGACCATCCTCTTCCGCTACGTGCTGAACTGGCCCTCGGGCTGGGCGTCGGAACTCAGCGCCGTGCTCTGGATGTGGCTGGTGCTCTGGGGCGCGGCCTTCGTGGTGCGGGAACGCGACGAGATCCGCTTCGACATCTTCTACGGCAACGCCCGGCCGGCGATGCGCCGGGCGATGACGGTGATCATCGCGCTCGCCGTGGTCGGACTGTTCCTCGTGTCGCTGCCGGCGGTCTGGGACTACGTGACCTTCATGCGGGTGCAGCGCACCGCCTATCTGCGCATCCGCTACGACTGGCTGTTCTCGATCTACGTGGTCTTCGCCGTGGCGATCGTGATCCGCTACCTCTGGCTTGGCACCCGCGCGGCCCTCGGCCACGACCCGCTCGCGGCCGAGCCTGACGACGACGGGGGGCGCTGAGCGTGGATCCCTTCACCGCCGCCCTGATCGCGATCTGCGGGCTCGCGCTCCTCGGCCTGCCGATCGGGCTCTCGATGATCACCGGCTCGATCCTCTGGCTCTACCTGCGCGGCCAGGACATGGGGCTCGCGGCCGAGCGGCTCCTGAACTCGATGTTCACCGGCTACGTCATCCTCGCGGTGCCGCTCTTCATCCTCGCGGCCGAGCTGATGAACATGGGCTCGATGACCGACCGGCTGCTCAGGTTCTGCAACGCGCTGGTCGGCCGGTTCCGCGGCGGCTTGGCCTTTGTGAACGTGGTCCAGTCGACCATCTTCTCGGGCATGTCGGGCTCCGCGATCGCCGATGCCGCCGGCTCGGGGCGGATCGTGGCCGAGATGATGACCCGCGACGGCCGCTACACGCGCAGCTTCGCCGGCGCGCTCACCGCCGCTGCGGCGGTGATCGGCCCGATCATCCCGCCGTCGATCCCGATGGTGCTCTACGCGCTCGTCTCGGGCGCCTCGATCGGCTACCTCTTTCTCGCCGGGATCCTGCCGGGCCTGCTGATGGGCCTGATGCTGATGCTCGTCATCTCCGCCATGGCGCGGCGCCGGCAGTTCCCGGTCGAGGCGCCGGTGCCCCTGCGGGAACTGCCGGGGCTGACGGCCCGCTCCTTCCCCGCGCTGATGATGCCGGTGGTCCTCCTCGGCGGCATCTACTCGGGCGTCGTCACCCCGACCGAGGCCGCCGCCGTCGCCGCGGCCTATGCGCTCCTCGTCTCCGCACTGCTCTACCGCAGCATCCGCCTCGGCGATCTCCTCGGCGCGCTCGACCGCGGCGCGCGGGCCTCGGCCTCGATCGGCATGCTGATCGCCGGGGCGCTCGTCTTCAACTACGTGGTGACGGCCGAGAACATCCCCCAGGCGCTGCGGGCCTTCCTCGAGGACTTCAACCTCACCCCGCTGCAGTTCCTCCTGCTGGTCAACATCGTCCTCCTGCTCCTCGGCGCGCTGCTCGAAGGCACCGCGATCCTCCTGATCATCGTGCCGGTCTTCATCCCGACCGCCAACGCGCTCGGCATCGACCTCGTGCATTTCGGCGTGGTCGCGGTGGTCAACATCATGATCGGCCTCGTCACGCCGCCCTACGGCCTGCTGATCTTCATCATGCAGAGCATCACCCGCGCGCCGCTCCGGGCGATCATCCGCGACCTCCTGCCCTTCATCGGCGCGCTGCTCGCCGCCCTCGCGGTCATCACCCTCTTCCCCGACTTCGTGCTCTGGCTGCCGCGCCAGTTCGGCTACGGCGCCTGACCCAGGAGACCGCATGCCCCGCCCGATCCACGTCCTGAACGGCCCCAACCTCAACCGCCTCGGCCGGCGCGAGCCCGCGATCTACGGCACCACCACCCTGCCCGAGATCGAGGCCATGTGCCGCGCCGCCGCGGACCCCGACACGATCGTCTTCCGCCAGACCAACTTCGAGGGCCAGCTCGTCGACTGGATCCACGAGGCGATCGACACCGGCGCCGCCGGCATCGTCATCAACCCCGCCGGACTCAGCTTCACCTCGATCCCGGTGCTCGACGCGCTGAAGATGTATCCGGGCCCGATCGTGGAACTCCACATCTCCAACATCCACCGGCGCGAGGAGATCTACCACCGATCGCTCGTCTCGCGCGCCGCCACCGCGGTGATCGCCGGGCTCGGCCCGGACGGCTACCCGACCGCGGTCGCGGCACTGCGCCGGATGCTCGACCGCTGAACTCACTCCGCCGGGCCGCGCGCCGCCCCCATCCGCCGGGCGAGGACCGGGGCGCCCACGATCACCGTCACCATCCGCACCAGGTGATGGGTGACGACGAAGGCCACGTCCGCACCCGCCACCAGCGAGAGCACCACCATCTCCGCCTGCCCGCCCGGCGCGAAGGCGAGGAACGCCTCGAGCGGCGGCGCCAGCCCGCTGAGCGCCACCGCCTCGGCGAAGACCAGCGCCACCGCGGCCAGCAGCAGGCAGAACCCCGCCCCCGCCAGTACGTCGCGCCGGATCTCGGCCAGCGTCACCCCGGCATAGGACGCCCCGATCCCGATGCCGATGAAGTACTGCGCGGCGAGGATCGCCTCGGCCGGCGGCCGGTGCCCGATCACCCCGCCGAGGCTCAGCGCCGCGGTGGCGATCATCGGCCCGAGGATCGACGCCCCGAAGAGCCGGACCCGCGCCGCCCCCCACCAGCCCGCCGCGCCCGCCACCAGCATCAGCGCCATCTCGACCAGCGGCACCTCGCGCGCCGGCTCCCCGGGCGCGTCGGTCAGCGGCAGACCCCAGATCCCGGTGATCAGGATCGGCGCCAGCGACACGATCACCAGCACCCGCGTCGCATGGATCAGCGACAGCGTGCGCAGGTTGCCGCCCGCCTCGCGCCCGAAGACCAGCATGTCCTGCAACCCGCCCGGCATCGCCGCGAAATAGGCCGTCGCGCGGTCGTAGCCGAGGACGCGGTGAAAGAACGGATAGCCGAGCGCACCGATCACCAGCACGAAGACCGGCACCAGCGCCACCGACCAGACCATGTCCGGCAGCCGGTCGACGAGCTCGGGCGTTATCGAGGCGCCGACCGCGATCCCCAGCACCATCCGCATCCCGCTCCCGACCCAGCCCATGCCGCGCAGCGGCACCCCCGCCAGCGCCGCGACCAGACAGGCGGCGAGCGGGCCGAGCAGGAACGGCAGCGGCAGGCCGAGGGCGGCAAAGACCGCCACCCCGACTGCCGCCAGCGCGAGGGTGGCGATCCGCTGGTGCAGCGCCGCAGCCGTCATCGCCGTCCCACCCGCGCCGCTAGTCCACCAGCGGCTGCAGCACGACCTCGGTCACGTCCTGCACCACGTTGATCGTGGTCTCGAACACGTTCGGCGACCGCTTCTCGTCCTCGAACATCTCGATCCCGACCTGGTCGAGGCCGCGGATCAGCGCGATCATCGCCGGCGAGGTCGCCACCGGGAAATGGTTGAGCGGATCGTCCGAGCCCTGCACGTCGCTCACGTCGATCACCACGACCCCCTCCAGCCCCGCGAGCCGCGCGCTGTCCCGGATCGAGCCCAGCCGGTCCGGATCGCCCCGCAGGAACGAGGAAAGCTGCAGCGCCCGGTCGCGCCCCGACACGAAGACATAGATCGGCACCTCGCGCGTCCGCAGCGCCGCCACCTGCGTCCGGAACACGTCGACGTCGAGGTCCGGCGCCATCAGCATGACCGCCTGAAGCCTTTCGAAGAACCGGTCCGAGCCGCGGATCGACATCTGGCGCACCGTGTCCATCACCAGGAGCGCGCCCATCGAATGGCCCGACACAACGATCCGCTCCGCCCGCGTCCGGGTCAGCGCCTCCAGCACCCGCTCCAGCCCGTCGCGGGCAAAGAGCACGCTTTCCCGGTCGAAGGCATAGGCACGCACGCTCGCCCCCGAGGGCCAGGCATAGGTCACCGACACGCCGGGCGACTCGAAGTCGTGCACCATCTGGGCGTGACGATAGAGTCCTTCGGAGAAATTGGTGTTGAACCCGTGCACGAAGACCGTGACCTCGCGCCGCCCCGCCGGACGCTTGGCGAGCGCGGCATCGACCGCAGCGACGAAGGCCCGCTCGTCGGCGAAGCGCTGCGCCGAAACGGTCAGGAAATGCCGGGCCGGATCGGGCGTCTGCCCGTAGGGAAAGTTCACCGTGCCCGGATCGCGCTCCGGCGGGACCGAGACGTTGAACCGCGAGAAGTGCAGGGTTTCCGAGCGGGCGCGGGAATAGATGCCGGGGCCGTCCTCCGGCTCGCGCGAGGTGGCGGTCAGCATCTCGTGCACCGCGCCGACCGAGGCCGCCTCGGGCGCGATGGTGATCACCCCGCGCGGCGAACAGGCCGCCAGCACCAGGCAGACGGCGATCCAACCCGGTCGGAACCTCAAGTCCGGCAACTCCCAGCAGTCTCGTGCGTTCCCGCGCAACCGTCATGACATACGGCCGTCCCGGTCGGGAGACGGGCCCGCATCCGATGCGGCGCGGACACTCTAGCCCTGCCGGGGCCGCCGGTAAAGCGGCCCGAGCGTCGCGGCGCTCAGCGCCCGGCTTCCCCCACAGGCGACTCCGCGGGCTCCTCTGCCTCGGCCAGTTCCGCCAGCGCCCGGTCCGACAGGTGGCTGTCCCGGTAGAGATCCTCGAGGTCGAGCGTCGAGCGCCTGCCGACATGCTCGAAGTTCTCCGCCAGCCACCGGTCCGCCCAGGCCCGTCCCCGATCGAACAGGAGCCGCAGGTAGGACCATTCGGCATTGAGCTTGCTCGAAGCCGACAGGTCCTGCACCTCGGTGTCCACATGGATCAGGTGCAGATAGGTCCGGGTATAGTTGCCGAGGTCGATGCCCTGCTTCGCCGCGATCCGCTGCACGATGGCGAGCGTGCGCAATTCCTTCACGAGGCTCGAGTTGAAGCTGACCTCGTTCACCCGGTTGATGATCTCCCGCGCGCTCTTCGGCAGTTCGTGGCGCACCAGCGGGTTGATCTGCACCACGAGGATGTCGGGCGTGCGGTTGCTCACCAGCGGATAGAGCGCGGGGTTGCCGCTGAAGCCGCCGTCCCAGTAGGCTTCGCCGTCGATCTCGACCGCCGGATACATCTGCGGCAGGCAGGCCGAGGCCATCACCGCGTCCACCGTCACCTCGCCGGCGCTGAAGATGCGCGGCCGCCCGGTGCGCACGTTGGTGGCGGTGACATGCACCGTGACCGACCGGCTGCGGTTCACGTTGTCGAAATCGACGATGTCGAGCAGCAGGTCGCGCAGCGGGTTGATCCCCATCGGGTTCAGTTCGTAGGGCGAGAACACCCGGCTCAGGTTCTCGGCGAACAGGTAGCCGGGCGAATAGTCGAGGCTGTAGCGGCCGAACATCCGGTCGAACGCGCTGCGCTGGATCGGCGAGAACCGCGCCGCGTCGCTCACCGCCTTCCAGAACCGCTCCAGCAGTTCGCGCGCGCCGTCCGGCCCGCCGCGGGCGAATCCGTCCGCCAGCACCACCGCGTTCATCGCCCCGGCACTGGTGCCGCTGATCCCGCGCAGCGACAGCCGCCCGTCCTCGAGCAGCCGGTCGAGCACGCCCCAGGTCAGCGCCCCGTGCGACCCGCCGCCCTGCAGCGCGAGGTTGATCGGCCGTCCGCGCCGCGCCGGCGCCTTCCGTTCCGTCTGCTGCTCGTTCATCCTCGCGCGCCCCGTCCGTTTCGCTTGCAGTGCAGCGACCATGCTGCATCGCATCAGGATATTCCGGGGGACCGCTCCGGACAAGGCGAACCCGCCGCCCCCGGGGGCCGCCGAATTCATGGGACCCAAATAGCACCCAAATAGCACGTAAATAGCACTGACCGAATCGCCGTTTCACGGCTCCCCGACCACCGCCCCGATCCGGCCCAGCATGTCGTCGAAGAACGGATTGAAGGTGATCCGCGTCAGCGTCTCCATCCCCGTCGAAAGCACCCCGGACTCACCCCGCACCGACACCGTCCCGAGATTTATCCCAAAGTCGTCAAGGGGATCCGGGTCGCCCCCGTAAAGCCCGTCGCTCGGCGGAAACGGCAGCGCCACATGCGACAGCGAATAGATGTCGCGCGGATAGTCCGCGTCGATCGCCAGGGTCTCGGCCTCGCCCGCCCCGGCCGCCGTCCGCACCGCCACCATGCGCGGATCGCCCGATCCCGCGTTGGTGATGACCGTATAGCTGAAGTTCCGGACTGCGGGCGGCAGCAGATGGCCCAGAAGCTCCGAAGTCGCCGAGCGTATCAGCGGCGCGACGACGGTACTCCTGTTCACGTCATACACGACGAATTCGCTGCCGTTGTCGGGCAGTTTATCATAAAGCGCGTCGATCACCGCGCGGGTACTCACCGTCGCGTCCACCAGCGACTGGAACGTCAGGATCGGCGGCAGTTCGGCCAGCCGCCCGTTCCGCTCCATCCTGTCGATCTGCTGCTGCAACGCCCGCGTCAGCAGATGCGTCTGCCGCGCCGCATTGACGGGAAAAGAGTTGTATTTGAAGGGGTTGAACTCCACCATCGTGTTGAGCCACGCCGCCCGCACGAAACCCGGGATCACCGCCGGCCAGCCCGCCAACCCCGCGAACCGCGCAAACCCCGTCACCCCGATCATCGGCGAGATCAGCACCAGCCGGTCCGCCCGGTCGAGCCGTTCGTCCTCGACCGCATCCAGCGCATACTTCACCGCAAGGGCACCGCCGTTGGAATATCCTATGATATGCAAGGGGTTGTCGCCCCCGGCGCGCCGCCGCGCCTCGCGCACGGCAAGCCGCGTCGCCGCCAGCCACTCCGGCCAGTCCGCCCTGGTCAGCCCGCCCGGAACCGTCCCGTGCCCCGGCATCCGCATCGCCACCGCCACGAACCCCCGGTCCCGATAGAACTCCGCCAGGTGCCGCAGGCTGAACGGCGCATCCGTAAGCCCGTGCAGGAACACCGCCGCCCCGCGCGGCGCGCCCTCCGGCTCCAGGATGAACGACCGGTTCCAGTCCACGGAAAAGTTCATCGGATTCAAGGGACTGCCCGCGAAGAACCGATTCTCCGGCACCTTGTCCTCGGGGTCGAGCGCGCCGGCCAGATGGTCGCGGACCTCGACGCGGAGCCGATCCTCCGCGGCAATCCACTCCGCCCAGTCCATGCCGTCGATCTCGCCCGCCGAGGGTTCGTCCGGAACGAAGGTATGCCATGCCGCGAGCGGTGGCCCCGTGACCGCCTCATGCACCCGCACCACCTGCACGATCACGATCGCCATGAGCGTCGCGAGGACGACCAGCCGCACCAGACGAAACAGCAGCCTGCGAGCCATCTGCGATCCCCTGTCTAGACCGATGGAGGCATAGCACGCCCCGGCTCCTCGGAAAGCACCGGAATCGAGGGCCACGCTTCCCCCCGGACGCTTCACTCCAGATGGCGCCCGCGGAGCGGCACAGTGAATTGACTTCACCGGCGCGTGGACCTATGAGCGTGGTCTCGTTTTTCCGGGCAGGAACTGCGCGACTGCAGGTATCTGTCCGAACGGGCCGCGGTGGGGCCCGGGCCGAATCGGAGTAGACTGAAATGAAGCGCACTTTCCAGCCCAGCAATCTCGTGCGGGCACGCCGTCACGGTTTTCGCGCCCGTATGGCAACCAAGGGCGGCCGCCTGGTGATCAACCGCCGCCGGGCGCGCGGTCGCAAGCGGCTGTCGGCCTGACGCCAGTCGCGCCGATGCCGGAGCTGGTGGAGGCTTCCGCCGACACCGGCCGCGGACCATTGCCTGTCGAGATCATCCGCAAGCGGGCCGCCTTCGTGGCGGCGGCGCGCGGTCGGCGTGTGGCCACGCCGGCCTTTGTCCTCCAGGCACTGCGACGTCCGTCCGGCGATGATGACGGGCGCATCCGTGTGGGCTTCACTGCATCGAAGAAGGTCGGCAACGCCGTTGCCCGCAACCGCGCGAAGCGGCGGCTGCGCGAGATCGCGCGCCGAGCGCTCCCCCTGCACGGACAGACCGGATGGGACTATGTCCTGATCGGCCGTCCCGGGATCACCGAGACCCGCAACTTCGCCCTGATGCTGCAGGAACTGATCGACGCACTCCGTTCGGTGCATGCGCCGCGTCGGACGGAACAGGAGCGCCCGGCATGAGCCCGGCGGCGTTGCTCCTGTCCCTGCCGGTCCGGGCCTACCGGCTGATCCTGTCGCCCTGGGTCGGGATGCACTGCCGCTACCAGCCGACCTGCTCGGCCTATGCGCTGGAGGCGCTGGAGAAGCACGGGGCGCTGAAGGGAGGCTGGCTGACGCTGCGCCGGATCGGGCGCTGCCATCCCTGGGGATCATCGGGCTATGATCCGGTTCCCGAGTGCGATCCGTCCAGCCGCTCGAAGAAGATGATGACCTCGCCGATGCGGACCCCGAAGCGGGACATGTAGGCCCGGTTCAGCAGGCGCCGGTCGTCGAGCCGCCACATCCAGTCGTCGAAGCTCGCGCGCAGCGTGTCGTCGCCCACGGGGAGGTCGATCGTGTATTGCCAGTTGAAGACATCGCCGCGCACCTCGCCGGTCGCGGTGCCGAGCACGCCCGGTGCGGTGCCGGTCCATGTCGTGTCGCCCGTTTTGGTCAGTTCCCAGACGCGTCGTTCCGTCGAGCCGTCCTCGTAGGTGAAATCCTCGACCAGGGTCAGCGTCTCGCCGTCCCATCCGCCCTCGATGGCAACCTGGAAGCGGCGGCGCACCTGGCCGAAGCGGTCCTGGAACTGGCCGAACGCCACGAGGCGTCCGTCGAAGTATTCCTCCAGCACGAGATCGGGGCCCCCCATGGAGGGCTGGTCGAGGGTCGGTCGGCCGGCGCAGGCGGCGAGCAGCAGCAGAAAGGCGAGGATCGACAGACGCTTCATCGGGGTCTCCGGTAGCCAGGCCCTTGCATATGGTGCGCTCCGGAGGCTTGCCAACTTTCCCCGGAGCGCTTCGGATTGTCAGGCGCGGGGAGCGCCTGTATGCATCGGCACATGTTCGACGAGGCCGAGATCCACCCGCTGTTCCACGGCGCGCCGCAGGGCGTGGAGTTCCGCAAGCTGCGCAAGCGCATCGTGCGACTGACCCGCGAGGCGATCGAGGCCTACGGCATGGCGCGACGCGGCGACCGCTGGCTGGTGTGCCTCTCGGGCGGCAAGGACAGCTACACCCTGCTGGCCGCGCTGACCGAGTTGCGCTGGCGCGGGCTGCTGCCCGTCGATCTCCTCGCCTGCAACCTCGACCAGGGTCAGCCCGGCTTTCCGGCGACGGTGCTGCCGGAGTTCCTGACGCGGATGGGGGTTCCGCACCGGATCGAGTATCAGGACACCTACTCGGTGGTCATCGACAAGGTGCCGGCGCGAAAGACCTATTGCGCGCTGTGCTCTCGTCTCCGGCGGGGGCATCTCTATCGGATCGCCCGCGAAGAAGGGTGTTCGGCGGTGGTTCTCGGCCACCACCGGGACGACATCATCGAGACATTCCTCCTCAACCTGTTTCACGGCGGCAAGCTCGCGACGATGCCGCCGAAGCTCCTGAACGACGAGGGCGATCTCTACGTGCTGAGGCCGCTCGCGCATGTCTCCGAGGCGGATTGCGCGCGCTTCGCAAAGGCGATGGACTATCCGATCATCCCCTGCGACCTCTGCGGCAGCCAGGACGGCCTGCAGCGCCAGCAGATCAAGCGCATGGTCGACGAATGGGAAACGCGCAGTCCGGGCAGGCGGCAGATCATCTTCCGGGCACTGACCCAGGCCAATCCGAGCCACCTGCTCGATCCCGCGCTCTTCGACTTCAAGTCGCTCTGATCCGCCGAAATCATAAAATTCGCCGCGAATAGGCTTGGCCGCCGGGGGACACACCGACCACGGCTTAACGATTGAGCAGGGGCTCGGCGCCTAGTTTGCGCCACATGTCCAGCGAGTCCGTCGTCTCCTCCAAACCCACACCGGATCGCTTCGTCGCGCGTGCCTGCGCGACGGTGCTGGGCGCGAGCATGGTCCTGATGGCCGCCGGCAATCTGGCAGTGGACCGGATGGTCCAGATGCACGGCCAGGCCTCGGAGCTGGCGCTGATCGGGGCGCAGCAATCGGCCCTTTCGCGACGGATCGTCGATGGCCTGACGCGCATTCTGACGCTGTCCGACGGTCCCGAGAAGGTGACCGCGCAGACGAATCTCGCCTGGGAGATCGAACAGCTGGTGGCGCAGGATCGCGAGCGGCTTTCGGTGGCGCAGGCCGATGCGAGTGTCGATTCACAACAGAGGGAACTCAATGCGCTCCTCCTCGAAGCCGAAGCCGGCCTGATCGAATCCGCCGGCGCGCTCGAACCGGACGAGGCCCGCACCCTGAAACGGCTCTTCGAGGAGCAACTGGCGCCGCGCTACGATCTCATGGCGCTGCGGCTGGAAGCCGAAGCGGAGCGGCGCCGGAACGAGAGCAGGACGGCAATCTTCGGATTGCTCGCCCTGCAGACGCTGGGACTGCTTGGCCTCGTCGCCGGCGTGGCCATGCCCGCAGTGCGCCGGACCAGGGCCTGGGTGCGACGCGCCACCGAGACGGAGCGTGAAAGCAGGCACCGTCTCCTACACGATCCGGTCACACAGCTGCCGAACGGAACGTATCTGCACGCCTTTCTGTCGCGCGCGGTCTCCGAGGCCCGGCGCACCCAGCGGCCTGCGGCGGTCCTTCGCATCGATATCGACCGGTTCAAGGTGCTGCGGGAGACGCTCGGGGCACGCACCGCCGACGAGATCATCCGCATCTTCGCCCGGCGCATCCAGCACAACCTGCGCGTTGGCGACTTCGCCGCGCACCTGGGGCAGGATGATTTCGTGGTGGTGGCTGTCGATCTCGACGACAGCAACGCCGCGGCGGCGATCGCACATCGCCTGCAGCTGACACTCGACAAGCCGTTCTCGATCCGG
This sequence comes from uncultured Rhodobacterales bacterium, assembly GCA_964575795.1. Classification (GTDB taxonomy): domain Bacteria; phylum Pseudomonadota; class Alphaproteobacteria; order Rhodobacterales; family Rhodobacteraceae; genus Amaricoccus. The sequence continues at coordinate 45,098 of CAZNSP010000023.1, forward strand.
GGGACGGCGCAGCGCGTCGGCAGCAGCATGGGGGTCACCCTGCTGAGCGACGACGAGCCCTCGGCGGACCGGATTCTCGGCAACGCCGAGATCGCCCTGTCCGAGGCGCAAGCCATGGGCGGCGGTTCGATCCGCTATTTCGACGACAGCATGAGGCTGGAGGTGGAGCGCCGCGAGGCGCTGCTGACCGAACTCATGACGGGGTTGGAGCGGGGCGAACTCGTGCCGTTCTTCCAGCCGCAGCTGGAACTCGGCACGGGTCGCCTGGTCGGGTTCGAGGCGCTGGCACGCTGGCACCACCCGGACCGCGGGCTGCTGACGCCGGCCGCCTTCCTCGACTTCGCCGAGCAGGCCGGCCTGACGGAACGGATCGGCGAAGTGATTCTCTCGCAGTCACTGAAATCGCTAAAGGCCTGGGACGAGGCCGGCCTCAGCGTGCCGACGGTGGGGATCAACTTTGCGTTGGCGCAGCTGCGCAACCCGCGGCTCATCGAGAAGATCAAGTGGGAGACGGAGCGGCTGGACATCGATCCCGGCCGGATCGCGATCGAGGTTCTCGAGACCGTGTTGATCAAGAGCGATGCCGACATCGTGGTGCGCAACCTGCGCGGGCTCGCATCGGCGGGATTCCAGATCGACCTCGACGACTTCGGCACCGGCCATGCCTCGATATCGAACCTGCGTCGCTTCATGGTGACGAGGATCAAGATCGATCGCAGCTTCGTCCTAGGCATCGAGACCTGCCCCGAGCAGCAGAAACTGACCGCGTCGATGATCGCCATGGCGCGCGCCCTGGGGATCCGCACGCTGGCCGAGGGCGTGGAGACGGCCGCGGCGCGCGACATGCTGGCCGGAATGGGCTGCGACGACTTCCAGGGTTACTTCATCGCGCGACCGATGGGATTTGCCGAAACGCTCGACTGGCTGCGCTGTCAGGCCCCCAGCTTTCCCCCGGCGCTGGCCCGCACACGCGGCCCGAATACACCTTGACCTTTCTACCCCGCGGCTGTTGAACCCTGTCAGATTCTAGAAATCCGACCGGAGCCGCCCTTATGGACGACCAGAACAGGAACCTAATCCTGGCGACGGCGCTCAGCTTTCTCGTCATTCTGGTCTGGTTCATCCTGTTTCCGCCGCCCGAGCCCCAGCCCGTTCCGAGCGATTTGGCCGAGCAGGTCCAGCAGGACGGCGCCCTGGTGCCGCCCACGGCCGATCAGGCAGCAGGCTCGCCGACGAGCCTGGCGGCGCCGGACATCCGGAACCGGGAGGCGGCAATCGCCGAGACCGAACGCGTTCGCATCGAAACGCGGCGGCTTGCGGGCTCGATCTCGCTGACGGGTGGGCGGATCGACGACCTTCTGCTGAAGGACTATCGCGTCACGCTGGACGAGGACTCGCCGCTGGTGACGCTCTTGTCGCCCGCGGGTGCGCCCGAGGCCTATTATGCGCTCTATGGCTGGGCTCCGGCCGGCGGGCTCGGCTTCGATGCCGTTCCCGGACCGTCGACCCCGTGGACGGTCGAATCCGGCGACGTGCTGACCGAGACGACGCCGGTGACGCTGGTGTGGGACAACGGGGCCGGCCTGATCTTTCGCCGCGTGATGGCGATCGACGAGAACTACATGTTCAGCGTCACCCAGTCGGTCGAGAACCAGACCGGCAGCGAAGTGCGGCTGTCGCCTTACGGGATCGTCGCCCGCCACGGGCTTCCGAGCAACCTGCGCGGCTTCTACATCCTGCACGAGGGCGTGACGAAGGTCACCGACGGCACGCTTTCCGAACTAAGCTACAGCAAGATCCGCGACCTTGCGATCGATCCGGCCGAGGGCGGCGCCGCCGCGCAGGTCGTGGAGGTCGGCCAGAGCGGATGGATCGGCTTCACCGATCACTACTGGATGTCGACGCTGATCCCGCCGACCGGCCAGAGCTTCACGGCTGTGACCAAGTACAGCCCCGCGACCGACACCTACCAGACCGACATGCGGCTGCCCGTTATGAATGTGGCACCGGGCGCGGTCGCCGAATCCTCCACCTGGCTCTTTGCCGGCGCGAAGGAATGGGCGACGATCCGGGACTACCAGAGCGAGAAGTCGATCGACCGGTTCATCGACGCCATCGACTGGGGATGGTTCTTCTTCCTGACGAAGCCCATCTTCTGGGTCCTGCACACGATGAACCAGCTTCTGGGGAACATGGGCTGGGCGATCATCAGCCTGACGTTGATCATCAAGTTGCTGCTCTTCCCGCTGGCCTACAAGTCCTACGTCTCGATGTCGAAGATGAAGGCGCTCCAGCCGGAGATGGAGAAGATCAAGGAGCGTGCGGGCGACGACCGCATGAAGCTCCAGCAGGAAGTGATGGCGCTCTACAAGCGCGAGAAGGTCAATCCGGCCTCGGGCTGTCTGCCGATCCTCCTGCAGATCCCGATCTTCTTCTCGCTCTACAAGGTCATCTTCGTCACGCTCGAGTTGCGCCACGCGCCCTTCATCGGCTGGGTCCGCGACCTGAGCGCGCCCGACCCGACCTCGATCCTGAACCTCTTCGGGCTGCTGCCCTGGGGGACGCCCGACCCGACCAGCATCTTCTTCATCTTCTCGATCGGGATCTGGCCGGTGCTGATGGGCATCTCGATGTGGCTTCAGATGAAGCTCAACCCCGCGCCAACCGACAAGACCCAGGCCATGATCTTCGCTTGGATGCCGTGGATCTTCATGTTCATGCTGGGGAGCTTCGCCTCGGGGCTGGTCATCTACTGGGTGGCGAACAACGTCATCACCTTCGTTCAGCAGTACACGATCATGCGGAGCCAGGGCGTGAACCCGAACGTGCTGGGCAACATCCTGTCGGCCTTCAAGAAAGAGCGGAAGGCGGACTGAGCGGGTGGCGGCACGCGTAAGCCACCTCTGGCGGCACCCGATCAAGGGGCACGGCTACGAGGCGCTCGAGCGCAGCGTGCTGGCGCCCGGGTCGACGATGCCGGGGGACCGAGTCTGGGCGATCGGTCACGAGGCCGCGCGCATCGATCCGTCGGCCGGCGACTGGGCGCCCTGCGCGAACTTCAGCCGGGGCGCCAAGTCGCCCCAGCTGATGGCCATCCGGGGGCGGCTGGACGATGGGACCGGACAGGTGACGCTCGAGCATCCGCAGCGTCCGACCCTGACGGTCGATCCCGACGACGCCGGGGACGCGGCCCGGCTGGTCGAATGGGTGCAACCGATCTCGGACCCCGATCGTGCGCGCCCCGCCTTCGTGACCCGCGCGCCCGGGCGGGGAATGACCGACAGCGACTTCCCCTCGATCGCGATCCTGAACGGGGCGAGCCTCGCGGCGCTGTCCCAACGGATCGGCCGACCGCTCGCCAAGGAGCGGTTCAGGGGCAACATATGGCTGGACGGTCTCGCACCTTGGGAGGAATTCGAGTGGATCGGACGCGACATCCGGATCGGCGCTGCGGTTCTGGGCGTGCGTGAGCGGATCACCCGCTGCAAGGCGACCACTGTCGATCCCCGCACGGGGCGAGTCGACGCGGACACGCTGGGCGCGCTCGAGTCCGGATGGGGGCATCAGGACTTCGGGGTCTATGCCGAAGTGATCGTGGGGGGCGCAGTCGCCATCGGTGATATGGTTGTCGCGACATGAGCGCGACCTTCCCACTCGCCCAAGAAGACGATCCGGAGCGGCTCGAACGCGGCCGCAAGCTCTTCGCCGGGGACTGCACCTTCCTAAAGGGCGTGACGGCCATGGACGCGCTGCCGCCCGCGGACCGGCTGGAGATCTGCTTCGCCGGCAGGTCGAACGTCGGCAAGTCCAGCCTGATCAACGCGGTGACAGGTCGCAGGGCGCTGGCGCGGACCTCGAACACGCCGGGACGCACGCAGGAGATCAACTATTTCGACTTGGCGGCGGGTCCGATGTATCTGGTGGACCTGCCGGGCTACGGCTTCGCCGAGGCGCCGAAGCCGGTCGTGGAGAAGTGGCAGGCGCTCCTCCGGGCCTATCTCGCGGGCCGGCCGACATTGCGGCGAGTGTTCCTGCTGATCGACGCCCGCCACGGGATCAAGGCCGTCGATGCCGAGATCATCGGCCTGCTGAACCGCTCGGCGGTGACGTTTCAGGTCGTGCTTACCAAGACGGACAAGCTGGGCCCCGGGGCGCTGGCAAAGGTCGCCGGGGCCGTGGCAGAGCGCCTCTCGAAGGAGCCCGCCGCCTATCCGGAGATCATCGCGACATCCTCCGACAAGGGTACGGGCATCGACGTCCTGCGCAGCCGGATCGCGGACCTGCTCTGATCTCGCGTCAGAAGCGCACGAGATCGGCGACGTAGGGCGCGACGAAACCGGCGCGGCGCGAGATATCCAGCACCTCGTTGACGGTCCCCTCGGTCACGAGGCCACCGACGAAGATCCGCTTGCCGATCTCCTCGGCGCCGATGCTGCGGGCGGGATAGCCGAGGGCGCGGAAGAAGGAGAGGACTAGGATCTCGTCCGTCAGCGACGTGACCGCACCGACGCTGACCGTGGTCGGCGGAACCGCGGCGCCGCCCACGTCGCGGCGGTTCGACAGGATTTCCTGGCGCAGTTCGTCGAGATTGGCGAGATCGTCCGACTGGGTGATGCAGCCATTCGACATCAGCTGCGAGCTGAGGCGCGAGAAGACCGGGCGCACGATCAGATCGTCGCCGCCGCGCTGGTAGAAGGAGCTGTTGGAGCGGAAGGCGAGGTCGTAGTCGCGGAAGAGCCCTTCGCACCGCGAAGTGTCGCGTATTGGCGGCTGCGCGCAGGACGCGGCGAGCATGGCGAGGGCGGCGACTGTAAGGGCGAGACTGCGTCGGGACATGGCCGAACTCCGCTGGCGGCTCAGAAGAAGGCAGGATAGGGGGCGGTGAAACCGATGCTGCGGGCAAGGGTCGCGGCGCCCTGGAGCCCTCCCTCGGTCGCGAAGGGGCCGAGATAGATGCGCCGGCCCAGCATCGGGTCGCCGACGCTGCGCGCCCGCACGCCCCGCGCCTCGAAGAACGCCCGGACGCGTGCGTCGTCTTCCATGCTCGAAACAGCGCCGATGTGGAGTGAGACCGGTCGGATCGCAGGTCCGCTCTCGACGATGGGATCCGCCGAGGCGCTGTCGAGACCGATGATCTGCGCCGTGCTGGTCAGGCAACCGGCATCGCGCAGGCGGGCGCCCTGCGCCTCGACCCAAGGATCGACCATGCGCCCGGGACGCCAGATCGACTCGTCAGGAAACAGCTTCAGGCGCCGGTCGTATTCCTGGAACATGGCGACGCAGGTCGGGCCGTCGGCGCGCCATTGCGGCGGCGCGGGCACCGCGCAGCCGGCGAGGAGGGTCACGAGGAGGAGAAACGGCACGCTGCGCATCGAAGGCTCCTTGTCAGCCCGGCAGGCCGCGAGTATCCGTCCGGGCGCGTCGGCGCGCAAGTTCCTGCTGTGGCGCGCAAAGGCATTCAGCAACACGAATGTGTGAGCGAAAGGACTGTCCGGCAATGGAGAAATCCGTCACCCCCTCGCCCCGGGACTGGATCGCGACGGCCCGGACCCTGTCCGAGGCCCTGCCCTACCTGCAGCGCTATGACGGCGCGACCATCGTGATCAAGCTCGGCGGGCATGCCATGGGCGACGATGCGGCGATGGATCGGTTCGCCCGCGACGTCGTGCTGATGAAGCAGTGCAACGTGAACCCGGTGGTGGTGCACGGCGGCGGGCCCATGATCAACGAGATGCTCCGCCGGCTCGACATCCCGTCCGAATTCGTCGACGGCAAGCGGGTGAGCGACGCCGCGACCGTCGAGATCGTCGAGATGGTCCTGTCAGGCCGGATCAACAAGCGGATCGTGCAGGCCATCAACGCCGCGGGCGGCAAGGCGGTGGGCCTGTCGGGCAAGGACGCGAACCTGATGATCTGCGAGAAGGACCTCAAGACGGTCGTACGCGACGGGGTCGAGACCCAGATCGACCTCGGCTTCGTCGGACGTCCCGTGAAGGTCGACCCGGCGGTCTTGCGGACCTTTCTGAGTTCGGACTTCATTCCCGTCGTCGCACCGATCGGCGTCGGCCGTGGCGGCGAGACCTACAACGTGAACGGCGATACCGCCGCGGGCGCGATCGCCGCGGCGATGGCGGCGGACCGGCTTCTGCTTCTGACCGACGTCAAGGGCGTGATGGACGCCGACGGGAGGGTGATCACGCAGCTGACGGCCGAGGAGGTACGGCGGCTGACGCGCGAGGGCGTGATCAAGGGTGGCATGATCCCCAAGACCGAAACGGCGCTTGCGGCGCTGCAGGGCGGCGCCCGGGCGGTGGTGATCCTCGATGGAAGGGCGCCGCATGCGGTGCTGCTGGAACTCTTTACCGAGCACGGCGCAGGCACATTGATCAAGGGCTAGCGAGCACCGATTGACCATACCCCGACAAAGGGCATTTCCACGGAGATGACGAACGAGGTTCTTGTCCGCTTCGGGGTGTTCCTGGGACTCTTCACGGTGCTCGCCGCCGCCGAGGCCTGGGCACCGCGCCGCGGGCGCCGTCAGGCGCGCGGCCGCCGCTGGTTGACCAACTGGGGCATAGTCATCGTCGATGCGCTGACACTCCGGCTCCTTGCGATTGCCCTGCCGCTGCTCGCCGTCGGGGCCGCGATCGACGCCGAGGCGCGGAACTGGGGCCTCTTCAACCGGCTCGACTGGCCGGTCGCGCTGGAGGTCGTTCTGGCCGTCCTCATCCTCGACTTCGCGATCTGGGCGCAGCATCTGGTGACGCACAAGGTGCCGGTACTCTGGCGTCTGCATCGGGTCCATCATGCGGACGTGGACCTCGACGTGACCACGGCCATCCGCTTCCATCCGATCGAAATCGCGCTGTCGATGCTGCTGAAGATCGGTCTCGTCTACCTTCTCGGCGTCGCGGCGATCGCCGTGATCCTGTTCGAGGTCATCCTGAACGGGATGGCGATGTTCAATCATGCGAACCTGAACCTGCCGCCGCGCGTCGATGCGATCCTGCGACTGCTGGTCGTGACGCCCGACATGCATCGGGTGCATCATTCCGTGCACCGTTCCGAGCACGATACGAACTACGGGTTTTCGCTGTCCGTCTGGGATCGGCTGTTCGGCACCTATCTGGCGCAGCCGCGTGACGGTCACGAGGGCATGGTCACGGGGCTGGAATGGCAGGACGAGCGACCGAGTCGGCTCGGCTGGAGCCTGCTCCTGCCGTTCCGCCGGCAATGACACTGCGCGACATCGACGAAGCCGCGGCCACCCATGGTCTGATGGTGCTGGGCGCCTTTCATCCCGAAACGTCGGATCGGGTGCCCGGACCCTGTGGAACCCTGGCGCTGCTTGGCCCGCGCGAGCCCGAATTCTGGGACGTCTTCCGATCGAGCCCAGAATTCGCCGATGGGGCAGTCGATCCGCTGGACCGATGGTCTGTCCGGGTGATCGGCGATCTCGCACAGCGGTTCGGTGCGCGACCGCTTCACCCTTTCGGTGAGGCGGCCCCCCTGCCCTTCATCTTCTGGGCCCAACGGACGGGGCAAGCCTGGACGTCGCCGGTCGGGCTCCTCGTCCATGCGGCGGCGGGCCTGCTGGTTTCCTATCGCGGTGCCTTGGCACTCCGCGAGCGGATGGACCTGCCGGAACCGGGAAAGCGTCCCTGCGACGGCTGCGACGGGCCATGCCAAAGGGCCTGCCCGGTCGGCGCGCTGGTCGCGGGAGGCTATGACGTGACGGCCTGTCACGGGTATCTGGAGACGGCGGTCGGGAAGGATTGCCTCGACTCCGGCTGCCGGGTGCGACGCGCCTGTCCAGTCGGGATGGGACGCCGGCCGCCCGGTCAATCGACCTTTCACATGGCTGCCTTTCATGGCACGGATCGCGGATGAAAACGCTGATCCTGATGCGTCACGCCAAGTCCAGCTGGGACGATCCCGCCCAGAAGGACATCGACCGCCCCCTGAACAAGCGCGGCAGGAACGCCGCCACCTTGCTCGGGCGCTGGCTGAGGCAGAAGGGCTATCAACCGGACTTTGCCCTGGTCTCGGTTGCCGAGCGGACTCGCGAAACCTGGGCGCGAGTCGTCGCCGAGACGGGCGATCGGCCCGCACGATTCGAGCCGGAGCTCTACGAGGCCAGACCCGAGGCCATGTTGCGTGTGCTGGGCAAGGCACCGGACGTCAACACCGTGCTCATGCTGGGGCACATGCCGGGAATCGGCGAATTCGCCCGGCAACTGCTGCGCGAGCCACCGGGCTCGACCGACTTCACCAGATTCCCGACGGCCGCCACCGCCGTCATCGCGTTCGACGTGGCTGACTGGTCGGACGTAGGCTGGTCGACGGGCCGGCTCACCGACTTCGTCGTGCCGAAGCACCTCGCGGGAGACTAGCCGCAGGGCCCGTCCACACCCGTGGCGAGGCGGATCTGGCCGAGAAGCCCCGCGCCTCCGTCAGTGGCCGAGGATCTGACTCAGGAACAGCTTCGTCCGGTCCGACTGCGGGTTGTTGAAGAAGGCCTCCGGCTCGTTCTGTTCGACGATCTGGCCCTGGTCCATGAAGATCACACGGTTCGCCACGGACCGGGCAAAGCCCATCTCATGGGTGACGCAGATCATCGTCATCCCTTCGGTGGCGAGTTCGATCATGGTGTCGAGGACTTCCTTGATCATCTCGGGGTCGAGCGCCGACGTCGGTTCGTCGAACAGCATGATCTTGGGCTTCATGCAGAGCGAACGCGCGATCGCGACGCGCTGCTGCTGACCGCCGGAAAGCTGACCGGGATACTTCGCCGCCTGCTCGGGGATCTTCACCTTGCGCAGGAAATGCATCGCGATCTCCTCCGCCTCCTTCTTGGGCGTCTTGCGGACCCAGATCGGCGCGAGGGTGCAGTTCTCGAGGATCGTCAGATGCGGGAAGAGGTTGAAGTGCTGGAACACCATCCCGACTTCGGAGCGGATCTTGTCGATGTTCTTGAGATCGGAGGTGAGTTCGATCCCGTCGACGACGATCTTGCCCTTCTGATGCTCCTCGAGGCGGTTGATGCAGCGGATGAGCGTCGACTTGCCGGAACCCGAGGGACCGCAGACCACGATGCGCTCGCCCTTGTAGACCGTCAGGTTGATGTCCCGGAGCACGTGGAACTGGCCGTACCACTTGTTCATGCCGGTGATCTCGATGGCGAGTTCGTCCGACACCGTCATCGCCGAGCGATCGACGGGCTTGAGATCGGTCACGATGGCTTCGGTCATGGAGGAGCCCTTCTAGCGATGGCCGGTCTGGAGCTTGCGCTCGAGATGTTGCGAGTACTTCGACATTCCGTAGCAGAAGACGAAGAAGATCAAGGCGATAAACCCGTAGATTTCCCACACGACGCCGTTCCACTCCGTCGTGGCACGCGTCGCCGTCGAAAGTCCGAGCGGGTCGAGCAGGCCGATGATCGATACGAGGGTCGTGTCCTTAAAGAGGCCGATGAAGACGTTGACGATACCTGGGATCGAGATCTTCAGCGCCTGGGGCAGGATGATCAGACGCATGGCCTGCCAGTAGTCGAGCCCCATTGCATCCGCCGCCTCGTACTGGCCACGCGGGAGGGCCGCCAGGCCGCCGCGGACCACCTCGGCGATATACGCCGAGGCGAAGAGCGTGACCATGATGATCACCCGGAGCACGAGGTCGAAGGTGGTGCCGGGCGGCAGAAGATAGGCGAGCATGACCGAGGCGACGAAGAGCAGCGTGATCAATGGCACGCCCCGGATGAACTCGATGAAGCAGACGCAGAGCGTCTTGATGAAGAAGAGCCGCGACTGCCGCCCCAGCGCGAGCAGGATGCCGATCGGCAGGGACATCGCGATCGACGTCACGCCGATGATCAGCGTGAGCGTGAAGCCTCCGATGTTGCGCGATGCCACCTCGACGAGGTGGAGCGAAAGGATCGAGCCGAGGACCTGGGCGAGCGGACCGGCGACGAGGTTGATCCAGAGAACGGTCGCGAGAACGCCCGCGGCGGCGGACCAGACAAAGCCGGTCCGCTCGACAAGGCCCCGGTAGACCACGTAGCCCACACCGAATCCGACGACCGTCGCAAGCGGCGTCCAGAGGCTGCCGCCCCAGATCAGCCAGTAGGCGATCACCGGGAAGGCGGCGGTCAGCCAGAGCAGCTTGCGCGAGACCCCCGGAAACAGTACCGGCGCGATCGCCCCGCACATCAGGAAGAAAGTCAGCGTCGGGCGCCAGTACTGATCGCGGGGGTAGAAGCCGAAAAGGAACTGCTGCCACCGCTCGCGGATCACGGCAAAGCATGCGCCGGTATTGATCTGGCGGCATTCCTGAAGCGAGCCCGCATTCCAGGTCGAGTTCAGGAACCACGGCAACGTCCCGGCCAGGAGCCGGTAGAGCACGTAAAGGACCAGCAGGGTCAGGATCGAGTTGAACCAGCTGTTGAACAGGTTCTCGCGCATCCACTTGACCGGACCGGTCTGGGTGGTCGGCGGCTCAAGCTGGGGGAGCGGCTCGTGCCGGACGTAGGAAATGTCGGTCATTTCAGCGCTCCTTCAGTTTGATCCTGGCGTTGTACCAGTTCATGAAGGCCGAGATGCTCAGCGAGATCACGAGGTAGAATGCCATGAGGAGCAGGATCGCCTCGATCGCCCGCCCGGTCTGGTTGAGCGTGATCCGGGTCGTGGCGGTGACGTCCATGTAACCCACGGCGATGGCGAGCGACGAGTTCTTGGTCAGGTTGAGATAGTGGGAGATCAGCGGCGGGACGATGACCCGCAGCGCCTGTGGCAGGATGACCAGGCGCATGATGAAGTTCGGGCGCAGGCCCAGGCTCGCCGCCGCCTCGGACTGACCCTTGGAGACCGACTGGATGCCGGCCCGCACGTTCTCGGCGATGAATGCGGCGGTGTAGATCGACAGGGCGAACCAGAGCGCGATGAACGGACCCCTGAGGTGGACACCGTCGACGAAGTTGAAGCCGCGCAGCTCCGGCACCTCGAGCGAGATCGGCCGGCCCAGGAGGAAGAACATGACCAGGGTGGGCAGGATCAGGATGGCGAGCTGGATGCGCAGGGTCGGCAGAAGCTCGCCCGTGGCGTATAGCCGCCGTTTCGCGTAGCGGCCGAATGCGAAGACACCGATCAGCGATGCGACGAACGTCAGCCCGACCAGCAGCGAGCCTTCGGTGAAGATCGGTCGGGGTACATAGATCCCGCGGTTCGTCACTGCGACAGAATCCCACAGGATCATGCTCGAGGTCGCGTTCTCGCCCCGGAAGGCGTTCGGCGCGGGCATCGTCTCGGTCATCACCGCGTAGATCGTCAGGATCACGATCAGGACGGGGATGTTCCGGAAGATCTCGACATAAGCCGACATGATCTTCGCAACCAGCCAGTTCGAGGACAGTCGCAATATGCCGGCGACGACACCGATGATGGTTGCGGCGATGCACCCCAGAAAGGCGATGAGCAGAGTGTTCAGCACGCCCACCATCGCGGCGCGCGCGTGGGTCATCTGAGAATTGTAGTCGATCAGGCGCTGGTTGATGTCGTATCCGGCGACCTGGCCGAGGAAACGGAAGCTGAAGGTCTGTCCCTGCGCCGCGAGGTTGGTCAGCGCGTTGTTGAGCAGGTAGCCGACTGCAAAGATGAAGAGCAGAAAGGCGATGACCTGAATTGTTATTGACCGATAGCGCGTATCATTGATGAGCATGGACAGGCGGAAACCGCCACTGCCCTGATCCGGAATGGCTGCCATCAGCGCCGAGCCTCCTTCAACCTGATCGTCCCACCTCGCCGTTCCGATCAATTCGGAAAGGCGAGGACGAGGCTTGCCCTCAGTCCTGGAAGTCGGGGGCGCAGATGCGCCCCCGTTTCAGGATCGAGATCAGCGGAACGGCGGCGCGTAGAGCAGACCGCCTTCGCTCCACTGCCCGTTCAGGCCGCGGGCCAGGCCGATGGGTGCGAGATGCCGCTCGAAGAGCTCGCCGTAGTTGCCGCCCGCTGCGATCGCGCGCACCGCCCACTGGTTGTCGAGCCCGAACATGGCGCCGAGTTCCCCCTCGACGCCGAGCAGGCGGTTGATCTCCGGGTTGTCGGTCCCCGACTCGGCCAGTTCCATCACGTTCTCGGACGTCACGCCGTATTCCTCGGCGGCGATGAGCGCGTTCAGGACCCACCGGTTGATGTCGGCCCAGGTATCATCACCGTGACGGACCAGCGGACCGAGCGGTTCCTTCGAGATCACCTCGGGCAGGATGATGTGCGCATCCGGGTCCTCGAAAGTGGCGCGCGTGGCAGCGAGACCCGAAATGTCGGTGGTGTAGGTGTCGCAGGCGCCGGCGACATACTGGAGCTGGCCTTCAGTGTTGGTCTCGATCGGCACCGGCTCGTAGGTGATGTTGTTGGCGCGGAAGAAGTCGGCGAGGTTGAGCTCCGTGGTCGTGCCGGTCTGGATGCAGACCGTGGCGCCGTCGAGTTCGAGCGCCGAGGTCACGCCGAGTTCCACCGGCACCATGAAGCCCTGGCCGTCGTAGTAGTTCACGCCGATGAAGGTGAAGTTGAGGTCGACGTCACGGGTGAAGGTCCAGGTGGTGTTGCGGGCCAGAAGGTCGATCTCGCCGGACGACAGCGCCTCGAAGCGGGTCACGCCGGTGGTCGGAATGAACTCGACCTTGTCCTGGTCACCGAGCACGGCCGCAGCGACGGCACGGCATACCGCCACGTCGAAGCCGTCCCAGCGCCCGGCTTCGTCGGGGGCACCAAAGCCCACGAGACCGGTCACAACGCCGCATTTCAGCTGATCGCGGCCCTGCACCTCGGCCAGCGTCTGGGCGGAAGCGCCCGTCGCGCCGAGCGCGAGTACCGCTGCGGTGGCGAGTAGCACGTGTCTTTTCATCTTCTTTCCCTTCCTGAAGGACCGCTGCGTTTTGCAGCATTGCCGGGGCTTCTCCGCCCGCATTCTGTCGGCAGGCTGCGGGCGACCCATGCCGCAACTTTGTCGGTCCGCCGCCAAAGGTCAAGGCCAGCGTCAGAATAAGCGGGCAGAGTGCCACCTTTTCAATAGAAGCACGGCGCAAACCCATGGCCCTGCAACGCCATTTCTCATATGCGTCGATGCAAGAGTGATCGATTTGAGCACAACTTTAGCGCGAGCACGCGGGTTTGACGGCGGACGTTGCGGCCTCATCGACACGGGGTGCGGGCGGACCCAAAGCAGCGTCCTGCGCTGCCGTCAGTGCGGGTCGAGAAGACGCAGATAGGTCTCGGCCTGGAGGAAATCGCGCCCCCTGCTTCGGGCAAGCAACTCGGCCTCGTGGTCGAGGCCCCACTGCTCGCTCTGCCAGTCCTCGTCGATCCGACAGAGGCTCCAGGCTTCTGTAGCTGCAAGACGACCCCGCGCCACGGCGAGCCCCAGCACCAGCGAGCCCGAAAGGGTGACGAGTTCGTGGAGCCCGGTCAGGCGGAACGGGTCGTGGAGGTCGACGGCGTGCCGCAGGGCCGAAAGTGCATCGGAGGATTGCGCAAGATGCATCACCCCGACGACCAGCCTGAGGTCCGCGGACAGTTCCTGTCGAGCCCAGTCGATGAGCGGATCCCAGGCTTCCGCCTGACGCGCGACGAGCGGTTCGGGCGCGTCGGCCCGATAGCAGATCAGGTCGGAATTGCCGTATTCCGCTATGGCCTCGGCCACCGCGGATGCCATCGGCACCACCCGGTCGATCGTGACGTTGGCCGCACGGGTGAGGGGCATTTCGAGCGGTCGGACTTCGGCCTCCACCGCCTCCCATTCGGCGGCAATCCCCTCGGCGAGGGCCTGGGTCGGCACGATGAGGGCATTCCGATCGGGCGTGCGGAGCGGCCGATCGTCGAGTGCGACCGTGTAGCCGCCGCCATCGGCCGCGACACCGACGGCCTTCCAGAAGCGCTTGCGTCGCAGGGCGCTCATGTGAGCCGGCTCCAGAGCCCGTCGAGCGCCCCATGCAGCTCGTCGAACGCGTCGATCACGACATGCGCCCCGGCGCTGCGGAGGCGGGACGATGGATGATAGCCCCACGTCACCCCGACCGTCGCGAAACCGGCCGCGCGGCCCATGGCGATGTCGAACTCGGTATCGCCGATCATCACCGCCCTCTCGGCGGAACAGCCGGTCTCAGAGAGCGCCGCCAGAAGCATCGAGGGATTCGGCTTGGACGGATGGTTGTCGGCAGTCTGGGTGGTCACGAAGAACGGATGAAGGCCGTGGATGTCGAAGGTGTGGTCGAGCCCGCGCCGCGCCTTGCCGGTGGCGACACCGAGGCGCAGCTCGGGGTTCGCCGAGAGCAGGTCGAGCGCGGCGAGCGCGCCGGGATAGAGCGGGGAGACGCTGTCGGTCCCCCTCAGGCCGATGGAGTATTGCTTGTAGCTGCGGACGGCCTCGGACCGCGTCTCGGCGGGCAGTCCCGGTGCGAGGACGGCCATGGCCTCCGGCAGCGACAGGCCGATGATCGAGAGGATCTCGCCGGGCGGCGGTGCTTCCTCTCCGATCGCGGCGAAGGCCGCCTTCATGCAGGTGACGATGGCAAGCTGGCTGTCGATCAGGGTTCCGTCGACATCGAAGACCACGAGCCTCGGCGCCGTCATTCGTCCACCTCGAAAGGATCGGCCGGCTGGCTGTCCGCCTCCCAGCTGAACAGCGACCACGTCCGGGCCATGTGTTCGGGCAGCGGCGCGACGAAGGTCAGCGGCTTCTTCGTGACGGGATGGGTCAGCATCAGCACCCGGGCATGGAGGTGGAGCTTGCGGCTGATCCCGCCGCCGATCTGGGCGCCCCAACCCTCGCCCTCGTTGACCTGCCCGCTTCCGCCGTACTTGCCGTCACCGGCGATCGGATGTCCGATACCGGCCATGTGCGCCCGCAGCTGATGGGTGCGCCCGGTGATCGGGGCGAGGGCGACCCAGGCCGCGCGCCGCGCCGCGGCTTCGATCACCATGTAGTCGGTTGTCGCGCGCTTGGCGCCCGGTGTGGAGGCCACCATGTCCGGCGGCACGCAGATCATCCGTTCTCCTTCGCCGGACGGGCCGTGTCCGGGCGCCTTGACGAGCCCGTACCGGATGGTGCCGGCGCGCGGGCTGGGACAGCCGGCGACCAGCGCCCAGTAGATCTTGCGCGTCGCCCGTGACTGGAACGCCCGGGCCAGTCCGGCGGCGGCGCGGGGACTGCGCGCGATCAGCAGGAGGCCCGATGTGTCGCGGTCCAGCCTGTGGACAAGGCGCGGACGGTCCTCGCGTTCGAAGCGCAGGGCGTCCAGCATGCCGTCGACGTGCCGCGTCTGACCGGAGCCTCCCTGAACCGCGAGACCCGGCGGCTTGTTGAGGACGATCAGGTCGTCGTCGCGCCAGATGACGCAGGCGCGGATCATCTCGGCATCGGCCGCGCTGACCTGCGTTCGCCGCGGCGCTGCCGGCGGCTCGGCATCCGGCATCGGCGGCAGGCGCACCGACTGACCCGGGACCAGGCGCGTGGAGGCGCGGACCCTGCCACCGTCGACGCGGATCTCGCCGGTTCGGCAGTACCGTTCCAGTCTGCTCTGGGTGATCTGCGGAAAGAGCCGCCGGAACCAGCGATCGAGTCGCTGGTCGGCATCGTCTTCGGCAACGGTGATCTTCTGAACGCCGGTCATCTGCAACGGATCATGGCAAGGTTCACGCTTCAAACGCCCCGCATCGGCGCGCAAGTCAAGGGGTCGGGTTCGGGTGCCCGGATACCCTGATGTGGTGCGCAGACCCGGCCTTTGAAAGACACGCGGACAGCATGACGGCAATTCGAGCAAGGGAAGAAAGCACGTCTGTTCTTCCGACGCTCAATCGGCCCCGCCGGCGCAAAGGCGGGATCGCATTCGCTCCAGACTGGCGAGCCGTTCGCCGAGCTCCCGCTCGCTGCCACGATCGGTCGGCCGGTAGAAGC